>NZ_JACSNI010000010.1:0-54446 GCF_018619055.1 Exiguobacterium sp. s130 | reverse complement strand
AGCCAGGATCAAACTCTCCATGAAGTGTTTGACTTGCTCGTTGTTGTGACCGGAGTCACGATTGACGAAGCTTGCGCTTCATTCGTTTTTGTATTCCGTAGAATACGATTTTTGCCTCATCGTTCAGTTTTCAAAGTCCAATATGTCATTTGACGACTTTTAAATCTTACAGTAAAGTAATATGTGATGTCAATTACTTTTTTGAAGTTTTTTTCGTCTGTGACGCTCGCGTTTGGCGTGTGCCTCAGCGACATGTATTAATATATCAACTCTTGTTTTTTTCGTCAACTGTTTTTCTAAAAAAACTTTAGAAAAAAGATAGACCCGCTTGAACCGGTAAAACACTACCCGTTCGCGGGTCTTTTTCGTTACGCCTGTTTTTGAGATTGTCCTTGAGAAGCGGGCTTTTCTTGCAAGCGATGCAGCATTAGAATCTGATACGCATTACAGATTAAAAGTGTCGCAAGCGCCGCCCATAACATCCGCTTATCTTGTGTTGCCTGCAAAGCAGGTACCCATTCGATCAACGTGATGACTGTCATGAGGAACAATGTCGGAATGAACGCTGTAAAGTTCGTTTCCCGTGCTTTCGTCCGCGCGACTAAGAATGCAATTAAAAGCAAGACGACCATCTCACCAATATAGAGACTTGTCTTATCAAAACCGTATGCTAGTCCACGTAGATAAACGCCATCAAATAGCGCAAATGCGATCAAGACGATCTGGACACGGTTCCAAAGCTTTGCGCCGCGGAACAGATCAAGTCCGACGCGATGTAAGATCAAGTACGAGAAGAATCCCATCAAACTGATGGCTGTCCACGTACTACTGTAGGAGAGAGCCGTCACATATCCGCTAATCGATTGATTCCGGATATATCCAGGTTCTGCTACCAAGTTAAACACGAAGCCGGCGAGCGTTCCGATTAGGAGCGTCATCCAAAACAGCTTCAAAAATCCTTTAATCTTCATTCTTATCCCTCTACTTTTTCGATGACACGCGTGGCGAGTTCATTATAGTATGTCTCAAATGGATGATCATCGCGATAAATGGATGGAGCGAAGTCCGCATCATTCGCATATGGTTGTCCAAGTGGAATCTTAGCTAGAATATCGGTTTTTAATGCTTCTGACAACCTCTCTCCGCCACCACTACCGAAGACATATTCTTTTTCGCCTGTCACTTTGCTTTCAAAGTACGACATGTTCTCGACGATTCCGAGGAGACGATGGTTCGTTTTGATCGCCATCGCCCCTGCACGTGCTGCAACGAAAGCGGCTGTTGCGTGAGGTGTCGTGACGATGACTTCCTGACAGCTCGGGAGCATCGAATGAATATCGAGTGCGACATCTCCTGTCCCCGGTGGAAGATCAAGCAACAAGTAATCGAGATCGCCCCATTCGACGTCCGCGAAGAAGTTGTTGAGCATCTTCCCGAGCATTGGTCCCCGCCAGATGACTGGTGCATTATCTTCGACGAAGAAGCCCATTGAGATGACCTTGACGCCAAAGCGTTCTGGTGGAACGATTCGGTCGTTCACGACAGTCGGACGTGTTTCGATTCCCATCATGTCTGGAACACTAAAGCCGTAGATATCGGCGTCGATCAAACCGACCTTCTTACCTGCTCGTGCGAGGGCGACTGCTAAGTTAACGGAAACCGTCGATTTCCCGACGCCCCCTTTACCGGAAGCGATCGCGATGAACGTCGTACCGGATTCTGGTTTAAGGATCGACGGTGTCGTCGCTGCTTGAATCCCGTGATCACCGAGTGCCTCAAAACGAAGTCCCACCGTCTTGAATCCTTTTTCTTTCAGTTCCTTGACGATTTGCTGTTGGAGCACAAGTTGCTCCCCAGAACCGGATTGTGCTAAAGCGATTTTCAAACTGACATAATCACCTTTAATCCGGACGTCACGAATGCCGTTCGTATCTGCAAGCGGGCGGTCAATCGTCGGATCGACGAGCGTTCCGACTACCTCGCGAATTTCTTGTTCATTCAACATAGTGCCTTCCCCCTGAAAACGTTCGATTTAATCCTTATCAGTATAACAAAAATAAGAGAGCGCTTGCACATTTCGACACCGGAAAGGATGACTTTTCCATGTCCGATGTCGGTTTTCATCGTTTTGCTCGATCATCCGCTCGCTTTAGAACATTCGGTTCCATGTACGAGGACCCACGACACCATCGACATCAAGTCCTTGACGTGTTTGATAGGCACGCACCTTCTGAACCGTCTCTGCATCAAAGCGCCGAGTCACGGTTGCTTTGACTGCACGCTGAATTCGTTCGATATCCCGTGGATTCATATTGGCTGCCCCTTGATAAAACGGACGACCTGGATACGGAACGATCGCACGAGAGCGATTCGTCGTTTCTTCAGACACTCCTAGTAATTCAAAGTGCGGATAATCCTTAAAGCTCGTCCAGTCCCCACCCCAAGAAAAGCCACGTCGTTTCATCGCAGCAACAATCTTTTGAAAGCTTTGGTCATTTTGAAATAGCGATTGTGTACCGTCTTTTGAATATTGAAAGAGGTCGACGGCAATTCCACGGTTATGATTCGATTGTCCCCCGCGTGCATTCGTCACGATCGGTCCCGGTAGTGTCCGTCCCTGTGCGTACAATCGATTCTGTTCCGCGATCGATCGGTATCCTTGGGCGACACCGACATAAATTTCTTGCGCATGCATCTCCCGGATGACCTCTTGCGTCCGTTTAGCGACTTCTCGTGACAGTCCCGACGCATTCAACTTCCGATTCGCTCGCTCGAGTAACCAGCTGATCGATAATGCCATCTATGCTCACTCCCCTTTGTCTCCTGTTCCCGAAAACAAAATCCGCTATACTTATGGAATGCAGAATGATTTTAACTCATATCAAAAGGAGCATCCTATGAAAAAACGCATCATTTGGACACTTAGCGTCACCTGTCTTTTACACCTTGGCTTCATCCTGTATCTGACGCTGCAACCGACTGTCGCTACCAAGACGGAGTTACCGGACAATGCAACCGTCTTAAGTGAAGAAACCTCTTTTACGGGACATGTTGGTCAAACGACGGCACATACACCTATCCAATTCATACAATCTGTCTTTGTTTGGAGCATCCCGCTGACGATCGTCATCCTCTATCTTCTTCTGACGGCATTGCACCGATTACGCTCCACTCCGTCGTCTTGACTTGAATCGCTGTTCTGACACTTCGTCAGGAGAGCGGTTTTTTAGTGCACAAAAAAACCTCCCACCACAAGGGTGAGAGGGATTCGAAAAGAATTAACGTTTCGAGAATTGTGGTGCACGACGAGCTGCTTTAAGACCGTATTTTTTACGCTCTTTCATACGAGCATCACGAGTCAAGAAGCCTTTCGCTTTGAGTGCGCCGCGGAATTCTGGATCCGCTTGAAGAAGAGCACGTGAGATACCGTGACGGATAGCGCCTGCTTGACCAGTGAAGCCGCCGCCTTTGACCGTTACGATTACATCGTACTTGCCTTCTGTTTCTGTGATTACGAGTGGTTCTTTTGCAGTCATGATCAATGTCTCATAACCGAAGTATTCGCTGATATCGCGACCGTTAACTGTGACTTTACCGTCTCCAGCAACGAGGAAAACGCGCGCTGCCGCGTGTTTCCGGCGACCAGTGCCGTAGTAACGTACATCTGCCATCGTGTAGTTCCTCCTAAATTCGTATTAACCGCGAAGTTCGTAAACTTCTGGTTGTTGTGCTTCGTGCTTGTGTGCAGCTCCAGCGTAGACGTGGAGTTTGTTGAACATTTGACGACCGAGGCTACCTTTTGGAAGCATCCCTTTGATCGCGAGTTCAAGCATGCGCTCAGGTTTGTTAGCAAGCATATCGCGTGCAACAGTCTGCTTTAAGCCGCCTGGATGACCAGAGTGACGGTAGTAGACTTTTTTGTCGAGTTTGTTACCAGTTAAAACGATTTTCTCAACGTTGATGAGGATAACGTTATCCCCACAGTCAACGTGTGGTGTGAACGTAGGCTTGTGCTTACCACGGAGAAGTGATGAAACTTCGCTCGCAAGGCGACCGAGTGTTTTACCTTCAGCGTCGATAAGGAGCCATTTGCGTTCTACATCAGTAGCTTTCGCCATGAAAGTTGTGCGCATGTAAAATACCTCCTAAGGAATTAAAAGTTCTGTTTTTGATTTTTCATTTATTCACTAGGTGAATCTATCATAATCTTAGGTGTACGGGGCTAAGATTGTGGTTTCATAATAAATGAAATGCCAATAAACATTGTATGTTTTTTAATAGCCAATGTCAATTGCCTTTTTTCACTCCGGATAGAAAACTTCCCATAGATAGAGTCCATGGGGAGGCGCCGTCACGCCTGCGACGTTTCGGTCCTTTGCCAGCAACATTTTTTTGATGTCCTCTGGTGCAAAACGACCGCGTCCGACGTCAAGTAACGTCCCGACCATGATCCGGATTTGATTATAGAGAAACCCACTGCCCTGGAACCGAAAGACGAGTTCGTCACCGACTGTCATCAACTCTGCCTCGTAAATCGTCCGGACCCGGTTATCCGTTTCCGTCTTCGCGACACAGAACGAACTGAAGTCATGCGTTCCGACGAGATGTGCCATCCCTTGACGGATGCGCTCGAGATCGAGCGGATACGGAATATGAACCGATAGATTCCGACGAAACGCATTTTCTTCGCGGCGGACGAAATAGCGGTATTCCTTCCCTACGACATCGTAACGCGCTTCAAAGGTCGGTTCGACCTCCTCGCAGCTCCGGACACGAATATCCGCTGGTAAGAGCGTATTCAGTGCCTTGACGACGTTCTCCGGGGGAATCGCTAGTTCCGTATCAAAATGAATGACTTGCCCGTAGGCATGCACCCTCGCATCCGTCCGTCCCGACCCGATGATCTTGACGGGATGTTTGTGCATCCGCGCAAGCGTCGTTTCAATCACTTCTTGAATCGTCACTCCGTTTGGTTGCACCTGATACCCGGCGTAGCCGGTTCCGTCATATTGAATCGTACATTTTAAACGACGCATTAACCGATCCCTCGCAATCCTACTAAACTGATCGTCAGGAGGGCGAGTAGGATGATCAGACCTGTATCCCGCATCGTCCACTTGGATTCCCGTAGACGTGTCCGTCCCCCTCCTCCACGGTACCCCCGTGCTTCCATCGCTGTCGCAAGATCCTCTGCCCGCTTAAAGGCGGAGATGAACAACGGAATCAATAACGGAATGATCGCCCGTAAACGTTCCTTGATCGGTCCTGCTGACAAATCAACACCACGTGCTTGCTGTGCCTTCATGATTTTCTCCGTCTCCTCCGCTAAGGTTGGTAAGAACCGAAGCGAAATCGATAACATGAGCGCAATCTCATGCGTCGGGACACGAACGACCTTGAACGGCTTCAACAACAATTCAATCGCATCCGTCAGTTCGATCGGTGAGGTCGTCAGCGTGACGAGTGTCGTGATCGAGACGAGATAGAAGAAACGTAATGAGACGATGATCGCGAGTCGAAGTCCTTCTTCGTAGATCCGAAGCCAGCCGAGTTCGAAAATCACAGCCCCTTCGCGCGTAAAGAACAGTTGGATGACGAACGTAAAGACGATCAGGAAAAGAATCGGTCGCAGTCCCTTTAGAACATAACGAAGCGGTAAGCGACTACTCATGAGTGCTAAGAACGTAAAAATGAGTAAAAAGATGTTCGTTGCTGCATTGTTCGCGAGAAAGACGAGCGGAATGAAGCAGAAAGCAAAGATGATTTTCGCAAGTGCCGACGACCGGTGCAAGTACGACTGACCGGGAATATGTTGTCCGACGATCATTCGCTCACCCCTTTCGTCATCAACCAGTCGATCAATTCGGTTTCCGTCCGGATATCCGGTCGTTGCAATCCACGCCGATCAGCGACTTGCCAAGCAAGCGATAAGACGTGCGGAAGATCGAGGTGGAATTGCTCGAGCAATGTCTCTTCTTTAAACAGGTCAAGCGGTAGTCCGTCAAACGCCACCTGTGCATCTTCCATGACGATGACACGCTCGGCATACTCAAGCACCTGATCCATGTCGTGCGTGATCAGGAGCAATGTCATACCGGTCTCTGCATGGAGCCGGGCAAACAGACTCAGCATATGCTTGCGCCCTTGCGGATCGAGTCCTGCCGTCGGCTCATCGACGATCAACACGTCTGGTTGACTAGCGAGTACGCCGGCAATTGCAACACGCCTCATTTGCCCACCAGACAGGTCAAACGGCGAACGACTCCAAAAGACTTCATCGAGTCCGACAGTCCGTAATGCCTCTTTCGCTAATTGTTCAGCCTTCGCGGCATCATGACCGAAGTTCATCGGACCGAACATGACATCCTTTAAGACCGTCTCTTCGAACAATTGATATTCCGGATATTGAAAAACAAGCCCGACGCGACGTCTTAATGGCTTGAGGTCCTGTTTTTTCTTCGGTTCGACGATGATGTCATCGACTTGTACCTTCCCCGCTGTCGGCTTGAGCAACCCATTGATGTGTTGCACGAGCGTCGATTTCCCGGATCCGGTATGCCCTACAAACGCAACAAGCGCCCCTGACGGAATCTCAAGATTCACATCACGTAGCGCGACTCGTTCGAACGGACTATTGAGTTGATACGTATAATTTAATTCCTGGATTAAGATTGGCATAAACGGTTCACCAATTCTCTTTCATCTAGTATCGTCTCCTCGAGTGAGAGACCTTGCGCCCGTAAACGTTCTTGTACCCGAACAACGAATGGAACATCGAGTCCGATGTCTTCTAAGAACGATGCATGACGAAAGACTTCCTGAGGGGATCCTTCTAATACGATTTTCCCGGCATCCATGACGATGACACGACTAGCCCGTAATACTTCGTCTAATTCGTGTGTAATCGCGATGACCGCCATTGGGTGGGTCGCATGGAGTTCTTGAACGGTCGACATGACCTCTTGTCGTGCTAATGGATCAAGCATCGATGTGGCTTCATCGAGCACGAGAACATCAGGGCGCATCGCAAGCGCCGAAGCGATTGCGACACGCTGCTTCTGTCCGCCGGATAGTTGATGGGGTTCCCGATCAACAAAATCCGTAAGGCCAACGCGCGCTAGACTGTCGTCGATACGACGAACCATTTCCTCGCGTGGCACACCCCAGTTTTCTAGAGCAAATGCCACGTCGTCGCGCACGGTCGTGCCAACGAATTGATTATCTGGATTTTGGAAGACGATACCGATCGCTCGACGCATCTCCCACAGTTGTTCCGGATTCGCACTTGAAAAGCGCTCAGCAACCGTAACGGTCCCTGTCTCCGGTAACAACAATCCGTTAAACAATTTCGTCAGCGTTGATTTTCCAGAGCCATTGTGACCAACGATGGCGACCCATTCACCTGAACGAATCGTCAGAGAGACCTCTTGTAGGGCTGCTTGCTCCTGTTCCGGATACCGATAGGTGACCTGTTCCAGTTCAATCAGCTTGTCCATGATCTCTCCTCCTTCATCAAATCAATACTTTCATTTTGTAGCAAAAGGGCAGAAGCGGGATACGCACTGCCCTTTTATGGCGAATCATTTAATGAGGATTAAACGAGTTCGATGATGACCATTTCTGCGCCGTCACCACGACGTGGTCCCATTTTCATGATGCGTGTGTAACCACCTTGACGCTCAGCAAAACGTGGAGCCACATCAGCGAATAATTTTTGGATCGCGTCTTGTGCTTTGCCCTCTGCGTTTTGACCAGCAGCTTCACGGCGAACGAACGATGCAACTTGACGACGAGCGTGGAGATCACCGCGTTTACCTAAAGTGATGAGTTTCTCTACGACTGGACGAAGTTCCTTCGCTTTTTGTTCTGTAGTTTGGATACGCTCATTGATGATGAGATCAGTCGCAAGGTCACGCAAAAGTGCCTTACGTTGTGAGCTTGTACGGCCTAATTTCGAGTATGCCATGGATGGATTCCCTCCTTCGTGCAATTAATAGTATTAGTCTTCTTTGCGCAAGCCTAGTCCCAGTTCGTCGAGTTTCGCTTGAACTTCCTCGAGTGATTTACGTCCGAGGTTACGGACTTTCATCATCTCGTCTTCGCTCTTGTTCGCGAGTTCTTGAACCGTGTTGATACCAGCGCGTTTCAAACAGTTGTACGAACGAACTGAGAGATCGAGTTCTTCGATCGTCATTTCGAGTACTTTTTCTTTTTGATCTTCTTCCTTTTCGACCATGATTTCAGCATGGAGCGCTTCGTCTGTAAGACCAACAAAGATGTTTAAGTGTTCTGTCATGATTTTCGCACCGAGTGACACTGCTTCTTCAGGGCGGATTGAACCGTCCGTCCAAACATCAAGCGTCAATTTATCGAAGCTCGCATCTTGACCAACACGTGTTTTTTCAACTTGATAATTTACACGTTGAATTGGCGTGTAAATTGAGTCGATTGGGATGACACCAATTGGCATATCGTCCCGTTTGTTATCTTCAGCCTGAACATACCCACGACCGCGGCGTGCTGTAAGACGCATATGAAGTGATGCACCTTCTGCAAGCGTTGCGATGTGAAGTTCTGGGTTGAGGATTTCGACGTCGCTGTCATGCGTAATGTTCGCAGCAGTGACAACACCAGCGCCTTGAATATCGATCTCAAGCGTTTTCTCTTCTTCCGAGTATACTTTGAGGGCGAGTTTCTTAAGGTTCAAGATGATTTGGGTAACGTCTTCTACAACGCCATCAATCGTCGAGAACTCATGAAGAACGCCATCGATTTGGACAGCAGTGACTGCAGCACCCGGAAGTGAAGACAATAGGATACGACGCAATGAGTTACCAAGCGTTGTACCGAATCCACGCTCAAGCGGCTCAACTACGAATTTACCAAACGTAGCGTTCTCGCTTAACTCGATCGTTTCAATCTTCGGTTTTTCGATTTCGATCATCTGAACCCCTCCTTGAATATCGTCATGTTGGCCATCGCGTTCAATCGCCAACCGCCTTGTGTACGTTTCTACTGCCTTGCTTGGTCAAACGATCAACAAAAGTCTACTCGAATCCCCGCTCTGCAGTACAAGACGGGTTACACGCGACGACGTTTTGGAGGGCGGCAACCGTTGTGTGGTACTGGAGTAACGTCACGGATTGCAGTGACTTCGAGACCGATTGCTTGAAGAGCACGGATAGCTGCTTCACGACCTGCACCAGGACCTTTAACGTTAACTTCTACAGTACGCATACCGTTATCCATTGCTGTTTTAGCAGCTGTTTCAGATGCCATTTGTGCAGCGAAAGGAGTCGATTTACGTGAGCCTTTGAAGCCCATGTTACCTGCAGTTGCCCAAGAGATTGCATTCCCTTGCATATCAGTGATCGTAACGATCGTGTTGTTGAATGTTGAACGGATATGCACGATACCAGATTCAATATTCTTTTTGACTTTACGTTTACTACGAACGTTCTGTTTGCGTTTTGCCATCTTAGTTTACCCTCCCTTACTTCTTCTTGTTCGCTACTGTACGGCGTGGGCCTTTACGAGTACGCGAGTTGTTTTTAGTGTTTTGACCACGAACTGGAAGACCACGACGGTGACGAACACCACGGTAGCAACCGATTTCGATCAAACGTTTGATGTTGAGTGAGATTTCACGACGAAGGTCACCCTCAACTTTGATTTTGTCTAAACCATCACGAAGTTGGTTCAATTGTTCCTCAGTCAAGTCGCGAGTACGAGTATCTTCAGAGATACCAGTTTCTTTCAAGACTTTTTGAGCAGTCGTTTTACCAACACCATAGATGTAAGTGAGTGAGATGACGATGCGTTTCTCACGTGGAATATCTACACCAGCAATACGTGCCATGTGTGCACCTCCTTGTTTAATTACCCTTGTTTTTGTTTATGCTTAGGGTTTTCGCAAATAACCATTACTTTGCCTTTACGGCGGATAACTTTACATTTTTCACAGATCGGTTTAACCGAAGGTCTTACTTTCATTGTGAATACCTCCTCCTGAAAAAATCGGAGTTTTTATTTGAAACGGTATGTGATCCGTCCGCGAGTCAAGTCGTATGGTGACAACTCAACCGTTACTTTATCTCCTGGCAAGATCCGAATGAAGTGCATCCGAATTTTTCCTGAGACGTGCGCGAGGACCGTGTGGCCGTTTTCTAACTCCACCTTAAACATCGCGTTTGGAAGCGGCTCGATAACCGTACCTTCCACTTCGATTACATCTTGTTTCGCCATCAATTATACCCCTTTCTCTATAAAGTTGATTGGGAGCCCAGACGATTTGTAGCGCTAGGGGCTTTCTACAAGAGCCATTGAGAGATCATCGGTCACAAACACGAGTGGATACTGGCTTATAGAAAGGTGACACCAATAACGCGCACAGCTCACTCTGCATCGACCGTTAAGATCTCGTAGCCGTCGTCTGTGATGGCGATGGTGTGCTCAAAGTGGGCGCACATGCTACCGTCCACCGTCACTACCGTCCAATTGTCGGATAGTGTGCGAACATAGCGTTTCCCGACATTGACCATTGGCTCAATTGCCAGTGTCATGCCGGTTTTCAGGCGCGGCCCTTTCCCCGGTGGTCCATAATGTGGAATTTGCGGATCTTCATGCAAATTTTGTCCCACGCCGTGGCCCACATATTCGCGGACTACAGAAAAATTCGCTGCTTCAACATGTGACTGAATCGCATGCGAAATATCTGTCAGGTGCACGCCAGCTTTGGCGCGCTCCAATCCTTTATACAGAGATTCTTCAGTTACGTCAAGTAACCGCTTCGTCTCTTCAGAGATTGTACCTACCGGATATGTCCAGGCTGAATCTCCGTGATACCCATTGTACTCTGCTCCGATGTCAATCGAGATGATGTCACCGTCCTGAAGTACACGATCTCCCGGAATACCATGGACAAGCTCTTCGTTCACGGAAGCACAGATGCTACCCGTGAAACCATTATACCCTTTAAACGATGGTGTTGCCCCTTGACTTCGAATATAGCGTTCAGCGATCGCGTCGAGTTGCCCCGTCGTGATACCTGGGCGAATATGAGCTTGAAGCTCCTTATGCGTCCGGGCGACGATTTGTCCTGCTTTACGCATGATGTCGATTTCACGCGGCGCTTTCGTGATGATCATTACTGATCACCAAGGAGTGCCTGAACATCGGAATATACATCGTTGATTGGACGATCACCGTCCAAATTACGAAGATACCCTTTTTCTGCGTAAAAGTCAATCAAAGGTTGCGCTTGAGCGACGTTGACTTCCAAGCGACGACGTACTGTCTCCTCTTGGTCATCTTCACGTTGTACAAGTGCTGATCCGTCGATATCACAGATTCCCTCCACTTTTGGTGGGTTGTAGAGAACATGATACGTTGCTCCGCAAGTTGGGCAAATCCGGCGACCTGTCAAACGAGGGACAAGTTTCTCCGGGTCTACACCAATGTGGATGACGTGATCAATTTGTTTGCCCAGATCTTCAAGTAATGCTTCAAGAGCATCTGCTTGTTTCACTGTGCGCGGGAAACCGTCAAGGAGAAAACCATTTGCACAGTCTTCTTTGGCGAGACGCTCACGTACGATGCCGATTGTGACTTCGTCCGGAACGAGTTCCCCTTTATCCATGTATGATTTCGCTTCTTGTCCGAGTGGCGTTGAATCTTTGATCGCCGCGCGGAACATGTCGCCTGTCGAGATGTGGGGGATCGCATAGTCTTCGATGATTTTCGCAGCCTGCGTTCCTTTACCAGCACCCGGCAAACCCATCAATACTAGATTCATGTCGGTAGCCTCCACTTCTATAGCTCTATAGACACAACAGAAAGGAAAGGGATGGTCCCCTTCCTCCCGCCTTATCGGATAAAGCCTTTGTAGTGTCGTTTAACCAATTGGCTTTCAATCTGTTTCATCGTCTCTAGTCCTACACCGATGACGATCAACAAGCTCGTTCCACCAATCTGCACCGAGTTCGGCAAGCCAGCAAACTTAATGAAGAATGTCGGCGTCACCGCGATGACAGCAAGGAAGAGTGAACCGAAGAATGTCAAACGGTATAGAATCTTCGTGATGTACTGCTCCGTTTGCTTACCAGGACGAATACCAGGAATGTATCCGCCTTGTTTTTGAAGGTTCTCTGCCATTTGTTCCGGATTAACCTGAACGAATGTGTAGAAGTACGAGAACGCGATGATCAGTGCCACATAGATCGACATACCGATTGGACTCGTGTAGTCGAAGATGTCACGGATCTTCGCTGCTGTTTCCGCACTTGCAAAGAAACTCGCAATCGTTGGTGGCGTCACCATGAACGACACCGCGAAGATGACTGGAATAACACCGGCAGCGTTCAATTTGATCGGTAAGTGTGCCGATTGACCGCCAACTGGTGTCCGGTTCACCGTACGCTTAGCGTACTGAATCGGAATCTTACGTGCAGCTTGCTGAACATAAATGACTCCGACGATGACCGCGATGATGATTAAAAGCAAGAGTACGATATAAAGCACGTTTACAAACAAAGCATCCCCTGCATTTTGGAGCTTCGTTTCGTAAATCTGGCGGAATGCATTCGGGAAGCCCGCGACGATCCCAGCGAAGATGATCATTGATATCCCGTTACCAATGCCCTTCTCCGTGATGAGTTCACCAATGAACATCAAGAATGCTGTTCCCGCTGTCAATACGAGTGCAATCATAACGTATGTCCAGGTGCCGAACTGTTCGTCGACAAGACCTGGGTAGATACGGTTAAATCCAAGCGCGATTCCAAACGCTTGGACTAAGCCGAGTACGATCGTTCCATAGCGCGTTACCGTTGCTAACTTCTTACGGCCCGCCTCTCCTTGTTTTGCCCATTCGGCAAACTTTGGAACAACGTCCATCTGTAAGAGTTGGACAACGATCGAGGCCGTGATATACGGCATGATTCCCATCGCAAAGAGTGAGAAATTCTGCAAAGCATTCCCACCGAACGAGTTCAAGAAACCAAGAATACCATTCTGGTCGATCTTGAACACTTCCGTGTTTACCATTGGCACCGGGATATGTGCTCCGATCCGGAACACGATGACCAATGCCAAGGTAAAGAGAATGCGCCGACGAATGTCAGCTACGCGCCACATATTGGAGATCGCTTGAAACATTAGATCACCTCAACCGTACCGCCGGCAGCTTCGATTGCTTGCTTCGCAGCGTCGGAGAACTTATGAGCTTTGACTGTTAGTTTCTTTTCGATCTTACCGTTAGAAAGAATTTTCACGCCGTCTTTCATGCCTTTGACTGCACGAGTCTCGACAAGAAGTTCTGGAGTGACTTCAGTTCCTTCTTCAAAACGGTTGAGTGTGTCAAGGTTAATGACCGCGAACTCTTTACGAGTTGGGTTGTTGAAGCCGCGTTTTGGTAAACGACGGTAAAGTGGGTTTTGTCCACCTTCGAAACCTGGACGAACACCACCGCCTGAACGAGCTTTTTGACCTTTGTGACCACGGCCAGAAGTCTTACCGTTACCAGAAGACATACCGCGACCTACACGGTTGCGTTCTGAACGTGAACCAGCAGCTGGTTTCAATTCATGGAGTTTCATAGTGGGGCACCTCCTCATAAAATTATATCGAACTATTACTCTTGAATTTCTTTTACTGTCACTAAGTGTGACACGTGGTTAATCATCCCACGCATAGCAGCGTTGTCAGGTACGACAACAGTCTGGTGCATCTTACGGAGACCAAGCGTACGAGTAGTAACGCGTTGGTTCTCCGGACGACCGATCATGCTGCGTGTGAGGGTAACTGCGAGTTTCGCCATCTGTTTTCCCTCCCTTTCTTAACCGCGAAGTTCTTCGACGGTTTTACCGCGGAGTTTCGCAACTTCTTCAGCACGTTTGAGTGATGTGAGACCTTCGACAGTCGCACGAACCATGTTGATTGGAGTGCTTGATCCAAGTGATTTTGAAAGAATGTCGTTGATTCCCGCTAATTCGAGAACCGCACGAACTGGACCACCAGCGATGACTCCAGTACCTTCAGAAGCAGGCTTCAAGAAGACGTGACCTGCACCGAATACACCGTTGACTTCGTGTGGAATTGTTGTGTTAACGATTGGAACGTTAACCATGTTTTTCTTAGCATCTTCGATTGCTTTACGGATCGCTTCAGGCACTTCCTGAGCTTTACCCGTACCGAAACCTACGTGACCATTCTTGTCACCAACGACGACGAGGGCAGCAAAACGGAAGCGACGGCCACCTTTTACTACTTTCGCGACGCGGTTTACGGTAACAACGCGTTCTTCGAGTTGATCCATGTTAATTTCTAACTGGCGCATGTAGAGGTTCCCTCCTTTTCTATTAGAATTTGAGACCAGCTTCACGAGCTGCTTCAGCTACAGCTTTGATACGTCCATGATAGAGATATCCTCCACGGTCGAAAACGACTGTTTCGATACCTTTTTCAAGAGCGCGCTCAGCTGCGAGCTTACCAACTGCTGCCGCAGCGTCAGTCGTGTTGCCTTTTTCAAGGTCGAGTGATGATGCAGATGCGAGTGTTGCATGTGTTGCATCGTCAATGACTTGTACGTAAATGTTCTTGTTCGAACGGAATACGTTCATACGTGGACGTGTTGCAGTCCCGATGATTGTACGACGGACACGACCATGACGTTTTTTACGCGTAGCGTTTTTATCTGCCTTTGAGATCATTTATGCCACTCCTTTCCGGTCAATTCGCATTCGCGAATTACTTACCTGTTTTACCTTCTTTACGACGAACGACTTCATCACTGTAACGAATACCTTTACCTTTGTACGGCTCAGGTTGACGGTACGAACGGATCAATGCAGCGACGTGACCAACACGTTCTTTGCTGATTCCGCGAACGATGAGTTGCGTATTCGTAGGAACTTCGACTTCGATGCCTTGTTCCGGAGTGTACTCGATTGGGTGTGAGTAACCGAGGTTGAGTACGATTTTGTTACCTTGCTTTTGTGCACGGTAACCAACACCTTGGATATCGAGTGTCTTAGCGAAACCGTTGCTTACACCTTCGACCATGTTCGCGATAAGCGCACGAGTCGTTCCGTGGATCGTACGGTTTGCTTTCTCGTCGTTCGGACGAGTGACAGTCAATTCATTACCTTCTACGTTGATCGCCATAGCTGGGCTGAACTCGCGTGAGAGTTCCCCTTTAGGACCTTTTACCGTAACCGTGTTGTTTTCAACTGTTACTGTAACGCCTGCTGGGATGACGACTGGCTTTTTACCAATACGTGACATTTAAGACACCTCCGTTCTTTTTATGCGTGTATTACCAGATGTATGCGATCACTTCGCCGCCGACTTTTTGTTGGCGAGCTTCTTTATCAGTCATTACACCTTTAGATGTTGAAACGATAGCGATTCCGAGACCACCGAGTACTTTCGGGATTTCATCAGCTTTCGCGTAAACGCGAAGACCTGGTTTCGAGATACGTTTGAGTCCAGTGATAACGCGCTCGTTGCTTGCGCCGTATTTAAGGAATACGCGGAGCGTACCTTGTTTGCTGTCCTCGAGATATTCAACATCGCGGATGAAACCTTCACGTTTGAGGATTTCAGCGACTTCACGTTTGATTGTAGAAGCTGGCATTTCCAACTTCTCATGGCGAACCATGTTTGCATTACGAATGCGTGTAAGCATATCTGCAATCGGATCTGTCATAACCATGCGATGTACCTCCTTTCACAACTTTAATGAATTACCAGCTTGCTTTTTTAACACCAGGGATTTGACCTTTATGAGCAAGATCACGGAACTTAATACGGCTGATACCGAATTTACCAATGTAACCGTGTGGACGGCCAGTGATACTACAACGGTTGTGTAAACGAACCGCTGAAGAGTTACGTGGGAGTTTGCTCAAGCCGATGTAGTCGCCTTGTGCTTTCAATTCTGCGCGTTTTTCAGCGTAGCGCTCAACGAGTGCTTGACGTTTTACTTCACGTGCGATCATTGATTTCTTAGCCATGTTGTCGACCTCCCTTATTTTTGGAATGGCATGCCGAGTGCAGTGAGAAGCTCACGTGACTCTTCATCCGTGTTAGCAGTAGTTACGATAACGATGTCCATACCACGGACTTTCGATACGCGATCGTAGTCGATCTCTGGGAAGATCAATTGTTCCTTCACGCCTAGCGTGTAGTTACCACGGCCATCGAAAGATTTTTTCGATACGCCACGGAAGTCACGTACACGTGGAAGTGACACGTTGATCAACTTGTCGAGGAATTCGTACATGCGCTCGCCACGAAGTGTAACCTTCGCACCGATTGGCATACCTTCACGAAGTTTGAAACCAGCGATTGATTTCTTAGCTTTCGTGATGAGTGGTTTCTGACCAGTGAGGAGCTGAAGCTCTTCAACTGCCATGTCAAGTGCCTTAGAGTTCGTAACAGCGTCACCAACACCCATGTTGATTACGATTTTATCGACTTTCGGCGCTTGCATTACAGAACTGTAATTGAATTTCTCCATCATTACTTTGACGATTTCGTCTTGGTATTTAGCTTTTAAACGGTTCATCAGAAAGTGGACCTCCTTTCTTTAAATCTTCTTATTTATCTAAAGCTTCGCCCGATTTTTTAGCGATACGTACTTTCTTGCCGTCAACCACAGTGAAACCAACGCGTGTTGGGTTACCTGTCTTAGGGTCGATGAGCATAACGTTCGATACGTGAATCGGTGCTTCTTTCTCGACAATTCCGCCTTGCGGGTTGAGTTGAGAAGGTTTTGAGTGTTTTTTGATCATGTTAACGCCTTCGACGATTACGCGATCTTTTTTAGGCATAGCTGTAAGGACAACGCCTTGTTTGCCTTTGTCTTTACCAGTCATAACCTGAACTTTATCACCTTTTTTGACATGCATCGTTAGAGCACCTCCTTGTAGGAATTCTTTGGAATTAAAGTACTTCCGGTGCCAACGAGACGATCTTCATGAAGTCTTTTTCACGAAGTTCGCGTGCGACTGGTCCGAAGATACGTGTGCCACGTGGGCTTTTGTCATCTTTGATGATGACTGCTGCGTTTTCGTCAAAACGGATGTACGAACCGTCTTTACGACGAACGCCACGTTTAGTACGAACGACTACTGCGCGTACAACTTCACCTTTTTTGACAACGCCACCTGGTGTTGCTTGTTTTACTGTACAAACAATAACGTCACCGATGTTAGCAGTTTTACGACCAGAACCACCGAGGACTTTGATCGTCAAGACTTCACGAGCTCCTGAGTTGTCTGCTACTTTTAAGCGAGATTCTTGTTGAATCATACGATTGTACCTCCCTCCGGATGTTTATTCACCCGAACTAATTAGAGTTTAGATGATTACTGCTTCTTCAATGACTTCTACGAGACGGAAACGTTTGTCCTTAGATAATGGACGTGTTTCTTGAATGCGTACAACATCACCGATTTTAGCTGTGTTGTTTTCATCATGCGCTTTGTACTTTTTAGAGTAGTTTACGCGTTTGCCGTAAAGCTTGTGCTTTACTTTTGTTTCAACTGTAACTACGATCGTTTTGTCCATTTTGTCAGAAACGACGCGTCCAGTTAACACTTTGCGGTTGTTAGTGCGTTCCATTGAGTGTTCCTCCTCTCAGAATCCGAGTGAATTATGCGTTGTTGATGCCGAGTTCGCGTTCACGAAGAACGGTTTTCGCGCGTGCAATCGACTTGCGCACTTCACGGATACGAGCAGGGTTCTCAAGCTGACCAGTCGCGAGTTGGAAACGAAGGTTGAACAACTCTTCTTTCCACGAACCGACTTTACCGTTAAGCTCTTCAGTTGTTTGCTGACGGAGATCAGTTGCTTTCATTCGTATCACCACCATTTTCTTCACGTTTTACGAACTTACATTTTACTGGAAGTTTGTGTGATGCAAGACGGAGAGCTTCGCGTGCGATCTCTTCCGATACTCCTGCGATTTCGAACATTACTTTACCCGGTTTGACGACTGCTACCCAGCCCTCCGGAGCACCTTTACCTGAACCCATTCGGACTTCAAGAGGTTTTTTAGTGTATGGCTTGTGTGGGAAGATCTTGATCCACACTTTACCACCACGTTTCATATAACGAGTCATCGCGATACGCGCTGATTCGATTTGACGGCTAGTGATCCAGCTAGCTTCTTGAGCTTGGATACCGAACTCGCCGAAGTGTACTGTAGTACCACGTTTCGCTTTACCACGCATGTTGCCGCGGTGAACACGACGATATTTTACACGTTTTGGTAACAACATGTTGTGTTGCCTCCTTCCCTAGACGGATGTGGATTATTCTTCGTTTGCTGCTGCTTTTTTCGTAGGAAGCACTTCACCGTGGTGGAGCCATACTTTTACGCCAATTTTGCCGTAAGTTGTATCAGCTTCTGCAGTACCGTAATCGATGTCTGCACGGAGTGTATGAAGTGGAACTGTTCCTTCCGAATACTTCTCAGAACGAGCGATATCAGCGCCACCAAGACGACCAGAAACTTCAGTCTTGATTCCTTTGATACCAGAACGCATTGAGCGTTGGATTGATTGCTTCATAGCACGACGGAACGATACGCGACCTTCAAGTTGGCGAGCGATGTTCTCAGCGACGAGCTTAGCAACTGCATCCGGGTTTTTCACTTCAACGACGTTAACGTGAACGCGTTTGCCTTTTGCAAGGTTAGTGATGTCTTTACGAAGTGTTTCGATTTCAGAACCGCCTTTACCGATAACCATACCAGGCTTAGCAGTGTGAAGTGAGATGTTCAAGCGGTTAGCTGCGCGCTCGATTTCTACTTTAGAGACACTAGCGTCTTTAAGACGTTTTTCGATATATTCACGAACTACGTAGTCTTCATGAAGGAGATCAGCATAGTCTTTATCTGCGAACCAACGTGATTCCCAGTCTTTGATGATACCTACGCGAAGACCAGTTGGGTTAATCTTCTGACCCACGGTAATCCCTCCTTATTTTTCAGATACCACGATGTGAACGTGGCTCGTACGTTTGTTGATGCGGCTTGCGCGACCCATTGCACGTGGGCGGAAACGTTTGAGCGTTGGACCTTCGTTTACGTAAGCCTCAGTGACTACGAGGTTTTCGATGTTCATGTCGAAGTTGTGCTCAGCGTTCGCGATTGCCGATTTCAATACTTTCTCAACGATTGGCGTTGCTGCCTTGTTCGTGTAAGCAAGAATCGAAAGTGCTTCGCCGATTTGCTTCCCGCGGATTAAGTCTACTACGAGACGTGCCTTACGAGGAGCAATGCGAACCATATTAGCCGATGCTTTTGATTGCATAATGAGTACCTCCCCTCAGATTAACGTTTCGTTTTCTTATCGTTTCCAGCATGTCCTTTGTAAGAACGTGTTGGAGCGAATTCACCAAGTTTGTGACCGACCATATCTTCTGTCACGTAAACCGGTACGTGTTTACGACCATCGTAGACAGCGATCGTGTGACCGATGAACTCTGGGAAGATTGTCGAGCGGCGTGACCAAGTTTTGATGACATGTTTGTCACCAGCTTCGTTGGCTTTATCAACCTTAGCGAGCAGATGGTGATCTGCGAATGGACCTTTTTTCAAGCTGCGACCCATAGTTGTACCTCCCTTTGGCATGATTCAGGAACGGTTCCTACGAACCGTCCAGAAATCATGTAATTATTTTTTAGAACGACGGACGATATATTTATCGCTCGCTTTGTTTTTCTTACGAGTTTTGTATCCGAGTGCCGGTTTACCCCAAGGAGTAAGTGGGCCCGAACGACCGATTGGAGCACGTCCTTCACCACCACCGTGTGGGTGATCGACTGGGTTCATGACAGAACCACGAACTGTAGGACGTTTTCCGAGCCAGCGTGAACGACCAGCTTTACCGATATTGACGAGCTCGTGCTCTTCATTACCGACAGCGCCGACTGTTGCACGGCAAGTAGCAAGGATCATACGAGTTTCGCCTGATTGAAGACGAACGATCGCGTATTTACCATCTTTACCGAGAAGCTGAGCAGAAGTACCAGCTGCGCGAACGAGCTGACCACCTTTACCTGGCTTAAGTTCGATGTTGTGGATCAACGTACCGACTGGGATGTTTGAAAGTGGAAGAGCATTACCGACTTTAATGTCAGCTTCTGGTCCAGCCATGACTTGCATGTCTACTTTCAAGCCTTTCGGTGCGAGGATGTAGCGTTTTTCACCATCGATGTAGTGGATCAATGCGATGTTAGCAGAGCGGTTTGGATCGTACTCAATTGTAGCGACACGACCAGCGATGCCATCCTTGTTCCGTTTGAAGTCGATGATACGATATTTACGTTTGTGTCCGCCACCTTGGTGACGTACTGTCAAGCGACCTTGGTTGTTACGTCCGCCCTTTTTCGAAAGCTTTTCAGTTAACGATTTTTCAGGACGTGAAGCCGTAATCTCAGCAAAGTCGAGTGCAGTCATATTACGACGACCGTTAGTGGTCGGTTTAAACTTTTTAATTCCCATCGAGAGTTCCCTCCTTTTCTACAGAGTTCCGATTAACCGAGGTAATCGAGTTCTTTGCTATCTGCAGTAAGCGTGACGACCGCTTTTTTGCGGCGTGCTGTGTAACCAGCGTGACGACCTACGCGTTTTGCTTTTGGTTTTGAGATTAATGTGTTGACTTTGTCAACTTTCACTCCGAAGATCGCTTCAACTGCATCTTTGATTTGAGTCTTAGATGCCTTCACGTCTACTTCGAATGTGTACTTTTTCTCAGCCATTTGGTTTACTGAACGTTCAGTAATGACAGGACGTTTGATAATGTCGTGTGTGTGTGCCATTATGCAAGCACCTCCTCTACTCTCGCAACAGCGTCCTTCGTAATGATGACTTTGTCATGAGCGACAAGATCAAGGACGTTTACACCTGCAGCGTCAACGACTGTGACACCTGGGATGTTGCGTGTTGAAAGAACGACTGACTCGTTGTAATCAGCAGTAACGACGAGAACTTTACGTTCGATTGAAAGAGCAGCGAATACTGCGATCATGTCCTTAGTTTTAGGAGCATCGATTGTCAATCCTTCAAGAACGATGAACTCGTTGTTAGCGACTTTCGAAGAAAGTGCTGAACGAAGTGCGAGACGACGAACCTTTTTAGGAAGTTTGTAAGCGTACGAACGTGGTGTTGGACCGAAGACTGTTCCACCGCCAACCCATTGTGGCGAACGGATCGAACCTTGGCGTGCACGACCAGTACCTTTTTGTTTCCATGGTTTACGGCCGCCACCGCGAACTTCCGAGCGACCTTTTGTATCATGTGTACCTTGGCGACGTGAAGCTTGTTGCATGACGATTGCATCGTATACGACTGCTTCATTTGGCTCGATTCCGAAAACGGCATCTGCGAGCTCGATGTCTCCAACTTGTGTACCTGTTTGGTTAAGCAAAGCTACTTTAGGCATTCGTTATTCCTCCTTTCCTTGCAAACGGATTAGTTGCCTTTAACCGCAGATTTGATGACAACTTGGCTCTTACGTGCGCCTGGGATAGCACCCTTGACGAGGAGTAAGCCGCGTTCTGCATCAACTTTTACGATTTCAAGGTTTTGAACAGTGATTTGCTCTCCACCCATGCGTCCAGGGAGCAATTTCCCTTTGAATACACGGTTAGGAGCAACAGGACCCATTGAACCTGGGCGACGGTGGTAACGCGAACCGTGAGCCATTGGACCACGTGATTGGTTGTGACGCTTGATTGCACCAGCGAAACCTTTACCTTTCGACGTACCTGTTACATCAACCATTTCGCCTGCAGCGAAAGTATCTGCTTTAATCTCTTGACCGATTTCGAAATCTGCTACTGATGTACGGATTTCTTTAATGAAGCGCTTAGGTGTCGCGTTTGCTTTCGCAGCGTGACCTTTTTGCGGTTTGTTTTGACGACCTTCTTTGATATCACCAAAGCCGAGTTGGACTGCTTCGTAACCGTCAACTTCCGTTGTTTTCAATTGAAGAACAACGTTACCTTCGACTGAAACGACAGTAACAGGGACGACTTCGCCTGACTCGTTGAAGATTTGTGTCATACCGAGTTTAGTTCCTAAGATTCCTTTAGCCATGAGATACACCTCCTAATATTGAATGATTTTGATCTTCTGGCTAGTATCAACTATCTATAGAAGAAAAATTAAAGTTTGATTTCGATGTCAACGCCCGATGGAAGTTCGAGACGCATAAGCGCATCAACAGTTTTCGGTGTTGGGTTAACGATGTCGATCAAACGTTTGTGTGTACGCATTTCGAACTGCTCACGAGCATCTTTATACTTGTGAACGGCACGAAGTACTGTGTAGACCGCTTTCTCCGTTGGGAGTGGGATCGGACCAGATACAGTAGCACCTGAACGTTTTGCTGTGTCGACAATCTTCTCAGCCGATTGATCAAGCACGCGGTGATCGTATGCTTTCAAACGGATCCGAATTTTTTCATTTGCCATGTTATTTCCCTCCTTTTCGCCTATTTCGTAAATAGACATTCTCCGCGGAAATTTCCACACTAGCCATGGCAATGCCGCCTGGTGTGTCATAACCTCCCGCTTCATCGCGTTGTGTTTGTGACCAACATATTCTATCATACTGAATCACCAGCAAGAATGCAAGCACTAATAAAATAGAATATGTATTCAAGTCTCTCACCACTCGCACAAACACTTTCCTCAGTATATAAGATGTCAGACCATGTTGCAAGACTGTTTTCAAAGAAATGAAAAAAGGTCTTCCGCCACGGGAGACGGAAGACCTTTGTCTTAAAAATTACTCAACGATTTCTGTAACTGATCCAGCGCCTACTGTACGGCCACCTTCACGGATTGAGAAACGAGTTTCTTTTTCAAGAGCGATTGGTGCGATGAGTTCAACAGTCATTTCGATGTTGTCCCCAGGCATAACCATTTCAGTACCTTCTGGAAGTTGAACCATACCAGTTACGTCAGTTGTACGGAAGTAGAACTGCGGGCGGTAGTTCGCGAAGAATGGCGTGTGACGGCCACCCTCTTCTTTAGAAAGAACGTAAACTTGCGCTTTGAACTTTTTGTGTGGTGTGATTGTGTTTGGTTTCGCGAGAACTTGTCCACGCTCGATGTCGTCACGTGATACACCACGGAGAAGAGCACCGATGTTGTCGCCAGCTTCAGCATAGTCAAGAAGCTTACGGAACATCTCTACACCAGTACATACTGATTTTTTAGTTTCTTCGTGAAGACCAACGATTTCGATCTCGTCGTTGACTTTAAGAACTCCACGCTCAACGCGGCCAGTAGCAACTGTACCACGACCAGTGATTGAGAAGACATCCTCAACTGGCATCATGAAGTCTTTTTCAGTGTCACGAGTTGGTTCTGGGATGTACTCATCGACAGCTGCCATGAGTTCAAGAATTTTTTCTTCCCATTTAGCTTCGCCGTTAAGCGCGCCAAGAGCAGAACCTTGGATAACTGGGAGGTCATCACCTGGGAAGTCGTACTCAGAAAGAAGTTCACGGATTTCCATTTCGACGAGCTCAAGAAGCTCTTCGTCGTCAACCATGTCAACTTTGTTCATGAATACTACGATGAAAGGAACACCTACTTGACGTGAAAGCAAGATGTGCTCACGTGTTTGTGGCATTGGACCATCTGTTGCAGAAACAACGAGGATCGCGCCGTCCATTTGTGCAGCACCAGTGATCATGTTTTTAACATAGTCAGCGTGACCTGGGCAGTCAACGTGTGCATAGTGGCGTTTTTCTGTTTCGTACTCGATGTGAGCTGTTGCGATTGTGATACCGCGCTCGCGCTCTTCTGGAGCACCATCGATTTGGTCAAACTTAGTTGCAGCTTTACCTTGTGCTTTTGCAAGTACAGCTGAGATAGCTGCTGTTAAAGTTGTTTTACCGTGGTCGACGTGGCCGATTGTACCAACGTTAACGTGCGGTTTAGAACGGTCGAATTTTTCCTTACCCATTCTGAATTCCTCCTCTATGTGTCTAATAATTTTTTATAACTAGGAAGGTGAGTCGTAAGATAACGTACACCTTCCTTAGCTTACACTAATCATAAAAGCGTGACAACCTGTGAAGGATTAGCCGTTCGCTTTTTTGATGATTTCTTCCGCAACTGATTTCGGTACTTCTTCGTAGTGATCGAAGTGCATCGAGTACGTTCCGCGACCTTGTGTGCGTGAACGAAGACCAGTAGCGTATCCGAACATTTCAGAAAGTGGAATCATTGAACGGACAACTTGAGCGTTACCGCGTGCTTCCATACCTTCTACGCGACCACGGCGTGATGTAACATCACCCATGATGTCTCCCATGTATTCGTCTGGGATGACGATTTCAACTTTCATCATTGGCTCAAGGATAACAGCGCCGCTCTTATCTTTGAGTTGTTTGACTGCCATTGAAGCCGCAACTTTAAATGCCATCTCGTTTGAGTCGACATCGTGGTACGATCCGAAGACGAGTGAAGCTTTTACGTCAACGACCGGGTAACCAGCAAGGATACCGTTTTGAAGTGCTTCTTCGATTCCGTTCTCAACCGCTGGGATGTATTCACGTGGAACAACACCACCGACGATTTTGTTGTTGAACTCGAAGCCAGCGCCTTCTTCGTTCGGCTCGAATTCTACGACGACGTGACCATACTGACCACGACCACCAGATTGACGAGCGAACTTCGAATCGATCTTCGCCGCTTGGCGGATCGTTTCACGGTAAGCTACTTGTGGAGCACCAACGTTTGCTTCGACTTTGAACTCGCGACGCATACGGTCAACGATGATGTCGAGGTGAAGCTCACCCATACCTGAGATGATCGTTTGACCAGTCTCTGGGTTTGTTTCAGTGCGGAACGTTGGATCCTCTTCAGCAAGCTTAGCGAGGGCTTGACCCATTTTATCTTGGTCAGCTTTCGTTTTTGGTTCGATAGCGACCGAGATAACTGGTTCTGGGAATGTCATTGATTCGAGAACGACGTTGTCTTTCTCTGCACAAAGCGTATCTCCAGTAGTCGTATCTTTCAAACCTACAGCTGCAGCGATGTCACCCGCGTATACCATCGGGATCTCTTCACGGCTGTTTGCGTGCATTTGAAGGATACGTCCAAGACGCTCACGTTTGCCTTTTGTTGAGTTTTTAACGTACGATCCTGCCGAAGCTGTACCAGAGTACACACGGAAGAATGTAAGTTTACCGACGTAAGGGTCAGTCATGACTTTGAACGCGAGTGCAGAGAATGGTGCGTCGTCCGAAGACTCACGTACGATTTCTTCATCCGTATCCATGTCGATACCTGAGATCGCTTTTACGTCGATTGGTGATGGGAGGTAATCGAGAACTGCGTCAAGCATAAGCTGAACACCTTTGTTCTTGAATGCCGAACCTACGAGTACAGGATAGAAGTCAACTGTCAGAGTTGCTTTACGGATAGCCGCTTTCAACTCGTCGATTGTGATTTCTTCACCCTCGAGGTATTTCATCATCAATTCTTCTTCGTAATCCGCAACTGCTTCGATCAATGATCCACGGAGTTCTTCAGCTTGATCAGCAAGATCAGCTGGGAAACCGTCAGTCACTTCGATGTCAGTTCCGAGATCGTTACCGTACATGTATGTTTTCTGTTCGACGAGGTCGATGATTCCTTTGAATTCATCTTCCGCACCGATTGGAAGTTGGATCGCGTGTGCGTTCGCTTGGAGGCGTTCGCGAAGCGTTCCGACCGAGTACAAGAAGTCTGCACCGATTTTATCCATTTTGTTAACGAAAACGATACGTGGTACGCCGTAAGTTGTAGCTTGGCGCCATACTGTCTCAGTTTGTGGCTCAACACCAGACTGAGCGTCAAGTACTGCTACCGCACCATCAAGTACGCGAAGTGAACGTTCAACCTCAACTGTGAAGTCTACGTGTCCAGGTGTATCGATGATGTTTACGCGGTTACCTTTCCATTGAGCAGTTGTTGCTGCCGATGTAATCGTGATCCCACGCTCTTGCTCTTGCTCCATCCAGTCCATTTGTGAAGCACCTTCGTGCGTTTCACCAATCTTGTGGATACGACCCGTGTAATACAGGATACGCTCAGTCGTTGTTGTTTTACCAGCATCGATGTGAGCCATGATCCCGATGTTACGAGTGTTCTTAAGGGAGAATTCTCTTGCCATCTTTAAACATTCTCCTTTCGCATTTTAGTTTAGTGGTCGTGTGTTGCCACACGTCATGACTATACCCGAAAGCCACCTCATAATTCCATTGAAAATGGCATGCATGAGGTGGTGATTTTCGGAATTACCAGCGGTAGTGAGCAAACGCTTTGTTCGCTTCCGCCATTTTGTGCATATCTTCGCGCTTCTTAACAGAAGCACCAGTGTTGTTTGCAGCGTCCATGATTTCGTTAGCAAGGCGCGCATCCATAGTTTTTTCGTTACGGAGACGTGAGTAGTTCACGAGGTAACGAAGTGCAAGTGTCGTACGACGCTCTGGGCGAACTTCGACAGGAACTTGATAGTTAGCTCCACCTACACGGCGTGCTTTAACTTCAAGAACTGGCATGATGTTGTTCATCGCTTCTTCAAAGACTTCCATTGCATCGCGACCTGAACGTTCAGCGATAGTTTCGAAAGCTTTGTATAAGATTTGTTGAGCAGTACCTTTTTTACCATCTAACATAAGACGGTTGATAAGGCGGGTAACGAGTTTAGAGTTGTAGATCGGATCAGCCATTACATCACGACGTTCTGCTTGACCTTTACGTGGCATTCCGAGTCCCTCCTTTCATATAGTGAGGTGATATCTTAAGATATCTAGATTATTTTTTAACTTTAGGACGTTTCGTACCGTATTTCGAACGACCTTGCATACGGCCGTCAACACCAGCTGTATCAAGCGCACCACGAACGATGTGGTAACGTACCCCTGGTAAGTCTTTTACGCGGCCGCCGCGGATAAGAACAACACTGTGCTCTTGAAGGTTGTGGCCGATACCTGGGATGTAAGCTGTTACTTCCATTGTGTTCGTCAAACGTACACGTGCGTATTTACGAAGAGCCGAGTTCGGTTTCTTCGGAGTCATTGTACCTACACGAGTACAAACACCACGTTTTTGTGGTGAGCTGATGTCAGTACGAGCTTTAATGAAGCTGTTGTACCCTTTGTTCAGCGCTGGCGAATCTGATTTCACAACTTTTGATTGACGTCCTTTACGGACTAATTGGTTGATAGTAGGCATCTTTGAGATCCTCCCTTCCTGAATTCATGACAAATTTCAAAACCACCGAGCCGGGTGGTTCATCGAAAGTCATAATGAAACGTTTTGCGTGGCTCAGGCATTCCATCGCCACACAAAACGCATTATCAAACTTTCTTAATGGCAACAGCTGTTGCTGCGACATCGATTCCACAAGCTTTTCCAAGCTCTTGCTTAGAAGGAACATTCACGACTGGAACGTTAGCTTGTTTCGCCGCTTCGAGCAATGCTTGTTTTACGTGTTCATCTGCGTCATCCGCAATGATCACTTCCGACGCCTTGCCAGATCGCAATGCTTTGAGCGTTTGCTTTTGACCGACAAACTTCAAATCTGCGCCGACTACTTTTTTGTAAGACATGAAGATATCCTCCAAAATAACACAGCCGGTTGGCAACACTATATCATAGTAGCACCGCCATACCGGCGTGTCAAGGCGTTTTATTCTACCGGAGAATCGGCTTCTACAGGTGCTTCGCCAGCTACTTCGAGATCGATCTGACGGTAACGTGACATCCCAGTACCAGCTGGAACCAACTTACCGATGATGACGTTCTCTTTCAAGCCGCGAAGGTAGTCGCTCTTCCCTTTAATCGCTGCATCCGTAAGGACACGAGTCGTTTCTTGGAACGACGCAGCCGATAGGAATGAATCTGTTTCAAGTGACGCTTTTGTGATACCGAGAAGAACTGGTTTCGCCGAAGCGAGAGCTTTCCCGTTACGGAGCGCTTCTTTACAAGCTTCCTTGAACGTGCTGATATCGACGAGCGAACCTGGTAAGAGTGAAGTCTCACCAGACTCGATGACACGTACGCGACGAATCATTTGGCGAACCATGACCTCGACGTGTTTGTCACCGATCTCAACCCCTTGCATCCGGTATACTTTTTGAACTTCTTGAAGCAAGTAGTTCTGAACGCCGGATACACCTTTAACGTTCAAGAGTTCTTTCGGATCGATCGAACCTTCCGTGAAGACTTGACCGGCTTTGACCTCGTCCCCGAGCTGAACACGTAGACGCGAACCGAATGGGATCGTGTATGTGCGTGTTTCGCTGAGTCCTTGGACCGTCAATTCACGTTTGTCACGCGATTCCGTGAAGTCGATGACTTGACCATCGATTTCCGAGATGACCGCTTGACCTTTCGGGTTACGCGCTTCGAACAACTCTTGGATACGCGGAAGACCTTGTGTGATATCGTCCCCGGCAACCCCACCTGTGTGGAAGGTACGCATCGTAAGCTGCGTTCCTGGCTCACCGATTGATTGTGCCGCGATGATACCGACAGCTTCGCCGACTTCGACGTCGTTGCCTGTTGCCAAGTTACGTCCGTAACATTTCTTACAGACACCATGGCTTGTGTTACATGTGAAGGCAGTACGGATCTCAACGTTATCGACACCAGCGTCAGTGATGGCACGCGCAAGATCTTCATCGATGAGTTCGTTCGTTGAAACGAGGACTTCTCCTGTTTCAGGGTGAACGACGTTTTCGAATGCAGTACGGCCGACGAGGCGGTCGTAGAGGCTTTCGATCTCTTCCGTTCCTTCACGGAGTGCTGTGACGCGGATACCACGATCCGTTCCACAATCATCTTCACGGATGATGACGTCTTGAGCGACGTCAACGAGACGACGAGTCAGGTAACCTGAGTCAGCCGTTTTCAAGGCTGTATCGGCAAGACCTTTACGTGCACCGTGTGTTGAGATGAAGTATTCCTGTACCGTTAGACCCTCACGGAACGATGATTTGATCGGGAGCTCGATGATCCGTCCACTTGGAGCGGCCATGAGTCCACGCATACCAGCGAGCTGCGTGAAGTTCGACGCGTTACCACGGGCACCGGAGTCACTCATCATGAAGATCGGGTTGAGACGGTTGAGGGATTTCATCAGACGAGACTGAATTTCATCCTTCGCAT
Source organism: Exiguobacterium sp. s130 (assembly GCF_018619055.1). Lineage (NCBI taxonomy): Bacteria > Bacillati > Bacillota > Bacilli > Caryophanales > Exiguobacterium > Exiguobacterium sp. s130. The sequence continues at coordinate 25,259 of NZ_JACSNI010000010.1, read as the reverse complement.
CATTCCACGATTTAACGACGCGCTCATAGCGCTCGTCTTCTGTGATGAGACCACGACGGTACGATTTCATGACGCGGTCGACATTGTCCTGCGCTTCAACAAGGATTTCTTGTTTATCCGGAAGAACGATGATGTCCGCGATCCCTACCGTGATACCGGCACGAGTCGAGTGTTTGAATCCGAGGTTTTTCATGCGGTCGAGCATACGGCTTGTTTCTGTCGTCTCAAACCGTTTGAAGACTTCCGCGATGACATTTCCAAGGAATCCTTTTTTGAACGGGTCGATGATCGGACGGTTCTTCAGTTCTGCCACGACATCTGTTCCTTTTTCAAGGAAGTACTTGTCTGGCGTCGCTTCTTGAAGGTTCGTCATCGTTGGTTCGTTCAAGTAAGGGAACGTCGTTGGGAGGATCTCGTTGAAGATCAACTTACCGACTGTCGTAATCAATAATTTCTCGTTTTGCTCTTCCGTGAATGTCGGGTTCTTGAGAACGCCGGCTGGAATCGCAACACGTGTATGGAAGTGCGCATAACCGTTTTGGTAAGCGATGAGCGCTTCGTTCACTGTTGAGAAGATTTTCCCTTCACCGATCGCATTTTCGCGCTCGAGCGTGAGGTAGTAGTTACCGAGGACCATATCCTGCGATGGTGTAACAACAGGTTTACCGTCTTTCGGGTTCAAGATGTTTTGTGCAGCGAGCATGAGAAGACGTGCTTCTGCTTGTGCTTCTGCCGAAAGTGGTACGTGAACCGCCATTTGGTCACCATCGAAATCGGCGTTGTATGCCGTACATACGAGTGGGTGAAGGCGAATCGCGCGTCCTTCGACGAGCGTTGGTTCGAACGCCTGGATACCGAGACGGTGAAGTGTCGGTGCACGGTTCAAGAGAACCGGATGCTCACGGATGACTTCTTCGAGGACATCCCAGATTTCAGGTTGAACGCGCTCGATTTTCCGTTTCGCACTCTTGATGTTCGGTGCGATGCCACGAGAGACGAGTTCTTTCATGACGAACGGTTTGAAGAGTTCAAGGGCCATTTCTTTTGGAAGACCACATTGATACATCTTCAGGTTTGGACCAACGACGATAACCGAACGACCAGAGTAGTCGACACGTTTACCGAGCAAGTTTTGACGGAAACGTCCTTGTTTCCCTTTCAACATGTGTGAAAGTGATTTAAGTGGACGGTTACCTGGTCCAGTAACTGGACGACCGCGACGACCGTTATCGATCAAAGCATCGACTGCTTCTTGAAGCATCCGTTTTTCATTCTGAACGATGATGTTCGGAGCGCCAAGGTCAAGAAGACGCTTGAGACGATTGTTACGGTTGATGACGCGGCGGTACAAGTCGTTCAAGTCAGACGTTGCGAAACGTCCGCCATCGAGTTGAACCATCGGACGAAGTTCCGGTGGGATGACTGGAAGTACTTCAAGCACCATCCATTCTGGATTGTTGCCTGAGTTACGGAACGCATCGAGGACTTCAAGGCGTTTGATCGCACGAGTACGACGTTGTCCTTGAATCATACGAAGCTCTTCACGTAATGCAGCGACTTCTTTATCGAGTTCCACGTCACGGAGCAATTTACGAACTGCTTCCGCACCCATTTCAGCAGTGAACGAACGACCGAACTTCTCACGATATGCACGGTATTCTTTCTCTGAAAGGAGTTGTTTCTTCTCAAGTGTCGATTCGCCTGGATCTGTAACGACGTACGACGCGAAGTAGATGATCTCTTCTAACGCACGCGGTGACATGTCGAGGACGAGTCCCATACGGCTAGGAATTCCTTTGAAGTACCAGATGTGCGAAACCGGTGCTGCGAGCTCGATGTGACCCATGCGCTCACGACGGACTTTCGACTTCGTGACTTCAACGCCACAGCGGTCACAAATGATTCCTTTATAGCGGATCCGTTTGTATTTACCACAGTAACATTCCCAGTCTTTTGTTGGACCAAAGATACGTTCACAGAACAAACCGTCTTTCTCCGGTTTGAGTGTACGATAGTTGATCGTCTCCGGCTTTTTCACTTCCCCGAAAGACCATGAACGGATCTTTTCGGGGGAAGCGAGGCCGATTTGCATATATTCAAATCTATTAACATCTACCAAGGGGTGGACCTCCCTTTCGCTTATTCCTCTTCAGTAACAACTGGTGCGACAGGCGCTTGAACTTCTTCGAGTGCTGGAGTCGCGTTCGGGATATTGTCCTCGTCTTCGTCGCGCATTTCGATCTCTTCATCATCAGCAGACATCATCTTGACGTCCATACCGAGTGATTGAAGCTCTTTAATGAGGACTCGGAACGATTCCGGTACGCCCGGTTGTGGTACATTCTCACCTTTGACGATTGCTTCGTACGCTTTAACACGACCGATCGTGTCATCCGACTTGATTGTAAGGATCTCTTGGAGCGTGTAGGCTGCGCCGTATGCTTCAAGTGCCCATACTTCCATCTCACCGAAACGCTGACCACCGAACTGGGCTTTACCACCGAGCGGTTGTTGTGTAACGAGTGAGTATGGTCCTGTCGAACGTGCGTGAAGTTTATCATCGACCATGTGAGCAAGTTTAATCATATACATGACACCGACAGAGATACGGTTATCGAACGCTTCACCCGAACGACCATCATAAAGGACAGTCTTCGCGTCGCGATCCATACCTGCTTCTTCAATCGTTGCCCAAACATCTTCCTCACGCGCACCATCGAATACTGGTGATGCGACTTTGATGCCGAGTTGACGTGCTGCCATCCCGAGGTGAAGCTCGAGCAACTGCCCGATGTTCATCCGTGATGGAACCCCAAGTGGGTTCAACATGATGTCAATTGGCGTACCGTCTGGCATGTACGGCATGTCTTCTTCTGGAAGGATACGCGAGATAACACCTTTGTTACCGTGACGACCCGCCATTTTGTCACCCTCGTGAATCTTACGCTTCTGAACGATGTAAGCACGGATCAACTGGTTGACACCAGGTGAGAGCTCGTCCCCATTATCGCGGTCGAAGATTTTGACGTCGAGGATGATTCCATCACCACCGTGTGGTACACGGAGAGATGTATCACGGACTTCACGTGCTTTTTCACCGAAGATTGCATGAAGAAGACGTTCTTCCGCTGTCAATTCCGTTACACCCTTCGGCGTAACTTTACCGACGAGGATATCGCCGTCCTTGACTTCCGCGCCGACACGGATGATTCCGCGATCGTCGAGGTTTTTCAAGGCATCATCACCGACGTTCGGAATATCACGTGTGATTTCTTCCGGTCCGAGTTTCGTATCACGCGACTCACATTCGTATTCTTCGATGTGGATCGATGTGTAGACGTCGTCTTTGACAAGACGCTCACTCATGATGACAGCATCCTCATAGTTGTAACCATCCCATGTCATGAAACCGACGAGTACGTTACGACCAAGCGCAAGTTCCCCACCGTCCATCGATGGACCATCTGCAAGGATCTCGCCTTTATCGACTGGGTCGCCTGCTTTGATGATTGGTTTTTGGTTATAACACGTTCCTTGGTTAGAACGGATGAATTTTTGAATCTTGTAACGGTCGAGTTCACCTTCAACGATGTTGCCATCGACTTCCGTCGTACGACGGACAAGGATTTCACGCGCCGTGACACGCTCAGCGATCCCTGCGTGCTTCGCAACGACAGCGGCTCCTGAGTCTTTCGCAGACACGTACTCCATTCCTGTACCGACAATCGGAGATTCCGGGTTCAGAAGTGGGACGGCCTGACGTTGCATGTTCGCTCCCATGAGGGCACGGTTCGAGTCATCGTTCTCAAGGAACGGGATACAAGCCGTTGCGGCAGATACGACCTGCTTCGGCGAAACGTCCATGTAATCGACACGTGCTGGTTCGACAGACAAGTTTTGTCCACGGAAACGTGAAAGGACGTGTGAATCTTTGAACGTCTTCTCTTCCGTCAACAACATGTTTGCCTGTGCGACGACGTAGAGATCCTCTTCGTCAGCAGTCATGTAGTGGATTTCATCCGTGACGACGCCCGTTTCCGGATCGACACGACGATATGGTGCTTCGATGAAGCCGTACTCATTGACCTTCGCGTACGAAGACAACGAGTTGATCAAACCGATGTTTGGTCCCTCTGGCGTTTCGATCGGACACATACGGGAATAGTGCGAGTAGTGTACGTCACGAACTTCGAAACCAGCGCGCTCACGTGTCAAACCACCAGGTCCGAGTGCTGAAAGACGACGTTTGTGCGTCAATTCCGCAAGCGGGTTCGTTTGGTCCATGAACTGAGACAACTGCGAGCTACCGAAGAACTCTTTAATCGATGCGATAACTGGACGAATGTTGATCAAGGCCTGTGGCGTGATCGCATTCTGATCCTGAATCGACATCCGTTCCTTAACGACACGTTCCATCCGTGAGAGACCGATCCGGAATTGGTTCTGGAGCAGCTCGCCGACTGAACGAAGACGACGGTTACCGAGGTGGTCGATATCGTCTGTCGTACCGACTTCATGCAACAAGTTGAAGAAGTAGTTGATGGCAGCAATCATGTCAGCAGGCGTGATGTGCTTGATGTCACGATCGATGTTACCGTTACCGATGATATTGATGATGCGTTCACCTTCAGCATCGTCCGGTGCGAACACCTTGATTGACTGTAAGTTGAAAGCCTCACCCTGCGTTACGCCGCCTGTAGGCGTCGCTTCGATGTAACCAACGGATCCTTCGAGGAATGGAAGGACTTTATCGAGCATACGACGATCAAGGACCGTTCCTGCTTCCGCGATGACTTCACCTGTCTCAGGATCAACGAGCGTTTCCGCAAGTTTTTGACCGAAGAGACGGTTCTTAAGATGAAGCTTTTTATTGATTTTATAACGACCAACGTTTGCCAAATCATAACGTTTCGGGTCAAAGAAGCGCGACACGAGCAACGCTTTTGCGTTTTCGACTGTCGGCGGCTCTCCCGGACGTAGACGCTCATAAATCTCGATGAGGGCTTTTTCCGTTGATTCCGTATTATCTTTTTCAAGTGAATTCCGGAGGTACTCATCATCACCGAGAAGATCGATGATTTCCTGATCCGTACCGAAACCAAGAGCACGTAAAAGAACCGTTACTGGAATCTTACGCGTGCGATCAATGCGAACATAAACGATGTCTTTCGCGTCTGTCTCGAGCTCGAGCCATGCACCACGGTTTGGGATGACTGTCGCGGAGAATCCACGTTTACCGTTCTTATCTAACTTATTGTTGTAATAAACACTTGGCGAACGAACAAGCTGCGAAACGATTACGCGCTCCGCTCCATTGATGATGAATGTTCCCGACTCCGTCATAAGCGGGAAGTCACCCATGAAGACTTCTTGTTCTTTCAATTCACCCGTCTCTTTATTTTGAAGACGGACTTTAACGCGTAGTGGTGCCGAATAGGTCACGTCGCGCTCTTTCGATTCATCGATCGAATACTTCGGCTCTCCGAGCGAGTAGTCGATGAATTCTAATACGAGATTCCCTGTGAAGTCGGAAATCGGCGAAATGTCATGAAACATCTCACGGAGACCTTCCCGCAGGAACCACTCATACGAATTCGTTTGAATCTCGATTAAGTTTGGAAGTTCCAATACTTCGCTGATACGTGCATAGCTTCTTCTCTGACGGTGACGACCGTACTGAACAAGTTGACCAGTCAACTGATTCACCTCTCAGACCCACTTCTTCTTATAGAGAAGGACGGGTGTAATATCGAACATTGAAGCCATTTTTTGATTGATAAGCGCAAAAAAGCGACGTCTTGTCTACTCAATCATCTGTAGTCGAGAACGCCAGCTGCTTTCAAACATCTTATCCAAAAATCACTCCAATGGCATTTTATAATACTATCATAGACACAACATGCGGTCAACGACAAATCCTTCGATTTGTCAAGACCGAATTGATTTAAATATAGAGTACCCTTTATCCCGGGTAACTGTCTCACACATACCGAATACGTCTTCCATCAATTTCTTCGCTGATGGTCCACCTTGTTTCTTTTGAATGACGACCCAAAGCTCGCCGCCGACGACAAGGTGATCATATGCTTCTCGGAGAATACGATGAACGACCGTTTTTCCCGCCCGAATCGGTGGATTCGTCACGATCGCTGCGAATGTCGATTCGCCTACCCCATCATACCCGTCACTCACACCGGTCGTCACGGAAACACCATTCGCGCGCGCATTGTCTGCCGCTAGTTCGAGCGCCCGTTCATTGACATCGATCAAGTGTGCCGGACGACCCGTCGACTTCGAGAGCGCGATGCCCATCGGTCCGTATCCGCAGCCGACATCTAAAATGTCTCCCGCTACAGCCGGTTCCGTGAATGCCTCGATCAACAGACGGGAACCAAAATCGATTCCGTTCTTCGAAAAGACACCGTGATCCGATGTAAAGCGGAGCCTCTGACCACGCAGGACATATTCCCACGTCTTCGGATCTCGTTTCGATGAAGGGTCATTCGTATAATAATGATCCGCCATGTTTCCTTCCCCTCTCATGTAAAAGATGAAAACAAAAGAAGCTCGCAATGCGAGCTTCTCTTGTTTCTACGGAAGAAGAAAATTACTTAACTTCTACAGTAGCGCCAGCTTCTTCAAGCTTAGCTTTCATTGCTTCAGCGTCTTCTTTCGAAACGCCTTCTTTAACTGGTGCTGGAGTTCCGTCTACGAGAGCTTTCGCTTCTTTAAGACCGAGACCAGTCAATTCGCGAACTGCTTTGATGACGTTGATTTTACCAGATCCAGCGTTAGTAAGGATAACGTCGAATTCAGTTTGCTCTTCAGCTGCTGCGCCTGCGCCAGCACCTGCAACTGCTACTGGAGCTGCTGCTGATACGCCGAATTCTTCTTCGATTGTTTTTACGAGTTCGTTAAGTTCAAGAACAGTCATGCCCTTGAGGTCTTCGATAAATTGCTCTTTGTTGAAAGCCATTATGGTTTTCCTCCTTTGATTTAGCCCACGTTGGGGTGTGAAAATTGTGTTGGTTGCCTATCCCGCTAAGCAGAAATTAAGCAGATTGTTCTTCTTTTTGCTCTGCGATTGCGTTCGTTGCCACCGCGAGTCCACGGATTGGCGCTTGAAGCACGCTGAGGAGCATCGAAAGGAGACCTTCGCGTGATGGAAGTTCCGCAAGGGCTTTGACATCTTCTACTGAAGTGACTTTGCCTTCGATGATACCACCTTTGAGTTCGAGAGCCTTGTGCGTTTTAGCGAAGTCGTTCAAGATCTTAGCTGGCGCGATAACGTCTTCATTGCTGAAGGCGATCGCACTAGGACCTGTGAAGACTTCATCAAGACCTTCGAGGTTGCTTTGAACTGCCGCGCGGCGGAGGAGACCGTTTTTGTAAACTTTGAATTCAACGCCCGCTTCGCGGAGTTGTTTACGAAGTTCAGTGACTTCTTCTACTGTGAGACCACGGTAGTCGACGACAACTGTTCCTGCGCTCGCTTGGAGTTTCTCAGCGATCTCAGATACGAGATCCGCTTTGACAGCGATAACTTTTTCGTTTGCCATTTCTGTTGCACCTCCTGGTAGATGAAATGTACCGGTGCGAGGGGCTGCTCGATTTCAAATAAAAAGCCTCCGTCTGCAGAGCAGAGGAGGCGTAATCGTCAAAAAGGATACCTGAACAAACAGGCTCTCTGAGCAAGAACACCTCGGAAGGATTTATGCCCATGTGAGCACCTTCTGTCTACGGTATGTCGAAATATATCAACGTTTTATACTGTAACAGCGTTCTTAGAACGTTGTCAAGTTCGTTTTAGACGAAATTATTTCGCGAAGTCAGCTGAAGATACTTTTACACCAGGACCCATTGTAGAAGCGATCGCGATGTTTTTAAGGTATACACCTTTAGCAGTAGCAGGCTTAACTTTTACGAGAGTTTCGATAACTGTGTTGATGTTATCAACGAGTTTCTCGTTATCGAATGATTTTTTACCGACAGGAACGTGGATGTTACCTGATTTGTCGACACGGTACTCAACTTTACCAGCTTTGATATCGTTGATTGCTTTTGTGACGTCAAATGTAACTGTACCTGTTTTCGGGTTTGGCATGAGGCCTTTTGGTCCGAGAACGCGACCAAGTTTACCAACTTCACCCATCATGTCTGGTGTCGCAACGATAACGTCGAAGTCGAACCATCCTTGTTGGATTTTGTTGATGTACTCAGCATCACCAGCGTAATCTGCTCCTGCAGCTTCCGCTTCTTTTAATTTCTCACCTTTCGCGAAGACGAGGACTTTTTGTGTTTTACCAGTACCGTGTGGCAATACGACTGCTCCACGGATTTGTTGGTCTGCTTTCTTCGGATCTACTCCGAGACGAACAGCCAATTCGATAGTCTCATCGAATTTCGCAGTTGCAGATTTTTTAGTCAAATCTACAGCTTCTGCGAGTTCGTATGAAACCGTACGATCGATAAGCTTAGCAGCTTCTTTGTACTTCTTACCCATTTTAGGTTCCTCCTTTGTGGTTGTGCGGAAAATCCTCCCACATAATGAAAGGGTAGCAGGCTTCAAGAAACTATCCGCCTGCGACCCTCATCGTTGTTCATGGTAATCAAAAAGACATTAGTCTTCGATTACGATACCCATAGAACGTGCAGTACCTTCAACCATCAACATTGCTGTTTCAACAGATGATGCGTTAAGGTCTGGCATTTTTGTTTCAGCGATTTCACGAACTTTGTCACGTTTGACAGTCGCTACTTTCTTACGGTTCGGTTCACCTGAACCACTCTCAATTCCAGCTGCTTTCTTCAAGAGAACTGCTGCTGGAGGAGTTTTAGTGATGAATGTGAATGAACGATCTTCAAAAACCGTGATGACTACAGGGATAATCAAGCCGGCTTGGTCTTGTGTACGAGCGTTGAACTCTTTACAGAAGCCCATGATGTTCACACCTGCTTGACCGAGTGCCGGTCCAACTGGTGGAGCTGGGTTTGCTTTGCCCGCAGGAATTTGAAGTTTTACGAGTTTCATAACCTTCTTCGCCACGAGACACACCTCCTTAATTCTTTAATGTGGTTTAATTGGACGTTGCGCGTCCTCCCACTCATTCTATTCGACGAGTTATTTATCGAAATAAGCACAACATCAAACACGAAAAATTGTATCATTAAAACAAAACATTCGCAATAGGAAACTTAATCGATTTTATCGACCTGTGCGAAATCAAGCTCGACCTTCGTTTCGCGACCGAACATATCAACAGAGACTTTCATTTTCTCAGCATCTGCATCAAGCTCCTCGATCGTACCTTCGAGATTTTCGAAAGCTCCTTCTTTGATTCGGACGATTTGTCCGAGTGAGAAGTCGTAACGGCTCTTCAGATCGACAAGACCCATTGATCCAAGGATATTTTCTGCTTCTTCCGGAAGAAGTGGGGTTGGTTTTGAACCGCCGCCGACTGATCCGAGGAAGCCTGTGACGTTCGGAGTATTCCGGACGACATACCAAGAATCATCCGTCATGACCATCTCAACGAGGACATATCCCGGGAAGATCTTGACTTCACGTTCCTTGATTTTCGTTTCTCCCTTTTTGTTCGTTACTTCTTCTTGTACCGTTTCAATCGGAACGAGTACACGGAAGATTTTTTCGTCCATGTTCATGGATTCAATCCGACGTTCAAGGTTCGCCTTGACGTTGTTTTCGAATCCGGAATACGTTTGGACGACAAACCATTGTTTCTCCATGGTAGGCCACCTCTTCTTTTTACTTAATCAACCAGCTCATCAATGCGCTAAGCCCTGAATCGACGCCGAAGATGAAGACACCCATGAAGATCACCATACCGATGACCGTCAGTGTGTATTTCGTCAGCTCTTTCCGTTTTGGCCAGCTCGTCTTTTTCAATTCATTCCATACGTCACGCAAAAATTTCATCGTACTTTCCCTCCAGGATGTAATAAATCGGGACAGATGAAGCTTTATTTCGCTTCTTTATGAATCGTATGCGCGTTACAACGACGGCAGAATTTCTTCAATTCCAAGCGGACAGTGACGTCCTCTTTTTTCATCGTCGTATAGTCGCGGGCACCGCAATTATCACAAGCAAGGCCTACTTTCTTCGCCATCTCAAAGTCCTCCTTCTTTGCCACTCTTCTCTTCTGTTAAGGTACTTTCCTTCCGAAAAAGAGCGTAAAAAAAAAACGCCTATGAGCGGCGTCTCGCTAGTAAGGCGCTAGTTATACAGTAGCATAGGAAGGGGTTACGGTCAATCTACCTCTCTGTTAGACCGTCATCTTTCGTGCTTCGAGATAACGCTCAAGCTTGCGCTTGACGCGTTGCAAGGCATTGTCGATCGATTTGACATGACGATCGAGGTCGTCAGAGATTTCCTGATACGTCCGTCCGTCAAGATAGAGCGCGAGGACTTTGCGTTCAAGGTCGCTTAAAATTTCATCCATCTTCGATTCAATGTCTGCATATTCTTCCCGGTTGACGATCAAAATTTGTGGGTCAGAAGGTGCTGTCGACGTGATGATATCGAGTAACGTCCGCTCCGATTCATCGTCATAGATCGGTTTATCGAGTGAGATGTACGAATTCAACGGGATATGTTTCTGACGTGTCGCCGTCTTGATCGCAGTGATCATCTGTCGCGTGATGCATAATTCGGCAAATCCTTTAAACGAGGCAAGCTTATCCGTTCGGTAATCCCGTACTGCTTTATAGAGACCAATCATTCCTTCTTGAATGATATCTTCTCGGTCTGCCCCGATCAAAAAGTAAGAACGGGCTTTGGCGCGCACGAAATTTCGATACCGCTCGATCAAAAATTCGAGCGCATCGCTGTTGTCGAACTCTTTCGCTTGTTCTACAAGCGCTTCATCGGTCATGCACCCAAACTGGTCGAACGAAACCAAACTCATCTTGTATCCCTCCAAGCATCATTGACGAATAGTTCAATTGTTTTTAATTATACAATAATTACCTGTCGCACGACAATGAAAATTGGCATGACCTCTTTTGTTGCATCCAACATGTATCTTTTCTATAAAAAAATCCACCATTCTTCCAAATGAAGAACGATGGATTGCTCATACGAATGGTTCATATCATGTATCTGAATTCTTTCGACGACGGATCGCTTCTAAACGTGCGACGACGTCTTCTGGTAAATCAATCTTCGAGCGCGGTTGAGCCGTCGTCTTCGCAGACGTCGTCTGTTGTTTGATGACAGCGACTGCCGCTTTCCACTCTCGCCGGAGCTCTTGCGCCGATATGCGGAGTGCGCCGAGCGTGAAGATGACCCATTGCTCCGTGTAGTCGTTCGTCGCTACCGTCAACTTGACTCGGATGTCCTGTAACCAATCAGCAGCTGTCTTTTCAATCCATTCATCTGCCGTTTCGTTCTCCCGTGTATAGACGATATCGATTCCGCTTTTTAGCATCCGAGACTCACGTCCTGGTTGCAGATAGGCATCGAAGACGATCGTAACGCTGAGACCTGTGACAGCTTGGTATTCCGCCATCGCATGAATCAGCCGTTCCCGTGCCAATTCAAAATCTTGCTCCCGCAACGTCCGAAATTCTGGCCATGCGCCAATGATATTATAGCCATCTACGATGAGACGATCATATTTCATCGCGCATACGGCTTTCTAGTCCGGTAGACTTCATATAGTAATAATGAAGCAGCAACCGATGCGTTGAGCGATGTGACATGTCCCGCCATCGGGAGGTGGACGAGGAAATCACATTTTTCACGGACAAGCCGGCTCATTCCTTTTCCTTCACTTCCAATGACGATTCCGAGTGGCATCGTCCCATCGAGCGTCCGGTAGTCATCACTTTCGCGTGCATCCGTTCCGACGAACCAGATGCCTTGTTTCTTTAGATCTTCCATCGTCCGCGCAAGGTTCGTCACGCGAACGACAGGAATATGTTCGATCGCGCCTGTTGATGCCTTTGCGACGACTTGCGTCAATCCGACTGATCGACGCTTCGGAATGATGATCCCGTGTGCCCCGACAGCATCTGCCGTCCGCAAGATTGATCCGAGATTATGTGGATCCTCCAGTTCATCGAGTAGGATCAAGAGCGGTGTTTCATCCTTTTGACGTGCCAGCTTGAAGATGTCTTCCATCTCGGCGTACTCGTACGCCGCTACCGCTGCGACGACACCTTGGTGATTTTCCGTTCCAGCTAAACCGGTTAACCGCGAACGCGGGACGAGCTGGATTTGAATGCCCGCTTCCTGCGCCATCGCATGGATGACGGCAAGTGGTCCTTTTTGTTGTCCTTCTTGCAAGAACAGCTTGTTCATCTCTCGTCCACTCCGTAATGCCTCTAGGACCGGATTACGACCTGACAAAAAATCTTGTCCTTCTTCGAGTGGCTCGATCACGACAGGCTGTTCCTTGACCGGAGCGGCTTTTCGTTTCTCTGGTGCTGGACGCTGTGCCTTCGTTTTTGGCTTCGCGCTTGTAGCCTTAGGATTCGTCTGTTTTTTCGGCTTCGAGTAATTCGAACGCTTGTCCGATGAGTTCTTCAAGGCGATCCCCTCCTTCTGAAAGATAAATATAACCGAGCAATGCTTCAAATGCTGTCGCGTAGCGATACGTATGGACGTCCGTGCTCTTCGGAACAGAACCGGATTTCGCGTTCTTTCCGCGCCGGACGACCGCTGCCTCTTCTTCCGTCAACGCATCCGTGTTCAACCAGTGTGTCACGACCGTCGCTTGTGCTTGTGCCCGAACGTACCGGACAGCTGCTTTATGCAACTCGCCCGGCTTCACGTAGCCTTGTTCGAGCAATCGCTCGCGCACACGAATCTCATAGACGACGTCGCCCATGTACGCTAATGCGAGTGCGTTCAGTTGTTTGTAGTTCTTCATCCGCGCTTCCACCGCATCCCTTGCGCTGTATCTTCGAGCAGAATGCCTTGGTCACGTAATTGGTCGCGAATTGCATCTGCTCGTGCAAAGTCACGATTTTGACGGGCTGTGTTCCGCTCTTCGATCAACTGTTCGACTTCTTCATCGAGTAAGCCTTTATCAACTGTCAACGTCACACCTAGGACGCCTGATAATTCCGAGAAGAGTGCGAGGAACTGTTCGAGCACCTGTTTCGATACATGCGCTTCTCCAAGGTATAGGTTGGCTTCTTTTGAGAGATCAAACAAATCCGTCACAGCGTTCGCTGTATTGAAATCATCATCCATCGATGTGATGAAGTGTTCCTTGATCGCCGCTAGACGATTCAACCACTTCTCGTCACCTGTTCCGAGATCGGCCGTCATCTCAAGACGGTGTTCGATGTTTGCGACCGACTCCCGAATCCGCGCGAGACCATTCGCTGCTTGATCGATCAGTTCACGACTATAGTTGATCGGGTGACGATACTGAACCGATAACATGAAGAACCGTAACACCATCGGATCGACCGCTTGGATCGCTTCATGGACTGTCAGGAAGTTACCGAGCGACTTCGACATCTTCTCGTTTTCGATGTTCAAGAACCCGTTATGCATCCAGTAGTTCGCGAACTTCTGCGAGTTGCACGCCTCAGACTGGGCGATCTCATTCTCATGGTGCGGGAACTTCAAATCTTGTCCACCAGCATGGATATCAATCGTCTCCCCAAGGTATTTCTTCGCCATCGCCGAGCACTCGATGTGCCAGCCTGGTCGTCCTTCGCCCCATGGACTCGTCCATGCCGGCTCCCCTGGTTTTGCTGCTTTCCAGAGCACGAAATCAAGCGGATCTTCTTTTTTCTCTCCGACTTCGATTCGTGCGCCTGCACGCAACTCGTCGATTGACTGCTGGCTTAATTGTCCGTAATCCTTGAAACTACGCGTCCGGAAGTAGACATCTCCGCTTGAAGCGTAGGCATTGCCTTTTTCGACGAGAACTTCGATGAATGCGATGATATCGTCCATCGTTTCCGTGACGAGTGGATGAATGTCTGCTTTTTGAACATTCAAGGCGCCCGTGTCCGCGTGATACGCCTCGATGAAACGTTTCGTCAACGCATGATAGTCTTCTCCGAGTTCGTTCGCTGTCCGGATGATCTTATCGTCGACGTCCGTGAAATTCGAGACATATTTGACTTCATATCCGCGATATGTGAAGTAGCGGCGGACCGTATCGAAGACGATGGCTGGACGTGCGTTGCCGATATGAATGTAGTTGTATACCGTCGGACCACAGACATACATCTTGACCTTTCCTTCTTCTAATGGTTTAAATGGTTCCTTTTTTCCGGTCATGCTGTTGTACAGTTGAATCATGACGTCGCCCTCCTTTAATCCGTTCAATTTCTTGTTTTAATACTTCTAGTTCCATTTCAATCCGCTCTTGGCATTCGCTGACCGGATCCGGGAAACGATGATCAAGTGGTGCTTCGACCTTCATACCGTCCTGAATGACGACACGTCCCGGAATGCCGACGACGGTCGCATTTGGAGGAACGTGTTTTAAGACGACAGAACTGGCACCGATTTTCGAGTATGCCCCGATCGTGATATCACCAAGGACACGGGCACCGGCAGAGACAAGTACGCCGTCTTCAATCGTCGGATGACGCTTTCCTGTTTCTTTCCCCGTTCCGCCGAGTGTCACGCCTTGAAACAACGTGACGTCATCACCAATGATCGTCGTCTCACCAATGACGACACCCATCCCGTGGTCGATAAAGAATCGGCGTCCGATCGTTGCTCCTGGATGAATCTCGATGCCTGTCAAAAAGCGACTGAACTGCGAAATGAATCGACCGAGTAAGCGGAACTTTGCGTTCCAGAGTCGATGGGCCAGGCGATGCATCCAAATCGCATGTAAGCCCGGGTATGTCAAAATGACTTCTAACGTGCTGCGGGCAGCTGGATCTTGCTCAAACACATTGCGGATATCTTCTCGTATCCGTGTCATATACGTTCTCCTCTCCATAAGAAAAAGCGCCTCCATGCATTGCTGCACAGAGACGCTAACGAAGCGCGGTCCCACTCTGTTTGGACGATTGACTCGTCCCTCTTGACGTCCGTTAACGCCGGAGATACGTCTGCGCCTACTCTCACGGATTTCGGGCAGCACTCAGAGGGGCATTTCATGATTCGCTTCTTCAAGCCCTCGCACCATTCGAGCTTGTCTCTGGAGAAGAAGACGCATCGTTACTTTCCTCGTCTACGCTTTCGTTATTCTGCTTCAAGCCGTGCAAGCACACGGTCTTTTCCTAGTAATTGAATCGTGTTCGGGAGTTCTGGACCATGCGTCTGTCCTGTCGTCGCGACACGAATTGGCATGAATAAGTTCTTTCCTTTTTGACCAGTCGCTTTTTGCGTCGCTTTGATCGATGCTTTAATCGCTTCTGGTGTCCACTCTTCGAGAGCACGTAACTGGTTCGCGAATTCTGCAAGTACAGTCGGAACCATCTCGCCACTCAAGACAGTGTTTGCCTCTTCATCATACACCACTTCGTCCTCAAAGAACATCTCTGAAAGCTTGACGATTTCCGCGCCATGCGTCATCTGTTCGCGGTATAACGCGACGAGATCACGTGCCCAAGCGAGCTCTTCTTCTGAAGGTGACGCTTCGACGCGACCTGCTTCTTGTAGGAACGGAAGACTGGCTTCGAATACTTCTTCGAACGATTGGTGTTTCATGTACTGGCTGTTGATCCAAGCCAATTTGTTTTGGTCAAAGACAGCCGGACTCTTCGAGAGACGATCCGCGTCAAAGATTTCGATGAACTCTTCTTTCGTGAAGATCTCTTGTTCGCCGACTGGTGACCAACCGAGAAGCGTGATGAAGTTGAGCATTGCTTCCGGGAGATAACCGAGCTCTTTATACTGCTCGATGTACTGAATGATCGAGTGATCACGTTTCGAAAGTTTCTTGTGTGATTCGTTGACGATCAATGTCATGTGACCGAACGTCGGGTATTCCCAACCGAATGCATCATAGATCATCATCTGTTTCGGTGTGTTCGAAATATGGTCATCTCCACGAAGAACATGGCTGATCGCCATCAAGTGATCGTCGATGACGACGGCAAAGTTGTACGTCGGAATGCCATCTTTTTTGACGATGACCCAGTCACCGAAGTCTTTTGATTCGAATGAGACGTCGTCTTTGACGATATCATTCCATGTATACGTGACATCTTCCGGTACACGAATCCGAATCGACGGCGTGCGACCTTCTGCTCGGAACGCTTCTTCTTGTTCTGCTGTCAGGTTACGGTGTGCCCCTGAATAACGTGGTGCTTCTCCACGTGCGATTTGTGCTTCGCGTTCTGCTTCGAGCTCTTCCGATGTCATGTAGCAACGGTAAGCGAGTCCCTTTTCAAGTAACTCGTCCGTGTACTTTTGATAGATATCGAGACGCTCCATTTGTGAATAAGGACCGTACTCGCCACCGCGATCTGGACCTTCGTCCCAATCGACACCGAGCCACTCGAGGTTCTTCATTTGACTCTCGACACCACCTGCGATGTTCCGCTTTTGGTCCGTATCCTCGATTCGTAATACCATCTTACCGCCTAAGTGGCGCGCAAACAGATAGTTAAATAATGCAGTCCGGGCATTCCCGATATGCAAGTGTCCTGTTGGACTTGGGGCATAACGTACTCGTACTTCTGCCATTGCCAATCACTCCTTCGACTAAAATTCGCTTATCTAGTATACCTTATTCTTCGATTCGTTTCAGTAGAATCACTGCTTGACAAGCGATTCCCTCTTCTCGTCCCGTAAAACCTAACCATTCCGTCGTCGTTGCCTTGACATTGATCTGTTCAATGTCCGCTTCGAGTAATTCCGCGATTCGCGCACGCATCGTGTCGATGTACGGACGAAGCTTTGGTGCCTGTGCGATGACTGTCGCATCTAGGTTGCCAAGCGCGTAGCCCTGTTGTTTAACGAGCGCGTAGACATGCTGCAGCAATTTTGCTGAATCGGCATCCTTGAATTCCGGATCCGTGTCCGGAAAATGTTTTCCGATATCTCCTGCTGCGATTGCACCAAGTGCCGCGTCGGCAATCGTATGTAACAAGACGTCTGCATCCGAATGACCGAGCAATCCTTTCGTGTGCGGAATCTCGATGCCGCCTAAAATCAATTTCCGATCCTCTGCAAAGGCATGTACATCAAAACCTTGTCCAATTCGAATCATCGTCATTTCCCTCGTTTCATTAGAATCGCTTCACCGAACCATAGATCGTCCGGTGTCGTCATCTTGATATTTTCGTAGTGACCGTGGACGATCGTTACTTTTCCTCCGTCCCATTCTATCAAACTTGCATCATCGGTTCCTAGGTATTTCGTTGCCGCTTTTTCATGAACCGTGCGAATCGTCGCAAGATCAAACGCTTGTGGTGTCTGGGCTGCCATCAGGCGTTCCCGCGGGACGGTCTCACTGATGTGATTTGCTTCGATCCGTTTGACGGTATCTTTGATCGGTACCGCGAGAATCGCTGCCTGATCTTGGACTGCTGCTTGGACAACCGCCTGAATCGCTGCTTGTGAAATGAACGGTCGGGCACCATCATGGATCAGAACGATTCCTTCGCCTTCTAACGCCTCAAGACCACGAAGCACACTTTCCTGACGTTCGGCACCACCCGTGACAAGTCTAATCGATGTCTTATAAGACGCGATAATACTTGTAAACCATTCCTGTTCTAGTGGATTGATCGCAAGGATGATTTCCGTACATGCCGGATCTGCCTCGAAGACATCCAGTGTCCAAGCGATGATTGGACGGTCTCTTAGTTCAAGCATCAATTTATTACGATCTGCGCCCATCCGCTTACCGGCACCGGCAGCGGGGATGACGACGCGATATGTGGCTGTAGACATCTCATTCCCTCTTTTCTATCTCACTGATCATCGTGATCCATTCCATCACACCGAAAACGGACTCGATCATGAAATCGAATCCGTTGCGGGTCTATCTGAATGCCTCTCGATATCTCTCTAGGCATAGTGTCTCATTTTTCCTGTGGTTTCGCAAAAATCATTCGTCCAGCTGACGTCTGTAAGACACTCGTGACGACGACGCCAATCGTTTTCGAGATCAGGTGTTTTCCTCCTTCGACGACGACCATCGTTCCATCTTCGAGATAGGCGATCCCTTGCTTTTGTTCTTTCCCTTCCTTGATGACAAGGACGGTCATCTCTTCTCCTGGAATGACGACTTGTTTGACGGCATTCGCCAGATCATTGATGTTAAGGACAGGAACATGTCGGACTTCACAGACTTTGTTCAAGTTATAGTCGTTCGTGACGACGATCCCTTTGACAAGTTCCGCGAGTTTGATCAATTTGATGTCGACTTCCGGTACATCCTCGAAGTCGCCATCATAAATTTCGACCTCGACTCCAGGGATCTCTTGTAATTCTTTTAAGACATCGAGCCCGCGGCGTCCACGGTTTCGTTTCAACGTATCAGAAGAATCCGCGATGTACTGCAACTCCCCAATGACGAATTGCGGAACGATCAGCTTTCCTTCGACGAAACCGGTCTTCGTGATATCCGTGATCCGCCCGTCGATGATGACGCTCGTATCGAGTACCTTACTGTTTGACTTAACTGGGTCGACGACTTCAGGTGCCGTCTTTTTCTCACTTTGGTTGCTACGTAAGAAGATTTTCGTCAATTCATGACGTTTACGATACCCGACTGTAAAGCCGAGATATCCGAATAACGCGGTCACGAAGATCGTTAAGACGTTACTGAGGACAGGAATACCTACCAAATCAATCAATGTACTGACGAGGAAAGCCAGTACCAACCCAATCAACAAACCAAATGTTCCAAAAAAGAGATCTGCCACTGGGGCTTTGACGAGCCGTTCTTCTAAAAATCGGAGAAGTCGAATTACTGAATCCGTAATGAATAATCCAATTAATAAGAATATGAGTGCACCAATCGTTCCAGTTACGTATTCGCTCATCAACCACGCGGGGAATGTCGTATTCGTTGCCGTTTCAATTAATTGGAAGAACTGAGGAAGCAACAAGATCCCGAGGGCAAGTCCGAGTAATGCAAAAAATACCCGAATGACGATTTTCAATCTTCTCACCTCCTTTGCTTATTTTAAGTTCATTGTAACATGTACTGATTTGAACTACCTACGCCGGAAGGAGGGGAAACTGTTTACATATCCATTACAGTTCCCCCATTTTTTGCGTCATTCCAGCTTAAAACGGAATCGTTTCACGTAATGCTTCATCCACACTCTCGACACCGACGACCGTAATCCCGTCCGGATACGTCCAACCACCCAAGTTGTTTTTCGGAATGATCGCCCGCGTGAAACCGAGTTTAGCTGCTTCTGCTACACGTTGTTCAATCCGCGATACACGGCGAACTTCTCCCGTCAACCCGACTTCACCAATCACGACATCGGTCGGACGCGTCGGCTTGTCACGGAAACTAGAGGCAATGGCAACACAAACCGCTAAGTCAATCGCAGGTTCATCAAGCTTCACACCACCGGCTGCCTTGAGGTACGCATCTTGTGTCTGAAGGAGAAGACCCGATCGTTTCTCAAGGACGGCCATCAATAACGCTACTTTATTTTGATCGATTCCGGTCGCCATCCGTCTAGGATTGCCGAATGACGTCGGTGAAATCAACGCTTGCAGTTCGACGAGGACGGTCCGTGTCCCTTCCATGGAAGCGACGATCGTCGAACCGGATACACCGGACGTCCGCTCCTCGAGGAAAATTTCTGACGGATTCAAGACCTCTTCAAGACCAGACTCCCGCATCTCAAAAATTCCGATCTCATTCGTTGAACCAAATCGGTTTTTGACAGCACGCAGAATCCGGAACGTATGGTGACGTTCGCCTTCGAAATACAAGACAGCATCCACCATGTGCTCAAGTAACCGTGGTCCAGCAATCGAACCCTGTTTCGTGACATGACCGACGATGAAGATCGCGATCCCGCGACTCTTCGCAATTTTCATCAGCATCGCCGTACATTCCCGTACCTGTGTCACGCTGCCGGGTGCAGACTGGATTTCATCAATGTAGACGGTTTGAATCGAGTCGATGATTAAAAAACGTGGCTGTTCTTCATCGACGACACGTTCAATCATGTTCATATCCGTCTCACTAAGGACGAACAAATCCTGAGTCGGTAAGCCAAGCCGTTCCGCGCGCAATTTAGTTTGTTTGAGCGATTCTTCTCCTGAGATGTAGAGCACTTTTTCGCCACGTTGGGCAAGACGTGCGCTCGTCTGCAGTAAGATCGTCGACTTCCCGATCCCCGGATCTCCTCCAACTAGCACCATCGAACCTGGAACGATACCACCTCCGAGAACACGGTCGAATTCACCACTTCCGGTAAAGACGCGACTCTCTTCTTGCGAAACGATATTCGCGAGGCGCTCTGGCTTTAATTGTTTTGTCGTCGTATGAACGAAAGCGGCACCGCGCCGTCCTTTTTTTTCTTCGACGACTTCTTCGACCATCGTGTTCCATTCCCCGCATCCTGAACAACGTCCCATCCATTTCGGTGATTCGGTCCCACAGCTTTGACAAACGAATTTTGTTTTTAACTTAGCCAATCGATTCATCCTTTCTGTTTCAAAAAAAGAACCAGCTTCGCTCAGAAAGTGCGAAAGCTGGCCCTGTGCTCAGTGCTTATTCCGTTGCGGCAGAACTCACGTGATTCCGGCGAACGATGAATTCGTTCTCTTCGACATCAAGCGCAACACGTTCTCCTTTTTGGATATCGCCTGCGAGCAATGCTTCTGACAACCGGTCTTCCGCTTCCCGTTGAAGGGCACGACGGATTGGACGTGCGCCGTACTCTGGATCGTATCCGATATCGGCAATCTTCGAGAGGGCAGCTGGTGTCAATTCGAAATGAATTTCCTGTTCAGCCAAACGTTTTTCAAGGGTTTTCGCCATCAACTTCACGATCTCTTCGATGTGTTGTTTCTCGAGTGAGTGGAAGACGATCGTTTCATCAATCCGGTTCAAGAACTCTGGACGGAACGCCCGTTTGAGTTCTTCCATGACTTTATCTTTCATGTCTTTGTATTCGCGATCCGTATCTTCAGAAACAGCGAAGCCGACATATTTATTACGTTTAAGAGCACTTGCACCGACGTTCGATGTCATGACGATGATCGTGTTACGGAAATCAACCGTCCGACCTTTCGAGTCTGTTAGGCGTCCATCATCAAGTACTTGCAAGAGAATGTTGAAGACTTCCGGGTGCGCCTTCTCGATTTCATCAAGTAAGATGACTGAGTATGGTTTCCGGCGAACTTTTTCCGTTAATTGACCGCCTTCTTCGTAACCGACATAGCCTGGAGGTGAACCGACGAGACGACTCGTTGCATGTTTCTCCATGTACTCTGACATGTCGATCCGGATGATTGCATCCTCATCACCGAACATTGCTTCGGCAACCGCACGTGCGAGTTCTGTTTTACCAACCCCAGTAGGACCGAGGAAGATGAACGAACCGATCGGACGTTTTGGATCTTTCAGTCCAGCACGTGCGCGACGGATCGCTTTTGAAATCGATTTAACGGCTTCATTTTGACCGATGACACGATCGTGAAGGATTTCTTCGAGGCGAAGGAGACGATCCGTCTCTTCTTCCGCGATCTTCGTGACCGGTACACCTGTCCAGTTGGCAACAACTTGTGCGATGTCATCTTTTGTGACTTCAAGTTTTTCGTTGCCTTGTTTATTCTGCCATTCCTCTTTCAAACGCTCAAGCTCATCGCGTAATTTTTGTTCCGTGTCGCGGAGGCTTGCTGCTTTTTCGAACTCTTGACTTTGGACAGCTTCATCCTTATCCTTACGGATACCCTCGAGTTTTGCTTCAACTTCTTTTAAGTTCGGTGGTGCTGTGTATGAACGCAACCGAACTTTCGATGCCGCTTCATCGATCAAATCGATCGCTTTATCCGGAAGGAAACGATCCGAAATGTATCGATCCGACAAGGTGACGGCTTCTTGAATCGCTTCGTCTGTGATCGTCACACGGTGGTGTGCTTCATAACGATCGCGAAGACCAAATAGGATTTGTGTTGCTTCATCCGTTGTTGGCTCTGCGACTTGAATCGGTTGGAAACGACGTTCGAGTGCCGCATCTTTTTCGATGTATTTCCGGTACTCATCAAGAGTCGTTGCTCCGATACACTGGAGTTCGCCTCGTGCGAGCGATGGTTTAAGGATGTTCGATGCATCGATCGCACCTTCTGCTCCACCCGCTCCAATCAATGTATGCAACTCATCGATAAAGAGAATGATGTTACCCGCTTGACGAATCTCATCCATGACCTTTTTCAAACGATCTTCGAATTCACCACGGTATTTCGTGCCGGCGACGAGTGTTCCCATATCGAGTACCATGACGCGTTTATTGCGTAAAGTCTCCGGTACTTCATTGTTGATGATTTGTTGAGCGAGACCTTCGACGACAGCCGTTTTACCGACCCCTGGTTCCCCGATCAAGACTGGGTTATTCTTCGTCCGGCGGCTCAAGACTTCGATGACGCGTTGAATCTCTTTCGCGCGACCAATGACGGGATCAAGACGTGTTTCACGCGCTTGTTGAGTCAAATCACGAGCAAGGCCATCAAGTGTTGGTGTTGCGACACCTGAACCTGCTTGCGACGCGTTTGCTGTCGTTTCGCTGTTCCCAAGCAACTGGAGTACTTGCTGACGGGCTTTTGAAAGACTGATGCCTAAGTTATTTAAGACACGAGCAGCAACGCCCTCTCCTTCTCGGATCAATCCGAGTAAGAGGTGTTCTGTTCCAACGTAAGAGTGACCTAGTTTACGTGCCTCATCCATTGATAATTCGATGACTTTTTTCGCACGTGGTGTATAGTGAATCGTCGTTGCACCATCTTGTCCGCGACCGATCAACGCTTCGACTTCCATCTGAATTTTATCTGAACTGAGACCGAGTGCTGTTAAGGCTTTCGCAGCGATTCCGTCTCCTTCACGTACAAGTCCGAGTAAAATGTGTTCTGTTCCGATATTGTGGTGCCCCAACCGTACTGCTTCTTCTTGAGCAAGTGCCAATACACGTTGTGCACGTTCTGTGAATCGTCCAAACATCATTATGCAAAACCTCCTTGTGTGTGATCCCTGTTTGTCTGTTCGGTTAACATCGTCCGGATTCGTTTCGCCCGTTCGATGTCCCGTTCTCTAGATGTTAATTGTTTCCCGAAATGCTTTTGTAAAAAACCTGTTTGTAATGAAACGAGCAGTTGATGAAAAAGATTTGGAGGAAGATTGACCTCTAGTCCCAGACTGTCCGCTAAGCGAACATCCGATAACCGTTCCGTTGCTTCCCGCGCTGTAATCAGTCGAGCTGATGTCAGGACACCGTAGGAACGATATAGTCTATCCTCTAGTTCTTCTTGATACATCTCCAATAATCCTTTTCGTGCTGCCTGTTCTGCTTCAATTAATGCTTCGACGGCAAATTGATAGTCCGTGATCAGCATATCCTCACTTGCCCCAAGCGTCCGTTGGTTCGAAAGTTGGAACATGCGACCAGAGGCATCGCTTCCCTCGCCGTAACGCCCACGAATCGCGAATCCGAGCTGTCGTAAGTGTTTGATATAGCCTTGAATCTGATTCGTCAGGACCAGTCCCGGTAAGTGCAACATGACGGAAGCACGAAGACCAGTTCCGACGTTACTCGGACACGTTGTTAAATAACCAAGTGTGTCATCAAAAGCAATTTTAAATCGTTCACTGATCAAGCGATCGACTTGTTTTGCGATCCGAAACGCTTCTTCAAGCTGTAGCCCAGGTAATAACGTCTGGATTCGAAAATGATCCTCTTCGTTTACCATGACACTGATCTGCTCATCCTCACTAATGAAGAGTCCCGTCCGTGGATGACTGGCTAACGCTGGACTGATCAGATGCTTTTCTACTAAAGCGGTTCGCGTCAGAACATCTGCTTGATCGACGCGACCAAACCGGAACCCTTTCATCCCGTTTAGTTGACGTTCGGTCTCTTCAATGAGCGCATTGGCTTGTGCTTCGGACAACATCGTTGAGAACGGATAACGTGTCGTATTACGCGCCAATCGGATCCGTGTCGAAACGACGATGTCGTCAAAGGGAGAAGATTGATTCATCGATTCGCTTAAAGGGTGTTGGAGCAACTCTTCAAACATGACGCAAATCCTCCTCGACACTCTCAATCTGTTGTTTTATGATTTCTGCTTCTTCATAATCTTCTGCTAAGATTTTGCGGTTAAGTTGCTCTTTGAGTCGACTGAGTTGCTGGTTCAATCGTTTTTCAACGGTTTCCTCATCAGGTCGCGAGCCATAATGTTGCGTATGACCGTGTTGGAACTGACGAACCATACCGTCGACTTCGTCTTTGAAAAATGAATAACAAGTCGGGCAACCGACTTTACGAAGATGAAGCAATTGTTGACGGGTCATACCGCAAGACGGACACGCCGTCCCTTGGTATTCACGTGCCAACTCCCGCACACAAACCGAGCATAAGAACTTCTCATCGGTTTCCGATTCTTGTGGAAGTTTGACACGGACGATTGCTTCTCGTTCGCCACATCGTTGACAACGCATCATGCATTCCTCCAATGTCCCACGACTAGAGTCGCTTCATGGTTTGAAGAAGCGTCCGCATCAAGTGGGCACGCATCCGGTGTTGATCTTCGACCGCCATTGGCAAACTCTCTTTTTGCAACAGCGATTGAATCAAAATAGCTTCCCGCCGCGTCAGTAATTGTTCGTTCATCAAACGAATCAAATAATCTTCTGCAGCTTGTTCCGTCAAATGATCACCGATCCATGAACTGACTTCGTCTAATAGATCGTGACTATCGAGCACAACGATTTTTTGAATCCGAATGTATCCACCGCCGCCCCGCTTACTTTCAACAAAATAACCCTTTTCGACCGTAAAACGAGTATTGATGACGTAATTGATTTGTGATGGAACACAGTCAAAACGTTGTGCAATTTCTTGACGTTTGATTTCAATCGTCTTTTCGTCGTGTAAAATTTGCTTTAAATAGGCTTCGATGATATCTGTGATGTTTTGCATTGGCACCACCTCTCTGACCATCTTTGACTATTGTTTGATTTAATAGTAATCATCTAAAAAAAGAAATGCAACTGATAAGGCTTTTTAGAAAACACAAAAAGACCGACCTGCAATCTGCAGATCGGTCAAGTGCCTGGCAACGTCCTATCCTCACAGGGGGAAGCCCCCAACTACTTTCGGCGTTCAAGTG
>NZ_JACSNI010000009.1:0-73270 GCF_018619055.1 Exiguobacterium sp. s130 | reverse complement strand
GTTCAACGCTAGCAACAGAAAACTTTCGCTGGAAGCCTTCTTTCCCTGCAATATTCCAAAATTCGAGATACATTTTGTGGAGTCCCCGGAGTTCTTTCATTGGTCCCTTGTTTTCAAGATAATTTCGAATTGCTGAGCGGACCCAGCGACGTTTTAGTTTTTTGAACGAATAGTAACGGAGCTTAGTATAAACGTCTTCTTCATTTTGATATTCATAGTATTCTTCATAAAGTTGATTGACATATGTTTCTACGTCAGCGATATCAATGGATGCAAGCTGTTCAGTGACATCATTTTCGAGCAATGTCTTCGCTGCTTGAGAAACAACGAGCTGTCTATGCTGTGTGGATGATGTAGAATCCATAATACATCTCCTCCTTAAGTCATTGTAATTAGCATATCATGAGAAATCATTTTAAACTTAAAAAGTATAAGTTGAAAACATGTGTAGAAATGTATATGTACACATCTATATATGAGTACAAGACAGCGGAAAGTACTTGAATAAAAGTGTTTAACTATACGTAAGTACATATATATGTGTGTATATGTATTTAATCATACATAAGTACATGAGTACAACCATACCGAAGAACGATAGTTTATTTTTAATTTTAGTTTTTATAATAGAAGAAACTCGTTATAAAATGATTCGATCTATTGCTTATACTACATATAATTGATGTACATTTTTCTAAGATTTAACTGATAATCCGATGAGATTATGCCTGATTTCTTTCGTAATATCTTGGTACTTTATTTTTCACCTTGCTGTCGTTCTCCTTGAACTGGTATTCTTAATAAGTAATGTGTACAACCATACAGGCTAAATACTTAATCACAGTGTATAACTCATCGAATTATGAATGAGAAAATTTTTTCATAGGGAGGTTTCTTTTCATGTCGAAACAAGCCATCGTCATCAATATTTCGAACTTCAAGGGTGGATCTGGAAAGTCGACAACGACAGTCGGTGTCGCTCACGAAGTTGCAAAGATGGGGTTTAAAACTCTCGTCGTTGATTTCGATCCTCAAGCCGACGCAACAGCATTCTTAATGCCTGATTTGAATTTAGACGAGAATATGACCGTATTCGAAGCGTTTCAAGCGGGAGACTTGAAGCTTGCCTTATACAATGTCCGTGAAAATCTCGACTTGATTGCATCTGATTTTGACCTAGTTGGATTGCAACTGTATTTGAATAAATTCAGGGGACTCAAGGCACGTGCAAGTGTTCTTCATGCATTGATTGAACCATTACGTGAGGAGTACGATTTCATTTTCATCGATATTCCACCGACGTTATCGGATAACGCAAACAATGCGTTCGTAGCTTCAGATTTTCTCGTGATTTCTTTGCAGACTCATGGTACGTCTCTCCGGGCAGCGCAAAAGTTCTTGCCGTATCTTGCTGAAACAATCACGTATTTCAATGAAGATCTTCAAATCGCTGGTATTCTATCTGTCATCTTTACGAAGGGGGCAAGTAGTGACACACGAGTCATGAAACAAGCAGCGGAGCAATTTGGAGATGCAATGTTCGATTCGACAATCCTATACCGCGAGCGTATCAAGTCTTGGGGAGAACACGGTCTACTCGACGAAGATGGCGATCGATGGGACAAAGATGCTCTTAAACAATACCGCGAGTTCGCTCTTGAACTGATCGGTCGCATTAATCAATTTAACTCTGAAGAGGAGGTTACCTCATGAGCAAACGGATGAACGAAGACTTATTAAAAAATACATCACGTACTGGTAAACGTAGTCCACTTTTACCGCAAACGACGCAACGTCATACGGTACAAGTACCAAGGGAATTACACAGACGCCTTCGTCAAATTGCTTTCGACAAAGAAATTTCAATGGCAAAAGTTATTGAAGAAGCTCTTGATAAAGCTGGACAATAAACGAAGAGCTATTGATACAGCATCTCTTCAGATTGTAGACAAACCCTCATTTCGTAATTGAAATGAGGGTTTGTTGTATGTAATAGTGACTAAAATACGAATAAGATATAGACCCCGCAGGGATCTCAAGACCAATCCGCAAGCTTTTTAAGATTCAAGGCAATGAAAGAAAATATTGCTTGAAGCGTCGTTTTTTAACTCCGTGGTAACGGAGACAACGCATGCCATGCTTTTCTTTTGCGTCTGTGAAGACACGGTCAATTGTTTTCTGACGTTTTGGATACAACACTCGATTCATAACGTCTTCCGAATGCTACTAAATACGATACGCATACCAAACGCAAATACAATAAAAAAAAATTGGGTATCGCAGAAAATCTAATAAGAGTCACAAAGAACTCGATAAAACATCAGTTTAAAATAGTACTCACGTTTCATTACATGTTTTCTGAGAAGTAAGCGATTCTGAACACAGCCATAAAAGCGGAGGTTCCTCTTGCTCTTATGGCTTTTTTCGTATTGGGAACATCGAGACCTTGTCGAACGACTTACTCGACGATCTCTTTGAAATGCTATTACTTTGTCTGATAATTGTAGTCGTTGATTGTCACGCAATCCTTAGCTATGCAAAATCACGAACTTACCATTGACCGGAGACTACTTTCCTCGTCCGGTACCGCATCGATGCTCTCTCTTTTCTTATAATAAAAATTGCTTACTGACAGTATTATTGGTGTGCACAACCATGAAAATATACTTGAGTACAACCATACGCAAGTACATGTACTTACGACATCATGTAAATAGTTTTACTTCGGTCGGGAATCGTTCTAGGAACAACTCATAGTTTTCCTTTGAATAAAGGTCGAGGATGATATCCGTGATTTCATCGTACTCTTCCGGAAGATCATGGTGATAGCGGTCTTCTCGATATCCGATGGCGACGCTACCTTCTTCAATTTTCTTACCAGTCGGGTGACCCAGATACGATAGGTCGGGTGAAGACGAATCATTTTGATAGACGATGAGGAAATGTACACTATTGTCACCGATCCAGAAGTTCTCGATGTATTGAATATCACCGGGGACTAAATACCAGAAATGCTGCCATTCACTCGTTGGGAATAATCGTTGCCCGACATGTTTTTTTATTGGTTCGATTAATAGTTCCGCGACGGGCAACATTTTGATGTTCGACCGTATTGTTTCATACACTTTGATCTTGTTCTGCATCTTCTTTATTTTTTTCTCCAGGCGACCGATTTCCTTATTCGTTAAATCCATGACGACCTTTGATTGCATGTATTCGTTTTGATATTGTTCACGACCTTTTTGATTGTTCGTCTCAAGCATGATAAATTCCCCTTTACAGTTTTGACTCGTTCATCGTATCTAAAAAAATCAATTTTGGCGAGCTACGACAGGTGGAGATTTGAATACACCGGAGATGGTCTGTCCTTCATTATATATAGGAGAGGCATAACACGCGTTATAAATATGTACATCTATAGAGTTACAGATGTGTACAAATATACGTGATTACATAAGTACAACCATACATGAGTATATCTTTATATGTATGGTTGTATGGTTTGGAAATGACTGTAAACTGTATTCGTTTACTTTAAATGTGTTCGAAAATTAACTTGGCGCAAAGTGGTGGGACTTCCCGCATACCCTTCTCGCCGATCCGGAAGAAATGATTGCAATCACTTTGCTCGGCCACTTGCTGATTGAAGTAACAGCGGAATGTATCCCGTTCGTAAACCTTGCACTTCGCGCCACAGAAATATTCGAGGTTGTGACGACGGAGTAGCAAGAGACTATAAGGATATTTGTCGATAGAAATGGAGGTTCATATCGTACCAGTCTTCCTGATAGGTCATGATGAGCCGATCAATCTTTCCTTCGAGCATCATGATATCATTTGCCAGGTTTGTTGAACTTTCTAATACGGGAATCCATCCTTCGTAAAATAAAGTAGGTAATGACCCGGTCCCCTCCGTACTCAGATCGATATTCATGTCATGGATGAACTTCTTCAAGCGAAAGCAGACCGCTCGTGTTATATCTTGCTCGAGCGATGCGGGTGACGTGTCCCTTTTTCTTCGAAATAGTCAAAGGAATAACAATCGGTATAGACGCCGATCAAGAAATACTGATTCCTGGTTTATCAGTGTACAATGTGTTGAATCGATTCGCTCTTTACCGTGGTCGAGTGAAAGAGAACAAATAAAAGAACGATCCGAAGATCGCTCTGTCTCGTTTTACTTTTTGAACGATACGCTGTGAATCTCTTGTCCGTTCGAATCAAGAATTCGCATCGATTTGTAAGGTGCCTGAATACGATCCGCTTTATTCGCTCTTGGACCCTTGTCCTCGATGAACGTCATCGGGTAAAAAATGGACGGGTCCTTGGATCCTTTATTGCTGACGCCAAGATAATATACCCAGTTGTACCGGATGTCGTAACAATAGAACATGACCTTAGCAGGTCCCCTTGTTTTTTCACCGATTTTTGGCTTAGCCATCAATTCAACCATTAGACTGAAGAACATGATGCGATACTCCATTTCTTCATAGACTTGCGGGTTCTTCTCTTTAAGAGTAGCGATCGTCAGCTCGCCTGATTTGATCATGGCGTTGATTTCAAGGTTTGTCCCTAAGTTAAAATATTGCAATCCAATCAAGTGAGGGAACTGCGCATACTTGAAATGAATCTGAAGCGAGGAGACTTTATTGTCAGTCTCGTAAATAAAGGTCTTTTTTGCGAAATGTTCTTCATACATCTCGAGTAGACCAAATAAAGTAACCTGATCAAAGAAGTCAGGACGATTTTTTAGTCGTTTCATTACGATTAATCTCCTTAGAATGAAGTCTACAAAAAAGAGCGACCCTCGAAAAAGGGTCACTCCCGAAAATTAATCGTACGGTACGACTGGACATTCTCCAGTGGGATGCTCCTGTGTATTATTTCTCAGCTTGTCTTTTTGTAAAAAACATAAAAGCAAGTGTGCCCCCAGGCGGGTCCGGATAGTACCACGTATCCTTCATAAGTATATTACCCTTAATACGACTACTAAAACAAGCGAATTCGCTCATTTTATGTCCTTTTTCGACAGTTTTATGTCTATATCGGATACTTTCGTAACGTATTGGCATCGGACGACTCCGCTTGCTTCGAGGAGATAGTCGTGTGCATCAGGTGTATACTTAGAAGACTGTCGAGGCACTAATCAGCTAATCGAAGCGTACGATTCCTTCTTGGAAATTACTTTTTCGTAGTAAGACAGTGTCCTTTACATAATTGAATTTTTCACCATATGTGTCGAACTTATATTCGATTCCGTTGTAACGCGCAACAATAGAGAGGAGTTCTCCATTGAAGATCGCATCATTCAGTGTATTTTTTAATGAGTGAATCAAGGCGCACATCGTGATGTACTTTCCGCTCCTCCTAAACGGTACCGGTTGAGAAACAGCGTGGAAAGCCACATCGTCGTCGCATGTCCTGGTAGCTTTATTATGAAGGATTTAAAAAATGAAAGCCATTTTAGTCAGACACGTTGAGATATCGTCAGCCAGCATCTGCTCCTGTTTCTACAACGTAGATGAATCGTTTATATCGATTTTTTACGTGAACGCTGCGTTTTTTGATATGATTCCCGACTATTTGATTGATTGGATGGTGTGGATAAATGGATTCGTTAACGTAGATATAGCGTATCACTTGTGTTTGCAGAGTAAAGAGAAAATGGCGGCACAATTTTGGTTTCTGCAAAGCAAGAAAAAAATCAAAAGACGGGGAGGGAAGGGCATCCTCTGTCAAAAGTTTTTTGCGTGCAAAAACGTGATCCATCCTGATGTAGTGATCCTCTAAAATAGAAGGTCATGAGACGGTAAAAGACATAGTGACTCCACGCCGGACGGTTGATCCAGACTTTCCACTGATCAAACGTATAATGAGTCCGTTTCATACATTTGAAATGATTTTGTCCGTACGGTATTGCACTACAGAAATTTCTGAATGACAGACCTTTTCAGAAGTAAAACTTTAGTTTGCCTATTGAATGGCGACGTCAAGGCATTTCAGCTTCCAAAAAGTTACTCCGCTTGGAACGTGCTCACATTGTACTACGGAAATAACAGGGGACGAAAGAGAAGCGAAAAAAAAACCTACTGACTTTAAAGATGATATATCGCCTTTCGGGTCCTACTAATAATAGCAGCAAGAAGACGAAAAGGGAGACACAATGTTGAAAATATAAAAGTTGATAAGAAGGGCTACCAATTAAGTCACGTTTTTCTCTTCTATTATGAGATATAAAATAAAAGGTCCATTAATTTGGACAAGTTTTTTTTGCGATGGACACCATGTAATCCGCTCTGATTCATTAAGGATGACCGGACATCCAATGGGATCTTCAACCGAACAGCTTACCGATGCGTCTCTATAAAGTGTTTAAAGTATATCTCATCGCTGTGAAATCAAACAGATCGAAACCCACATCACAGCAGATAATATTGCTTGATTGGAACGTGATCGATGTTAACTACTTGATAATTAATTCGAGAAATAAGAAAGAAATAACACCACGCGAGAATAACGCATAATTGTAAACACATTCCCCGTTGAACAAGTGCGCGTGTAAAGTTTTGTAACCAATTCTTTTTTGGGGGAGCGAGGAATTGACGCCCAAGATATTTTGAACCGGTGATCGGTTCCTATTGACAGACGCATATATAGAAGCCATATTTATCACCATAATTGAAGAGAAACCAAAGTATATCCGCTTCAACTAAGTGTTTGAGACGAGTACAAATGTACGTGAGTATATGTATGATTACATACAAATATACTTGTTCACATGAGTATAACCATACAAGAGTACATGTACACTTAAAAAGAAGGATGGAGGAATCGCGATGCGAGTCTTCGGTACAAGTCAACCGAAGGACAAATGCTCTATTAGACGAAGGGCATCTAGATAGGGAAACCACAGTTCGAAGTTTAGGAAATAGATGATGAAAACATCACCAAGTTAAATGCTTCAAATGATACGGGCTTTAATTATTTCAATAAATGATACCGAGGAGCGAAGCGAAATACGGAAGGGGCAGAACTCTATAGTCTAATAGTCTATAGTGCTGGCTGATGTATGGATGTCTGAGCAGCGATAAGTTCATGGTATAGTCGTTGGCAAGTCTTCCACTTGATTTTTTTCCTGTTGAAAAACATAGTTATCGAGGGTGCTCTCGCGACGACAGTGAGCGCACTTGCAGAAGTAAATGATCTATCTTTAGCAAACTTCATGAATAAGTATTATGGTTAAGGAGAGAGGTATGAGCAAACTATCAACTGGACAAGAAAAAAACTCAAGAGTTATGTCGAAAATGCTCGGGTGACATTCGGAAAAAAGTCCAACCGATACCGACAAATGGTGGGTCTATCTCGGTTTAACGTGAGAATATCTTTCCGAGGACTTGCCCCACCACCTCTTGTAAAGTACATCGAAATCGTGAAATATTTTTATTTCATATACCTTAATTATTTTCCATAACAAAAGTGCTTCAAGCATTTTTATTGGCGACAGATGAATTATTTTGACATAAACTATTACCTCTACACCACTTGCAAATCTTCTGGAATGATTTTAATGTACTCTAGGAAATATTCTACTTTTTTGTGCTATGTATGATGTTAATATTATGCCGTTTACACCATCCTTCAGATCTATCGGCTTGGTTTACGTAGCAATAAACAGCGCTTCTTCCGAACTCTTCTTGTAGATCATCATCTAGTAATTGTGTATCAAGCTTCGTTTCAGCATATATATGATACTGCACTATTATTTCAATGCTTTACCCTTTTGTGAGAAATTGATCGGATATTTCCAAATTCCCTATGCGAACAATTTTTTTGTAGTTTCGCTCTCAGTTGCATCGACTTTTGTTCCAGTGACCAACTACCCGACTCGATGCAACTGAACGGAAAAATGACTTTTCCCTATTTCAATTGTAAATTGATGACTAGAAGATTATTCTTCGACTTTCAGATCAGACCCGATTTTATCGCTTTTTTTCGGCCGTATTTTTTTATCGTTGCGTGAAATGATAATTTCACGACATTTTATTATTGATACTAAGCCAATCCCTATTTCACTTATCCAGCGGCTAAGATGTGAACGTATTTTTTACCTGGATGCAAGGTTAACATAATTTTTTTATTGTAATTAGAGTACCTGAAATAAAATTTTCTTATGCTTAAAGCTTGTATGGAGCGTAATTACTCAGATGTATCACTTTATTTGATCCATGCGAAAATATGTCCGAAATCGACTTATCGATATGTTTACGAGAATAAAAAATATGATTCAACGTAATGAAGAAGAAAATAAATGTATAATTGGAAGTAAAATTGTAATTATTTGGGTAATTTTAAACTCTTAAGGTGTGCTTAGTAAGGTGGCAAAACACCACTCAACAACCGACGAAATGTTCGTTATCATCACGAACTTCGACATCCATTAAGAAGACTCGACTATGAATCAGCCATCTGCTCGAAAAATTGAAATCACATCTTTAAACTTATAAAGCAAATTGACGTCATTCGTATCTCCATCCGATTCCTTGAGACGAACTCTCCCCATGCCATCCTTGCCTTACCAGCAAAGAAACGATAACTTGATCGGTTGATTGCGGACAAGGAATACGTCCGTCCGGTTCCTGTCGACGACCTGGAACGGGCACGTCGCATGAAGCAAATCGACAGACGGCTCGCGGAACTGAACAAGAGTATCGAGAAGTTAGGGAACACGATCAACGGATATCAGTATCGTCTCCCGCACATTAAAAAGATGCTTCAAAATCTCGAAGCCGTCGAGCGACGAGAGAGCATCACACTAGCGCCTTGAGCGCTTTTTTCTTTGCCTAAAATCATGTTTACATGTACTCACGTATGTTTGTACTCATGTATGTTTTCATGGTTATACACTCTTAAAACGCACTCATGTCAACAAGTAGGAGGGAACATCATGTATAAAGAATACCGGTACCCTGCATTCTTGCGCGGTCTCATCGTCTCCGAGCTTCCCGTCATCATCGACCATGCCATACTTCGTACGATCAGCAAATACGGCAGTCTCGTTAACAATCCACGCACCTGTCTCGAGCACCTGATGATTTTTTCAAGCTACATGTCGTTCGCTATCGATGAAGTGGGGGACCATCCTCGTCGCCGCTGCGAAGGAAGACATGCAGAAGGGACTTCGCTACGGTTTTCTTCAGACGACGATCAACCAGGTATATGTCGAGTATCATCATGAGTTCGTTCACGAAATCGCTAATTTCTATCACAATCTCGAAATCTAACATCGACTTGTTGCCTCGTCACCCGATAGGAGGAACCCATCGGGACACGTGAAGAATATTATCAATCGTTTATCTCAGGTCTCGTCTCGCTCGAATTGCCACGCATCTTTGACGCTGCCATCGTCCATACCTTTGAGAAATATGGAAGCCTCGTCAACTGCCCGAAGACATTGCTCGAGCAGCGGTTGATTTACGCGAACTACTCGTCCTATGCCTTGACTGAAATCGAGACGATTCTGATCTCCGAAGCACACAACGACGTCGAGAACCCGAGTTCACACAAGCCATGATTCACGCCTGCATGAACGTTTCTACAACCTGTTCGTCCATCAGATCGCTTGTTTCAGACTTGACCAAGAATCATAAATCCACTGTACATATATACACATGTACAAATGTGTACATGTGTGGTTTTACTCATATGTGTACATATGTAATCACGTATGTTTGTAAACGCTCGAAATATTGTCATTCCTTTTTTTGTCCGTGTATAACTGTGATTAGTAGGGTGAAGAAGGTAGCTCAATTGGTAAGAGCATTCGCAACAACGCAAAAGAAGTCGGTTCGAATCCGACCATCTTTTTTTTTTTGCGAAGGAGGAAAGTGTCATGCTGGAGATCATTGAAGTCGTCTTGGCCGGATGCATCTGCCGTATGTGTATCGCTGTCATCGTCAATCGCTGGTTAGGTCCTTAAATCCGAAAGGGGAACAATCAGATGCCTTTATTTTATGTCGACGAAAATCAAATGAACTTTTTACAAACGATCATCGGCCACCTCGAAACCATCCCATCACTCGACGCCAAAGCAGAAGCTCTTCATCTCAAAGGAAAGTTCGTCGAAGAGAACAGTCGGTCCGTCATTGAAAAGCAAATCGAAGATACCATCAGCGAGGTCGAGCAAGAAAAAGGCATCACCATCAACTACTCGAAAGACGACCTCGAAACGATTGCGCGTAACCTGCGTCATTTCGACAACTCAGACCTCTATGATTCGATCGAGGAAGGAATTCACGATACCTTGCTGTGAATGTGGAGGCAGTGTTTCAATCCGGAGTTCTTATAATATAGGAGTCACCAATGAGAGGAGCACTCCCATGGAACCATTCGAACTCGAAGAAGAACAACGCCAGCAAGTCGATGCCGTCTATGACATCGACATTCATCGTCCTATTACAATCGACGTTGTCACAGGACAACCGCTAGACGTCGGTGACCACCTCAAGGTCATCGACAAGAGAACGTCGGATCGACAAGCATTGGTCGATTTGACCGTCAATGGACCCGCTTACCTGGTACTCGATCGACTCAACTTCGCCCTTTTGAACTTCATGAACTCCAACATCCAGCGGAGTGAAATTGAAACGTACTTCCGTTCATTGTAAGACACCCTCGATGGCGTCTTTTTCTTTTCCCCCGAAAGCAGAATCATCATGAAAAAACTGAAGACGCTTGAGCAATCCGTATCTCTGAAAAAGAACTATCGTTCCATCCGTATGTACGAGATAGAACAGGTACTCGATGAGAAGTTAAGCTATGATCCGATTCGTAACTCCGATACGCTCGCCACGGTCGCTAGGAATTTGATCGGTAACAAAGACCAGGAAAACTTCCTCGTCATCGCTCTTAACTCGAAAAATGAAGTGATCGGTATTCATATCGCCCATGTCCGTCAGCTCAATTCTTCCTTGATGCATTTTCGTGAAATTTTCAAGATTTTAATCATGTGTAACGCTGCGTCCTATGCCTTGGCGCATAACCATCCTTCCGGAACGACCGTGCCTAGCGAGGAGGACGTCCAGGCGACGGTCCGCATTATAGACGCCGGACACTTGATTGGAATTCCACTCATCGACCACGTTATCGTCAGTAAAGACTTTACGCGTGAATACTCGATCCGCAAACATTCCGTCATTCACGGACTGAATTTCAGTAAGCCTAGCACAACGTTCACAGACCCTCGTTCTCTTCATATCTTATGAGAGATAACCCGCTGCTTATTTGAATTAACCCGGCATCTATGTGTCGGGTTTTCTTGTTCTGTTCGCTTCATAAGTTATATTTTCTGAAGTTCCAACTGGAAATTGTTTTCGTACACTGAAGCCAACTTTCACACCCATAGGAGGACTACTCATGCAAATCCAACAACTTGCTCCATACACGTTAGAAAACATCCCGACTGGTCAATTCTTCGCCCGTTCGAACATGATCCGTCTTTCTCCAAGCACCTCCAACCGTTCGATTGTAGAAATCGAAGGTACGAAGTCCGGTCTTTCGAAGACGAACTATACCTTTCTCGTATCAGAAACAAAAGAACGCTTCTGTCATTGTGTCACGCTCGTTCATGACGCCTATTCGTTCGAAAATGCGATGAAAGACACGGAGACCTACTACGTCAACGACGATGACATGTTCGTCATCAATCGTTCGAAACAACTTGGATTCCGCGATAGTCAACATTAGTTAATCGAGCAATTACTTGTACTCAAAGCCGACATCGAGTTCATCAACAGCACGTTCAGTGGTGTGTTTACGAGTGGCACCTTCTTTAGTACGTTCGGACACAACGAGTGCTACGCCTCCTTGCTCGTCAGTCGCAATGAAGACGACGAAATCTATCTGGTACCGCTCGTCTTGCCAATCCCTGACCAGTTCCTTATTAATGAAAAGCATGCTCTCATCGACATCGTGAAGAATCTCCCTCTCGGAAAGGTGGTTGATCCCACGCATATGACCCAAGCTATGAAAATCATTGAGTCAGAAAGATGGTTGATTGAATAAGAAAAAGCAGACGAATATAGAATCTCCAAGTTTTCGCCGGCTGGTCAAGACTTTTCGATCGTCATGCGGGGTACAACGGATTCAGAATTTATCGTGTCGATCTACGACGCATATCAAGCGTTCGATCCGTCGACAGAAGGTTGGAAGAATCGGACATGGCACGAACGGTGCGCCACACGACATGCTCGACGTCATCACAGATATGAACTATTGCAAGGACGAAATCTACCGGCTCTACCAAGCGGTCACCCATCGCTAAACAAAACGCCCTCCAAGCGGAGGGCGTTCATCTTATTTCTTTTTTCGTCTCGCTCCTGTTTCAAGGCTTCACAGGCGGCAACGAGCTCCTCCAGATCTTTCTTGCTGACGTGATCGTCACATTCCAGTCGGCGCTGTTTGCCAAATCATTCTTCAATCGGTCCAGTGCTTCCATCTAACTCCTCCTCTGATGCGAGTTCTTCTTGTGGCGCTGTGACCACACTAATTGGTTCGTCGAGTCGTGTCTTGATGATAAAATGGCAACCTAGTACATGCTTCTTATTCGGGTCTTGTTCTTCACTACGTCTTTTTTCGATGATTTTGACGTTTGACGAACAGGTCACTTCGAACTCTTTGACGCGGTTGTATGCATCCAAATCACCGAGTTTATCATAAATCGGCTCATTGTATTCTACACGCACCAATAATAGCGGGTTAGGAAGCGTCCATTCCTTTTCCTGAAGCAACCCCCGTTCAAGGAAGAACTGATGACAGAGCACACGGAAGGATTCCGGAATCGTAAACCAATATTCTTCTCCTTCTTTAAGAAATGCGATACTACGTGGATCCTTCCTTGCAATACCGTGCTTGGCAGTTATAGTTTCTCCTTTAACACGACCACGAGCGTAATTTTCGAGAGTTACAGTGGCTATTCTATAATGACCTTGGACAAATTTATCCTCGCGAAAGTGACTGTTGACGGTATATTTCAGTTGATATGTCGGAAAGATTAATCCCTTTTGATATGCTCTCTTATTCAATTTATCTTGTCGTCCTTCGTATTCCGCATGAATGTCTCTAGCTTGGAACTCATCTGCATTTTCGAGATAATACGTCAGTGTGATATTTGTCGCTGCGCCCTTATTCGTATTGGTGAGAAGAAGCTTTTTCAGATTTTGGGTGTCCCTAAGACTATCTCTTAAAAATGTTTCATCAATAGGAATTTGTGGAGCTTCTAATGGATAATACATTTCTCTCTTTTGCAATATCAGATGTGATCCGTTTTCGATTCGTGAAATATCAGATGCTTGCTTGAACTGTAGTTTTGTCAACTCAAGCGCCTTGTTTGCAGCTTGTGCTGATTCTACTGTTGCCTTTGACGCTAACTTTGAATCTTCCAATAGATCTTCGGCGTTTTTTGTAGCCAGTTCAGTAGCATCCGCCGATCGTGCAGAGTCTTTTTGTGCTTCTTTAGCCACCTCATACGACAACCCGCTTATATACAATGAGATTGCAGCAAATATCGCGGCGGCTGCGCCATAAATGAATTCATAACTGCCAGGAAAACGATAAAGCAATACGACTGTGGAAATAAGGGTTAAGAAAATAACAGTTACTAAAAAGATTGTTAGAGTACGCTTTTGATTCACCTGCAACACCTCTATTTTTTCTAATCATACCAAAGTCTTGGAAAAAGACATAAAAAAATAACAACGGGCCTCGTCATCATCTCAACTATCTTATTCGATTCACTCTTTTATCTCTTAAAACGCTCTTTGTAGGTATAATAAATGACCTCTCCTACATCTCCCTTTAAAACGAATCGCAATCCAACAGCAACCATAATAATGAAACCAGGAATCATTACCATATACACATAAAACATGTTGCCGGTTGCTAACGCTCCTGCATGATATAATGATTAATCTGTCGTCAAATCCTCGACCTCTTTCTTCGCGCCATATCGTTCCTTCAAACGCTTAATGCCATTCGTCAACTTCCGCATAACGTCACCCTTCTATAATTTTAAAAAATCCCGAAAATTTAGTTAAAATAATTAGACGCATCCCTTTAACATTTCTTGAAACGAGCGAATTCCCCTGTTCGCACTCCCTGTACTCATGATGTCCCCCGATACGTCACTCAATGAATTCGGCTTTAGCCCTCACAAAGGGCATCTGATTTATTCAACGTGCTCGCGAACAATGCGCTGAGGAGTTGTGTATAACCGGTTTGACTCTGTACGTATGTACCAGTGCAATTAGTAGCCATATCCCGAATGAAATAAAAAATTTTAGACTCATTCTATCAACATCGATTTTAAATATAAAATCGTAGAACGCTTAGCTTATTAGTGCTAATAAAATTTTATTAATTCTTATCGACTTCACTGAACATAATTGTCAAGAAAGGGAATCCTATAATACTTGCTTAGGAGTAATAACCGGTTCTATTTGATAGTATGGTATCATTGATGAGACTATAGCAATATTGAGGACAAAGTTTTAATCTATCAATTAAAAGTGCCTATCTTCAAGCGATCTCTCTCAAAAAATTAAGAGTACTACTGAATAAAAAAAATTGTCTTTAATGCGGTAGTAGTCGACTTTAAAAATGGTTGGTCGGATAAACTAAAGACAATATCGTCAACATTCTGATGAGTACTTTTTAACTATTCAATAAGCTTTTTATTCTAAGTATTTTCAATCTCAAATCATATATTATATATTTATTTCACAAAGTGTTTTTTAATATCCTAAATTTTAATGTTCTAAATTTATCGAGAAAGTGTGGAATGTTAATGGATAACGAAATTATAGGAAGACGTGCAGTAAACGCTGTAGAAG
The DNA here is from genome assembly GCF_018619055.1 of Exiguobacterium sp. s130. Lineage (NCBI taxonomy): Bacteria > Bacillati > Bacillota > Bacilli > Caryophanales > Exiguobacterium > Exiguobacterium sp. s130. The sequence goes on along the minus strand of NZ_JACSNI010000009.1, from coordinate 58,385 downwards.
ACATTTGTTTTGCTGATAAAAATCATAGATTGGAACCGAGAATTCCTTCTTTTGATAAAGATATTAGTTATGACGGTGGTATTGAAGTCTATACAAATGCAAGACGTATGAAATCATCATTTTTATATAAAGTACCTGTCCAAGTTAAGGGGAAAGTAGTTGAAAAATTTAGTGAAAACACTATGAACTACAGAAAAATCAATCGAGAAGATTTGGAGGTTTATCTTAGAGGTAATGGTGTATTATTTTTTGTTGTGGAAGAACATATAGAAAACAGAAACCAAAATAAGGTCTTTTTTTATCCGTTATTGCCCGCAAAAATCATCAAAATATTGAGTAAAAATCAAAAAACGTACACTTTAACATTTAAGCATTTACCTAATAACGATTGGAGCTTATTTGAATATTGTAAGTTTTTTAAAGAAAATAGTGATAAACAATCTCAAGTTAGTAATCCTCAGTTTTTTGAAAACTATGATATTAATAGCGCTTTAGATAGAAATCTCTCGCTTAAGATGTCAGTTATTGGTCCATTAACGAAAGAAGCTTTTTTTTCAACATTCAATCAAATTTATATTAATGAAAACGGAATGGATCGCCCTATCAACTTCGATATCAAAAGTCTGATTTTCAGAGAGGATATGAAATTTGTTCATAAAAGTACTGTTTACTTACTAAAAAAAAAAATAATAGAATCAGAGAATACTACAGAAGTAATTTTAAATAATGTTTTTCATATTGTTATTAAATCTAAAAATACTAATGAAGTAGACTTTACGGTTGAAACTAAAGCAAGTAGCTTAAGGGAAAAAAAAATAACATTATTTTTTTTAAAGGAATTAGAAAAATCCGGAGAAATAAATATTTTCAAAGAAATGATTTTACTGCTCGAAACGGTTATTACAAATCATCAAGTAATATATGATTTCTTTTCAATAAATGAAGAAAAAAGAATTAATTTGACTATTGATGATGAAACTGTCCAAAAATTACTATATGTAATTAAAGCTTCTAAAGAGTTTTTTAAACAAATTGATATCGACGGGTTTTACTCTTTTGCGTTCGGAGATATTCAATTATTGACATATGTAGATTTAGAAAAAAAAGTAGTATTTCCTGGATTTTCTGACGAAGTAGAAAATCGTAAAGGTCACTTTATCTGGTATGACAATGAAAAGAATAATGGCAACCCGTTATTAATATCAATTTATTATTTACTCTTTAAAGAGATGCCTTCTGACTTTATAGTTCATGAAGATTTGGACTCGGTTAAAGTTGTACGTTCTTTTGTAAAGGAATCAGATTTTAGTGATGAAAGATTTTCAGAGATTATGAATCACGTTGTTCTCAACACTATCTCAAAATATGATCTATCTAAAGATATAAGATATTTAGAAATAGCAAATGGGTTAGGAAACGAGTTAAAGCGTAAAAATCCTAATAGTCCAGAAATTATAATTAATAGTGCACAAATTGAATATAGATTTAATGAGGGCATTTTAACAGATGACACTAAGAAAAGCTTAATAAGCTTTAAAAGTGCTTATTTTGATAATTTATTTATTCAACTCGCTATTAGCATATTACTCAGAGAAGATACATCAGCGAAGTTTTTCTATTCTCAACTTGAAAAAAATGATCAGGATTATTTTTCACTATATCCAATTTTTAATTTAACTAGTTTTTAAATAGCAGACAGAACACTATTTATTCACTTTTACTTTCCTTTTTCATTGTATACAAAAAGCGATTGCTTTTTTAAATAAAAGCAATCGCTTTTAATTTGATTAGTAATACAAAAAATGTGCTCGTAAAATCCAATGAACAAATTCTTAACGATTCAATTCTATTACTCACTTTTTTTTATAAAATCTAGAATGTTTATTGGGGGTAAAATAATAGGCTCTTGATAACCAATAGAGGTTACTTGAGACACAGCTGATCTTAAGTAGGGGAATAGGATAGATAAACTATTTCTATTAAATAAGATCTCGTTTGTTACTCCATGAATATTTTCTTCTTTTTCATCTTCTTCAACTACAAAATCACCAGAAATTTGAAGCGATAATTCAAATTTTTCATCTTCAGAATTCAGATGGCATATTAGTGATACAATAGCGCTATTATCATTTATTTGTTCAACATTTGATGCCATCGCTACATTAATGTTGTTATTATCTTGAGACTGATTATTTTGTTTAAAAGACAAGTTGTCGATTCTATAGCGCTCAAATTTCAATTTTTTCATATTTATTATGCTGCTCCTAACATCATCATCGAGTCACTAGTATCTAATACATCATTGTTCGATATATTAGAATTTTTGTTGGAAATACTAATAATCGTTTTATTTAATGGACTAATTTTAAACTCTTTGAAGTTAATAGAATATTTTATATTACTGTCAAGATCAGGAACATCTGTTTCTGGAAAATCATTAAAATTTTCTATAGAAACATTTTTATCAGGAATCATATTATGTGCATTTTCTGACAAATCCTTTACTAGAACAGAAAGAAATTCTTTTTGCGGTATTGGTAATCCAAGTTCACCAATAACTTCTCCATTTTCAACAACAATTAACTTCCCTTCACCTTTTGCTTTTACATTGTATTTCACACCGTCTCTTTCAAGCTTTCTTAGTACTTTTTCTTTCATTTTCATCATACGTTCTTGTTTATTCATTTGTAATCCCTCCAAGGTCTTACGTTAATATCAACAAGCTAACCAATCTAATTGCCCTTGTTGAATGAGATCCGAGTCTCTTACAACAATTTGGCAACCATTTAACAAGTGGGTTTCTATATTGGGTACTTCTATTTCTTTAGTATCTTTCCCTTTTTTGATAGGCAAAAACATTAGAGTATTAAATATCATTGTATCGTGCTCATCATATTTACTTGGTACTGAAAAGGTTCTTTGAATAGCTTTATATTTATCATCAATTCCTTCATAACACAATGAGTTATGATACCACCAATTCCCCTCAATTTCTAGCCCTTCTGATTCAATCATTTCTTGATATTCACTTAAATGTTGATGATAATATATAGCTCCCTCACGTGTATCTAAATTTAAGAAATTTTCTTCCGGGAACTCACTTTTCCACTCAAAAACGCACCCTTTATATTTTCTTGCCTTTGTGTATTGTTTCCTTTTTAAAAGTCTACTTTTTTCATGGTATGCCCAAACTTTAGCTTGTTCTAAATCTTCTCTGAAAAAATACACACCTTCACCCATCCACTGATTTTCTCCAGTTGAGGGAATGAAGCCTTTCTGGACGATGGAATCTACGTTTGTTAAAGATGTTCCATGGTATGCTCTCATCAATATCGTTTGATTTCCGAATGAGTTTTTAGTCATTTTCTACCCTCACTTAAAAAGTACTTCTTAATACATTATAACTAAAAAAAAACTAAAAGAAAGCATCTTACATAATATAACATTTTCATTTAAAGATTTTACCTACATAAACACTAACGAAAATTAAAAGATTATTTTTACATTTTGAATACATATTCAATTTTATTAGTGTACTTTAAATTCATTAAACATTGATATAAAAACGTTTTAATAATACTTAAATTACGTAATATGTTTGATATATTAAATTATGCATTGTATAAACAGAATAATCTGCTATATTCTAACTATAACCAGGAAAACATTGTCACATGACGGTTCTCGAAGGAAAGGAGCATGTTTATGTACCGATTCGGAGAGTGGTTACGACGTGAACGTCTCGAACATGGATGGAGTCAGGTAGAGTTAGCTGAAAAGACATACGGGGAAGTATCACAGGCAGCCATCAGCGCCTATGAGCGGAATCGTTCACTTCCTTCTATCCTGGATGTCCAAATCCTTGCGACAGCCTGTGAGCAGACGCTAGGATCTATTCCTTGGGATGAGTTCGACTTAAGGATGGAGAAGAAGAGAAATTGGTCCAACCTAAAGCAAGAACGTTTCGATTTAGCAGAACTGCCACTTGCAGATTCCGTCCGCACGTTTGACGGTAAGATCTATCAGCTGCACGGACGAATTGCGATCGAACAAGAGAGTAAAGAGACGCAAGAAATTTCGCAACTCTATTACCGTATTCGGACCGTCGTCGGAGAGAATCAAGTGATTGCAAAACGAAAGCATCCGAACGATGAACTGATTCACGTATCACGTCGCAGACTAGTTCACCAGTAATAAACGCTTTATGAATAAGTATCTACTTATGAAATATCACAAACCAATGATAATAGGAATATGATTTGATGACCGTAGCAGCATATCGCTAAGGACAGTCCACACAATCATATAATGGCGTGTCCCTCACGAGTGACCGGATGAGCGGGATATACGCAGAAATGGTTTGGCGAGAGTCGCCTAAAACTCGCCCACAGGTCACATATTCGTTGAGGGTCAGCGAAAAACCCTAGACAGATGTCTGATACCGGGCATTAGAGTTCGTGGGATAACGTGCTCCAAACCCACCGCCCTGCTCGACTCCGACTGTCCTTAAGGATGTGCTGCTGCGCATCAATCTCAAGGAAGGAGTGTATGTTATGCCGACACGTGAACAGAAGCAGAACAAGACCTTTGCTGAGAAGTTGCTCCGGATCCAAGGGAAAGACTATGAGGAGTGGCTCGACGCTCAGCATCAGCTCGTCATCCAAGAAAACCAGGAACTGATCTTGGAAGCACTCGACTCGAAACTGAACTTCACATCGTCTGCATCCGCGTCACGGGATTGAGAGGAGGAAAACAGATGGGATTGAATGAAACAGGACTCAGCTTACTCCAGTTCTTTCAAGGACTCGCTGTCATCGCGGCAGCCATCGCTTTCGCAGTTGGTGGCTTCTACTTCATCTTTGGAGGAGATCGTGGACGCTCGAAAGCGGTCGGATGGCTCGTCGGTGGTGCCGTCGGTCTGATTATCGTCATGGGTGCATTCACGCTGGCGGAGATGGTCAACGACAACATCAAATTCTAATTGGACAAGTGATCCCACAGACCGTCATTCCAAAATGGATGGCTTTTTTTTATTGCTTTCGTTGCGATGTCTCGCATCAAAGGAGGAGAATGTATGCTCTTTGTTCGTTTCACGGAGGTACCGAAAGACGCCTTTCCGAACTATGAGCGTCTCCCATATGAGGAGGCGCTTTTACTATCGATCCAAATTCATCAAGAAGCTCAGCAAGCAAACGAACGGTTTGCGAGTGAGTTCCGGATCTTCGATGATGCTGACCAACTCGTCTACAAAGGGACGTTCCAGTTTGGTGACCCGACCTATTCAAATCTTTATCTGCAGCTGAAGGATCGGATTCCACGCATCCGAATCCGGAAGGAGGATGCGACGAAAAAGATCCTGTTGCTCGAGAACTTGGAACGTTTAACACCGGAATCCTACAAGACGATGACGACGTCAGCGATTCAGCAACAGCCGGATGCGACACACATCTCCCGTTTACGTCGCGGACAACGTCGTCTCGTCTACAGCGTCAGTGGTGTGAGTCTGTTGCTCCTCGGTGCGTTGTCCGTTGTCCAACTCGTGCAGCCGGATCCACCGAGCGGCGTCCAAGCGGCAACGTCAGATTGGCAACCGTTGTATGAAGCAGCGTTGATGGGAGAGACGGGTCCACTCGTCGAACGACTCGAAAAACGAAAGTCGTTGAACGATGAACAACAGCAATTCCTGATTACGCAGTATGTCGAAAAACAGGACTACAACCAAGCGGTCTCCGTGACGAAGGATCCAATCGATGTCGAGATGATCATCATGCAGTCGAAACAATTCGCGACGAAGCGTCAGGAGACGTTACAAGCCTTCCAAGCCGTTTATCCGACGGACGAAGGAACGTTCGATCTTGCTATCTTGCAGAAAGACTATAAACGCGCCGTCTCGCTTCCGGACGTCGAGATGACGACAGCTCGTCAGGAAGCCAAAACACGCGCTTACATCGCATTAAAAGATGTGACGAAAGCACAAGAGAGCGTCAAGGCGGTCCACAACGAAGAATTGAAACAGCAAGTAGCAACACTCATCCAACTGGACGAAGAGATTCAAGCACTCGAAGATCAAAAGCGCCAGTTATCAGAGAAGAAAGACAAGGAAGAACTCGAAAAGCTCAATGCGTCGCTCGAAGCGAAGCAACGACAAGCGTCTTCACTTCTTTAATGAAAGTGTGGTGACTGAAATAATGATGAATTTCTCACTTCGTTCTCTCGTTACATCCGCTTGGCTGTGGCGATGTGTTGCCTTTTTGATTGCTTTACCGACTGTGTTGTTCTTAGTACTCAACGTAGCATTTCAGTTCTTACAACAAACAATCCAAAATCTCTTTCAAGACGGGAAGTTAACGACCGGTTCCCCGCTACGATACGAATCGAGTTGGTGGACGACGCTCGCCTGGTCGACCTCCTTCGCTCTCGCTTTGTTCGGTGTCTGCTTCCTCTTAGGAGGATTTCTCTTATTGAAGTATTGGCTCAATTTCCGCGATCTCAAGGCAGCACAGAAAGGTAGTGCCCGCTTCACGACGTTCCAAGAGCTGAAACAGCAGTATCGCGATGTTCCGGACCGTAAAGAGACCTATAGCGGATCTGGTGGTGTCCCGGTTGGTCGTTATCGTGATCGTCTCTACATCGATGATAGTGCTGTCAACAATCTCGTCATCGGGACGACACGATCCGGGAAGGGTGAGACGTTTGTCTTCTCGACGATCGATCTCTACAGTCGTGCCGAACGCCAAGCGAGCTTGATTATCAATGATCCAAAAGGCGAACTGTTTGCCGCTTCCAAAGAGACACTCGAAGCACGCGGCTATCAAGTCGAAGTCCTGAATTTGATGAATCCGTCGCAATCGATGTCCTATAACCTGTTGCAGCTGACGATCGACGCCTATTTGGACGAGAACTACTCCCTCGCCCAACAGTATGCCCGTTCGGTCGCCTACATGCTCTATCATGACCCGAAGGCAAAGGATCCGTTCTGGAGCAACTCTTCGACGGACCTTTGTACCGCCTTGATTCTCGGATTATGCGAACAAGCAAAATATGAACCGGAGAAGATCACGATGTATAACGTCGCTTTGATGTTATCCGATCTCGGCTCACGCACGATCATCGATGGAATGGGACAGGAACAATCGGCACTCGACGCCTTCTTCGCATCGTTTCCGGAGAATCACCCGGCACGTATGCAATACGCGACGCTTCACTTCTCCGGTGGGCAGACGCGCGCGAGTATCCTCGCCAATACGAATGCTAAGCTCGGGATTTTCACGCTTGATGCGACGGCACGTTTAACGGCACAGAACTCACTTGATATGAAACTGATCGGTTTCAATCGTTGGATTCGTGGACGTGCCCTTCCCTTGTCACGGTTGACGTTCTACTTTCCAAGTGGAAAACAACTCGCCTTGACGACGGACGACGACGGGAGTTTTGTACTCCATCACGAAGAAATCCTCGAAGTGGATACCGATATCACCGTAGAAAGTGAGGGACAGCAGTATACCGTGTCACTCTCAGGTTGGAGAGCCGAGACGGTCGGTCTCTTCGACTGGACGACGGATGCACCGATCGACATCCGGGAGATTCGTCAGCATCCGCGCCCCGTCGCCGTGTTCCTGATCGTTCCGGACTATGATCCAACACTGAATGTCATCGCCTCACTATACGTCAAACAAGTCTATACCTCGCTCGCTCGCGTCGCCTCGCAAGCGACGAGCGGACGTTGTGAACGCCAGGTTATCTTCCTGCTCGACGAATTTGGGAACATGCCAGCGATTGAAGGGATGGCGAACATCATCACCGTCTGTCTCGGCCGGAACATCCGCTTCAACCTCGTCATCCAGTCCTACGCACAACTCGAGAACCTCTACGGGGAGGATTGGAAGACGATCGACGGGAACTGCGGGAACACGCACTACTTATTGACAGCAGATGAGTCGACGGCAGAATTGATTTCGAAGAAGCTCGGGGAGCAAACGATCGTCACGAAGTCGCGTTCCGGACAGACCTTTTCGTTTTCAAAGTCAAAGACGGAGAGTGTCGATGGTCGGCGCTTGCTGACGGCAACCGAGGTGATGGGATTGAAGGAAGGAGAGATATTGATTATCCGTGTCATCAAGCGGCAAGACAAACAACAGAAACGGATCCAGTCCTATCCTCTTTTCCTGACCGGACGAACGGCGATGAAATACCGCTATGAATACTTGGCGGATGACTTTAACACGGACCGTTCCATCAACGACCTCGTCATTCCCTGCGCGCATGCCCACCTCGATCTGAATACGCTTCGTGTCCCCTTCCATCTTGACGCCTCAGTTGCATCGAAAACGGTTGAGACGGATAAGGACATACTTGACGCAACAGAATGGCGCGTTTGCGATGTCCTGCAGCCGAAAATTCTCCGCTCGATCTTTGAGACGACCGAATACGATACGTTATCGATTGATCTGTTCGAACAAGGCATTCTTGATAAAACAATACCTGTGACGGACAACCAGCGTCACTTTTTGAAGACAATCATCAGTAAACGACTCGAGAAACTTCGGCATGGCACCTAAGGAGGGCATCATATGATAGAACTGACACGCACGGAACGCGTTCAGCGTGAACTCCGCGTCATCGCGACCATCATCAAGGAGAATAAGAAACGCCTCCGTCGCGGAGAAGTCTTAAACATCCAGACCCAGGACGGATTCCTCGTTATATTTGAGGAAGAAGACCCAGATTCAGGCGACCGAAAAACTGTTACGCTTATAGACACATTCGATTTCCGGGTTCACGTCAGTAATGGCGATCTAACGGATTCGAAACAGGTGTCATCATAGGAAAAGGGGTGGAGGCATGCAAGCGAAACGAGTACTCTCCGGACTATTGATTTCCTCTGCGTTACTTTTGGTCGGTTGTAGTGAAAATAGTGAAGCAAAGTCTCTTAAACAAGTTTCTGTAAAAGAAATTGATCAACTAAAAGATAGTGATCAAAGCAATTTCTTACTTGTCGATAGCGACAGTAAAGCAGAATTTGAGCCTTATGTAGATAAAGTGAAGGACATCGCTGAGAAAGAAGATGTACAAGTAAACTTGTTTAATCCTTTTCAACCTAACGGAAAAGATTTAGAAAATCGTGCTACAGATGAACATGGAGAATTAAAGGGTGGTCGTCTGTACAAACTAGAGAATGGTAAATTAGTTCGTTCTCTCGACCTTACTACGTTAGATGACAAGGCAATCGAAGATGAAGTAGCCTCTTTTATTAATTAAAAGCAGACAGAGAAGGGAGGACCATCATGGCTAATGGAGATTTAGCATCCAAACTGGAGGAATTTCAAGACTTACTGAGCATCAGTGATTTAGTGAGAGATGCGCTTCGTTCTATTGGTTGGCTTCTCGTTAGAGGTCTCTCCTTCATCATCGATGGTCTTGAACAGATTACAGACGACATCCTCCTCATAAAATCATTCTTTAATAATCCTCAAGTGGTTGAATTCGTTCAGACGATTCAACCTTTTTTATATGTCATTTTAGCCGGGAGCTTTTTATTCACCGGTTACTTGATGATTTTTCAGAAAAAATTTGATCGAGAAGGGTTTCTCATCAATCTGTTTATCACTTTGTTAGTTTTAGGGTTGTTATCTCCGACAATGATAAAGACAAGTGAGTTCACAGACAAAGCCATTACAAGCATCAATCAAGATGGAGTATATGAAAATCGGGATCATACTCTATCACAATCAGTGCTCCAAAAAAATATACATGATTTAGTCGAATACGATAAAACTGCTTTCAAAGATACAAAAATTAAAATTCCAAACTCTATTCCAGCAAGCCAAATCAAGAATATAGACATCAATGATGTATTTGATAGCGATGAGTATCGATTGAGTAAAGAAGGTGAAGATATTTCTCAGAACAAACTTGCTTGGAATGGGAAAGAAATGACCGAAACCGAGTTAGACCAGAGCGGTGTTGAATGGAACAACCAGTACTACTATCGGTATCATCCGAACTGGCTGACGATCCTTGTCACGCTTGGCGTGATGGGCTTCACTCTTTTCTCGATTGCCTACAAGCTGGCTCGACTTTCGTTCGAGTTGGCTTTTAATTATGTTTTAGCGATTTTAGTCGCCCCTGCTGACTTACACAGCGGACAAAAGACGAAGAAGGTCATTCAAAGCATCCTGAATACGTTCCTCGTCATTATCTTGATTTTCGTCTCAATTAAGCTCTACACAATTGGGACGGCTTATCTTGCTGATACACTCGATGGTCTTGCCTATTTGATCGCATTGATTGCTTTCTCTGCTGCCTTGATTGATGGACCGAACATGGTCGAACGCCTCTTCGGGATCGATGCGGGTCTGAAACGCGGGTGGGGTGTCGCACTTGGTGCGTATGCTGTCGGGAAAGGAACGGCAAAAGTAGGGGCTCGTGTCGCTGGACAGACGATGAAGAGGACATCACAACCAACTACCCCATCCGCCTCAGAAGCTGCCAGTACAAAGTTACCACCGAATCCGCCATCAGGTGGTGGCACACCGACGGGTCGTCCGGATCGTTCGTCTGACAGTTTGCCAGTTCGTTCGCAAGTACAAGAGCGCACTTCACGATCAACCGGACAAGAGAACCAGCGCATTGAATCCACTGATTTATCGACGCACGACACGAATTTGGAGAGTCCGACTGCAACAACATCAAAAGAGTCCATGCCAAGCCGTTCGAACTCCGTCTCACCACAATCACCTGCGACTACTCCGTCATCATCGCAAATACCTGTTTCACAACCGAAGATGCCCGATGGATCGATGAAGGCACAACCAACTACTTCATCTGATGCGTTCAATACCTCTGAAACAACTGTCGCATCGCAACCTACTTCACCGTCGGAACAACCTATTGGAACACGTGCACCTAATCCATCTTCTATTCACTCAGGATCAACATCTAACACGACACCTAAAGAGACAGCACATACTCTACCCTCTTCAGGCGCGAGCAATTCTTCACCTTCTATCACTGAGTCGCAAGAGATATCATCCGGAACACAGCGGCAACGAAAGTCGATCTATCAGACACTGGAGACGACGACACAAAAAGAACTCAAGCATGTCGAACAAACGCAGACACGTGTGACGTCAGAATCGTCCCGGATGTACTCGACCGATGTCCCGCGTCTAGACCCGAAAAAGGAGTGAGACCATGCAACAGCGCCAGTACCGGATTCCGAACGAAGTCACGACCGAGCTGAAGATCAATAAGATGCTCTATCTCTATGATTTACTGTTTCTCGTCGCTTTGATCATCGTCCGGTTGATTGCCCTGCCGTTCATCCCGGACGCCTTACATCTGCCATTCACATTCTTCCTCGTCGCGTTCGGACTCTTCCTCGTCATCCGACCGACGACGAATCCAGAGAAACGGATGATTCACGTGCTCTATTACGCGCTGATGAAGAAGAAAGACACGTATATCGCATTGACAGACGGTAAGGACGGATCGAAAGGAGCGTGATGGCATGAGTTTATCGGAAGAGAAACGATCTAAAACAATTCCGACGACAGACATTACTTGGCTCGATGAGATGCAATTGACGACACCTCCAACACGGAAGGAAAAACGCATCCGGATCCCGCCTTCTGTCGCCTCTCTGCTACCAATCATTGATGCCACGGCGCTCGATGGGTTCGAGATGCAGGACGGGACATTCTGCGACATCATTCAGCTGACTTCAAAGGATATCTACGGGTTGTCCGAGACGGAGAAGGACCATGATATCTTCTCCCTCGCCTATCTGTTGCAGGCATATATTCATCCGTTGAAGGTGATTCCGCTCAATACACCACTTAATTTGGAGAAACAGAAACAGCGTATCGAACGACAGCTACGGCAGAATCAAAACACCGCCTATCGCCCGTTCCTGCAGAAGAAGAAACAGGAACTGATCTACCTCGAGGAGCATCGCACCAATCGCGACTATCTCCTCTTTTTTTATGCCCCGGATGAGGCGATGCTGCGGGAACGAAAGCATCAATTGACGAAACTACTTCGACGCAGCAACCCGATGGTCGAACTGACGCTCGAACAGAAAATGCATGTGTTGTTCCAGCTGCACAACCCGAATACGAAACCGACTCAGGACGGAAAGGAGTGATGATGTCATGTGGCGCACACGTTTCCTACGGAAGCAGGACCCGGAGACAATCAAACGACAGAATGGCTACAATCCGACGTTCGTCCAAACCATCCAACCGCAAGGCGGAATTCGCTTCGAGCCGAACTATGTCCGGACCGGCGACGGGTACCTCGCCTGCCTCCATGTCTATAAGTATCAATCGACCGTCTACGACTTCTGGCTCGAGCCGATCCTCAACCTCCCCGGTGTCCTGACGACGCTCGACATCGGGACGGCGGATAAACGGGAGATGATCCGGACCATCAACAAATCGATGGCCGAGCAGAATACGCGCTACGAGAATGCGAAGGATAATGTCGACCGGATTGATGCACGCGAGACCTACAAGGAACTGAATGAACTCTACGAACAGATCACACAAGGCGAGACGATGAAGTATCTGCATCTCCGTCTCTACGTCAAAGCGAAGACGCTCGAAGCACTCGAACGCCAAGTCCAGGACGTGATGGAGGAACTGGAGGCGCGGAACTTCCGCGCAACCGTCTTCCTGAACGAACAGGAATGGGAATGGCAGAGCCTGTTCCTCAGCTACGAGCAACAACAAAAACTACCGAACCGACGTCGTGGCAAAGAAATTCCATCGCTCTCGATTGCAGGAGGTTATCCGTTCCACTTCACGTCGCTACAGGATCCGACCGGGACCTACTACGGGACGACCGACACGAACGGGAGCGTCATCTTCGACTTGTTCCACAAGGACAAGCAACGGAAGTTCTACAACGCCTTGATGATCGGCAAGATGGGATCCGGGAAATCGACCTTGCTCAAGAAGACGGTTCTCGATCAAGCCATCAAAGGCAACCATGTTCGCATCTTAGACGTGACGGGCGAGTTCTCCGACCTCGTACGACAGCTCGGTGGGAAGGAAATCGCACTTGACGGTTCCGCCGGACGGATCAATCCACTCCATGTCTATAAGACGGTGACGCATGCCGACGGATCGGCGGATGAGGCGCTCTCGTTCATGCAACACCTGTCGAAGATTGCGGTCTTCTATCACTACATCAATCCGGCAGCTACGCAGGAAGAAGCGAACGAGTTCGAAATCCTGCTCCGGCAACTCTACCTCGAGAAAGGGCTCTGGAATGAGGACGGTGACGCACCGATCACGACGCATCCGGCAAACACCTATCCTGTCTTCTCCGACTTCCTAGCGCTCGTCCGCTCTGAATTGTATGTGGACGTTACGCGGACGACGATCCGCGAGACAATCAGTACGAACCGTATCCGTCGTCTTGAGAACATCGAGCTCGCGATCACGAATCTCGTCCACAACTACGGCAATATCTTCGATGGGCATTCCTCGATCGAGCGGTTCGATGAGGAAGCGATCGTGTCGTTCCCGCTACGCAACCTGACCAATCTGAAGGACGAAATCTTTCAGGCACAGGTCTTCAATCTGATGAACATGCTCTGGGACGGGATGATCCTCAACGGTGCCGGACAACTCCGTAGTTACAACCAGGGCGAGCTGTTGATCGAGGATGCCTTCAAGTATCTGATTGTCATCGATGAGGCGCATCATCTAATCAATACACGCGATATCGCCCAACCCGCAATCCTGTACCTACAACAGTTCATGCGCGAAGCACGGAAATACTTCGGTGGCATCTTCTTCGCTTCCCACTTGATTACGGACTTCGTCCCGACTGGCTCGAAGTCGGAGAACGCAGAGAACGTCAAGACGTTGTTCCAGCTGACGCAGTATAAGTTCATCGGCGAACAGGATGCCGAGAGCATCCCGACGATCCAGACCGTCTTCGACGGACAGTTGACGGAGAGTGAGACGCGGTTGATCCCGTCGCTCGAGACGGGACGGATCGTCCTCAGTATCTCCGGTGTGAAGACGCTGATTTTCGATGTCGATGTCTCACCCGAGGAGTTGACCTTGTTCGGAGGTGGTGCCTGATGTGGAGTACGGTCCGGCAGTCGGCACGTGTCGCCGTCCGGATGAAATGGCGACTCCTGACTTTGAAGTATCGTCTGATTGCCCTCGGGATCGCGCTTCTGCTCCTTCTACTGATCATCATCGTCGCAGGGATTCTCGATACGTTGACCGGGATCGAGAACGAACAAGCAACGGAGACACCGATCGCTTACTCGGACGCAAGCCTACAAGTCAGTGATGATGTTCTACAATACCGGGAAGCGATTTCGCGTGAATTGAAGAAGGAGCAACTCGAGGGACAGACGAACGTCGTCCTTGCGTTGATGATGCAAGAAAGCGGTGGACGCGGGAACGATCCAATGCAAGCGAGTGAATCGAAGTGCGGACGGATTGGTTGCATCACCTCTCCTGACGAGAGCATTCGTTACGGCGTGAAGCACTTCGCATCTGTCTTCCGGCAAGCGAACAAGGACGTCAAGCTGACGCTCCAGAGTTACAACTTCGGCGGTGGTTTCATTGATTACGTTCAAGAAAACGGAGGACGCTATACGAAACAACTCGCGATTTCTTTTTCCCAGATGATGTACCAACGCGTCAAGAAGAGCGGCATCTATCAATGCCATCGTCCGAGCGCAATCGAGCATCAAGCCTGTTACGGTGACATCGAGTATGTCGATGCCGTCCTCCGTTATCTGACACCGACGGTACTGGCAGAAGGCAAGACGGGACCCATCAAAGGAAAACTTCATGCTCCGCTCGACATCCCGCTGCAGATGACGTCGGGGTTCGGATCACGGATTGTTTTCGGAAAGACGGACGTTCATACGGGGATCGATTTCAGTTGTCACGATACCGATACCGTCCACGCCGTCCGTTCCGGTACCGTCACCTATAGTGGTCTACGCGGACCGTATGGGCAGTTGATTCAAATCAAACAGGGCGACTGGATTACCGCTTACGCCCACCTTTCCGCACGTCAGGTTAAGACGGGTCAGAAGATTGAGGCTGGGCAGGCGATCGGGATGTGTGGTTCGACCGGACGTTCGACCGGGAATCATCTGCACATCGAATTTAAGACGAGTGATTGGTCCGGTCACATTGATCCGGCACCACTGTTTTCGCTATAGGGAGGGATGAACTATGGCATTGACGAGTCGTCATCTCCTATGGCTCGTGTTGTTCTGTCTGCTGCTGTCAATCAGTGCCAATGTCTATCAATATCGTTCGATGGCAGCAGATGAATCGCATCGAATCGTCGAGAAAGACGAGAAGAATGTGTTACCAAAAACGACGGTGTCAGATCCGTCCATCTCAACTAATGAACAAGAGCAAGAACAAAATTCAATCATTTCGAAGAGCGCGGAACGCTTTATCACGTTCGCCTTCACATGGGAGGATGGGACCTATCCAACACGCAAACGACAAGCCGATCAGTATATGTCGGAGTCCATCAAACAAACGTTGTTCGCGAGTAGCGGAAGCGATAACAAGTTCACCGCCTCCGTCTCGGACATCGAAGTCTTTCCAAATCGGGACGATCCAGAGCATTGTCTCGTCCGCTTCAAACGGACATTGACGATCGATGCCAATGGTTATGAAGAGACGTCTGAAGAATTAGTTGAACTGACCTTTACGCATCAAGATAAACGTTACGTTGTCGATCAGATGAAGAGCCTTCAAACGTCAGGAGGTGTCTAAATGCATCCAGGAAAGCGAAAGACGCTTACCCGTGATTGGTCACGACTGTACCTCGGAACAGGTCTGTTCTTCCTGATCGGCTTTCTGTTTTTCGGCTTCTCTTCCCTTTTCTTTGCCGAGGAACAACCGATCAATGCGACACCCATCGGCGAAGAACAACGGTTAACGAATGGACAGACCGTCACGCTTCTCGATTGGTCCCATGATGTGCAGCGAAAACAAATGCGCATCCGTCTCCGGTTCGATCAACCTCAAGATTACGCGACGAGACTTGTCACGCGTATCGCTTATAAGGAACGCCCGACGGATGAGCAACGCGTCCGTGTCGTCTATCAGCAGGACGAGCACTACATCTTTGAAATCGAAGATGTACCGCGTGACTTTGATCAACTAGCACTCCGCTTGTATGTCATTAAACCTGAACAGTCACTCGAGAAGCTGAGTGTGACGAAGCGAGAAGATGCGCTCGTCGAATCACTCTATATGGATCAACGACGTGTACTAAAGACGTCACTTTCTAAACAACAAGCGGACGATTATGCACAACTTTTTCTCGCTGACGAGCACCTACAAAGTCAAAAACGGATCAAGAACATGAAGCGCGAACAGACGGAACTAGCTTCTCTCATCCAACAGATTGAACAAGACATTGAGATGAAACAAGCCACCTTACCCGACCTGACACTCGATGAACAAGTCGAACGTGAGGATGAAATCTTCAATCTGAAGCAAGACAAAGAAGACGCACTGTTACGACAAATGGAATTGAAAAAACAACTCACGCAAGAAGAAAAAAGACAAGATCAGCTGCGCATTAAAGCACGTGAAATGAAATGGTAAGGTGGCAAACACCGTGCCAAAATGCGGTTTTTAGTGGCACGCGGTGTGACCTTTTGGCGATTTTGATGATATCAGGGAAACACTAGGCTCCGCCTAGGCTAGCACGCTGAGTGATAGCAGTTTCCCCTTATGCTCTTTTTCATGATTTTAGATCCATTTGCTTTTTACTGCTTCTGATTTTTGGCTGGAGAACTTGATCGTTCTTCTATCGAGTCCAATAAAAAAACGAGCATCTCGGCTCGTTGAATGTGTTCTAGGATTATCTTTTTAACGACTCAAATACTTTCAACATGACATAAAACGAACCAAAACTAAAAGCTAATCCGAACAGCGCGAGCACCCAAACCGACATCTTCCATCCCCTCCTCTCATCCTTATACAGCATTCAAAAGAGTGAGGTTTCAACAAATGGAAAAATTTATTAATTCATACCGAGTGATTCTTTCTTTGCACTAGAAGCGTCACTCATATCAACTGAGACAGATTCACGTGTGCGTGTCTTCGCATACAGGATTTTTAAAAGTTCCACGATCAAGGAGACGCTCACGGCTTCTCCAAATGCGTAACCGTGTTCGATGATGGATTGCATATGTTTCCTCCGTTCTTTGTCTAAGTAGGATAACCTTTCTCACTTCTAATGACAGGAGGAACAAAGCAATTGTTCGAAAGTCATTTAACTTTTTTAGAACATTGAGACTCACTTTTGTAATGGAAGGAGGAAGACGAATGGATCTCTTGATTCGTGACATCGACCCCCGATTCGTCAAACAACTCGACGAACAGGCGGAGAAACAGATGTGTTCTCGACAAGAATTATTGAAAGGATTGCTGACCACTTGGTGCTCGGACGGTGTCCAATCGACTCAAATCACGCGCCTCGAACGACAGCTCGAAGCGAATACCTTGCATCTCAAGCGGAGTGCAACCGAACTCGAACTCTTGACTACACTCTTCCGTGAGGTGATGCAGGATGAGTAACATTCCCGGCGTCATCATCAAGTCGAAGTTCAAGTTGCCGCAAGCAAACCGACGTGCGCGGCGTTACACGACCTACCTCAGCTACATCGATCGTCCGGAGACGAAAGCACAATCGCATCAATTCGAGAACTACCACGACTATATGGAAGACGAACTGAAATCAAGTGGTCTCTTCACAGCGACGCAAGACCGATTGAATGCGAGGGAACGAGAGCAGTTACGCGATATCTTCCGACGGGCACAAGAGAACGGTAGCATCCTCTGGCAGGACGTCATCTCGTTCGATGAATCGTGGTTACAGGAAGTCGGTGTCAAAGAAAATCGTTACATCGATGAACAACGGTTGATGCAGGCGACACGGAACGCGACCGCGCTGATGATTGAAAAGGAACAGATGATGCATGCGACATGGACCGCCGCCATCCACTACAACACGGACAACATCCATGTCCATGTCGCGACAGTCGAGACGATGCATCCACGCGAACGTGGCAAACGGAAACCGAAAACGATTGAGAAGATGAAGGCACAAGTCGTCCATACGCTTGCCAATCGGACACGGGAACAGGAGAAGTTGAATGCCTTCATCCGTGATGAAGTTCTCGCGCACAAACGAAATCATGCAACACTATCCGTTTCAAATCGCGTGCTACATCCGGAACTTGTACGTCAGTATAAAGCGATTCAGAAACGACTACCGGACGATAAGCGCCAGTGGTATTACAACCTGAACGGCATGCAAGAACTGCGTCCTTCACTCAATCAATTGACTGACACGTACCTTACGACGCACTTCGAGAAAGAACACGCCACGTTCAAGCAACGACTCGATACGGAAGTCGCATTCTACGAGCGAAGTTACGGATCGGCATCGCAAGCAGCGACTTATCGGAAGACGAAAGAACAGGATCTCTATACACGAATGGGAAACGCCATCCTGTCCGAGATGCGTGAATCAGATAAGTCGTTCCCGAAGCCTACGAAGGGGGATACATCCTCACCTAAACAAAAAATCCGATCAGCGTTTCGACGTGAACGGATCATGCAAGAGACACTCTATCGGATCGGACGACACATGAATGATGAATGGGACCACATCAAGAATCAGCGTGCGTTTGAACAACTTGAACAGGAAGTCCAACACGAAAGGTAAGGTGACCGGCAATGGAGGAAACAAAACAAGTCCGGATCAAGATGAGTGCCGTGACCGCTGAATTTTTAGAGGAATACCGGGAAAGAGAACGGTTGTCCGGGATCGGTCCGGCAATCGATCATATCATCCGCGACTATCAAGAGATGATCAAAAAGCAATGGGATTTGAACTATGTCAGTCGTTCCGTCTCGAAACAAATCGAGCAAGAGTTGACGTCGTTCTGGGAAGAACAGATCACGAAAAGTCTTTCTCCGTTACGAAAGAGCGTCCAACAAACAGACCTTCAGACACAGGTATTGATCGAACTCGTACAAGCCTTGATGCAGACGGAAAGCATCGAAGACATCATTCCGACGACCGAATACCGTCCCTCGTTTCTTGAGACGGCAGAGACGGCTGTAAGAAAGCGAATCGACCAACGAAAGCAACATAAGCATTCAGATGAAGAAAGGATGATTCACAAATGAAACGACTCGAAGCCTTCACACTCGCGACATTTCTCGAATTGCATCCGACCCACGTCACCGTCATGATTCATCAAGCGCGCTACGACATTCCTTTTTCACAGGAGGAACACGCGCTACTGCAACTCTTACAGGAAGAACCCATGGTATTACTCCCGGTATCACGTAATCGCCATCATCTACTACTCGATCGACTGGCTACCGATCCGATGGTATTAGAAGAGTTGAACGATTTTGAAGGTGCTGCTGATTCATCCGTTTCGTCGGAAGGGGCGTGAGTGGTATGGCATACCAGAAGAAGACGCGTGAGGATTACCAGAAGGAAGTCCAAGCGTTGACCGATAAGATGGAGACACAGCTCGCCTCCCATTTCGTCAGTCAGGAGAGCATCAAGGAACACCTCGACTTCATGAGCCGGTTCCATCGCTACTCGACGCGGAACATGCTGTTGATCGAGGAACAGTTCCAAGGTGCCCGTGCCGTCGGTTCCTATGCGTACTGGGAGAAGCAAGGTGTCCATGTCCAAAAAGGAGAGAAAGGGATCAAGATCTTCGTTCCCTCCCCTGTTACGTTCATCAAACGAGAGACGGAGTGGGTGGCGTGGAAGGACGCGACGAAGACGGAGCAAAAGCGTGCCAAGGAAGGTTCTCTTCCGACGCGGAAAGCGATGTACTACAAGATTGGTCATGTCTTCGAGTACACACAGACCGATGCACGGGAAAAGGGACTTGAAGTCTCTGAGCTCTTCGCTTCCTATCATCGAAATGGATCGCTTCGCGAGGCGGAATCGTTTCGCCGCGCGTTGAACGGGATTGCTGAGACACAAGACGTGAAAATACTCGATCAGCCTTTAAGCGAGCTTGGTACCGCGAAAGGATGCTTCTATCCGGAACTGAACGCGATTGCCCTCAATCCGCGGAACTCGGATATTGAGAACCTGACCATCCTGATTCATGAACTCGCGCATGCCAATCTGCACAACGTGGAACGAAATGAAGAGCGTGGAATCGAGTTAAAGCCACATGAGAAGGAATTCCAAGCGGAGATGGTCGCTTACACGGTCGCAGCACACTTCGGTTTTCCAACGGACGAGTTTTCCTTGTCGTATCTCGCCAACTGGACGCAAGGGAGAGACTTGCGCGATAAAGAAGACCTGTTGCACGAAGTCCATCAGACATCCGGTCATTTCATCCGTGAGATCCATGCTTCACTCGAGCAGGAGCAAGTCTTGGAACGCGAAGCATCACCTATTAAAATGATTGAGTACATCGAACAGAAAGCACAGATCATCGAGCATGGATTACCGTTAACCGAACGATTGGAGCAAATCATGCAACATTCATCGGAGGACGTCGGTGCTTACCTGACGAGCATCGCTAAGCAGGACACGCAGCAAGATCTATCGTCTTTTGAAGAACCAATGATGCTGGTTCATGGAGCGACAGACTTCTTCGAACCGTTCGCGAAAGCCAACGACCGTGACTTCGACGAACATGAGACCGTTGCCTATACGCTCGTCATCCCAGGCGAAGAACCAATCAGCCAACACTTCCGCATCCTCGATGATGCGATGGGACCGTACCATCACATCCTGAATACAGAAGTCGTCAGTAAGGAGACCGAACAAGTACTCGAAAAAGCATGGTACGACGAGATGATTTCGACGGAAGACCGTGATCTAGAAAAGGTCCGACAAATCGTGACGCGTCACTTCAATGTACCGGAGCAGGACTTCAGGAGCCGTTAAAAAGATGTCCTCTCTTCTTTTAAAATCAAGTACTATAAAAAAGTAGGATAAAACTGACAATACAGACAAGACGGAGGATTGACCATGACTAATAATCAAGCAATTGCTTATGCTGCCATCGCGATGGAGCAGCTCGGCTACACACGTGAACAGATTGAAAAGGTTCAAGCGAGTATGCTGTCTGAAATGGACTGGACAGATGAAAAAACAGCTGAAAAGAAAGCCAGTGCCATCTTAAATAGCTGAACGTAAAAATGATTATATTCTTGCGCTTGAACTTCAAAAAAAGAAGGCAATATGGCTTCCTGAAGCGAAGTCATATTGCCTTCTTTTAATTAAGAATATTTCATTTGCAAAATAAATTGTTCAAAGCTAAATTTTGAAATGATCCGATGTCCCGAACGATCGAATTTTCGTGTTTGAAGATACGTTTCAAATGTAGATATGATTTCTTCCATCTCTAAACGTTGTTTAAGACCTACGACAATATATGGTTTAAACTTTTCTCCCATTTCTAAAATGAGTGCTTGCGCTTCTGTAAATGTTTGATTCATAGTCATCTCCCTTTCTTCACCAGATATGATTCTATCAATTCATCTTCTTATTTCAGTTCAATCTTCTTCTCACCCAACTCTTTTCCTGATAATCCTTGGGTTGCTTTCAAGGTGACGACTGCCTTCGGGTCCTCGATGTCATAAGCCATAATCCCTTTTGCAGTACCACCCGGTTTAATATCATCCAACTGATGCTCTAAATAAGAGGCATACTTCTCTTCCTGTGGCGTCATCCCTACCTCTAACTTGTTAATTGTATCGGTTCCTTCCTGTGTCGCTTCAAAGCAAGCAATCCAAACATTCATCCCATTGAGTGGCTTCTTGCTGTCGTTCGTCGTCTCATATGTGAAAACGAGTTGTGGTTTTTCGCGGAAATACTCTTTACTCGGCTCAAGTACTTCTGTCGAAAGAATCTTGACGGTCGCCATGTCGATCTTTAACGTGTCGTCTTTGAAATAGACATCTTCTTTTTTCGGTTCTGCCACCTCGACCTTTTCAGTCGGATTCGCTGCTTTTTTTGGTGGATCTTCTATTGTCTCTTGTGTGCCGCATCCAACGAGTGATAACCCTAACCCAACGATGACGACCGCTTGTCCTAACTTATTCATCTGCTTCAGCTCATTTCTTTTTTAGTCTTCCCATAGTTCTTCCATCAGCTCATCGATTTCATTCGAGAGTCGCTGCCGTTCACGGTCGTCCTTCTCGATATGACCGTACTCATCCATCCAGATGACATCACCGGACTCCACCGTCATCGGAAAGCGGGAAATCAGAATGTCGCGCATCCCATCATCGAACTCGACGACGACCCACTTCTCTTCAATTCGGTCGATAATCCCTTTTCGCTTTTTCATTTCGACTTCTTGATCGTGTAGGACGATCCATTCCCTTCGAAGACAATTGTGCCACTCTTATCGGTCCGCAGCATCGTCGCCTTCGCACGCTTCAAGTTCGTCACGACTTCCTTCGTCGGGTGTCCATACGCGTTCTTCCCGACACTGATGACGGCGTACTTCGGTTTAACGTACTTGAGGAACGTCGCACTTGTTGATGTCTTCGCCCCATGATGCCCGACCTTGAGGACGTCCGCACGCAGCGTCTTCTTCTTCGCGATCATGTCTTGCTCCGACTTCAATTCCGCGTCTCCCGTGAACAAGAACGTGTTCTTCTTGTAAGCGACGTGTAAGACCGCACTCCAGTTGTTCAGATCACTCTTCGCATAGTCTTTGACCGGTCCGACGAACTGCGCCTTCACACCTTTGACCGGAAGTGAGACACCAGCCTTTGCCGTCTTGATTGTCAGCTTCTCACGTTTAACCGCCAACAAGAAGTCCTTATAGGCTTGCGTCGTGTGCTTGACCTTCGGTGCGTAGACGCTCTTGACCTTGAACGAGTCGAGGACCTCATCAAGCCCACCGATATGATCGGCATCCGGATGCGTCGAGATCAGTACCTCAATATCACCGACCTTCTGTTTCTTTAGATAGGCGACGAGTGCATCACCTTTCCCCTTGTTGCCACCATCGATGACGATATCCTCACCACTTGGCATCTTGATGTAAATCGCGTCACCTTGACCGACATCGATATAGTGGACCTTGATTTTCGGTGTCGCTGCCTCTGCACCTTGCTGTGGTCCGACGAGTAACCCAACACTTGCGAGCGCTAAGCTCGCACCCATCCATTTTCGTTTCATCTTTCATCGCTCCATTCCTGATTTATAAGTTATCTTCAGTATACAGTGAATACCAGGAGAAAGTTGGTTACATTTACCACACCACTATTTTTATTGAGGAGTTAGCCTATAAGTAAAATCGATACAAAAAACAGACCTCAATGGGTCTGTTTGATAAAGTGTGTCTGCATGAAGTCTGTCAATCGATCGATATCGACGAACCATGTCACGTGCTCAATCGAACCATCCACTTCTCGAACGAATCGAAGCTGTGCATCAATCAATGTCACTTTATCTGGTGTCTGTTTTCCCTTCGCTTGATCCATGACCTCAAACATCTCGACTATACTCATATACTCCACCTCTCATTTGATTTCTTGACTAGATCATACATCGAAACATCAGGAACTGACGACTCATGCTACTTTACGTAAGTGTGCCCTTGTTTGAAATAGAAACAAATATTACTGAGCTGAACGCGGCATAGAAATGACTATACATAAAAATACGACTCAAATCCTCTTACTATCAAGGACTTGAATCGTATGATAAAGCATCGAGTGAGTCATCGCACCACTCAAACAATCGACGTAAAGGCTTTAGCGGTCACGTTTAACTCTCCAGCCGTTTCTCCCATACTATTGAATCTGTCGACGGTTTTCTCCATCACTTGAAGACTGTCCGTCGTATCTTTTGCTGATTGGTCCATTACCTTTAATACTTTTTGCAGTTCTCCGTTCATCTTTTCAGTCGTTGTCCGAACATCCACCACAGCACGTTCGACAAGTTTCGATAGATTTCGGACTTCTGTTGCGACGACGTTGAACCCTTTACCATGATCACCGGCTCGCGCCGCCTCGATTGATGCATTTAAAGATAATAAATTGGTTTGAGAAGCAATCCCTTTAATGGTCGCAGTAATCTGTGTAATCTCGTCCGCCTGTTTTTGTAGGTTTTGGACGACCTTATAATTCGCTAACGTCTCGTTCGCCATATGTTCAATCGTCTTCTTCAATAATCCACTCTCTTTAATCCCATAGAGTGCTCTTTCGTCAAGTGTCTCTGCGATTGTATCGAACGTCTTCGCATACGTTTCGACTAATTGTTGCCGCTCCGAAATATCCGTCGCAATTTTGACGACCCCGACGACCTGACCGTCTTCAATCAATGGCATGTAGGTCGCTTCTAACCAGATGGAATTTCCAAGAGAATCAATTCGTTCGATTTTTTCAGAAGTACTTAATCCGAAAAACAGCTTCTCCCAAAATTCCTTATACTCATTACTATTGACAAAGGAGGGAGGACAAAACAGGTGATGATACATACCAATCATCTCTTCCTTCCGATATTTCATCGTCTTCGCAAAGAGATCATTTACATCGACTACTTTTCTTTGCAAATCAAATCGAATCATCGCTACATGATTTTTTAAAGAATCCAACACTATACCAGAAGAAAGATTGACTGTATCCGAATCCATTATCTTCACCCTCTTGACGTCTATTTTTTTAGATGCACAATTTGTATTTCCTCATTATGTATATATAAATATAGTTATAAAGGGCTATTTAAAATACATCTTTTTTGAAATAAGTATCAATGTTTTTAGTCTTTTTTTATTATTTTCTCCCTCTAAAAACTAGTATCAAAAGTACTAATAAATTATCAGGGTATAAGAAGTTTATATCCCTTGGATTCAAGGTATTAATAACATATTTATGCTGTTGTTAAACAGTATTAAGGCTGTGATAGAAAGGAGAAAACTCGTTATGTCGACCTCATCGGGACCACAATGTTTGACCCTCATGCCAAGATTGTCTCAACACTTCCAACATCATGACATCTTACAAAACGTTGGACTTCTATCGATCCGGATCATTCAAAAGAAAAGAGCGGTTTCACTGGTCGAGTATCGACGACTGTATTCACTTCTCGATCAAGAGCAATTGGATTTTCAAAACTTCGTCCATCCGGATGTCAGGCAGCGTCTTGTCTTATGTATAAACCTCTCTTCTCACGAGTGGAGTATCTCCTTGCCTGACCATCACTTTTCTGAAGAATTTTTTAGATTTCCGACTGATTGCCCTCCCCTACAGTTTTCTCGTTTCTATGCGACTACTCATCACTTTATGACTTCACTTGAATCATTCATCCTATCTTTATTTTCTACGAGTATTGAATTCAGTAGTGCTTCCACTTATTATCAAGATACAGCGTCACCAAAATAAGAGATTCTACGGAATTCCTGAATTACATTTATGACTGAGGATGCTGACTATTTTACTGACTGCAATTGATAAACGAAAGTAAAATAAGCATTCCTTGTTCGAACGGAGTGATAACCATGCGCATCACACAATACACCGATTACGGACTTCGTACTTTGATATACCTCGTTGCTCATCCTAATGAAATCGTACCGATGCCACAAATCGCAGAACACTATGCAATCTCCCCGAATCATTTGATGAAGGTTACCCAGCAATTGACGAAGCTTGGCTATGTTGAATCTGTCAGAGGACGAAACGGAGGACTCCGACTGACGCATGCTCCAAAAGAGATTAACATCGGAACAGTCGTCCGTCAGATGGAACCGCTCGATATTGTCGAATGCTTCAGTCCGAACGGGCAATGCCTCATCGCCCCTGCCTGTCGTCTCAAAGGGATTCTCGGACAGGCACTGCGCGCTTTTCATCAAGAACTTGCGAAACATTCTTTGGAGGACTTACTCGATAATCGAGATCAACTTGTCGAACTTCTTCACACTTCCACCCCAAGTGTCGAAACCGCTTCTATCTGATCAGTTTTGCTTCATATCATCGACTGATTCATCTAGTATGTCCCGACAAACTACTATGAGAAACAGAGCTAATCACACGTGTGGTGGACGTTATACTTTGTTAGCCATAACAACAGCCAATAGGAACATCATCAAAAAAATCATCTTATTTTACTTACTATTTTTTCACCGCATCTAGCGAAAATGATGGAAAGGAGAACATTTCATGCACTCGTCTGATTTTCAAGACCGTTGTAGACAAGTTGCTTTAGAAGAGTTTCTCGAGATGTATTCACGACTTTTACATGCAACAGACTCACCTCTGAAGCGACAGCAAGTCGAACACGTGCTTGAAGAGATGCGGAAAGAGTTCTCTCTTGAAGTCTTGACTTCTGCGCCTTCCAACAGAACCGTCGAAAATGCTCAAAAAATCTATCAAAAGCTTCATCTTTTTTTAAAATAAAAGATTCATTTAAAATCCATATTTTATTCTATTTCGCTCCGTGCCTTCTGTCGCAAGGAACAGGAACGTAGAGATGCCTCGCGCAGGCGAGTCGCAGCTCTCGTTATCGGTCCGGCAGGAGGGTAGCGGTGCGATGAGGATGTTGCTGCGTGCAGCCTACAGCCTCACGCATGAGCCCGAAAAATCTTCTTATGCTGTACATCCAGTAGAAAGAGCATCACTACCTATCTACAAGAGGATCGATTCACTTCAATCAGCTATCTCTCCTCAAACCTTCGTACACTCCACTACTGTCTCACTACTGCATCCTCCATAACACCCTTCTATCTATATAGAAAAGAATAGATGTACTTTCTTACCCGCTATACAATTGCAATAAAAACGCTATATGAGCAATTATGGGCGTCTGAGAAGCCTATTCGAATTACGACATCTCTTTTAGGTAAACGTTTAGGGATAATAGCCAATCTTGAAAGACATTTAGAACAGCTGCCTATTACAAAGCGTTTACTTGAGCAAATTACGGAAAGTGTGGAACAATTTCAAATTCGCAGATGCTGTAGAATCATTGATAATTTGAAAAATGAATCAAGCGATGTGAAATTGTGGCGTGTTCAAAGATTGGCAGGGATAAAGTCAAAGGATTTTAAAACGATTCGGTCAATATTAGAGGCGTATTTACAGGAAGGTGGAATCGATGAAAAGCAAAGATATAAAGCTTAAGAATTGGCCGTTTGATCAAGGTGCACGCGTGAAATTAGAATGGATCGGTGCACCTTTTAGATACGAAAAAAAGATTGTGCTGCCAGTTTATTTTAGTGGAAAAGTTAATGGATATTATACAACTGAAAAGTTAATAGTTGATTGGACTGTATTAGCTTCTTTAAGAATCCAGCATTATTACGTAGATGGGGTTATTACGCAACCTATCTCACCTAACCAAACTGAAGAAATTATCATTACAATAGATCCAAATTACGTTGGCTATTTTGAACAAAACTATTCAATACGCGGGACAAAATATACAGAAATATCGCAAACTTTCGTTATCAAATACAATGGGGAGCGTTTCTACCTACCTTTAATTGAAGTGCTTAGAGGAATCATTGCACCGAATGCATTCCTGTTGAATTGTTTATTTGAAATGAACTCTTTCCCGTTATATTTCACAGAACAATATGAGTCGGATTTATTACGATTACACTTCGCGTCTTCATACAATGCAAAGTATTTAAAGAACGAGTATTTACATCATTTAGTGTGGCTATTAATGAACAATAACGCTCGTAAAGTATATGAAAGTATAGCTAGTAATTTTCATTTTAATGACTCTCTTAAGTTTGAATGGCCATTTCAAACACCAATCAAACTAAAGCTACGTGTGAAAAAAACACCAACAGGATATACAGTTCTATATATTAAGGCGATGCTAGATAAAGAATTGCAGGTTTCTAATTTGGAAATTACTCACCCTAGCCTTGTTCGTCATGAAAAATCGAATGAACCAAGAAAACGTATAATTCTCCCCCTTTCAACTTTAGGCGATTATGAAGCGGATGTAACAGTTGATGGACGTACAAATGAATTTGATGAAGTAATGACTGATACTTTAACTCATGAATACGTAGATGCTCTAGTAATTACTAAACAAAGAATAACTTCATCCAAACAACGCGAGGGAATTGATCACAACACTAAAAAGACTGTCAAAGCAGTTAATAACAGCCGTTCAATGGGGGATATTGGCGGAACAAGTCTATAAGGAATGGAAAAGAAGTTGCATTGTTAGAAGTTGAACGCGCTGGGCGTAGTGTTTCTACTTTAATTATTACATCCTTAGATTGTTCAAATATTAAATTGCATATTGAGCCTTTACTAAAATACATTATATTCAGCTCAGGTAGTTGGTTAAAAGAAGGTTTAGTTAAATGGGAAAAGAGCCTAGCGATTTATAAAGTAAAGCACACGAGTAACTTTAAAAAGTTGGTATTCAGTAAAATCTCAGACGTTTAATAAATAATCCTTTTAATACACTTAAATGGAACACTCCATAAATGGTGGTTGCGACAAAACAAAAACTTAACTTTTGTGTGTCCGAAACCTTGACCTAAATCCAGCTCGCTGTTACCCTGTTTTTTGGTAGATAGTATAGTTAAATGAGATTTTATTTATTATATTTGTGAA
Source organism: Exiguobacterium sp. s130 (assembly GCF_018619055.1). Classification (NCBI taxonomy): domain Bacteria; kingdom Bacillati; phylum Bacillota; class Bacilli; order Caryophanales; genus Exiguobacterium; species Exiguobacterium sp. s130. Next base: position 29,775 of record NZ_JACSNI010000009.1, on the reverse strand, counting down.
GTAATCTACTTAAACAAACGAAAGTGCTGTAGTTTAAAAAGGATTTATAACGTATACATCAATAAATATAATAACGTTCCCAAATGGAAGTTTGGGGGCATAGGGAAAAGCGACAAACATTGATATAACGGCCATTTGTCTCTTTTTAGTGGAACATTGTTTATGCAACTTTTTATGCAAGCACGGCAAACACTTGATACAAGGCAGAACAATCTATAAAATAGTAAATGGAAAGGGAGATTATAGTTTCTACCCGTAATCTTTTTTCTGCAAACGGGCCATTATCCAAAATACCACATAACAGAAGAAATTTATGATAAATATATATTAAGTTTTGAAATATTGGTATTTATGCCAAAGGGTATTCAGTACAGTGCAAGAAAAATAGTCTTAGTTAACTTGACTTTTTTTATTAAAAATATATAATTACTAATGTATTTTATAAACTATTAGGAGGATTATTAAAAATGACACATTCTATGAGACTACGTTCCCTATCTTTGAACAAGTAATTAAATACGTTCAAAGGCTCTGTTTGTATTTACAGAGTAAACGGGAGTAGTCTGTCCTTTTTTAATAATCTTCATTTCAAAAATCCACCCAATCCATACTTGTGGTTTGTCTAACTATTTTGATGTAGGCAATATACTGTTTGATTTATTTGGGATGGAAAGATGTTATGATGAGAAAGGCGACTTGTTCTGCCCTTCTTTATTTTTATCTTTTTCACTTTCTTAGCCATGCTCATGCTAGAGCTAGGTATGTTTAGTGATGACTTTCTACAAGTCACAAAAAATAAGGATGGATCTCTTTCCCTTTACTCTAAAATCACAAGCAGATGCTTGTGATTTTTTTATTATTTGGAGGTAGGGAAAATGGATAATATGAATTGGAAACGGAAATTTATTGCGATTTTTACAGGGCAGTTCTTTTCACTATTAAGCAGTGCTGCTGTTCAATTTAGTATCATTTGGTGGTTAACAGATACATCAGGAGGTTCTCCACTGATTTTAACATTAGCAGGACTGGCTGGATTTATGCCACAAGCATTGTTAGGTCCTTTTGCAGGAACTATTACTGATCGTTATTCACGAAAAGTGATTATGATAATTGCAGATATGACGGTTGCACTTGGAAGTTTAGCTTTATTTGTATCAATGTATTTTTATGATCCGAGTATTATATTGGTGATAATTGTATTGATCGTTCGTTCATTAGCAACTGCATTCCATATGCCGGCTATGCAAGCGTCTATTCCACTAATAGCCCCAAAAGAGCATTTGACAAAAGTTTCTGGATGGGGACAGACAGTGGCTTCTATATCAAATATTGTTGGTCCAGCAGCGGGGATGTCATTACTAGCGATAAGCTCCGTTGAGTGGGTTCTATTACTAGATGTCTTTGGGGCAGTAATTGCTAGTAGTATTTTGCTATTTATTCACATTCCAAATGTACAGAGTTCAGAAACTGTTGATTCTTCTAGTTTTATCAGCGATATGAAAGAAGGATATCATGCACTTGTAAAACATCCTGTTTTATTAAGGTTAACAGTCACGATTACGATTGTTTCGGTGCTGTATATTCCGCTAGGCACTTACTTTCCGCTTATGACACGAAATCATTTCGAGAAGGGCGTAGTTGAAGCTGGAATAATCGAAATTGTTTTTGCTGTTGGCCTCATCTTTGGTGGTATATTAATGGGGATTTTCGGAGATCGATTTGAAAAATTGAAACTCATTGTTAGCGGAATGATACTGATGGGGATTGCCTTATTCATTTCTGGCACACTTCCATCAACTTTATTCTATGGATTTATCGTAATGGCTGGTCTAGTGGGATTGTCTGGTCCATTATTTTCAGCTCCGTTTTATGCTCTTATCCAAACCGAAATTGAACCTCATTTACTTGGGAGAGTGTTTAGTTTTGTTGGAAGTTTGGCATTACTTGCAACACCGTTGGGTTACGCATTTGCTGGGGTTCTGATCCACTTAACAAATGTGGCCGTATTATTTTTGATTACAGGTATATTAATTGTATTAAATGCTGTTATCGTAAGAAAAGCAAAATAGGAGGGGAATTTCATGCAATTTTTACTATTCTTTTGATACGAGCTTGGTTTTGAGAAAGAGGCTCGTATCGATTCTAGCTATCGATACGGAATAAAAATATTTCGGGGGTAGCGAAAGATGGAACAAATCTGTTTTGAATTAGAAAATGTAGAAGTGACATATCTAGATAAAGAGGTTTTAAAGATTGAAAGATTAGCTGTACACCAATTTGACCGTATCGGCATAGTCGGTAAAAATGGTGCAGGTAAAAGCACGTTACTAAAATTACTGGCGGGTATCATTAAGCCAACAACGGGAAAGGTGAATCGGCTTGTTGAGAATGGCTATTTTGAGCAACTTGAAACTCCATCAGTACGTGATGCTGATCCAGTGTTACTTGGAAAATTAGACGTACCAAAAGACTCTAATCAGCTAAGCGGTGGGGAACAAACAAGGATGAAACTCGCTAAATTGTTTACTCATTATTATGAAGCTTTATTAATTGATGAGCCGACTACTCACTTAGACCAAGAGGGGATTTCGTTTTTGCTCGATGAACTTAGGTATTACTACGGAGCGCTTGTATTAATTAGTCATGACCGTTCTGTATTAGATGAACTAGTTACGACAATTTGGGAAGTTCATGAAGGTAAGGTACGAATCTATTCAGGAAATTACAGCGACTACATGGCACAAAAGAAGTTAGAACGTGAACAGCAGAGTAAAGCACATGAACAGTTCATAAAAGAAAAGAGCAGGCTAGAAAAAGCAGCACAAGAAAAAATGAAGAAAGCTGAAAAAGTTGCACAAGCAGGTCGATTGTCAAAAAAAGATGCGAATGCAAAGCCGGATAAGTCCTTTATGACAAAATCCAAAGGTACGAGCCAAAAAGCTATGCAGCGTGCAGCAAAGGCCATTGAGCAACGAATGGAAAAACTTCAGGAAGTCGATGCTGTAAAAGAGGATAGGCAAATAAACTTCCATCAATCGAGAAATTTAGAGCTGCATAATAAATTTCCGATAATGGCAGACCGATTTACTCTTCAAGTGGATAATAAAGTATTATTAAATGAAGTAAGTTTTCAAATGCCGCTTGGTAAAAAAATTGCAATTTCGGGTAAAAATGGTGCTGGCAAAAGTACTTTACTCCACCATATTGCTATCAATGCGCCCGGTTTAACAATTTCACTAAAAGCAAAAATTGGATACTTTCGTCAAATGAGCTATCAATATACAAGGGATGAAACGGTATTGGAATTTCTGAAAAATCGTTCTGAATACGATGAGAGATTTTTACGAAGCGTTCTACATTCCATGTTGTTTGTCGGCACAGATATATTAAAAAGTGTAAAATCATTAAGTGGTGGTGAAGCGATTCGTCTACAATTATGTCAATTATTTTTAGGAGAGTATAATATTTTATTGTTAGATGAACCAACCAATTTTTTAGATATCTATGCTATTGAAGCGTTAGAAAGATTTATTACAGCATATAAAGGCACTATTATCTTCGTATCACATGATCGCAGGTTTATTGATTGTGTAGCAGATTGTATATATTTCATTGAAGATCAACAGCTAAAATTAAGGGGTTGATTAATGATGAAGGAGAAATAATGGGGTTATTATCAAAATAAGATCTTTCGTAATTGGGTACTGTTTTGAAGAATACAGTAGAGAATTATCAAAATTTTTTATAAAAATAGTGTAATACTTCATAAAGAAAGAACCCGTTTTGATCAAACTTTTTTCAAAACGGGTTCTTTAAATTTAACGTAAGATAAGCCTTTGTCGCTTCATTTTGATCAAACTTTATTTTAAACCAACACCCGCAGTGGATCCGTCCACTGCGGGTTTCTCATTGCCCTTGGATTCGGGACGAATCCATCCCTTACTCGCTTGCGCTCTCTCAAAAGAAAAACGTCGTCGTTTTTCATCCATGCCCTTACACGCAGACAGGACGGAGGTGTCCCGTCCGTCTACGCTCTATTATCCCCTTTAAAGAACACCTTGTGCCTTCAAGCTGACGTATTCTTCTCCGGCACCGACGATGATGTGGTCAAGAAGCTGGATACCGACGATGCGTCCGACCTCGACGAGCCGTTCGGTCACCTCGATATCTTCACGTGACGGATGCGGGTCACCGCTCGGGTGCTGATGACTGACGATGAGTGACGTCGCATTGTTGAGGATGGCGGACTTGAAGATTTCTCGGGGATGGACAACGCTCGAGTTGATGCTACCGACGTGTGCCCGATGGACGGCAATGACGCGGTTCTTCGTATTGAGTAGGATGACGAGGAACACCTCACGGTCATCGTCCTGGATGAAGCGCTTGGCGATACAGAACGCGTCCTCGGGGGACGTGATGTGCGTCGTCTCGAGCGCGACGTCCGGTTCTCGGACCTCTTGGCGGATACGAGTGATTTCAACGAGTGTAGTCAGTTTCATGGAAAAGCTCCTTTCGCGAGTGGGATGCAGTCCGACACGGTGCCGTCCTGTTGACGGGAACGCAGCGAGCGTTGCGAGACGGTGCAAGGGTGACCGCAGGGAAAGATCAAAAAAAGCGGACAGCGCACCGGGACGAAGGCTTCCGGAGCCCGCGAGCGAAAAGCTTTGCTTTGAGCCAAAACGCGGAGGAAGACGAGGAACGGCAGCGGCTTTTTTTGATGGCCCTTGCGCCGACGAGGAGCGAGCTAGAGTACGGAAACAGGACGGCTTGCAGTCCCTTTCCATCAGACAGAGCGGTACCGCTCTGTTCCATGCCTTTGAAAAGATCATTTACCGCACCACCGATTTCAATTAAGACAGCAAGAACTGGTAAGTAGCGTTATAATGAAGGACGCAACGATAGACTGAATGAAAAAGGAGTACACTCATGAAGATTTCTTACATAGCGATTCCCCTTGCCGTCTTATTGATGGCAGGATGTACAGATATGGAGACGACCTCACCTCCATCAGATCAAACAGAACAAGTAGCGCAACAAGACGACACGACTACACAAAAGACCGAAGCGAAGAAGAACTCCGATCAACATCCAGAAAAAGAGGCTGATACTCGTACAACCAAGCAACTAAAGGAGACGAATGCATCAACGGAATCAAAAACGACGACTCTGCAGGATTCTTTCACAGGATATAAAAAGATTACGGTCGATGGCGGAGACCTGTCCGGTAGTCGGCAGGCGAACGTCGTCGTCAACATCGGCTTCGGTGACCGGAGATACTGGGCGTTCACGAATGAGCATGGACAGTTGGTCCGAGTCATCGCGAAGAAGATCGTCCTCCAAAATGATGCGACGGAAGACGTCACGCATGATGGACGCTATTACTCTGATGAGGCGAAAGTGCCAGGCGTCGAACGCGCGGATCTCGATGAAGGACATATCATCGCCGACTCGCTCGGTGGCGTCTCGAACGCCTACAACATCACTCCGCAGGACAGCACCTTGAACCGTCATGGTGATCAGGCGTACATGGAGGACGTCATCCGCAAGGCAGGTGGCGCGACGAACTTCGAAGCTCAGATTACCTATCCGGATACGTCGACGATGATTCCATCCGCGTATCAGTATACCTACACGGTCCGTGGAAACACCGTCGTCGACCGGTTCAAGAACGGCAATCCGGACGAGACGAATGTTGCACTCGGTCTGACAAAGAAAAAGGAGACGAAAACAGAATCGTCAGCGACGTCCTCTGCCGATACCACAGCGACCGAGGATGTCTCGCGCGTCGATACCGACGGCAATGGTCAAGTGACAATCCAGGAAGCGAAGGACGCAGGCTTTGCGATGCCAATCACGGAGAAGTACTGGTTAAATATAGGTGATAATTCATAGGATAGTTAGTCTAATATGGGGACTAACTATCCTTTTTTATTAACATAATAGATTAATTAAATAATGGTTGAAAATATAGTTTAGAAGGTTTAATATGGATAATATAGACAACGAACGTTTGTTTGTTTTAAGGAGGACGTAGCCTCGGTGCGAGGACAGCACTCCGCAGAAACGATAGTTTCGAGGACCTTAATGAAACAACAATTACGGTAAACATTACAAGTAGCAGCACTATCGTAAATTACAATTGGTTGGAGATGCTTTTATGAAGGTAGAACAAATATTGATTGGTAATAGAAAAGTATTTCTGCTTATGGATTCAAATGGATCGCCCATTGAACCCGTTGCGAAGTATATGAAGTTTCACTATAACAAGGAGAGTAGTAGCAATACTTTACAGACTTACTGTACGGCTTTGAAATATTACTTTACATACTTAGAACAAAGAGGAATTGATTATCAGCAAGTTAGCTTTCAAATAATATCTGACTTCGTTGCTTGGCTCAGAAATCCATATGAAAGCAATAAAGTAGTACCCCAAAAGGAAGTTAAGGCTAAACGTAGTGAAAGAACAGTAAACACTTACCTTACGGTAGTGACATCATTTTATGATTATCTATACAGAGAAGAATTTGTTGAATCAAATGTTGTTGAAAAGTTGATGAAGAAGATGTTTCAAGGTGCAGGTGGAAATGGATATAAGGATTTTTTATATCATGTAAATAAAGACAAGCCACGTTTCAAAAATGTGCTTAAATTAGACGAACCTAGAGTAAGAGTAAAGATATTTACAAAGGAGCAAGTTAATGAAATCTATAAATCTACTACTAATATTAGGGATAGATTTTTAGTAAGGTTACTTTTTGAAAGTGGCTTTCGTATAGGTGAGGTTCTCTCCTTGTTTCTTGAAGACTTTCAATTTGACGCAATACAAAGGAAGCACAAAATCCAACTAACAGATAGAGGGGAGTTACCAAACGGGGGGAAGTTGAAGACTGGAGAACGAAAGATTGACATCTCTCAAGGGCTAATGGACTTGTATGATGATTATTTGTTCGAAGTGCTAGATGAATATAATCCTGACCATAACTTTGTATTTGTAAAGGTTTGGGGTAAGAACGCTGGAGAACCTCTAACATATTCTGATGTTTATGCAACTCTTAAAGAGATAGAAAGGAAAACAGGCATATATATTACTCCTCACCTATTTCGTCATACACATGGAACCATATTTTATCTTCAAACAAAGAATATAAAGGCAGTACAAGAACGTCTAGGTCATGCACAAATACAAACAACCATTGACCTATATGTTCACCCTTCTGAAGATGATATTCGTAAGGATTGGGAGAAAGCCTCTCTTGCCTTTGAAATTGGGCGAGGCATAGAGAACAAAGAGGAAATTTTTCAATCAGGTATTCCTGACGAGGTAGTTCCTTTTTAAGAGGTAGATTAGTATTTTAGGAGGACAAACATTGGATAAAATCATACCAAATAATTCAATCCCCAAAAGTGAATATTGGGACTTAATCACTTCCACCCTATCCACTTACGAGGTTAAAGATATTTCCAACGATGGAAAAGTAACAAGAAGAGTTGTGAATGATGATTACTTTTTAGTCAATGATGTTTGGAATATACATGAGATTGGTAAAATCCCTAATTTTGAAGAGCAATATAACAAGAGAAAAGGAATAGTAAATAACATTTACTTCAACTGTGTAAATCCAAACGTCAACATGGAGATTAAGTTTGTTTACTACAATCAAATTTTTTCAGACCGTTGGGGAATATTGTCTATATTTAAAAGTATATCAGGCTCGCTAAGAAAACTGGCTGAATATTTAAACGAAAGGCATCCAAATCTCACTTCCCTTCTTGATTTAGACATCAAGAGAGAGCAAAAGCTTTGGACCTTTTGGTTGAATGGTAAAGGAGAAAAGACAATTTACATCAAGAAGATGAGAGGGGAAGAAATCGTTGCCCGTACGGAAATAGATGGCTTTTTAGCAAGGATTTATAATACACTTTTTCAATTAACCGATACCCGTGATGAATGGGAGAAGGATCGATGGGATGTACGGGTACTGAACAAAAAATACGGGATAGATTTCAATGAATCAACTAGTTGTCATCGTATTGATTTTTCAAATATAGAGAATAAAAATTTTAGTAAAATATTTAAAGAATATATAAAAGGTCGTCTAATCAGCGGCAAAAACTTCACCTGGGGTACAGCTCTAAGTTATGGAACATACACTATTCGTTTTTTAAACTCAATTGCAAAACAAAATCCTAAATGGAACGATTTTAAAAAACTTGAAAGAAAGCATATAGAAACGTACATAGAAGAGTTAAAGGAGCATACTAAAACCAAATTAAATAAGAAAAATTCAAACCCTAAAAAATATGTTCGTCAAGCATTAAAGTGTGTTCGTGCTTTTATAAGAGATCTTCAAATTTTAGAGAAGTTCGAAGATTTTGCACCTGAAGAAATGGTGTTTCGTTTAATATATCCTGAAGACTTTCCTAATCTCCCTAAAAAATCATCGGATGAAATTGATTACATACCTGACTATGTATTGGAACAACTGTTTAATAATCTAAATGACCTTCATCCAGATGTACAGCCAATTGTCTGGATCTCTTTCAAAACAGGGCTTCGCTTAAGCGATACATTGGAATTGACGCAGGATTGTTTAGGTAAAATAAACGGAAAATCAAATCTTACAACAGATATTGAAAAGACGTATGTAATAGGTCACAAAATACCCATTGATGATCATCTAGCAGATATAATTGCAGTTTTAATTGACCGTTCTAAGCAAAACAGCAATGATGATAACAATCCTGAAAGATACCTTTTTGTTCGTTACCGAGGTTCCCGTAAGGGAAGACCCTTTAGTCAGAATTTTGTTCGAGAAGAACTAAACAAATTAGCGTTAGAAAAAAATATTACTGATGAATCAGGCAATTTGTTTCACTTCAGACCTCACCAGTTTCGACATACTTTTGGAGTAAAAATGATAAATGGTGGAGCTGATATTTTAACGGTGCAGGAGTTATTAGCCCATGCATCACCCGAAATGACGTTGCAATATGCTCGTCTATTAGATGATACGAAACGTAAAGAGTTCGAGAAGGTTGTGAAACAAGGTGTGTTTATCTTTGACATAAATGGGGAAATTAACCAACTCTCAGAAAGTGAAGATGTCCCTAAAGACATTCTTGATATGTTGTGGAAAGACGAGAAGTTAAACGCCTTAGATAACCCTTATGGGACCTGTCGTGCAAGAGTCAACGGGAATTGCCCATTAGCAGCAGAACCCCCTTGTCTTACTGCAAACGATGGAAAACCTTGTTTTGATTTAGCAGTAGGTATGTCAAGTTTTGACGTTAAGAAGTACGAGCTTCTCATAGAAACAACTACAAAGTGGATTGAAGCGTCGAAAGAATATGGTCGTGAAGATATGGTTAAAGCAAACGAAAAGAACTTGGAAAGGTACCAAAATATTTACGAAACAATCAAAGATGGAAATGTTATTTTTGGTCGATTTGACCGCATGAAGAGACAATTAGAACGTGAGAAAAAGAAAGGTGTTAAACATGGCTAGTTTTGATCGTGAGGAACAATTAAGGCGGCTACATGAAAAGAGAAAGCAAGAAACTAAAGAAAAGGTTGAAGAAGCTATTAAACGCCTTACAAAGAGTTCTAAGGCTATTAACTTTAATAGTGTAGCAGAAGAAGCTGGAGTGAGTAAAGCAACCCTTTACAATCATACTGAGCTCAAAGAACGTATCGATTTCTTACGAAATCAACAACAAAATGCTTTTGTGGATTCGAGGATTAAACGTGACGAGAACAATCAAAATGCAGTAATCGCTTCTCTAAAGAGAAAGATTGAAAAGTTGGAAAAAAAGAATAAAGAACTTGAACAAGAAAATAAACGATTACGCGAAAAAGAAAATGAGAAGCTTACTGATTACTTTATGAAGATATAATTCTTATTCAACTAACCGAGCAGGCTAGTATCTTAAGAATATGTACATAATAACAGGACAATACATTTATAAATGATTACTAATTGGCATTATCGAACGGAGCGGGCAACATGTTTCAAATGAAGCTTATCAAAAAATTAAAGACATCATATGAAATAGTGATGTCAAATGATAATCGTTATTTATGTCACACAATGGGCAGTAAGACTATTGTTTATGATACATATTCTTGGGAAAAGGTGATAGAACTTCCTAAACCTAAACATCCTGGTTATATAAAATTCTCGCAAGATGGTCAATGGTTCTACATTAAAAATACAACTGGAACTATTTGTGCGTATAATACCAGTGATTTTCAACTATATAGAACCATACAATCAAGAAAATCCTTCCAAACTGTTGAGGTAAACTTTGAGATAATGGAAAATCCTTTAATAATTCTTGATACGATTAATATTAATAATTCTAAACAGATTGCGATTTTTAATATTGAAACTGGTGAATATCATGTATTGACTGATCTAGATAGTACACATATAACCTATCATCAGTTTATTCAAAATAAAAATTCTTATTTATTTACGGTATCAAATCTAGATGAGAATGATAATGTAGAACAAAGTATACTTTTCGTAAGTAATCCTTTAACGAACCCGTTAATCTCAATTTGGAAACTTCCTGATATATTACTATGGGACTCAATTATCTACGACCCAGTTCATAATGTTTATATTATGGTTAATAGATATGAGCTCATATTTTTTGAGTCCGACTTAAAAACTATTCTGAGGAAAGAAAAATTTATAGATAAAGAAAAATTAAATGTGATGGAAATCTTTTATCATATTCATGTATCGAATGATGGGAATTTTATTGTAATAACATTTAGTCAAAGGGTTTTGATCTTAAGGTTTGATGATTTATCTCCAATCTTTGTAGAAGAGATTCCAGATGCTTGTTTCGCAGAATTTAGCAAAAATGATAAATATTTACTCGTAGGTACATGGTCAAACGGTTTCGTCTTTGAAAATAACTTGAAATAGCTTTTATCATTTGATATTTTCGGATTAAATGGACAAATTAGATTTCACTGTATTAACTCCTAAAAAGATTCCCGATGATTGTACGTTAGAAATCAAAACCTATCCCTGGGGGAAAAAGACCACTTCTTCCATTTTAGACTGCATTTTATGGACAAGAAAGATACCAAATTGATGGTTAGTATTGAGAAGAAAAGGGGATTGCCTCTATACCAAGATCATTTAAGAGTAAAAGGAAGTATTTGAGGCATTACCAAAATAACCAAACCTTTTAAAAAGAGAAACTACATTGAAATAATTAAAAACGAAGCCGAATTTTTTATTGAAAATGGAATAACAAATCCAGAGGAATATTACAAAAATCGTTAGTTCCCTCTTTAACTAAAGTGCGATTCTTCAATAATGAGGGGTCGCTTTTTTGAAGTAACGGGTCAGGATAATTGTAGAATGGGAGGAACTCTTTTTGATTATTAAATTAAATTTTGGTAATGAACATATACAATACATCTCTTGTGCAACTAAAGTGGGTAGAAAGATTAACAAAATTAGAAGAGACTTTGAAAATTGGATCTTTGATGAGAACAAGAATAAAAAGTATTGGGCGTTTGAAAACGGAGAAAAGTATTGTCCAAATTATGATTCAGATGCAATTATAGAATGGTTAAATAATGTAAAGTTCAAAAAAGGCACTGCAAAGGCGAAATTAATCACAGTGCCAAAATCAAAAGTGAAAAAGACATTATATTTTTAGCCGATGTTATAAGGGTGCAAGGTTAATCATAACAGGTATCGGAATAAAACATTGATATTCAATTAACGGGGCAGGATAGTGGAACAAGGAATTTCAATTGAAATAAGAAATTACATGGTAAAATAGTTAAAAAAGGCTGTGTTAAATATGAAAGTTTCTTTAATTGTTGCGATGGGTAAGAATAGAGTGATTGGCAAAGAGAATGACATCCCTTGGAGAATTCCAAAGGATTGGGAGTATGTTAAAAATACTACAAAGAGACATCCGATTATATTAGGTAGAAAAAACCTTGAATCAATTGGAAGAGCTTTACCTCAAAGAAGGAATATTGTCTTAACGAGAGATAAGAATTATAAATTTGAGGGTTGTGAAATTGTCCATTCAATCGAAGATGTGTTTAAGATTTGTAAAAATGAAAAAGAGATTTTTATTTTTGGGGGAGAACAAATTTATAAAATGTTCTTACCTTACGTCGAGAAGATGTATATTACAAAAATTCATCATGAATTCGAAGGGGATACATTTTTTCCAGAAGTAAATTTCAATGAATGGGATGAAGTATCCGTTGAAAAAGGTGTTATGGATGGAGAAAATCCTTATAACTACTATTTTCATGTCTATGAAAGAAAATTGTTAAGCTAACGAAGGCTTTAGTTGAATAATGTAATAAAGATGGACCACACATTAGACATGTCTAATATGTGTGGTCCTTTTAGTGTCAACAGTTTCGCTTTCCTAACCTAAATATAACACTGGTTGTACCAATATATGCGGGACAATGATCATGACGGCATGGTCGGAGAATGAATCCTCCATCCAATCGAACAGTCGAAACATATTAGGGCAGTGACGAGATATTCGTCGTGCCTTTTTTCGTCGTTAGAAACGAAAGCATTGATGAGACGGCGAAAAAGCGGATTGAAAACAAGAGAAACGAGGAACATAATAAGAACAAATGTTCTTATTATGAAAAGGAGTGGTTTTAATGAGTTATGAAGACCGAGGCAATAAGAAGTGGATCCCGTTCCTCATGCCCGAACACAAAGGATTGCTGAAACGCTATTACCAAGAGGTACATCATCTCAAGTTCGAGGATACGGAGGGACCAATCGATGGGACGATCGAGAACGCCTTGAACGATGCCATCTTCAGCGGAGACATTGTCACGGTGACAGCAATGAATGGTCCGTTGACGCATCGTTTCGATGCCTTCGTTGAGAAGCTCGACTATGTGCAAGAGGAGGTCCATCTCGTCAAACGCAACCTCGACGTCGAGATCGTCCCGTTCAAGCAAATCTTATCTATTCAAGTATCTGAATAAGTGAGTGGTATATAGAGAGTGATGATCCTTTAACTAGAACCAGAAAAAGTTGTTACTGATTAAATTAAGTGACATAATAAGTATATAAATACAAAACGTAATGAGGCATTATCCAAAGTTTCGATACTTTGCCATCCTATTACCTGCATTTATTCTAATTGTTTTTTTGCGTTATTTAAGTATCCAACTAGAGGAAGAGACAATTAGGGAGGCGATGCATATGCAAACACTGTTAAAACATTTAAACTCAATCATTTTAGAAACACTTTGGGCTTTTGGGATTAGCTTTTTTGCAGGTATGAAAATGGATGGGTCCAATGGCGGACGACTTGGGTGTAATGCCTGATTACGTTTTGGTTTAAAGAATCTCACGAATACGAAGTAAATTTTAAGTAAGCGTGCATTTCCTATATTTCAAAGGAGAAAATCATATTGAGTACACAAAAAATGGACTATTTCATTAAGCAAAATGGACAAACTATTGAAGAAGGTAGTCTTACGGCAACTGGAACTTCCGTATTTGAAATGACGGAGAACGTTGTGGAGCAGTTATCTCATCAATTTGGATTAACAGAAGTCGACTTTGATGATGTTTCGAATTATTGGACATTCGATTGTCTTTTCCGTGATATCCCTACTGTCCTTCAATTTCGCCCTGTTGATGGTTTTGCCGATAAATTTGGTGTAGATGAAGAAGTGAACTAAAGAGTAAAAAGATCTATCGTTTTTATATGCGATAGATCTTTTTACTCTTTTAATTTTTTTTTAACCTTTTATATGTGTCTCTTCTTTTCCTCTTATTTTAGCAATCAGCTTTTGATTCAAGTTATATCCTTCTACACCACGATGAATATGAGCATGACAATTAGGACATATCGCAGCAACATGTTCAGGATGATCTGGACCTCCATCCGATAGTCGTAGCAAATGATGGACATCCAAAGCACTTCCTGATTTTGCTTGAAATGGCTCAGGCATCTCACACAGTTCGCACATACCAGATGCTCTTTTACGCGCATATGCTTTGATCGCTTCTGAACGCTTCCGAACGTGCACTTTCTTCTGTTGAATAGTTTCATCCCCGTTAGAGGTATCCATTAATGCCAGTTCTCGTAATTCTTGTAGCGTACCTGACGTTCCTAACTCGATGGTATTCGTATTTACTGCATTCTCAAAAACGGTAAAAGCAAAAATGATTACATCTCGTACCTCTCCTGATTCATTCGAAACCGGAGAAAGGGTGTAGTCTACTAAAGTTAATTGTTCCTCGAAACGAAACATTCCCTTTGAAACATTTTTAAAAAGATAGATGTCCTTTCCATTTGCAACATGATCGCGTAACGCCTTATTCCCCATCTTAAATTCCTGATCACCCTTGCGTCCTTCGCCCGTATAGTAAAAAAGATCACGCTCATTATTCCATCCATTTTTGTAACCAAAATCTGCTCCTGCTTCGCTCGAAAAAATAAAAATCATCGGAGATTTAGCAGACATACTGATTCCACGCTCACGACTACCACCAAACTCATCATGAATCGCTTTTCGTTGATAAATTTGATTTTTTATAAAAGGAATGGACATCTCGTGCGCCTCCAGTACTTTACTGATTTTTTCGTTACCGATAATACTACTACAAGCGGAATCTTTTCTTCTTAGCGACAACTGACTTTTCGTTTTGATGATCAATTAGCATCTCGAGTGTAATTTCATCAATAAGGCTTAGCATTTCCTCACATGTTTCGACTTTAAAATTGAGGTAATTAGTTCGGGCAGTAAGGAAGAAATGTGTAATAGCAAAAAGGAACATGCACAAAATACAAAGACCAAGAGCAACTAAAAGAGTTCCATCGTCCCAAAACTTCGAAAATCCAAAAATCATTGCCAACACTATCGAAAAATAGCTCGGATTAAACTTGTAGTGCTTTTTTTGAATTTGAATTGTTTTCGAAATCATAGCAGACAAATGCTTCATTTGCTCCGCTTGAACTATACGATGATCATTTCTTAAGTACTCTTTTAAGCGAGACTTTATATAATGATTTTTTTTGAGGCGATACGTAGCAAGATGTTTGTTGGAAAATTTCTCTGATATCAAGGCAATTCCCAACAATATAACGGTAACTACAAAATAGCTTACAATTATATTGAAGCTATATGCGTGAAAAAGTGCCCATGATGTAATCAATAATAAAACAAAGAACGAAAGCATAGAGCAGCAATAAACCTTAAATGAAAGTGTCCTTTGAGTAGGTCGAAAATGTGTTTTGGAATACTCTTTAGAGAGACTTCGAAATTCACTTAGTACTGTTTCTATCATATAAATAGATAGCCCCCTTCATTTCGATTCACAGATAGAGCTTCAGATCACTAAATGCTTTATTTTGAATACGATCTATGAATAGTTGAATCCGTTCTTCTTTGGGAATTTCATTTTCGATACAGTAATCAAGGAAGCCAAGAAGTACTTCCCGCGTTAACATGAATCCTTCAATCGATTCTCCCACTAACTTTTCACTTAACTTCGTAATGGAGTGTAGCTTTTTTTCTCCTGAGTAACCGGCTGACGTGACGTAACCGAAGAAAGATAACCGAGCATCACCATAGGTTAAGTAGTTAGGAATGTACTCCGATCCCATGTAGTTCGCTAAATTTTGTGATAACGGGAATCCACTCTCGTAATACTTTGTATCAATGATTCCAAAATGGTCTCCGTACTTCACCAATAATTCAATCTCTGTTCTCGTCCCTTGCACCTTCGGTTGATACACTACATCAAATCCAAGCTCTTTGAAAATATCTCCTGTTAGTTTCTCAAATTCTAAGGGTGTCATTTGCCCCAAGTAAGACTCGACAAACTGCTCCGAAACATTTAGTAGCGCAGGTTGCTCTTTTCGTAGAATAGAAACCAATTGAGTTGCATCCCTAGGACCAAAAGACTCTGTGAACACTTGAATTAACTCTTCATCGGATTGCATGGTCCAGTTTGGCATTTTCCCTAAAATCGCATCGATCTTCCCTTGTCGCTTCCCTAGATTGTTGGCTGGCTTCACGTCGCCATAATCGTTCGATTTGTAGCTATCCACATCTAATCCATTATTTTGTGCCATTCGTTCAATCGAAATACGATAACGAGTATTAAACGGATAACGACGATCATATTCATTCAGTACACGTAATGCCTCTTCTACTAGGTCGGGCTGTGTCGTTAAAATGCTATCTCCACGTACATACTCTACTAATCCGGTATACTCACACAACATCATAAAGGTGTGCGCGACATCAGAATGTGCCTGGTAGTAGTCACGTGCTGCCTTATCATTGCGCGCGCGATGATCGTATTGAACCGCAATTTCTTGCTTCAGTTGCTCTTGCTCGTCTGGTGACGACTGACGATACAGGAGAATTTTTTTTGCAATTTCTTCTACTTCACGATCATCTTGAGCTGTTAAGACAAAGTAGGTAATCTCTTCTTTACTAATCGAGTACTGAAGATCTTCTCGTTGTACAAGTTTGATTAAAAAGCGCGCAGGGCGGATACGAAAGCTACTTTCAAATTTAGGTCGAAAACCTCGCTCTAAAAAATAGGCATTCGGAATTTGTAAGGTGAGAATTTGCTTTTTTACGTTCTCGTATTCTTTGATACCATCTACAAGGGCTTGTCCTACTTTAGTCGGTTTAACAACACCATTTTTATCAATGTAACAGTACGCAAAGGTCTTAAGTAAGGCGCACCATGTCCGTCCTCCTGAACCATCGTTACTAATATTGTTTCGCTTCAATTTGTGCGAAGCAAGAACTGCCTCGTAATGTTTATGCAACTCCCGGTTTCCTTCCCATTTCAATGTGAAGTTGTTCGTTGCTTCTTGCAAAGCGCTCATTGCTTCCGCATGATATCGCGGATCTCGTTCCGGACGTGTGATAAACCAAATTTTTCGTTCAGTCAATGCTTGTCATCCTCTCTCGTCTACGGTGCTTCAAGCCCGCTATTACTTGTTCATTCATTTGTAGTTGTTTTAATAACTTGATTTTCACTATTCGATTTTGAGGAAGTGGATGTCGTTCAAAATGTTGGATGACATCTAAAATACACGGGAGATGTCGTTCGATTGCGTTTTGAACATCCACTTCTCCTTCGATTTCAGAAATCATCTTGAGATGACTTTCATATGTTTGAAGAATGGATTCGATCCGTTTCGGTTCCGATTTCCCTTGTGCTACTTCCTCATGAATTACTAGAAATGCTCTCCAATACCGCAAGAGCATGATTCCGTTATAAATCGTTCCAGTCCGTTCATCTCGATAAATTGAATTGATGTCCTTACCTGTTTCTTCAGCTAAACGCTTCCGAATTGTTTTGTCGGGAAGGTAGGATCGTAAAGGATCTATAAATTCTCTATTTAACAGCATGGAGCTCACGTACATTTCCATTAAGCCTTTTAAATTTTTAAGACTGTCATCCCCCATTTATTTCCTCCTTTCAACCTCTATATTTAATTTACAACAGCCTATGAATAATAAATCATTCAAGATTGAATGATTTATTATTCATAGCTCTTTGTTTTTTTGAGTATTAGTTGCTGCATTTTTTGAATAACATGTGTACAATGTTTAGCATAGGAGTATGCCAGAACACACTTTCGATTTTATAGTTAGGAGTTTTCACATGATATTTAAAAAAGGCGAATTATTTAACGGTCCTGGTGGATTATCTTTAGGGGCTAAGAATGCTAGAGTGATTCACCCAGAAACAGAAGAGGAACTTCGGATTGTTCACGAATGGTCAAATGACTATGACGAACAAGCATGTAAAACCTATCGATACAATATATGCGAAGACATTGAAGATTCGTCTGTTCATCACGGACCAGTAGAACAACTTCCGATTGGTGATAAGTCCATTCTTGGAGAAATTGATTGTTTTGCATTCGGTTTTCCTTGTAATGACTATAGCCAAGTCGGCGAGAAACAAGGTTTAAACGGTACGTTCGGTCCTTTATATTCTTATGGTGTAAAGGTTTTAAAAGAATACCAACCGAAGTTTTTTGTAGCTGAGAACGTTGGTGGTCTACAAAGCGCTAATGAAGGAAAAGCGTTTATTCAAATTTTAACGGAGTTAGAAGAGTGCGGATATGTACTCACACCTCACCTTTATAAATTTGAACTTTACGGCGTCCCTCAAGCGCGTCATCGTATCATTATCGTTGGAATTCGAAATGACCTAGCAGAAGAAGGTATTGTCTTTAAAGTACCGGCTCCACTCAATACGTTAGATAATATGAAAACATCTAGTGAAGCGATTTTGAATCCACCGATTCCAGAAGATGCATTAAATAATGAACTCACTAGACACAACGCTAAGGTGGTAGAGATGCTAACGCATATTCCAGCAGGTGAAAATGCTTGGTTTATGGGGATTCCGGAGCACCTCCGATTGAACGTTAAAGGTGCGCGCTTGAGCTCAATCTACAAACGTCTCGATCCAAATCGTCCAGCATACACGGTGACAGGTAGCGGTGGTGGTGGTACTCATATGTACCATTGGGAAGAACCGCGAGCTCTCACAAACCGAGAGCGGGCAAGACTTCAAACGTTCCCAGATGATTTTTACTTTGTAGGTAGTAAAGAAAAGGTTCGGAAGCAAATTGGAATGGCAGTTCCTCCAGCGGGTGCTCAAATTGTTTTTGAAGCAATCTTAAAAACTTTTGCTGGGATCGAGTATGAATCAATCGATCCTACTGCTAAATTACAACTTCAGAATTTAAAGACAACAAAGCAACTACCTAAGATTCAAACAGTTTAATACTTTAAGCTAGTGGAGGTATATCATGCTTTTTTCACAAAGAAATAATCCACGAGAAATCGAAATACTTCCTTATTCAGGGCTTTCAGAGAGATTTAGAGTTCAAGCATATCATTTAATTAAAGAAGTATATTCTACAAATAATCCAATGAATTCTAGATATATAACCGATATATTTAAGTGGGTTCATGACATAATCTGTTCGGATCATGCTCTTTACTCATTTGATAACGCTCCAGGTTGTACTGAACATGAGTATGATCCGGTCGAAAGTTGCCTAGAGTTTATTTTAAATTGTGAGGAAGACGATTGGATAGTAGATATCATTGAGTTGCTAGTTACAACAAATATTCAGCTCGAAAAGCGTGAATATATATTTAGAGTCTCAAAAGAATATGTAATTGATAAGTTAAATACAAGGTTTAAAGAAAACGGCATAGGCTTAGATTATGTAAAAGATCGAATACTTCCTATTAGCTCAACAGTACTTTATAACGAGGCTGTAAAACCTGCTTTGATCCTGATGCATAATCCTTTATTTGGCGGAGCGTTAGACGAGTACCAAGAAGCGTATAACCATTATAAAAATAGAGATAACAAGGCAACTATTCTCTCCGTAGCAAAGGCATTTGAGAGTACGATGAAGAGTATTTGTGACTTCAATCATTGGGATTATGGAAAGGGAACTGCTTCAGCTTTAATTAATGCGTTGTTCTCTAATGACTTCTTACCAAGTTATTATCAAACACAACTTAATTCCTTAAAAACAACATTAGAAGGACTACCTACAATTAGGAATAAAGAAGCTAGTCATGGTCAGGGTATGAGCATCATTGCAATACCTGATCATTTGACGCAGTATGCACTTAATTTGGCAGGGACGAACATAACATTTTTAATCAAAACACATGAAGATCATTTAACAAATAAGTAGTAGAATAAAGGGCTGTTTTTCAGCCCTTTTTAATATTTCTTTCAAAAATAATGTAATCTTATCCGATCACATCAAGTATCAACACTTCCCTATGGTATTTATTGTATAATCGAATAAAAAAGCGGAGGATATTACCTTTGAAAACTAATCCTTTTAAAAAGGAACTTGATATCTCTAGAGAAGAAGTAAACAATTGTTTTGCTTTTGCTCACGAATTATATACTCTAAAAGCAGCAAGTACGAAGCAATTTGGACGAAAAGACATAATTCGAGATAAGAATGATTTTATTGCAGACCATGTCATTGGCAAAGTAGTCGAATACGGTTTTCAACACTTTTTAGAAGAAAATTTTAATATTAGCTTTCGCGTTGATTTTGAAATTTGGAACGATCCTCACATTCACGATAATGGACATGATATGTCTACTATTATAGTAAATAAAGAAAAACGAACTTTTCAATTTAAAACAGATATTAAAGGTAGTCGAAGTTCTTCACAATGGCTTTTAGTTGAAAAACAAAAAATAACGGATTTCGGAACGCAAATTTATGTTATTGGCATATTAAAAGGAATACCTGAAGGAAAAGAATTTGAAGAAAATCCATATAAATTCATTGATCACGATTGGAAAGTAAGTATACTCGGTTACGCATTGAATCGAGATTTAGTAGATCCAATAACAAGACGAGGATGGATCGAGTATAAAAAAGGAGAAAAGTTATATAATCCTTGGATCCTTGAAAATCTTGAAGGAAAAAACAGAAGTAACAATCTAAATAATAAAAAATATAGTCATTCAGAATTTCAACATGAATTGCTTAACATCTTGAAGAATCCTACTCGAGGGGCTAAGCAATACATTGGAGGAACTTTAGATGCTAATGTAAACTATGGCTTACCCATACAGTGGTTAAGAAACTCACCGGAAGATTGGTATAAGTTCGAAAAGATACTTCACGTTTATTCTAAGTAAGTCATCCCGCTTGAGTTATTATCATTTTTTTAGATGATTACGTTATCAATTAAATAGATAAAATATGTTGATTATCCAATAATAATTACAGAGAAAGACTATCGAGATTAACGTAAAGTATCTTAGAGCATAAAAAAACACTCCTAATCTAGATTAAAGAAATTTATATAAAAAAATGATTTCGATACGATATCGAAATCATCGTTAAAATATTTTAAACAGTTCTACTAGATTATAGTTCTCTAATCGATAACAAATGTATGTTTCAATTGGAGGAATCAATCATAAATAATTTTAATTTTTGTAAATGGTTTAAATTCTACTCAAAATAATCAATATCATATATAGCAACTCAATATCTTTTCAAGTCCTTTTTATTATATGATCTCTTTATAGTTTATAGACTCTTGCTTATCATCGATAACATCTTTTTTAAATACTTTCTTTAAAAACTTTATTGCAGATTTATGTTCTTTGTCAGTTACAAATAATAAATCTAATGCAATCATTATTAAACCAAATTGAATCAATCCCATAATAAATATTATACCTAAATGAAAGCATATAGATGCGAAAAGCATAGGTATCTTAGTATATTTATTAAAAATTAAAAACGGAAAGAAAATCTGAAAGAATACAGCGCTAACAGATGATATAGCGACTATGGACGGAAACATTAATATGTATTTAGCTAGGAACGGTTGAGTAAATTCGTCAACATTCAATATATAATAAATCGCTGTCCCATGTATCCACATATCTCCTTGTGCTTTAAATAATCCAGCAAAAAAATACAATATACATACTTGAAATAAGCATAAAAAAACAGCAAAGTTATGTATTAAGTTTAAGTATTCATTATTTCTTTCTACAGATGGTTTAACAGAAAAATAACTATCTAATTTAATGAACATCATAAAAAATAATATGATCATTAGTATATTATTTCCTCCATCTAATATGTACGGGTTCGCATTATATAACGAATAGACAAAAATAAAATTAAAGATTGATGCCATTTTTGTGTAGTATCCAACTGTAAACAATACATTAATTACAAGACCTAAGAGAAAAATACTCTCAAAATAAAATGAAGAAGTATTTAGAGAATACAAAGTAATATAATCCATTTTTACTTCATGCGGAATAAATGAATTATTTCCCCATATACTGTCTCTTTCAAAAAAATAGATTACATAAGTAAACATTATGTGTATTCCAGCAACTATTCTTAAAATACTGGTGCCAATTAAAAAGTGTTTTTGTTTAAATAAAAAATCATTAACTTTTAATAGACTATTAAATGTATTTGACATATATATTCCCCTATATTTTTATAGTTGTAATTTAGGTAAAAGTAAGTATGCAAATTTAGATTTTTCTTTTTTCCCGAATTCAGGGAATGACTCTATAGAAATCTTTATCTCTAATGACTTGAATTTAGATATATCAAAATCAGAACTCATTTCTTTTAGAGCTATATTTTTCAAAATATTCACATTTACATCTTTTGATAATTTATCTTTATTTTTAAAGTAGTCAGGATTGTCCATTAATTGAGGTGTTATTTCACCTTCTGCAGTTCTAATTGCACTAAGATGTGGACGTTTAGGATCAAATCTATTTACTTGATATGTATTAATATATTTTTCGGTTAAATTTAGCCATCCAGTCTCTTTTTTATTTCCTTTTTCATCAAAGTATGTACCTTTTACAATTACACAATTGTTTGTACTTACAGGATTAGGGGCGAATAAATGCCAATTTTGCGAAAATAAAGGTTCCATGTAATTATTTATTATTTTAGCTGATTTATGACTGATTGGATTGATTGGCATATTATAAGCAAATGTAATTACACAATGAAATAACGTAAAAATTAAAATTAAAGATAACGCTATACTCTTCTTTACCTTCATTTTTCTATCCTCCTCAATTTACTTTGAAAAAAGAAAGGGGATTACTCCCCTTCATTTCTAATAAGTAAATTATCTACCAAACTCTTTAATATTTTTTACAGGAATCTGGTCAATAGTAATTGCTTTAGCAGTAACACGTCCTCCAGCTGAAGCATAACTTGATTTAGGCGCTGCTTTATACGCTCCTCTAGATGTAGCTTTGTTATATTGACTAGCTAAGTAAGCACCTGATGCTTTCGCTGCATCATAAGCTGCAGCTGACACAACTCCAGCAAGTACTCCAGCAGCAAATGCATTTTGAGGTTTCACTAATCCATCAGGAGAAACAGCTTTATTTTGACTATTACTAACATAGTGATTTGTATTTGCACTTGCAATGTTAGAATTTACAAAACTTCCTGTTAATAAAACACCTGTTCCAAGTACTACTCCAATAACTGTTTTCTTCATTAAATAATTCCCTCCAAAAAGTTTTTTTGTGTTGCCCCTTATTAATAGCATGAATAGTGTAATCATATCTACATTTTATGTAAAAATTAAAAAACGTTTTTGATATTAATACCATTTTAGGATTATTATATATTTTATAGTATATTTAACCTTTGATAGATTTTATGTTAAATTAAATACTATTGAAGGGAGGTATTCTAATGGAAAAAAATAAGATAATCGTATTTTATGACGGATGGTGTCCTCTATGTAAAAAAACAAAAAAAACCATTACTAAGTTTGATTTTTTACGAAAATTTGAATTTATTTCATTTCGAGATCCTGAAGTTATGAGTAAATATAAGCTTGATGCTTCCAAAGTAGCTTTAGAAATGCATAGTTTAAACGTAAAAAATGGTAAAATGTTAAAAGGATTTGATTCCTTTATTCGATTTACTCTTTTCTTACCTTTGTTTATTCCTTTTGCACCTCTAATGTATACTCTGAAGCTATTAGGATTAGGAGATAAAACTTATAATTATATTGCTAGTAAAAGAACGATTATTCCAGTAAATCAATGTGATCAAGAGTGTAAAATCAATTTTTAATACTTAAAACAGGAAAAATACATTAAAAAGAAAAATTTAAATTTTTCTTTTTAGATTGTAGATAAACCCTCATTTCGTAATTGAATGAGGGTTTGTTGTATATACTCCCTATTAAAACGTAGTGAAGACATGGATTCCCTGGGGAATCCCATGACCGTTCCGCAAGCTTTTTGAGGTTTAAGGTGTTGTTTTTTTCAGCCCTCGATAGCGGCTCCAACGCATGCCATGCTTCTCTTTGGTGTCTGCGAAGACACGCTCAATTGTTTCCTGACGCTTTCGATACAACGCACGATTCATCACTGTATGTCTGAGGTGCTCCACTTCATCCATCGCCTCTTGCCAAAGATGTCGATGGATGACTTTTCTATGGTCGCGACTCTGCGTACATTGAGAGAGGAGAGGACATGTCTTGCATACAAAAGGATTCGAGACATATTCACGGTACCCGTCTCGCGTCGTCGTTCGGTAACGGAGAACTTGATTGTTTTCATATAAATAACAGTCATAATGTTCGTCATAGTAAAAGTCTTTTGTTTTTAACATTCCTTTCACCCCTCTGGGGTTTGAGAAGATGATGGGCGATTGGAACAGTCTTATAGGCAGAGTCGGCGACGACTGCGAATGGTTGTCCGAAATGGTGCGTAACAGTTTGAAGAAGTGCAGGAAAGACGATACTATCGTGGACATTTCCGAGCGTTACAATCATCCCGAGGACAAAGCCATGCCGATCACAGGCGGTATGGCACGAATAGGCGAATTGCTTTTCACGCTCCCCCTTCACGTAATAGCCACTCTCCGGATCTGTCGTACTCTCCTTCGTCTCGTGTTCTTCAACTTTCTTCATCTTGGGGGTGAAAGGCTTTTTTCCATGCAAAATCCGATCCTCGTTGACTTCTTGGTCTAGTTCTTCTTTGTACTGTTGTGCCGCGCGTCGAACGAACTTCTTCTTATACTTCCATTTGTTCGCATTTGCCTTGATGTGGGTGGAGTCAGTGAAGAGGACCGATGGGTCCACGAATCCGGCTTCGACTCCTTGCGTGAGGACCCGATAAAAAATACTCTAAAAGACGTCTGTATCCTGAAAACGCCGGACGTAGTTTTTGCCGAACGTAGAGAAATGCGGCACCTTCTCATCCAAACCAAGACCTAAAAACCAACGATATGCCACGTTGGTTTCAATCTCTTTGATGGTACGCCGCATAGAGGGAATACCAAATACATATTGAAGAAGCGCCATCTTGATTAACAGAACGGGATCGACACTTGGTCTTCCTGTGTTTTCGCTATACAAGTTCTCTACGGCACTATAGATGAAGTCGATATCGATGACTGTATCGATTTTTCGGACGAGATGGTCCTGCGAGACCAGTTGTTCCAATATGATGGTGACATTCTCTGAGCGATAATGGTGATCTCTCTTACCCATCATAGGAAATCCTCCTTCTTCTTTTCTACTTTTTTATACCTGGAAGAAGGATCAGAGAAGCGTTTTGTTCACTTGAAATCGCTTCCTAGGGAAAACAAGCAAGAGCGACCCTGCAGCGAAGTGAAGTAATGCTTGTCCCAGGAAAACGATTCGAGACGAACAAAAAAGCGCAATTCTTCTCGTTAGAGAAAAATTGCACTTTGTCTTCAGTCTAAAAAGAAAAATTTAAATTTTTCTTTTTAATGTAGCTATTATAATACCTTGAACAATAAAAGTAAGGGGTATTAATATTCCAATTAAACTTCGATATAGATCAAAATCAAAAGCATTAATATACTTATGATAAAATTCAATTAATAGCCAACCTATAGGGAATATAGGAAAAGAATATAAATATGAAGTTGTAGAAATTGTTTTTCCTCTTTCATCCTTACCTTCATTTCCCCAAATAAATTTTAATGAACTATATAAACATATTAAAAAAACTGGGATTATTAGAATATTAAGTAGTGTCATAAATTATTCCTCCGATTTAATAAATTGAAAAACTTCATTTATATCTTTTTCTAATATATATGCAATTTCAAAGGCTAAAATTAAAGAGGGACTGTAGCGATTATTTTCAAGTGAAATGATGGTTTGTCTACTAACTCCAACTTTAGCAGCAAGTTCTTTTTGAGATAACTTTTTTTCCATTCTAAGAATTAATAAACGATTATTGATTTTACTTTCTGACTTAATCCCCAAATGAATCCTCCTTTCAAAAAATTTAGTTGTCTTCTTAATTTCATAGTAAAGTTTTTTTTACTATAAGTAAAGTTTTTTTTACTTAATAACATTATTTGTATTTTCTCATTAAATACTTTTCAGATGTATTCAAATAATCTGATCTGGATTCATCCTATAACAACTGAAAGTATTTATACCTGTTTAAACGATAGATGGCTTTATGTGAAAATATAGTATCGCTCCAAATTATTATTATTTTATATATTAAAAATGATTAAAGAAATTAAATAAGAATTAAAAGAATTAGAAAAAGTGAAACATCCAGAAAGCCTGTTGTAGCAATAAATATCGGATATTTTAATACTTTAGAAACGAGTAGAATAATTTGCATTAATTCGTTGTTATTTGTTTTTGATAGTATTAAATTTGAGTTACTTCAAAGTCTCTTGTTTAATTAGCTAATTTACTTTTTTATTTGTTCAATAAATTTGTTTTTTTTCTTAAAAGGTATAACGTTGTCTTATTAAGTAAAAATATAAAACTATTGAAAAAAAATATGGTCATGTAATCCTATCTTAGGCTAAATCAATGAAAAATTAGTGGTTTTCATGATTTTTTTCATAAAAGAACACGACAAATAGACTATCATGCGATAGCCAATTTTTCTGTACGTCTACGCAAATGCTCATTGAGGTACAGTATAGGTGATTCAAAAAACAGCTGATAAATGTCTGATTCTTGAAGAAGCTCACCGTATTGATGGAAGTCATTGCGAATTGCGCGCAATACTTCATCGCATGCTGCGAAACCATAAGTGTCACTAAGCGACTGAAGAGAAGAAGAAGATACTTCAAGTCGATCAAAATCGATATAGTCACGCGCTACTTCGCGAAGATCAAACCAGCTAATGAGTGTACTTGCACGTTCAGTTTCCCGGATTTTTTTACTATCCACTTGAGCTTCTAGTTTCACGTGGAACATAAGCGGACGAGTAACGGTATGCATCCGGCGTTTAAGTGTAGCATTTTCTTTCACAGCAGATAGGAAGTCTTTTGTATTTTCAACAAGATGAACGTTGAAGAAGCGCGACAGTTGATCAAGCATACTCTTCACCGCGAGACGATGACCACAATAGCGTGGTAAGAACCCACGAACTTCATCATACGTGAGTGTCGCTCTGTCTTGCGACTGAACATGGATATCTCGTTCTACTTGTACGAGTGCACGTAATGCTACTCGGAGAATATTGACATGATCAATATCCATCAGTTGTCGAACCATTCCACACCAAAGTGAAGTATAGCCGGTCTTAGAGCGATATGTACCGGCTTCTTCAAAAAGATCACGATAGTTTTCAAGATAGTCAATGAGTTCAATTGTCACAACGCCAGAGAAATGAACGGAGTAACGAATGAGTCCAACTGATTCAAAAAGGCGTAGGTTATTATGTAATGAACGAACTGAAGTTCGAGCATAGTTAGCTAACATATCATTCTCAACAAGTGAAATAACACCTCGATCATCGCAATGAGATAGAAGAGTCAAAAGATGGCGAATACGAGACTTTGTCCATTTCAAATCTAAAAAGGGCTTAGGGATATTATAGTGATGTTGCTCATACAAAAAACCTTCTTGTCGCTTTGTCCAACGAGTTAATCCGCTCATTGCAATGAGTAATTTGTTTGCGACTAATACATGTCGATTCTCTTGATTCATTGACATACCTACACCTCCTCTACTATGAATTACTACACCTAGTATCCATTTCCGTAAAAGAACTGTCAAAACGCGTTTCTGGTACGGTAAATGACGACCAACCTATAAAAAACGTTGATATGAAGCCATTTTCAGCTACAAAAAAAGTGTTATTTCAGTACGGTCTAAAACGACCAAAACATCAATAATCCCTTCGTAGCGCCACTCATGGCACCTAGAATCATAATTTTTCATGATATTAAACTAAGTAAATGTCGTTTCGGTACGGTAAAGAACGACCAAAACTAATAAAGTGTTGTTCTAGTACGGGATATTTCGTCCAAAACATATAAAAGTGTAACTTCGGTACGGTAAAAAGCGACCATTTAAAGAAAATAGTGCTCAAAAATAAATTAAAAAAAAGTGATAATTTTTGTTAAAGGTCATTCTGGTACGGGAATTTTTGACCAAACTACTTAAATGTCGTTTCAGTACGGTTCAAAACGACCAAAATACTATAAATGTCGTTTCAGTACGGTTCAAAACGACCAAACTACTTATTCATTATTAGAAATATGCAAATCTATGACGAAAAACTATTGTCAAAATTAAAAAATGGTCGTTTTTCGACAAAATTCGATATAAAGGTACATTTTGAATTGATCAGTTAGTATACAAGATAAATGGTATGAAGATTTTTCATACAAAAAAACGTTTTTATAATTTTGATAAGACTAAATCTCCAAAATTATAAAAGCGTTTTTGAATCTTTTATATAAGTTATTTCTTTCTTGTGAACTGAATCTAATGACTTTAAGTATCCATTTATTTTTTATGAGAGGATAGTTACTACAAGATTTATAACTAATAGACCAATTAATATTCCAACGAATACCTTTTTTCTTGTAAGTTTCAAAGTCCCCTTTTTCTTCATTCTGAGAATCAAAAGTATAATTAAAAAAATTAGTCCTGCTTGTATTAATGATTGCATAGTCCTCTCCGTATTGACGTTCAGTCAATACGTTACTGCCCATGTACTATTGGCAACAATACGATTAGATTAAGTTGTTCTATACCTATTTTAATGTTTCTATTTTTACAGTGAAAGAACATTGCTGCGATCATCGAGTTCCCATCGTTCTAAGGGGTGGAAGTAAAGAAAGTAGTAATCTCCTGAACGATGCCAGTCTTGAATAATAAAATCGAGTTCTTTAATTCGATCAAGATTCGTTTCGAGTTCTTTTAAGTTTTCTGCTTTCCGACTTTTATTGAACCGGATAGAGTGCGTGAACTGTCGCCAGTGCCGCTTCGCAGGCATCTCCTCTTTGAGTTGGAAGGAGTTGAGACGTTCCTTTTGTAAGACGAACGACAAATGATAAGCGAACGTGCCCTTCAATCGTTCGATTTGCTCTCCGTAGATGCTGATAATCTGTTGCTTGAGCAGATCGTCATAGACCTCTTCCGAGACAGTCACAGTGATTTGCGTGTCGCGCTGGATAGCAGATGCTCCACTGATTTTGACGGACGAAAATAGACCGAAGATGGAAAGGTCACCATCCTCATTACGTACGGCGACCCGGTAGTAACCTAACTTAACGAGACGCTGCGTTGTAAGGGTATAGCTCTTCCCACTGTCATTCCCATAAATCTTCTTGACCAACTTTGAGATAGGGAACACAATCTTTCGATTCGTTTGGAAAGTCAGATCGCGATAAGAAAGAATTTCGTTGAACGCTTCAAAATCACGTGAATCAAGATCAGGTACCTTTCCATCTAGTTCGGCAAGGAACTCGTTGCTAACGAGGACGGAGAGGTTATTTGGTACACCCTGCTTGTATTTAGGTACGACGGCTGAGTAATCATGCAAGTCTAGTGAAAGGTCCGTCAAAGTTCCTTCCCCTTGGTTAAACTTCTCGGTCGTGTTCTTCATACGATCTGCTAGACCGAAGAACGGTACGGTGATCGAGGTAGACGTCGCTACATGTGCTTTTGGTTGTGCACGTTTTAATTCCTTAGCCACTTCACCAATAACCATGAGGATATCAGTTCGCATGGTCGTTGTTCGTTGATTCTTAGTCTTTTGTCCCCAATGTGGATACGTATGGATTAAGAGATTATTGTTTTCAGCCCATTCTTCTAGTTCACGTATGTGTTCTTGCATTAATTGTTCAACGCTAGCAACAGAAAACTTTCGCTGGAAGCCTTCTTTCCCTGCAATATTCCAAAATTCGAGATACATTTTGTGGAGTCCCCGG
>NZ_JACSNI010000008.1:0-101410 GCF_018619055.1 Exiguobacterium sp. s130 | reverse complement strand
GTGGTCACACCCGTTCCCATGCCGAACACGGAAGTTAAGCACTTGAACGCCGAAAGTAGTTGGGGGCTTCCCCCTGTGAGGATAGGACGCTGCCAGGCGATCGTTCCGCAATAGCTCAGCGGTAGAGCAACCGGCTGTTAACCGGTAGGTCGTAGGTTCAAATCCTACTTGCGGAGCCATTTATTACTTCTTCACCACGTACAATGGAGAGCTGTCCGAGTGGCCGAAGGAGCACGATTGGAAATCGTGTAGGCGTCAAAAGCGTCTCAAGGGTTCGAATCCCTTGCTCTCCGCCATCATCACTTTCAATTCAGAATGGCCCGTTGGTCAAGCGGTTAAGACACCGCCCTTTCACGGCGGTAACACGGGTTCGAATCCCGTACGGGTCACCATTTATAGCGTCGCGGGGTGGAGCAGTCTGGTAGCTCGTTGGGCTCATAACCCAAAGGTCGTCGGTTCAAATCCGGCCCCCGCAATTACATACGGTCCTGTGGTGTAGCGGTTAACATGCCTGCCTGTCACGCAGGAGATCGCGGGTTCGAATCCCGTCAGGACCGCCATTGTTAAGGCTTTGTAGCTCAGTTGGTAGAGCAAAGGACTGAAAATCCTTGTGTCGGCGGTTCGATTCCGTCCAAAGCCACCATCTTTATTAACAACATGATTTTCCCATTTGTGGGGGGGTAGCGAAGTGGCTAAACGCGGCGGACTGTAAATCCGCTCCCTCGGGTTCGGCGGTTCGAATCCGCCCCCCCCCACCACCATAGGGGCATAGTTTAGCGGTAGAACTACGGTCTCCAAAACCGTCAGCGCGGGTTCGATTCCTGCTGCCCCTGTTTACCATGGCGATTGTGGCGAAGTGGTTAACGCACCGGATTGTGATTCCGGCATTCGTGGGTTCAATTCCCATCAGTCGCCCTCTTATTATTGGGCTGTAGCCAAGTGGTAAGGCACTGGATTTTGATTCCAGCACGCGAAGGTTCGATCCCTTCCAGCCCAGCTTTTCAAGCGGAAGTAGTTCAGTGGTAGAATACGACCTTGCCAAGGTCGGGGTCGCGGGTTCGAATCCCGTCTTCCGCTCCAATGAGTGGCGCCATAGCCAAGTGGTAAGGCAGAGGACTGCAACTCCTTTATCGTCAGTTCGATTCTGACTGGCGCCTCCAACTATTTCTCAATTAAATAGTTTTGCAAGAGATTGTGCCGGTGTGGCGGAACTGGTAGACGCGCACGACTCAAAATCGTGTTCCTTTGGAGTGTCGGTTCGATTCCGACCACCGGTATCTTGCGGGTGTAGTTTAATGGTAAAACCTCAGCCTTCCAAGCTGATGACGAGGGTTCGATTCCCTTCACCCGCTTTATACTTTTTACACAATCTGATGTTTCACCTGATCATGCGGGTGTAGTTTAATGGTAAAACCTCAGCCTTCCAAGCTGATGACGAGGGTTCGATTCCCTTCACCCGCTTACCTAAAAGAGCAATGTGTCGTTTTCGCTGACACCTTGCTCTTTTTGTTTAGGAAGGAATCTTAAGAGGAAAGGAGCGTGTCGTAATGGATGGTGTACAATTGAAATTGGCTTTACAAGAGTACGCAGTTGAGATTGGAATCGATGAGCTGAAGGTGACGACGGCTGACCCTTTTCTTGTCTTAAAACGTCGACTTCAAGCCCAACAGGAGAAAGGATTTGCTTCTGGTTTTGAAGAGCCCGATCTCGATCTACGAACGACTCCTTCGTTACTCGTAGAAGATGCGGCTTCGATCATTGCCATTGCGGTCGCGTATCCAAGTACTCTCAAAAATGCACCTCGTGGCAAGGAAGGGGAGCGGCGAGGTATTTTTTGTCGATCGTCCTGGGGACTGGATTATCATCAGGCGTTGCGACAACGTTTGACGTTGCTTGAAGAAAAAATTCAACAGTTGAGTCCAGGTGCAAGGACGCGCTCGATGGTCGATACAGGAGAACTCGTCGATCGTGCAGTAGCAGAACGAGCAGGTATTGGATTCAGTGGTAAAAATTGCTCGATCATCAGTGAAGAGCACGGATCGTATCTTTATCTCGGTGAATTGATTACTGACCTCGTCTTGCCGCCGGATCAGCCAGTCGAAGAATTATGTGGAACATGCAATAAATGTATCGATGCTTGTCCGACGGATGCGTTGGTTGAACCTGGTGTCATCGACGCTAAACGATGTATCTCATTTTTAACACAGACGAAAACGCTACTGCCAGAACCGTTTCGGATGGCACTTGGGAACCGTCTGTATGGGTGTGATACGTGTCAGCAAGTATGTCCATATAACCGGAAGAAGAATGCGACACATCATGTTGAACTACAACCGGATCCGGAGCAGGTCAAACCGCTCCTTGTTCCACTCTTATCAATGAGTAACCGTGAGTTCAAGAGTCGTTTCGGAACATTATCCGGAGCATGGCGTGGTAAGAAGCCGATTCAACGTAATGCGATTTGTGCGCTCGTCCATTATCGAGACAAGAGTGCGATTGACGCGCTACGGTTAATGACGGAAACAGATGCCCGCGAAGACATGCGGGCGCTTGCACTCTGGGCAGTCGGTCGGATTGGCGGAATTGATGAGAAGTCGTACATCGAATCCCGTCTTTTAGCGGATACTGCAGTGGATGTTCAGACAGAAGGACGACGGTTAATTGAAGAGTGGGGGGAAGCAGATGCCATTTCAACAGCTCACTTATGAGTTCGGTACATTGCTCGTCGCATGGGAAAAAGAGCAAATCGTGTACCTCGACTTTGGATTGAATAAAGATCGTGCTCGGACCTATTTAGCAAAAGAGACAGACGAGGGTACATTACCGAAAGCTTGGCGTATGGCGTTTGATCGTTATGCACAAGGAGAGGTACAAGCGCTTGATGCGCTTCCTTGTCAGTTGCGTGTCACACCATTTGCAGGGAAAGTGTTACAAGCTTTGCGAACCGTTCCGTTCGGTCAGACGATCAGTTATGGTGAACTGGCTCGAATGATTGGAAAACCACAGGCAGCACGAGCTGTTGGCGGTGCCTTGAATCGGAATCCGATCGCATTGATTTATCCATGCCACCGTGTCATCGGGGCGACTGGTAAATTGACGGGTTTCGCAAGCGGAATTGCCCATAAAGAAGCGCTTTTAGCGCATGAGATAGGAGAGAATTGAACCATGGCTATTCATGTCGTTATGTATCAACCGGAAATTCCTCAAAATACAGGTAATATTTCGCGAACATGTGCAGCGACGCATTCCGTCCTTCACTTGATCCGACCGCTCGGCTTCTCGACAGACGACAAGCAACTTAAACGTGCGGGTCTTGACTACTGGGAATTTGTCGATGTCCGTTATCATGATTCGTTAGAAGAACTGTGGGAAAAACATCCGGAAGGTGTTTTCTACTATATTACGAAATACGGGGAACAGTACCCAAGTCAGATTGACTTATCGGACGTTGAACAGGACTATTTCTTCGTCTTTGGTCGGGAAACAAAAGGATTGCCGCTTGAAGTCATCGATGCAAACGCAGAACGGTGTATCCGTTTACCCCAATCGAATCTCGTTCGTTCACTGAACGTCTCGAACACGGCAGCGATCATCGTCTATGAAGCATTACGTCAGCAAGGATACGCAGGTCTTCTGTAAAGCAAAAGCTCCATCCTGATTCAGGATGGAGCTTTTATGAGTTATTCGTTACCTTCAGGTTTTTTGTTGTAGCCTGCAGTGAAGATTGCTGTCAAAAACGCAAGACTTACGCCGACCATTAAGATAAATGCCATTTTTGTTTCCCCCTTCAGTCTCTTGAACCGATATAATCTATTATAGTATACCTGTAAGTGAAATTGTGTGCTACATATGAATTTTCTATGAATGGAGACTCCACATGCGTACGAACGTTTACCTATTAAGTTATGCCCCACTGATCAGCATCTTGTTATTTAGTACATCCCTTGCGATCGCGACGACGGAACTTGCATTGCATTGGCTCGATCAAGTCGGCGTGTACGATGAACTGCTCCAGCTACTGACGGCACGTGATACGAAGCTCGTCGTTTGGCTTGGTTTTTTGATCGTCTATTTCATGATCTTTAGTTCGCTTAAACTACTATCGGACACGATCAATCAGCTCGGTTTCGCCTTTTTCATCAAAGAACAAGAGGGAACGACACTCGGTATGTTACGTCCGGGCAGTATTCTCCTGCTCGTCGGAGGATGTGTCAGCTTTGCTTTCATGACGTCCTTCTTGCACGTCGGGATCGTATTGCTTGTATCCTTCTTCATCTATTTTATCTTTTACACGGTACAGATTAGTAAAATGACGAGTGCGGCTGGAGCTGTTGGGTTGATCATCTTCTCCTTCTTAGCCTGGGGCGTTCTACTCGCTAGTCTATCATGGGTTGGTCTGACCTTATTCAATTCCTTTGGAGAAGCAATTTTATTTCCGAGTTGACTCAAGGACGTAAAATCGTCGCCCACGTCTGGACCTGTAACGTTGCATTGGCTTCAGCAGGGAAAGGGCGGGGACGGTCAGCTCCTAACCAAATACCCCCGATGTGTTGATTTTTGATACCGACGAACCACATATCCTTATTATCATTCGTTGTTCCTGTTTTTCCTCCGATATAGCGCGCGGAAGGATCGTATCCTTTGCGCCCTGTTCCATACGTCATGACATTCTTTAAACCAGCCCGTAATTCACGGTTCGTCTGACTGGACCAAATCCGTTGTTCCTTTTCCTGCGGTCGTTCGACCGTTCCGTTTCGAAACGTAATACTTTTAATCATCGAAGCCGGTCGATAGAGCCCGTCATTCACGAATACGGTATAAGCATTTGTTAGTTCAAACGGACTAATGCCGTACTGCAAACCGCCTAAAGCGCTCGTGAAGGCATCATCCTTCCGTGTCCACTGACTGAAATGGAACGGACGGATGGACTTCAATCCTTCTTGGAAAGAAACAGCAAAAGCACGAATCGCTGGTGTGTTATAAGAATAAGCGATCGCATCGGCAATCGTCACTTGTCCAAGGATCCGATTTCCGCTATTTGATGGACAGTATCCATCGATACAGACAGGACTACCGTCTAACGTACTCGACAATCGAGCTTTCGTCTTCTCGAGATAAGGACCATAGACAAGTAACGGTTTGATGGCTGAACCAGGTTGTCGGTACGACTGCACTGCTCGGTTGAACTGACCGGTCAAATTTGATTTGTAGCCGACTAAAGCCGTAACCCCATGTGTTTGTCCATCAATGCCAACATAGGCTCCCTCAATCGGGTCTGGTAGACGACGAAGAGCTTCTTTAGCTCGTTGTTGCTCGGCTGAGTCGAGATATGTCGAAATGATCGCACCTTGTTGATGTAGATATTCCGAAGCATGCTTCTCACTCCATCCGTGCTGTTGAGCGGTCATCCGGATGGCAGCTTGGACGGTTGCATCGATATAGTCCGGATAAGGAACCCGCGGCTTATAGGATCGAGGTGTCACATGAGAAATAGTAAAATCTTTCGTCAGTACACGATCGCGCACTAATGCTTGAGCGATTCGTTGCTGACGTTTTTTTGTATTTTCAGGAAAACGAAGCGGATCGTAGAGTGACGGATTGTTCGGAATCGCTGTCAAAAAGCAGATTTCAGACCAATTTAACTCGCGCGCTGGCTTATTGAAATATGATTTTGCAGCCAGTTCGATCCCGTAAATATTATTCGCGAAATATGCTTGATTGACATACGCCGTCATTAGTTCTTTTTTAGAATATTTCTGTTCTAAAGACACAGCGATTAACAGCTCTTTTATTTTTCTAGTATACGTTTTTTCGTTTGATAGGTACGTCATTCTTGCTAGTTGTTGTGTGATCGTACTTCCGCCTTGGGATTTAGAATCAGACTGGTTTTTAGTAAATGCACGTAAGATTCCTGTGATGTCATAACCGTCATGTTGATAAAAACGTTTATCTTCGATTGCTACAAACGCTTGCTCGACTTTTTTGGGTAATGTTTGAGGCGTCAAGTCATCCCGTCGTAATCCATCATAAAGCTCGACCTGTTTATTTTCGTACGTTACAGTGATCGGTTGGTAGGAGGTCAGTGGACGTCGTGTCGTCTGTTCGTCGGCCCAGAAAAAAAATGTACGTGCTGTGTTCAACTCATCTTTAATTGAAAATAAGGAAAATACAAGCATCGTCGCAAGACCAAATAAGACGAGATATCCGGTGGTAATTCGCATGAGAACTCCTTTCAAAAATCCATTTCATTCCTATTATCGGTCTTTTATGGAGAAATCAGTAGATTATTTTTTCGATTTTTGTATTTTAATAAACCTATTTTGCAGGAATGTTATATTAAAAAGAGAAAAGATTGGGTATATAGAAGTATCTGTGGAATTTATAACTCAAATTGTCTGAAAAAAAGAGCATAAATGGAGGGGACGAAATGGCTAAAAAGAATGTCGTTGCGATGTTACTTGCAGGCGGAGAAGGGAAACGTCTGGGAGCTTTAACGAAACATACTGCAAAACCAGCTGTTGCATTTGGAGGAAAATACCGCATCATTGATTTCCCGCTTTCGAACTGTACGAACTCAGGAATCGATACAGTCGGCGTGTTAACGCAATATGAACCACTTGAATTGAACCGCTATCTCGGAATCGGGAGTGCGTGGGATTTAGATCGACGTAACGGTGGTTTAACGATTCTACCTCCTTACCAAGCTCAAAACGGAAAGAACTGGTATGAAGGAACAGCGAATGCCATTTATCGAAACATGAGTTACATCAACCAATTCGACCCTGACTATGTACTCGTCCTATCAGGCGATCATATTTATAAAATGGATTATGAAAAAATGATCGAGGAGCATCGACTTGGTGGAGCTGACGTGACGATTTCTGTACGTGAAGTCCCATGGGAAGAAGCACCACGATTCGGAATTCTCAATACCGACGATGATCTCCGGATCAATGAATTCGAAGAAAAGCCAGAGAATCCCAAATCGAATCTCGCATCGATGGGAATCTATGTCTTTAACTGGGATGTATTGAAGCGTCATTTGATTCAAGATGCAGGGGATGCGGAATCAAGCTTCGACTTCGGTAAGAACATCATTCCGAACATGCTCTTTGAAAATCTGAATATCCGTGCGTATAAATTCAAAGGATATTGGAAAGACGTCGGAACGATTCAATCGCTCTGGGAAGCAAACATGGATTTGTTGACGGCAGAACCAGAATTTGATTTATACGATCCATCTTGGAAAGTCTATTCTGTCAACCCGAACCAACAACCTCAATATATCGGGAACGCTGCAACGGTCGAGTCATCAATCATCAATGAAGGATGCCATATCGAAGGTGAAATTAATCATTCAGTCCTCTTCCATGGTGTAGAAGTAGCGGAAGGATCACTCGTCAAAGACTCAGTCATCTTCCCGAACGTTAAAATCGGACGAGACGTCACGATTCACCGGGCGATTTTAGCAGATGGTGTCATCGTTGAAGATGGTGCGACGATTGGATCTCCGGACGGAGAAGTCTTCGTCATTGAAGCAGAGAGCCTCGTTAAAAAGAACGAAGTCATCAAAGAAGCAATTCAATAAGGGGGATATTCGAATGAAGGTCGATTTATTAGGCGTCATCAATCTAAGTGGTGAAGAAGGATTTTTCAAAGAACTAACAGAGCATCGTAACTTGGCAGCTGTGCCATTTGCGGGTCGTTATCGATTGATCGATTTTACATTAACGAACATGGTACAAAACGATATCGCGAACATCGGAGTTTTTACGCTTGAAAAATATCGTGGGATGATGGATCACCTCGGCTCAGGAAAAGAGTGGGATCTTGACCGTTCAAACGGTGGACTCTACATCTTCCCGCCTGCATTATCACAAGATGCGAATGAGTTCCGGGGAGATCTCTCAAACTTCCACCTTCATCGCGATTTCTTCCTGCGCAGCAAGGAGAACTATGTCGTCGTCTCTGGTTCGAACATCTTATCAGCCGTAGATTATCGTGATGTCTTGCGCGAACATAAAGAATCGAATGCGGATATCACAGTCGTTTATACGAAACGTGAACTGCCTTGCAAATACTGCCGTCCAATTCGCTTTGGCGAGCAGAACCGCGTGACTGCAATCGGATCACGAGGGTTCCAACCAACTGATGAGACGTTCTACATGGAAACGGTCGTTCTATCGAAGAACCTATTCGTTCGTTTGATTGATGAGGCGATTGCGCGTGGTGAGTACGATTTACTACAAAGTATCATCCGCTCGCAGCTAAATCGCTTGCATGTACATGGATATGAATATCGTGGTACATCACAAGTCATCCACTCACTTCGTTCATACTACCGTGAGAGCATGCTATTGCTTGAACAGTGGGGAGCAATCAACGACTTCCAGCATGTCTACACGAAAATCAAGCATGAACCGCCGACACGTTACTTGCCAGGTTCAGCGATTAAGAACTCACTCGTCGCAAACGGCTGTAAGTTAGAAGGCACGACGACGGATAGCATCCTGTTCCGTGGTGTTAAAGTCGGAAAGCATGCTCGCGTCAAAAACTCGATCATTATGCAAAAATCGGTCATTGAAGAAGGCGCGGTCGTTGAGTACGCGATTCTCGACAAAGAAGTGACCGTCAAACGCGGTCAAGTCATTCGCGGTACGGTAGAAGAACCAATCGTCATCAAAAAACAAACAATCGTTTAAAGGAGATGTCATTCATGAAGGTATGGTTTGCTGCCACGGAAGCGACACCCTTCATCAAGACAGGGGGGCTAGCTGACGTCGTCGGCTCGCTCCCTTTAGCGCTTGCTGAGGAAGGGGCAGACGTTTCGGTCGTCTTACCCAATTATGGTCAAATCAAGGAACAATACAAATCAGAGATGGAGTTTTTATTCGACTTCATCGTACCAGTTGGCTGGCGACAGCAATTTGGTGCTGTCCTCCGATTAAAACAAGATGGTGTGACGTTCTATTTCATCGATAATGAGTACTATTTCAAACGCGATGGTGTCATTTATGGACATTACGATGATGCGGAACGATTTGCGTATTTTTCACGTGCCGTTCTTGAGATGATTCAACATCTCGATCGGAAAGAAGTACCGGACGTCATCCATTGTCACGATTGGCAAACAGGTGTGATTCCGGCGTTCCTACGGATCCATTATCAGCACCTAGAGCGCTATCAAGACATTAAAACGGTCTTTACGATTCACAATCTACAATATCAAGGTGTTTTCCCGGAGGAAGTACTCGGTGACTTACTTGGATTGAGTCATGAACACTTCACAGCCGATGGTATTGCTCATAACGGTCTCGTCAATTACATGAAGGCAGGACTCGTCCATTCCAATCAAATCACGACAGTCAGTCCATCATATCGTGATGAGATCATGGATCCGTATTACGGTGAGACGCTTGAACCCGTCTTACAACATCGTGCTGTCGACGTACGCGGAATCTTGAATGGAATCGACTATCGTCAATTTGATCCTGCACATGATACGCATCTCGTTGAGACGTATTCGGTCGATACCGTCACGGAAGGAAAGGCGAAGAACAAAGCTGCCTTACAAGAAGAACTAGGTCTCCCCATCAATCCGGATGTACCATTGTTTGGTTTCGTTTCTCGTCTCGTCGACCAAAAGGGGATTGATTTGCTCGCGCATATCTTGCCAGATTTGTTTGAACTCGATGCGCAGTTCATCATCCTTGGATCAGGTGAAGCGGAATATGAAGGGTTGTTCCATCATGCGACATCGATTCGTCCAGACAAAATCGCTTCTTACATCGGGTTCGACGTTGGTCTCGCGCAACGAATCTATGCAGGCAGTGACGCCTTCTTGATGCCTTCGCGTTTTGAACCATGTGGTCTCAGTCAGTTGATTTCGATGAAGTACGGCTGTTTACCAGTCGTCCGGGAAACAGGTGGTCTTCGTGATACGGTCAAGCCATTCAATCAGTTTACGTTAGAAGGAAATGGATTCTCGTTCGCGAATTATAATGCACATGAGTTTTTAGAAGCGATTAAACGTACCATCGAGGTCTATCATGATCGCCCGGTCTTTGAGCACTTGATTGAGACGGCGATGAATGAGGATTTCAGTTGGTTGCGTTCAGCCGACGAATACTTGGCGTTATATCGTTTGATTGCACCGTCCGCCACTTGATCGTATCACTGGGAAAAGGAGTTACGTCATGTTCAAAGATAAAGAGAAGTTCAAGGAGAGGTTTACGGAACGATTCGTTTCGATGCATGGCAAGGCAATAACGGAAGCAACAGAAAACGATATCTATCAGACGCTTGCTTATCTGGTACGTGAGACGGTCACGACCGATTGGTTACGGACAAAGGAAACATATACCCATAAAAAAAGTAAGCAAGTCTATTACTTTTCACTCGAGTTTTTACTCGGACGTTTCCTGCATAACAACCTATTAAGCCTTGACGTCTTAAAGGATGTGGAACGGGGACTAGAAGAACTCGGATATCAGCTCAGTGATCTGACAGAAGAAGAGCCGGAACCTGGACTTGGGAACGGAGGTCTCGGTCGTCTCGCAGCCTGTTTTCTTGATTCCTTGGCTGCGCTTGGTTTACCGGGACATGGGAACGGTATCCGATACCAGTATGGTCTCTTTAAGCAAAAAATCATCGACGGCTATCAAGTCGAGCTACCGGATAACTGGCTGAAGAACGGAAACATGTGGGAAATTAGACGTTCTGATAAAGCGGTCGATGTTTCATTCGGTGGACATGTCTGGCTCGAAGAAGTCGGTGATGGGTATCGTGTCCATCATGAACCGGCTGAAATCGTTCGTGCTGTTCCGTACGATATGCCGATCGTTGGCTATCAAAACAAGGTTGTCAATAACCTGCGACTCTGGAGTGCTGAGTCTCCACTTGATGATGATGAATTACTTAGTCAATACCGTGGGAACTATAAAGATTTACTGGCACATAAACAATCGATTCAGACGATTTCAGAGTTCTTGTATCCGGATGATACGACGTACGAAGGAAAAGAACTCCGTCTGAAGCAACAATATTTCTTCGTCTCTGCAGGATTACGGAGTATCTTAACGTCCTTTAAAAAACGAAACCATTCATTGAAGCAACTCGGGAATCATATTGCCATTCATATCAATGATACGCATCCGGTCGTCGCGATTCCGGAATTGATGCGGATTCTTGTTGATGAAGAAAGGTTTGGCTGGGAAGAAGCATGGCGGATCACGAAGAGTGTCATGTCGTTTACGAACCACACGTTATTATCAGAAGCACTCGAACGTTGGCCGGTTGATTTGTTCCGTCGCTTGTTGCCACGCATCTACCTCATCATCGAGGAAATCAACCGACGCTTCTGTAAGAATGTGCTTGCGAACTATCCACACATGGAAGCGCATATGCGAGATATCGCCATCATCGCGGATGACCGGATCAACATGGCGAATCTGGCTGTTGTCGGAACGCATTCGACGAATGGTGTCGCTCAGATTCATACTGAGATTCTGAAGCAGCGTGAGATGCGCCTATTTTATGAGATGTTTCCGCTTCGCTTTAATAATAAGACGAACGGAATTACACATCGTCGCTGGTTCCTCTCATCAAACCCAGCACTGGCAAATCGTGTGACGGAAGCAATCGGGGATAGTTGGATTCAGCATCCGTCTGATTTGCAAAAGTTGACGAAATGGGCAGAGGATTCAGCATTACAGAAGGACATCGCCGAGATCAAACTTCAGCGCAAAGAAGAATTAGCGTTGCTCATTGAAAAAGAAACCGGTATCGTCGTGGACCCAACCTCGATTTTTGATGTTCAAGTCAAGCGATTGCATGCGTACAAACGTCAACTCTTGAATGCGTTACACATTCATTCGCTCTACTATCGTCTGAAGGAGGACCGTTCCTTCACGATGACACCACGGACATTCATCTTTGGTGCAAAGGCGGCGCCAGGCTATCATTATGCAAAAGAAGTCATTCGTTATATCAATGCGTTAGCTCGCTTGATCAATCAGGATCCAGACGTCAGTCCATACTTGAAAGTCGTCTTCCTAGAAAACTATCGTGTATCGCTTGCTGAGAAGATTTTCCCGGCAAGTGACGTCAGTGAACAGATTTCGACTGCAAGTTATGAAGCCTCTGGAACCGGCAACATGAAGTTCATGATGAATGGTGCACTGACAATCGGAACGCTCGACGGAGCGAACATCGAAATTCGAGACGAGGTCGGGGATGCGAACATCTTCATCTTCGGCTTAACACCACAAGAAGTCATGAATTATAAACAATACGGCGGTTACAGTGCATACGATCAATACAATGCCCAACCCGAGTTACGACGGATTATTGATAGTCTCGTTGATGGAACCTTATTTGCTCCAGGTGAATTCCAAGCGATTTACGATTCATTATTGACGTATAATGATGAGTATCTGATCCTGAAAGACTTCATGTCGTATCAACAAGCGCAGGAACGAATTGATCGGATGTATCAGCAACCAGAAGAATGGTATAAACGCGTCATTCTTAATATTGCGCGGTCAGGTGTGTTCTCAAGTGATCGAACGATTAAAGAGTATGCGAATGCGATCTGGAACATCAAACCGATTCAACTCTGAACAAAAAGACACTGACAGATGTTTCTGTCAGTGTCTGATGCTTACGAACGGGAGACATCTTCACCACGGCTGACCCAATCACTATAAGAGCCGGCATAAAGCCGGACATCAGTTTTCCCGAGTGAATGGAGAGCGATGACATTGACACACGCTGTCACACCACTTCCACAATAGAGGATAGGTGCTGTGACCGGTAGGATGTCGGCGTACAATTCTTTCAAATCTTCCGCGTCCCGTAAGCGACCATCTGGTGAGAGTGCTTGTTCGAAGAAACAATTCACGGCACCTGGAATGTGGCCGGCGACGTGATCGAGTGGTTCGATTTCTCCACGGTATCGATCGGGCGCACGGGAATCGATGACCATCGTTTCTGTCAGCTGATCTTTCAGCTCTTCGAACGAGACGAGCATCTCATCTTGAAAACGAGGCGCGTAATGAGAAGGTTCATAAGTAGGAACGTCGTCCGTGACCGGAAGATCGAACGCTAGGTAAGAGGAGAATCCGCCCTCAAGGACGACGACACGCTCATGTCCGATCCATTTAAATAACCACCACGCACGAGCTGCATACGGAAAACCATCGTCATACAAAACGACGAAGTCTTCCGGTGTCACACCATGCTGTTCCAGTGTGTGTTGCCACGCTTCTTTTGAAGGAAGCGGATGCCGACCGCCGACCTCATCGATTGGACCAGAAAGGTCAGTCGTTAAATCCAGGTGCTGTGCACCTTCGACGTGTTGTTCCAAGAAAGCATTTCGTCCATATTCAGGTTGTTGCAAGTCATATCGGCAGTCAAACCAGCGAATCTGATCCGTTCGGACGAGCTGTTGAAGATCTGCCATTTGAATCGTAGGAAACATGCCTCATCACCTTACCCTTTCTAGTGTTAATCATATGAAAGGTATCGCATCATCGCAAGTCTTACCCTCATTTAAAAAAGGAGTCGATTTACCATGTCATGGAAAGAAACCTATCAAAAATGGGATCAGTTCGCTGATCTTGACAGTACATTAAAAGAAGAACTCGTCACGCTAGCGACGGATGACAAAGCAGCTGAAGAAGCATTCTATAAAGAACTCGAGTTTGGAACAGGTGGTATGCGCGGGGAGATTGGTGTCGGAACGAACCGGATGAATGTGTATACGGTTCGAAAAGCATCACAAGGGTTCGCAGCATTCATTAAAGCATCAGGAGAAGAAGCGGCAGCAAAAGGAATCGTCATCGCACACGATTCACGCCATTTCTCACCAGAATTTGCGCTGGAGGCGGCACGGACGCTCGCAAGTAATGGCATCAA
This sequence comes from Exiguobacterium sp. s130, assembly GCF_018619055.1. NCBI lineage: Bacteria > Bacillati > Bacillota > Bacilli > Caryophanales > Exiguobacterium > Exiguobacterium sp. s130. The sequence continues at coordinate 87,493 of NZ_JACSNI010000008.1, read as the reverse complement.
AGCGTATCTGTTCGACGGTCTACGTCCGACACCAGAACTTTCGTTTGCGGTTCGGTCTTTACAAGCAGCGGGCGGGATCGTCATCACAGCGAGTCACAACCCACCAGAATACAACGGATATAAAGTGTACGGAGACGACGGTGGACAACTTCCACCAAAAGAAGCGGATGAACTCGTATCGTACGTCAGTCAAATCGAAGACGAGCTGTCGATTGAACTTGAGCAAGAAGAAGTCCTTCGTGCGAACGGTTTAATCGTCCGTGTCGGCGAAGAACTTGACGAAGCGTATCAAGAAAAATTACAGACGATTCGTGTCTTACCTTCAATCCAATCGGAATTAGCGGATCCACTAAAAATCGTTTTCACTCCACTTCACGGAACAGGACTTGTACCGGTAACAGAAGGCTTGAAACGGTATGGATTCGAACACGTGACAGTCGTTAAGGAGCAAGCAGAGCCAGACGGTGCATTCCCGACCGTGACGTCACCGAACCCGGAAGAACATGCTGCCTTTAAACTGGCGATCGAATACGGAGATCGTACAGATGCCGATATCTTGATTGCGACGGATCCCGATGCTGACCGTGTCGGAGTAGCAACACGTGATGCAGACGGAGAATGGACAGTCTTGACAGGGAATCAGACGGGGGCATTGTTGCTTGACTACATCCTTTCACAAAAAGCGGCGCAGGGGACACTGCCAGCGAACGGATTTGTCGCGAAGACGATCGTTACTTCAGAACTAGGTGCGTTGATTGCACGTCATTATGATCTCCATGTCGAGAACACGTTGACAGGCTTTAAGTTCATCGGGGAAAAAATCAAACAATACAATGCATCGGGTCAATATGAGTATCTCTTCGGCTATGAAGAGAGCTATGGATATCTCATCGGGGACTTCTGCCGCGACAAGGATGCCGTCCAAGCGTGCTTGTTAGCTGCTGAGATGGCTGCGTATCACAAAAAAGAAGGACGGACGCTCTATGAGGCATTACAGTCGATTTACGAGCAGTTCGGATACTTTGAAGAGTCACTCCGCTCTCTGACGCTCAAAGGGAAGGATGGCGTGGCACAGATCGGTCGTATCATGGATACGTTCCGTGAGAATCCACCAAAACAAGTGGCTGGAGAACAGGTCGTCTTGTTCGAGGATTATGATGCAAGCATCGCTCACGATCTGAAGACACATCAACCTTCACCAATTAACTTGCCAAAATCCAACGTACTGAAGTTTACGCTCAGTGATGGATCGTGGTTCTGCCTTCGTCCATCGGGCACGGAACCAAAAATTAAGTTCTATTTCAGCGTCACGTCACCAGATGCTGCTGAGACGACACGAAAACGTCAGCAAATCGAAGATGAAGTCATGCAGGAAGTCGAGCAAATTCAATAAGTCCTAAACAGGATTCCGTCGATGGCGGAATCCTGTTTTTTGTCTTAGAGCATTGAAAAGTGAAATTCGTGCAACCGTTACCATTTCGAGGTACAGTAAACGAGATAGAGTTCATACGATAGAGGAGTGGAAGAAACATGGAACGGATTCAGCTAACAGAAGATTTATCATTCTCACGCATTATTCATGGCTTGTGGCGATTGAATGAATGGGAAATGACGAAGGAAGAGCGTCTTGAATTGATTGAAGCATGCCTTGCTTTAGGAATTACGACGTTTGATCACGCAGATATCTATGGCGATTATACGAATGAACGCTTATTCGGGGAAGCTCTTGCCTTAAAACCGGAATTACGTGACCGGATGGAGATCGTCACGAAGACGGGCATCAAGATGAAAGGGAATCATTTCTCGGATCAGTCATTATCGTTCTATGATACGACGAAAGAGCATATTATCAAACAGGTCAATCGTTCCCTGCAAGAACTCGGTGTCGAGTACGTCGATACGTTGTTGATTCACCGTCCAGATCCATTGATGGATCCGAACGAGATTGCAGAAGCGTTCGTTGAGCTGAAGGACGCGGGTAAGGTACGGACATTCGGTCTATCGAACCATACACCTGCACAACAGAGTCTTATACAATCACGCTTACCGTTCATGCTCGTGACGAACCAACTCGAGTTATCGGTTTCGGAACTGAAACATTTCGAGGATGGATCCGTCGATCTGTGTCATGAAAATGAGATGCCATTGATGGCATGGAGTCCGCTTGCGGGCGGTCGTCTCTTTAAGGACGAGCGATACGCACCGTTACGTGAAAAATTAGCTGAGATCGCTGAAAAGATCGGGGCAAAAGAAATCGACGAAGTCGCATATGCATGGTTACTTAAACATCCAGCACGTATCATGCCGATCGTTGGTTCTGGTAAGATTGAACGCATCGAATCTGCTGTTCGTTCGACGAAGCTGTCGTTGACGCGCGAGCAATGGTTTGAGATTTTGAAGGCATCACGAGGTCGTGATGTCGATTAATCTAGACTGTGAGACAGAAATAAACGCATAAAGTATTTTCTGTTTAAGAAATGAAGCGAGAGGATCGACCAGTACACGATCTGGAAACGATCCTCTCTTTCGTTTATGAATAGAGTAACAGTAAACAAAAAAAGTCCCATCTCAAGGGGGAGGAGAGATGGGAGATCTATGAGGTTAAGCTTCTAAGCGAAGCATCTCCTGACGATATTTATCTAAACGATCTTTACTTGCTGACATGCCAGCTTGGTCATTGGCTTGAATCGCATCGAAGAGCGTACTGAGCTCATAATCGATTTCGAGACGTAGCACTGGAATTCGCTGCTCTGCATCTTGTCTACGGAAAGCTTCAATTACTTGTTTCATCTCGGCCACGCTCCTTTGTAATTTGTCAGATAATTCTGATTTTTATTAGTATACTTGATTATTCCCGGATTGACTAGTGCTAAACCTCAAAAAATCTAAAAAAACACACTTGAAATCCTAACGGTTTCAAGTGTGAAAAATTCATTCTGGAATGCTGAAACGTGCTTCTAAACGATGTTGGACGCTTTGAATAAGTGTTGACATGATCCAGTAAATTGCAGCGGAGAACAAAAGTAGCGGCATGACGAGGTATGTCGTCGCTGAAATCTGGTCAGAGACGTACGTTAATTCCTCGACAGCAACGATCGTACCAAGTGATGTCGACTTGATGATATCGATGACAGAGTTCGAAAGCGGTGGAATCGCCCGAGATAGTGCTTGCGGCAAGATAACGTCCTTGAATGTCTTGCGACGCGGAATTCCAAGTGAGTCAGCAGCTTCCCATTGTCCACGATCGACAGAGGAGATGGCAGCGCGGAACGATTCCGAAATATATGCGGAAAAGTGAAGCGACAAACCGAAGGCAAGCGCTTGGAATCCAGTCAATTGAAGCGTGACGAGACCATTATAAAGAATCAAGATTTGCAACAAGAGTGGCGTTCCGCGGAAGAACGAGACGTATAAACGTGCAAAACCGCTGAAAACGGCAACGCGGCTATCACGCATGACGGCAAGAATCAACCCGAGAATAAGCGCAAAGACGATGGCGAGACCACTTGCTAGAAGGGTCGTGCCAATCGCCTTTGCGTAGACGTCCGAGTTATCTCGGACGATCGTCAGTAATTCACTCACTTACTGATATCCTCGTTGAAGTACTTCTTACCGATTTTTGCAAGAGTGCCGTCTTCTTGCATCTCAGCGAGTGCTTTGTTGAAGTCTTTTGTATACTTGCTATTTTTCGCCATCATGAAGCCAGATTCGTTCTTATCGAACGTCTCACCGACAGCTTTGACTTTATAACCCGCTTTTTTCAACTCCGTCAAAACGAAGAGGCGATCGTTCATGGCTGCATCAACACGACCTGCTTCAAGATCTTTTAAGACTTGGTTCGCACCTTTGTAGTATTTCACTTTCGCGCCAGCTTCTTCAGCCGTTTTGGCATAGAGTGAACCTTGTGTCGAACCGACTGTCTTTCCTTTTAAGTCGTCGAGTGTTTTGATGTCGTTCGTTTTATTGTTGACGATGATCGTTGAGCCAGAGACTGTATACGCATCAGAAAAAGCGTACTTTTCTTGACGCTCAGGTGTGATACCCATTTGGTTCGCAATGACATCGATTCGTTTTGAATCGAGTGCCGGGATGAGTCCTTTAAAGTCCATCGCTTTGTAATCGACTTTATAGCCAGCACGTTTTGCGACTTCGTTCATGACATCTACGTCATAACCCATCAATTTTCCTTTTTCTTTGTACGTGAATGGTGGGTATGTTGCTTCCGTTCCGACTGTAATGACTTTTGACTCTTTACCAGAACCTGCGTTGTCGTTCGAAGCGCCGCATGCTGCAAGCACCCCCGCTGTCGATAATGCTGCTACAGCTAATTTCAAACCGTGTTTCATAGCGCTCTCTCCTTTTATAAATGAATGATTTCAATTCCTAGTTTTCGAATAGGATTAATTTTAAGCTACAAGCAGTATCATACAAAGTTACAGGAACGTCTGTCAATAAAAAAAGACTGCCCTTAAATGGACAGTCTGAAACATCATAACTGATCGATGATGTGATTAACGAATCGTTGCTTCTGTTGAAGCATCGAAGAAGTGTGCTTTTGTCATATCGAAGAAGAGATCAAGCTGTGATCCCATCTCGACATGTGAACGTGAATCGACACGTGCCGTGAATGCTTGTTGTCCGACTTTTGAGTAGAGATAAGACTCTGCACCCATCAATTCAGAAACTTCGATATGCGCTGGGAAACGATGTGCTGTTTTAGTGTCTTGGTAGATCAATTCCGCATGGATGTCTTCTGGACGAATTCCGAGGACGAGATCTTTATTCGTGTAACCGCGGTCGCGGAGAACTTTCATTTTTCCTTCTGGCACTTCGAATTTCTCTTCTGTTCCTGAAACCTGGAAGAGACCGTCTTCTGCCAGTTTACCTGTCAAGAAGTTCATCGATGGTGAACCGATGAATCCAGCAACGAACATGTTATCCGGGTGATCATAGACTTCCTTCGGCGTACCGACTTGTTGAATGATTCCGGCTTTCATGATGACGATCCGTGTCGCAAGCGTCATCGCTTCCGTCTGATCGTGCGTGACGTAAATCGTTGTCGTCTCAAGACGTTTGTGTAACTGAATGATTTCCTTACGCATTTGTACACGTAATTTAGCATCCAAGTTCGAGAGCGGCTCATCCATTAAGAAGACTTTAGCATCACGAACGATGGCGCGACCAATCGCCACCCGTTGACGCTGACCACCAGAGAGTGCTTTTGGCTTCCGCTCGAGATACTCTTCAAGACCAAGGATACGAGCTGCGTTATCAACGCGTTGCTTGATTTCATCTTTCGGGAACTTCCGAAGCTTTAATCCGAACGCCATGTTATCGAAGACGTTCATGTGTGGATACAAAGCGTAGTTTTGGAAGACCATCGCGATATCGCGATCTTTTGGCGCTACATCATTCATGCGTTTACCGTCGATGATAAAGTCTCCACCTGAGATTTCTTCAAGTCCAGCGATCATCCGGAGTGTCGTCGATTTCCCACAACCAGATGGTCCAACGAAGACGATGAATTCCTTATCTTTAATATGCAGATTGAAATCATCAACCGCTTTTGCATCACCTGAGTAGATTTTATCGATATGTTCAAGACGAATTTCAGCCATGTGTAGTTCCCCCTAATGTAAATGATGAAATAATAACGCTTACAAGAAATAGTATAAAAGAAGTCAGGTAGTCTGCCTATGGACAACCTGACTAAATGCAAACGTTTTCAATTAGGCATCATGCTACAAGTAGCAAGGTATAAAGGAAAGTAGCTCCTTCAAACGACCGGACATCGATTTCTGTCTGTTCCGTTAAGCGGTCAAGTCGATACTGGAGACTGTTCCGATGTAAGTATAGATGTTTTGCTGTCAAAGAGACATTCAAGTTAGCTCGGCAAAAAGCGAGGATCGTCTCACGAGACTCTGGCTCGAGGGACAGAACGAACTGGTCGACGAGTGTCGCGCGGTACTGGTCATCTAGACTTGCAAGACGAGTCATGGCAGGTAAAAAACGTTCGATTTGCATGGAAGGGACGGAGGTGAGCGCTGCTTGTTCGAGTTGGAATTGAACGGCAATGTCGCCGGTAGCACGCTGTTGACCAAGCAGCACCTTACCATCGAGCACAAAATCAGATTGTAGTGCTAAAAATAAATCGTGTAGTTCTGTCTCAATAACGAATTCTTCTCGTTCGATGATCGTAAAACGATGAGTACTGAAAGGAATGAGCGTACTCGTCTGCGAAAAGAAAGAGGAGAGCAGCTGTTGAATTTCCTCACTCGTACGTTCATCAGTGGGATTAAATAAAAAGTGGACAAGTCGAAATGGTCGATCTTCCACAGCATGAGCAGATTGGAGACGTTCTCGCCATAGATCGATATCTGACCGCGACGTCGTGATGATGCGCTCGGCAAATACATCAAGCAGTTGTTGTTCACGGTCGGATATGGCAGTCGTCTTGATCCCAAAACAAAGCCCATCTGTAAGACGATATACGCTATACTGTTCCTGGCAATACAGATTCGGATCGGTCGTAAGCTGGTCATTGAATACAGTCATCAGTTGTCGTAACACACGGCATCACTCCTAAATCGTACATAACTAACTATCTCGACTTTACCATAAGTCGAAAATCGGAAGGAATGATAACTTATGTCAGACACTTTGTTAATCGTGTTGAAGCTTGTTGGAATCGTCATCATCGGTGCTCTTATCGGAGCGGTCACGAACCATTTGGCGATCCGAATGTTGTTTCGACCACTTGAACCGAAATACATTGGAAAATTTCGCGTACCATTCACGCCTGGTCTGATTCCAAAACGACGGAATGAACTGGCAGCAAATCTCGGACGGACGGTCGTCAAGCATCTCTTGACGCCAGAAGGGATCGGGAAACGTCTCGCATCACCAACTGTTCGTGGAGCCGTCACGCGTCTTGTCGAACAAGAAGTCATGAAATGGACACGCTCGGAAGAGACGACAGGAGCATGGATCAGTCGCTTCATTGATGAACCAAAACAACGGATCCAAGGGAAAATCAGTTATCACTTGGAGCAGGAGTTTTCGCGTCTGATGAATAAATGGCGGGAGCAATCCGTACGCGACTTGATCGGAGCAAGCGGAGAACAAAAAATCGAAGAAGTCATGCCGCGACTCGTCGCATCCGTATTACACCAAGCAGAAGCATACTTTGACGGACCAGAAGGACGTCTACAACTCGAGGAAACCGTTGCTCGTTTCATCCAACAGCGACTGGGTGGCGGGATGTTCGGGATGTTGCTCGCAAATGTCAACATCGTCGATATGATTCAGCCGGAGCTGAAAAGGGTACTTCAATCAGAGTCGACGTCTCAGTTCATTCTTGCCTTATTACGTCAGGAATGGAAAAAGGGACTGGATCGTCCGCTTTCATCCTATATGACGGAAGAGACGGAGTTGCGGATTCGACAGACCGTCAAAGAACAAGTCATGGCACGTTTACCGATTGAGTCGATGCTTGATACACCGCTACGCGTCTGGTTGAATCCACTCGAGTCACAATTACTCGAGCAACATGTACCTGTCATCATCGATCATCTATTCGAACGGACGACGAATCAAATCGGGCAGATCCTTCAGACGCTCGATCTCGAAACAATCGTTCGAGAAGAGGTTGATTTGCTTGATACTGCGTATCTCGAGGAAATCGTCTTATCGATTTCCAAGCGGGAATTCCGTGCTATCACTTGGCTTGGAGGGTTGTTAGGTGGTTTAATTGGATTGATACAGGCGGGGCTTTATCTCGTCTAAACAAATTGGAGGTTTTACTCATGGCAGAAACAAATTTATACGATCACGCGTACACGCTGGAGCGTGCATTACGCGAAACTTCGGAGTACACGACATTAAAAGATTTGTATACGCAAGTTAACGCAGATCCGGAATCAAACGAATTGTTCGCGTCGTTCCGTAACATCCAACTCGAATTACAACAAAAACAGATGCAAGGTGAAGAAATTACACCAGACGATATGGCATCTGCACAAACAAAGATGCTTGAAGTACAAAACAATCCATTGATCAGTCAGCTGATGCAAGAAGAGCAACGGATGCATACGATGCTGACGGAAGTCACACAAATCATCATGAAGCCGTTAGAAGAACTCTACGCGCCGATGATGGAGCAACAAGACGACGTGCAATAAGTAAACAAAAGGAAGGCGTGCCGATATAGCGCGTCTTCCTTTTTTAGTATGGTTTAAGATGAAGCAGGAACGATTCGTGGTAAGTAAGCGCGCTCGAAATGAATGAGACGACCTGAACGTGTGACGCGAGCTGCATGATGGGCATAACCGCTTTCATTCAAGCGTCTAATCCCTTCTTCTCGTGCCTGACCATCCGTCTCTGCTTCAAAGACGTCATCGAGTAACGTTTCACCACGATCTGAAAAGACTGTAATCGTATACTGCATACTTGTTCCCCCTTGTCTGATTGGTCTTGTACTCAGTATAATGAATCGCTATTCATTTCACAAGCGTAAGTCCAAGTCCTGCCACGTCAACTGTCTCGCAGCGGGAGGAGCTGTGAGGTGACTGACCGTCATACCAATCAAGCGGATTGGTCCATCGAAGGTAATGCCATTGAACAGTTTCGTTGTTTCCTCAAGTAATCGTTCTTCGTCCGCCGTCTCTTCTGAAAATGTATGCCGTTTCGAACGTGACTGGAATGTATCGGTCTTCCACTTGATCGTGATTGTTCGGCAGACGAGTTCTTTTTTTTGAAGACTTGCAATGACAGATTTTGATTCTCGAATCAACGTCGCGAATATCGTATCGATATCCTCCGTATCTTCTTCGAAGGTCGTCTCAGAACCGATTGATTTTCGCTCGCGTTCCGGACGAACGGGACGTTCATCGATGCCATGCGCCATTGCATGCAGTTCCGTTCCGCGATCGCGTCCGAGCAATGCTCGTAATTGTTCGACCGGCATTGCTTGGACATCTGCGACGATTTCAATCCCTTGTTTTCGTAACGCTTGTTCCGTGACTTTTCCGACGCCATGTAAATCTCCAATTTTCAATGGAGACAAGAAACGGAAAACTTCTTCTGGTGGAACGACGGTCATCCCGTTCGGTTTCTCGTATCCGGAAGCGACCTTCGCGACGAGCTTAGAGTTAGAGACACCGGCAGAGGCTGTCAGACCCGTTCGTTCTTTAATTTGTTTCAGGATATATTGCGCGATATACGTCGCACTTTTTTGATCGAAATAATTTTCCGTGACGTCAAGATACGCCTCATCAAGCGAGAGCGGTTCGACGAGGGGGGTCACTTCTCGGAAAAGCGCCATGATTTGCGCACTGACAGCCCGGTAGACGTCAAAGCGGGGGCGAATGAAGACCGCACGAGGGCACAGCTGAAAGGCGCGTCTTGACGGCATCGCGCTATGGATGCCGTATTTCCGTGCTTCATAGGAACAGGTCGCTACGACACCACGGGCATGAGGCGGTCCACCGACGACGACGGGAACACCTTTTAATCGAGGACGATCGCGTTGCTCGACGGAAGCGTAAAAGGCGTCCATGTCAATATGAATAATTTTTCGTTCCATCGGACAAGCGTCTCCTTTCAGTAGATATGATACAATTAGTATAACGAACTTATGTTCTGATATCTATTTTTTTGGTCGACTGTTCTTTGGCATCCGTACAAGAGCGCCTAACCATCCACGCCAGCGCATCCAGTAGAAGATGCCACCGGTCGATAAAAAGATTAGACCGAGGGATATGGCGTAGCCGTATTTCCATTCTAATTCCGGCATGATTTTAAAGTTCATCCCCCAAATCGCACCGAGGGCCATCGTTGGTGTCGCGACGGCAGTAAAGATCGTTAATGCCTTCATGATTTCGTTTCCACGGAAGTTCGAGACGGTCGTCGATAAGTCGAGCAGGACCTCAATGTCTTTTTGATAATGTTCGATGAGCATCAACAGACGGCGGACACGTTTCGTAGCTAGTTTCAACGAGAGATCCTCGAGATACGCGTCCTCATCGAGAAATGATTCTTCGCCAGCCATGACGAGCTCTTGAAACGGAACGATTAAATCGGACCAGTTCTCGATCGTGTCGCGTAAAGCGAAGATGCTATCGAGTGAATCTTCATTGATGCTACCGCGCAGTTCATCTTGTCTTGAGAACAGTTCCGTCTCAAACTGATCGATACCGGCGAAATACGTGTTCAGCTGTAAAGCAAGAATCGTATAAAAAGCCGCGAATGGATGCGCGGGAGAATAGGGAGCGACCAGGGACACGATTGAATCCGACAATCCGATTGTGATGAGTTTTTCTTTCGTTACGTAAAAGTAAATCGAGCGGCGGTCACTTTTGTCGACAGGATTTTGCCAGGTGACGACAGCGCCATAGAGAATCCCTTTTTCTGAGCGGGTGAAGTTCATGTCTTTCGATCGCAGCTGTGTGATCCAGTCCATTTCGGATTGGTCGACGGCAGCCGTCGGAAAGGTTTGTTCATAGTCAGCTAAATCGAGATAGCGGGACCAATTAAATTGAGGTTCCAGTTCCATGTTCATGACTCCCATATAGTAGAATGAAATAGTATATGCCTTAAGTGTAGTCAATGGAATATAAAAAAGACACCTATTTTACAGATAAAGGACGTGTTTCAAGTATGAAAGGAATCGGGAAGTTAGCAGTTGGAGAAACGCTCGATCAACGAGCGATGATCAAGCAAGCAGTCAAAGGAATTGCAGCAAATGGGAAACCATACTTGACGCTCATCTTGACGGATAAGACAGGCGAAATCGAGACGAAGATGTGGGATACGAGTGATCTTGAAAAATATGCGCCGAAATCAATCGTCCATGCTGCTGGAGAAGTCATGGACTATCGGGGACGGACACAACTGAAGCTCAAACAAATCACGGTCCTAGAGGAGACGAATGTCGAGGACTACGTCCAATCCGCACCGATTCCGCGAGAGCAGATCGAGACGGAAGTACTCGCGTTCGTAGAATCGATTCAGAACAGTGACATGAAAAAGCTCGTTAAACATTTGATTACTTCACGATTTGATGCCTATTTCACGCATCCGGCAGCGGTCAAGAACCATCATGCTTTTTACTCGGGGCTGTCATACCACGTCCTTTCGATGTTGCGCTTAGCGGATCAAATCGCTCAACTCTATCCGACCTTAAACCGTGACGTGCTAATCAGTGGCATCATTCTACACGATTATGCGAAAATCAAGGAGTTATCCGATCCGGTTGCACCGGAATATACGTTGCCTGGTAAACTCGTCGGTCATATTACGATGATGGTAGCGGAACTCGAAAAAGTCGGAGCAGAATTACAAATTGACGCAGAAATACTGACTGTCTTGCAACATCTCGTCTTAAGCCATCATGGACGACCGGAATGGGGATCTGCTGTAGCACCACAAATGCGTGAGGCTGAAGTCTTGTTCTTGATCGATAACCTCGATGCGCGAATGACGATGATGGATCGTCTTCTGGAATATGTCGAACCGGGACAGTTCTCAGAACGATCATTCGCACTAGATAATCGTGCTTTTTACCGTCCGAAGCTATAAGGGGGAAAAAAGATGAAGACGAAGTTGTTTGATACGGTTCAACTCGGAACGTTGACATTCCGCAATCGGGTCATTATGGCGCCAATGTGCATGTACAGTGCAAAAGAAGATGGATTCGTTACGGATTGGCACGTCACACACTATGCAACCCGTGCAATGGGAGGCGTCGGTGGTGTCATTTTAGAAGCGAGTGCTGTCACGCCAGATGGTCGCATTTCAGCTGGGGACCTTGGGATCTGGTCAGATGCACATATCGAAGGATTACAACGAATCGCACAGCAAGTCAAAGCAGCGGGCGCAAAAGCGGGGATCCAACTGGCCCATGCCGGGCGTAAAAGCACGACGGCAGAACCACCCGTCGCACCGAGCGCTTTACCGTTTGATGATACGTATATGCATCCACATGCATTGACACTTGAGGAAATCGCGACAATCAAACAACAGTTCATCGATGCAGCATTAAGAGCGGAACGAGCAGGATATGACTTCATTGAAATCCATGGCGCACATGGTTATTTATTGAACACGTTCCTCTCTCCGTTATCGAATATTCGAGAAGACCAGTACGGCGGATCGACTGAAAATCGGATGCGCTTGTTGTTAGAAATCATTGATGGAATTCAAGCAGTCTCACAGCTCTCGATTTGGGTCCGAATTTCAGCAGCGGATCACGCAACAGGTGGAATGACGACGGCGGATTATATTCCACTTGCGAAAGAACTAGCAGCACGTAACATCGACCTACTCGACTGTAGTTCAGGTGCTGTCGTCGCCAATGCTGTACCGGAAGTATATCCGGGCTATCAAGTGAGCTATGCGGAAGAATTGAAACGAGAGACAGGCATGGCAACAGGAGCGGTTGGATTGATTACGACAGCAGCTCATGCAGAAGAGATCGTCCGTAACGGTCGAGCAGATATCGTCCTGCTCGCACGTGAACTTCTTCGCCAACCTTATTGGGTCTATCATGCGGCAGCCGAACTAGGAGATACGGTCGCCTTGCCAAAGCAATATGAACGAGCTCCGATTCGAACGGTTCGCTAATTCCTTACTCTATGAAAAACAACGTAAAAAAGGAAGCCGTCATGGCTTCCTTTTTTTGATTATTGCTGTTGTTGCATCATTTGTTGTTGCATTTGTTGTTGTTCTTGTTTGTCTAGATCGAAAGCGTCTTTGAAATCTTTGTTTTCGACTTTGACATTGTATTCTTTCATGAGTGAACGATAAATATCGTTCGGGTTGACTTGTGCTGCTTTTTCTTCAGCAAGTGCTTTTTTAATACGTGCTTTTTCTTTATCGAGCGTGAAGTTTTTCTTCTCTTTGCGATCGACTACTTTGATGATGTGATAGCCGAACTGTGTTTTGATCGGATCGGAGATTTTACCTTCAACGCCATCCTTGAACGCGTAATCTTCGAATTCCTTGACCATCTTACCTTTTGTGAAGTACCCGAGGTCTCCACCTTTTGCACCGCTACCTGCATCTGTTGATTTTTCTTTTGCAAGTTTCGCGAAGTCTGCGCCTTTATCCAATTGCTTTTTGATGTCTTTTGCTTCTGACTTTTTCGCAACAAGGATATGGCTTGCTTTGACTTCGACTTTTTCTTGATCGAAACGCTCTTGGATTTCTTTATCTGTTACTTTGGATTTCGCAGATTTTGCTTCTGTTAAGAGCATTTGTGTGCGAAGTACTTTTTCGAATTCTTTTTCGTTCTTGATTCCAGCAGATTTCAGTGTTGAGCTGAACTGCTCTTTATCCGGGAACTGGTCTTTTGTTTTCTTGACTTCTGCTTCGACTTCTTTGTCCGTGACTTCCTTACCGTATTTCTTTTCAAGCAATTTGTTCATCGTTTGCTGGAAGGCGATTTGAGCACCAGCTTTTTCGTATGCTTCATCTTGGACGTCAGCCTTGTTGACTTCGCCACCTTTGTAATTGATGACGGCTTCGTCATTTGATCCACATGCTGCTAACGTAAATACACTTGCGACTGCTGCTGCGCCTAGCAATTTCTTTTTCATACATACACCCCTAATTTACCATTTATTTCAACCGTTTTATCATATCATATTCTCGTTTGGTTGACAGCTGTATCTTGTCATGCCAAGAGATACTTGCTCTTTTCCATGCTATCACATCCAGGTAGTCGGGTGAGGATAATTTTTATGGGAAATTGTGAGGGAAATAACACTCTTGAGACATAGTAGTAATGTCCCTGTCATGAGGAAATAAGACCTAAAAAAAGCATTCTAGCTGAAGGCTAAAACGCTTTTGATGATAGTATGCTTATGCTTTTTTTATTGAGTCCATGACAGGATCTTGCGGACGGCGATCTGCTTCTTCCGTGATCATCTTCGATGTCTCGGCAAAGATGTCCATGAAGCTGTCTCCATACAAACGACGCACGATTGCAGAAATATCCGTCAGTTCTGGGAACTTACCGTACAATTCCTGAAGAGGAAGTGATGCGCGGAAGACGCCATTTTCTTCGGGACGGAATGCTTGGATCGTCTCGAGTAAAAGCGATTCGCCTGCCGGTGTCAACTGGACATAGGTATTTCGTTTATCAGTTTCCTTTTTCGAGAACGTCAACAATCCGCGGTCCTCTAACTTCTTCGAGAAGTTGAATGCCGTCGAGACGTGCATGACACCATACTTCGCAATCTCAGAAATCGAGGCACCACCTAGGGCATGCGAAATCCATAAAATATGGTGTTCGTTAATGTTCAGATCAAAAGGCTTGATCCAATTTTGCCAATCTTTTTCTACCGTTTTCCATAGTGCTTTGCTTAATTGGACAATTTTATGGCTATACAATAATGCTTCTTGTCCAGGATATAACTTTTCGTGTTCCATATCTGACTCATCCTTTCGAAAGGTGACAATGGCTCAAACGCGCAAAATGCAAACTATACAAAAACAAATCGAAGCAACGGATCTTACTTTTGTGGAGAAAGCTGGTCTGCTTCCTGTTTCGCTTCATCAGCGAGAGACTGGATCTTCGTGAGCGATGCTTGGACTTCCGTTTGGTATTCCGAGACGCTCTGCATGACTTCTTCCTTGAAGTGCATACCAGACGCTTTTGCTGTCTCTACTAAGTTCTTGCCCTCGTGGGTCAAATCCTGCACATTCGTTACGATTGTAGAATAAGAATTTCGACGTTGATGACCGTTCGAAGAGTCGCTTTTCGTACCTTGGCGAAGCGCCTTCAGACCATAAAAAGTCACAAGTGTTAGCGTAGCACCAAAAGCGACCCAGTTACGGGCGGGACGCTTCGACATGATAAACCTCCTTTTTAATATTAAAATATTTGTTTCATATTATTTTACCGAAAATTGAATGAAAGAAACCTATTTCGGCAATATTTTTCTAAGGAGAGAAGAAAAAGAACAGCCTTAGATATGCGAAGCGATTGAATTTGCGAGCTCAGCCAATTCTTCTGCCGTATACTCGTCGTTATGGACTTCCCACTTCGCGCCGAATCCGTCTTGCTTATCGTGACGAGGAATGAGATGCAAATGGAAGTGTGAGACTGATTGACCCGCTACTTTTCCTGTATTGGATAGAAGGTTCATACCAGCTGCCTCTGTCTCTTGTTGAAGCGCACGGCTGATTTGCGGAATCGTCGCAAACACGTCCTGTGCCTGTTCAGGCGAGAGATCATACATATTATCGGCATGCTGTTTTGGGATGACGAGCGTATGTCCTTTCGTCACTTGTGACAAGTCGAGGAAGGCGAGAACGGTTTCGTTCTCAAATACGATATGACCAGGAACTTCTTTGCGAGCGATTTTACAGAAGATACATGATTCTTTTTGCATGGAACAGTCACTCCTTTGGGTAAGATAATATTAGTATACGGAAAGTTTCCGCCTTCCGCACGATTGACAGTCAACTTGAACCCGATACACTTAAGACCATACAGCTAATGGAGAAAAAGGAGCGAAGTGCATGGCATCACGAATAGCCTCAACGGCACAGAAAAAACGAAAACGACGTTTACTCATTGGTAGCGCCTTTATCGCATGTCTGTTTTTGTTAGTTGCCTTTTGGTTTGGGCGCAACATGCAAGAGGCGGCAAAAATGGAGAAAACGGACGAGCGGCTTGCTACTCTATTGAAGGAAAAGGATCAGCGTGGATTCCAACAACTAGTCACGATGAACGATAAACCATTACCGATGAGTGAGGCGACACGACTCATTACTTGGTTGACGACTGAATCAGAACGAACAGATCGGGTCATCAAACAAGTCAAACAGGATCAAGACTCTGGTAAACAAGTAAAGGCACATCTATTTACGTTACAAAAAGAGGATGGATGGCTTTGGTATGACCGGTATTCTCTCGATCTGAATCCACAACGACTGATCGTTTCAAGTGATGTCCCTAAAACAGAAGTATCATTAGACGGGGAAGTCATTGGAACGATGGATGGAACATCACTAGAAATCAAGCGTTCTCCAGGAGAATATGATGTCCAGGTGAGCGCCGACCAATCAGGACAGACCGTTCAGGACTCAAAAACCGTTCAACTCGGTGATGAACCAAATACGGCAGTTGATTTTAAATTAGCTGATCAGTTCAATACGACTGTATCAAACGAATATGCAGTCGATATCAAAACATTACTTGAGACGGAAGTGAAAGCGCGAACTGGAAAAAGTATCAATACGATGACGGGCTATCTCGGACGTTCGCGTGATTCGTTCGAGAATACGTTCGGTACGCCTGATTCGACTGTTGCCAACCGAGCACGATACGATGGATATGAAGTGACCTATCAGTCGGGTCAGGTGCAAGAATTGTTGATCCGATTGAATAAGACTCCGGATGAATTGGAAGCTGTCGCTGGAAAACCAGAACGAAAGAAGCGAGAGCAAGTCGGTACCGTTTGGGAATATCCGTCTAGTTTTCTCGAAGGTGTGTTCGAATGGTTGAACTTACGAGCAGAAAAACGAGTCGTCGAGCGAGAAGACGGCATGTGGTTACAATTAAAAGACTAAAAAAATCCTCGGACAGAACGTCCGAGGATTTTTGGTTATCGTTTATTCACCGCACGGAGAATGAACGATACGATAAGGATAAGAATGATAGCTCCGAGTAAAGCAGGAACGATTGCGAATCCGGCAACCATTGGACCCCAATCTCCAAATAATGCTTGACCGATGATTGCACCTACGAAACCAGCGATAATGTTACCGATGATACCGCCTGGAACATCTTTACCTAAAATCAAGCTTGCTAACCAACCAATAATACCGCCGACGATTAATGCCCATAAGAATCCCATTTAAAACACTCCTTTTCAATTTAAAATTTATGATTACTTGCGTACTGCCCGGAGAATAAGTGAAACGATGAAGATCAAGATGACTGCTCCGAGAATAGCCGGAATGACTGCGAAACCAGCGATTTTTGGTCCCATTGAACCAAAGATGGCTTGACCGATCATCGAACCGATGAAACCAGCGATGATGTTACCGATGATGCCGCCCGGTACATCTTTTCCAATGATTAAACTTGCGATCCAACCGATGAGACCACCAACGATTAATGCCCATAAGAATCCCATTTTTAAACAACTCCTCTACATATTAGTTTTACCTGTTTTCAGGCAGTTATAAACACGTGTGAAAGTGAAAAAAAAGAAATCATTCATTGAAAGGACTAGAAGATTAGACCACTTGATAGAGATTAAATGAACGATTCATCGTTTTCACTTTCGATTTGCATGTAAATCGTTTTCATATATTGATGTAACGATTACACTTAGAGTAATTGCCGAAAAAACAAGTATTAAAACATTATATTTTAAAAAATGAGGCACGAAGCTAGAAAGTCTAAGAAGATCTACCTTACGATGAGCTTAAAGGGAGTGGCAAACATGTTATTGGATATCAAAGGTTTATCAGGCGGATATGGATCGAAAACCGTCCTTCATGACATTAATATCGAAGTCGATCGGGGTGAACTCGTTGGTTTAATTGGTTTAAATGGTGCGGGGAAATCGACGACGATCAAGCACATCCTTGGATTACTACCAGTCAAGACGGGATCAGTTCGAATCAATGGATTGGATTTAGCAACGAATGAAACCGAGTATCGTCGTCAAGTCGCATATATTCCGGAACAGCCAATGTTATATGAACAGTTAACGTTGCGGGAGCATCTTCGTTTAATGGCGCAAGGATATGATGTCGAAGAGACGATTGCGACAGAGCGCGCGCAACATTACGCTGAACGACTTCGAATGACGAAACAACTCGAATGGTTTCCGAGTGTCTTTTCAAAAGGGATGAAACAAAAAGCAATGATCTTGTGCGCCCTTGTCACGGGGAGTGAATTGTTGATCGTTGATGAACCATTCGTTGGACTTGATCCACTGGCAATCCGAGAGTTGCTTCAGATTTTTAGTGAACTGAAGCAGGACGGTAAAGGAATTTTAATGTCAACGCATATCCTGGAGACAGCCGAGCGCCACTGCAACCGATTCGTTCTCTTACATGAAGGACATATTGCAGCGGAAGGGACAACGGCTGCTTTACGAGCTCGTTATGGACTACAAGATGGAACGCTGGATGATCTGTACGTTGCTGCGATCGAGGAGGCAGAACGATGAATAGCCAGTCCTTATGGAAGGAACGGTATCAGGCGGCGATGACGGAAACAGTGAAATATACACGATATATGGCGAATGGTGGACTGTTATTCACCGTCTACTTTGTTATTTTATACGCATTAGTCGTCTACGGTCGTTTCCTCGACCAACTCGATCCATCGTTTCCAGGTCGATTCGTCATGGCAGCCTTATTTCTGATTCTGCCGCTCTACCGGACAAGTCGAACGTTTCTTGTCGAGGCGGATCAAGTGTTTCTATTACCCGTGTTAGCGAAGTTATCCAGTTTCATGCAACAGGTGCGCGCATATAATGCGATTTTTGGTATCATCCGTGCCGTGATTCCGTTTTTAGCTGTCGTTGTTCTCTATGTTCGAACGGAACAGACGACACCACTTGAACTTGTTTTACTTGGAGCAGCACT
Source organism: Exiguobacterium sp. s130 (assembly GCF_018619055.1). Taxonomy (NCBI): domain Bacteria; kingdom Bacillati; phylum Bacillota; class Bacilli; order Caryophanales; genus Exiguobacterium; species Exiguobacterium sp. s130. Next base: position 68,878 of record NZ_JACSNI010000008.1, on the reverse strand, counting down.
TGCTTTGTTCGGAGCGGCTGCGAATTTATCCAAGCTTGAAGGCATCGCACATCGAACAGTGTTATTGTATGCATTTGGAGCAGCACTACTCGTCATCATCGATATGGCATGGATGTCGATCGTCGTTGCCTTGCTGTTAATGGTCGTCCTTCATCTGAAGCGTCAGGATCATCTCCCATTACGTGAATGGATTGCGCTCGAACGAGAATCACGTGATCGTTTTTATCGACTAGCCAACTGGTTCGTCGATGTCCCACATCTATCGGCAACGTATAAACACCGTCGTCTCTTAAGTAACATGGTCGAGCGGATTCCGTACCAAGCCCAGACGACATTCGATTATTTGTATGTCAAACAGTTCATCCGGAGTGGGGACGGCATCGGATTGATTGTTCGTTTAACACTGATCGGGGCTGTGTTCATGTGGTTGGCGAGCGGTAACGTTTGGTTCGTGGCACTTGCGATTCCTGCGTTTGGTGGATTAACGAGTTTTCAATTGGCGCCGTTTACGAAAGCAGTCGATCAGCATCTGTTGACTCGCTTATTGCCATTTGGGAATGCCGTACATGCTAAACGGAAAATCATCCGCTTCGCAGCAATCAGTCAATGCATCGTTTTGACGCTACTTGGATTCTTCTTAAGTGGATCCATGTATGTCGTTGGTGGGGCAGCTATAGCACTTGTAATTGGTGAATACTATGCCCGAAAATAATAAACAAGAAAGAGCCTACGCGATGGATGTTCATCGCATAGGCTCTTATTCGTTATGAACCATTAATTGACACGTTCGTTTGATAGATCTTCTTCTTCAACCATATGCAATTCCTTGCTGACAGGAGCAGGAAGATCGTAAGAAGCTTGACCATGTTCCGCGACGTCAAGACCACGGAGTTCATCTTCGCGTGTGATTCGAAGTCCGATCGTAAGGTCGAGGACTTTTAAGAAAGCATAACTTAAGACGCTGACGATGACGATAGCAAAGACGACACCAAGAGCTTGAACACCGAGTTGCGTGAAGCCACCCCCATAGAAGAGTCCTGCTTGTCCGATACCTGTGATTTCAACGAGTCGTGGTGAAGCGAAGAATCCAGTTGCGAGTGTACCCCAGATACCAGCGACGCCATGAACGGAGAAGGCGCAAAGTGGATCATCCACGCGACTTGCGAGAAGAATGCTCGTTCCATACGTGATCACACCAGCAAGGAAACCAATGACGACGGCTGCCCATGGTTCCACAAAGGCACAGGCTGCAGTAATGGCGACGAGTGCAGCTAATACACCGTTGATGATCGAAGGAATATCTGCGACGCGACGGTGCCAGAACGAGATGGCAAGAGCGCCGAGGGCACCTGCTGCAGTCGCGAGTAACGTCGTCAAAGCAACGTAACTAAAGAATCCGTCGGCAATCGTTAATGTCGAACCAGCGTTGAAGCCGAACCAACATAACCAGAGGATGAAGGCACCGACGACAGAATAAATGACATTGTGTCCAAGCAACGGTGTTTTTTCAGCACCGATTCTTTTCTTAAGCAGTAAAGCAGCAACAAGTGCAGCAATCCCACCTTGTAAGTGGACGACCGTTGACCCGGCGAAATCTTGCATTCCGAGCGAACCAAGGAATCCACCTGCCCAAACGGAACGAGCAATGATCGGATAGATGATAGCAACGAAAAACGTTCCGAACAACAAGTAAACGGATAATTTAGCACGTTCTGCGAATCCGCCCCAAGCGATTGCGAGAGAGACGGCGACAAACGAGAGTTGGAAGAGGAACTTTACATCAATCGTGATGTTCGACCAATCAAGACTGCTGAATCCTCCATGTAAGAAGAATCCTTCTGTTCCGATAATGGAGTTACCATCACCGAACGTCAATCCGAATCCGATAGCCCAAAAGGCTAGAGCGGCAACTGAGAAGCTGATAATTTGTTTAACAGCGACGTGCCCCGCGTTCTTTGCCCGTAACATCCCTGTTTCCAGAAGTAAGAATCCGATTTGCATCGTAAAGACGAGCAGTGCTGCGAATAAGACATAAAACGTATCGACTGAAATTGCGAGTTGTTCCAGTTTCATTATCGTTCCTCCTTTATCCATTTAAAGTATGTGTTTACTTTAGACGGAAATACTTTAAAAGAAACGTGTTGTGTCAGAAAATCTGACATGGTATTTTTGTAGAAAGGAGTGACGGAGATGAAGTACCGCGAAAAAAAGGTGATGTCGATCGGAATCGTCTGTGAATTGACCGGCTTGTCAGAACGTCAGATTCGTTACTATGAGGAACGGAAATTAATCTTTCCAGAACGGACAAATGGAAAGACGCGAAAATATTCGTTTACGGATGTCGAGCGACTCGTCGAAGTCGCGGAAAAAATCGAGGATGGTTGGCGCACGCACGAAATTCGAGAAAAAGAACGTAAGGTAACGGAACAGCAACGTTCTGACTTAATTCGTGGTCAGTTAAACGCTGCATTCGGTCTTTACAAGAAACAGTGAACATTTCATGAACTGGTAACAGAACTGTCATTTTGTAAACGATTTATTGGCACAGACTTCTTAATTTCAGATATAATGTTTCTGTGTTCACAAACTTATCGTACGTTTTTTGGGGCGTTAGAACGAGTATAAAGGGGTAGTTATGATGAAGAAATTCAATGATACGTTTTTGCGGGCGATCCGTGGCGAGCAGATTGATCACGTTCCCGTCTGGTACATGCGACAAGCAGGTCGTTATCAAGCGGAATATCGTGAAATCAAGAAGACACGGACGCTTTTCGAGATCACGCATGACTCGGAGCTAGGCGCATATGTGACAGAACTACCTGTAAAACAACTAGGAGTCGATGCAGCGATTCTATATAAAGATATCATGACGCCACTTCCGTCGATGGGCGTTGATGTTGAAATCAAGAGTGGCATTGGTCCAGTCATTGCGAATCCGATTCGCACGATGGCAGATGTCGAAGCACTGCAACCGTTCAACCGTGAAGATATTCCGTACATTTATGAAACAATTCGTTTATTACGGGAACGACTTGAAGTGCCGTTAATTGGTTTTTCCGGGGCGCCATTTACACTTGCGAGCTATATGATTGAAGGTGGACCTTCAAAGGGATACCATAAAACGAAAGCATTGATGTATGGACAACCTGAAGTATGGCATGCCTTAATGGAGAAACTAGGTGACATGGTCATCGATTACATCAAATCACAAGTAGATGCAGGGATTCAAGCGTTCCAAATCTTTGATTCATGGGTCGGAACGACAAGCCGGAAAGATTATGTCCGTTACATCAAACCGACGATGGAACGCATTTTCACGGAACTAAAAGATACAGGCGTGCCGATGATCATGTTCGGTGTAGGGGCGAGTCATTTGGCAGAAGAGTGGCATAGCTTACCGTTAGACGTCGTTGGACTCGATTGGCGCTTATCGATCGATGAAGCACGTGAACGTGGGCTGACGAAACCCGTCCAAGGGAACCTCGATCCGTCTTATCTGTTAGCACCATGGGATATCCTTGAAGCGAAAGCGAAGGAGATTCTCGACATGGGAATGAAACAACCAGGGTTCATCTTCAACCTCGGTCACGGCATCTTCCCGGAAGTTGATCCAGAAGTATTGAAACGTTTGACTGCATTTATCCATGATTATTCGAAAGAAAAAATGGAGGTAGAAAAATGAAGACGTTAGGATTACTTGTCATGGCGTATGGTACGCCGTATAAACCTGAAGATATCGAGCGGTATTATACGCATATCCGCCGCGGACGCAAACCGTCTCCAGAAGCATTGGCAGAGTTGACGGAACGCTACGAAGCCATTGGTGGAGTCTCACCACTCGCACAAGTCACGATTGACCAGGCAGAAGAGCTGCACCGTCAATTGTCTGAGAAATATGCCGGTGAAATCGAGTTTAAGCTTTATCTTGGTCTAAAGCACATCGAGCCATTCGTTGAGGATGCTGTCGAGCAAATGGCAAAAGACGGCATCACAGAAGCGGTCACGGTCGTTTTAGCACCGCACTATTCGACGTTCAGTATTCGTTCATATAATGGTCGTGCGAAGGAAGTCGCAGATCAGCACGGTATTCGTCTCGCATCCGTTGAATCGTGGTACAAAGAAGAAGCATTTCTCGATTGGTGGGGGAAAGAAATCCGCAAGACGTTCGACGCTTTACCAGTTCCTGAAGAAAAAGCCGTTCTCGTCGTTTCGGCGCACAGTCTGCCTGAGAAAATCATCGCAAACGGCGATCCGTACCCAGAGCAATTGAAAGAAACTGCCGAATTGATTGCACAACGTGCCGGTGTACCGCATATGATCACAGGTTGGCAATCAGCTGGACAAACACCTGAGCCATGGCTCGGCCCTGATGTTCAGGATCTGACACGTGATGTTTACGAAGAAAAAGGATACGAAGCGTTCGTTTACGTGCCAGTCGGCTTCGTTGCGGACCATCTAGAAGTATTATTCGATAATGACTATGAGTGTAAAGTCGTCTGCGACGAACTCGGAATCCATTATGCGCGACCTGTCATGCCAAACGCGGATCCTGCTTTCATGAAAGCTGTCACGGAAGCCGTCGCGAAACAGGTGGGTAGTTATGTCCAGTAAACGTCTCGTCATCGTGGGCGGCGGTATTTCAGGACTTGCGGCCGCCTATTATGCAGAGAAACAGTTTCCGGAAATGAACATCACGTTACTTGAGGCAGAAGGTCGTCTCGGTGGTAAGGTGGCAACATATCGGGACGAAGGATTGACGATCGAGCGGGGACCAGATTCGTATGTCGCACGAAAACACGTACTGACGGATCTCATCGAAGAGATTGGATTAGGGGAGCAACTCGTTCGTAATAACACGTCGCAAGCCTATATATTGGATGCGCGAGGTCTCCACCCGATTCCAAAAGGTGCCGTCATGGGTATCCCGACGGATTTAGAGTTATTTGCAAAGACTTCTTTGTTGACGGAAGAAGAAAAAGCAGAAGTGTCAGAACGATTGCTTCACCCTGCTCCTGATTTGACGATTCCAGAAACAGATATCCCACTAGGAGAGTATTTGCGTCCGCGTCTTGGAGATGCGCTCGTCGAGAAGCTGATCGAACCGCTTCTTTCAGGCATTTATGCTGGTGATATCGACCGGATGAGTACGTTTGCGACCTACCCACAATTTGTTGCAAATGAACAAAAGGCAGGAAGTTTGTTTGAAGGAATGCGTCTCATGCGTCCGCTTGACCAAGAACAAGGTCCGACGCTCAAAGCGACAGGTCAATTTTTATCGCTCGCTACTGGACTCGAGTCTCTCGTCGAGCGGCTAGAAGAGGTGCTTGAACGGACAGAAATTCGTCTTGAGACACCACTTCGCTCGATTAAACGGGAAGAAGATGGGCGGTATCGTCTCGAAACGGATCATGGTCCAGAGTATGCCGATGATATTTTGTTGACGATTCCGCATCGCCAAGTCGTGTCCCTGTTACCAGAAGCGACGCTGCCTGGGCTTGCGAACCTCTCGACACACTCGACGGCGACAGTCACGTTGATTTTCGATAAGGAAACAGCGTTGCCGATCGATGGAACAGGTTTCATCGTCAACCGTCAGGCACCGTATTCGATTACGGCGTGTACGGCGATTGATCAAAAGTGGAATCATGCAGCACCGAATCATACCGTGCTTCGTGCCTTCATCGGTCGTCCCGGAAAAGATGCACTCGTTCGTGAATCAGACGAAATGATTGAACGGGTCGTCTTAGAAGATCTTGAAGCCATCTGTGGTCGTCCGTTGCAACCGGAACGTGTCGTCATCAGTCGTCTATTAGACGGCTTACCGGCCTACACGGTAGGGCATGCACAGCGGATTCAAGAAGTGCGAGAAACCATCGCTTCGCACTATCCACACATTCATTTAGCCGGACTTGCTTATGATGGTGTTGGATTGCCAGACTGTGTAGCAGGTGTCAAAGCGACACTTGAACAAATGGCGTTACAACAACCGGAACCATGTCAAGAATCATGAAAGACCTAAACCTTTTTGAAGCCATTCGTGCTTTAAAAAGGTTTTTTTGTCTTCAAAAGAATGACACGGAAGGAAACGGGAATAGGAGACAAGGGACCAAAATCGAACAATACCGTTGAAACGGGAGGGAATCGTATGGTGGAAGTATGGAGTACGTTCACGATCATCATCGTCTACGGATTGCTCATCATGAATATCTTTGCGGTCCTAACGGTTATTTTTCTCGAACGGCGCGATATTGGTGCGACGTGGGCATGGGTGTTCATCTTGTATTTCGTTCCACTCGTTGGGTTTCTCGTCTATCTGTTTTTCGGAAGATTGTTGAAAAAATCGAATTTTTATCGTATTACGGAAGAAGAACAACTAGAACACGATAGACGGATTGCCTTACAGAAAAAAGAACTCGTGACGATGGGGCGGCACCCGATGATTCAAAAGCACCGGGATATGATTCGGATGAATCTGATGTCGAACGGTTCGTTACTCAGTCTCTCGAATCAACTGCAGATTCTTTCGGATGGAGAACAGAAATTCAATCGGATGATTCAAGATATCCGCCAGGCAGAACATGAAGTGAATATTCAATACTACATCATTCAGAAAGATCGCCTTGGGCTAGCGTTGATCGATGCATTAACCGAATGTGCTCGTCGTGGAATCAAAGTCCGTCTATTATACGATGCTGTCGGATCACGTAGTCTCAAACGGACGGATTTCAAAGATTTACTGGTACACGGGGGAGAAGTGTTCGCTTTTTTCCCGTCGACGATCGGTTTCGTTAATTTTCGCTTAAATAACCGCAATCACCGTAAATCCTGTATCATTGACGGTCGAATCGGCTACATTGGTGGATTTAACGTCGGTACGGAATATCTAGGTATCGACGAAAAGTTCGGCTACTGGCGGGATACGCATTTTCGCTTGAAAGGTGATGTCGTTCACGATCAGCTCGACCGTTTTATTCTTGACTGGAATCAAGCGAGTGACGTCTATACAGAAAAATCATTGTTCTACTACGGGACACACAGGGTTCAGAATATATTACCGATGCAGATCGTCACGTCAGGTCCGGATTCCCGTTCAGAATATCTGAAGCTTGCTTTGATCAAGATGATCAATGAGGCAAGGCGGACGATTTACATTCAATCGCCTTATTTCATTCCAGACACGAGTTATTTAGATGCATGTAAGGCAGCCCTTCTGTCTGGAGTGGAGGTGCGCATCATGATTCCGAATAAGCCGGACCATCCATTCGTTTACTGGGCGACGACAGCTGCTGTAGGAGAGTTGTTGTCGTACGGAGCTAAAGTCTACACGTATGAACCTGGATTTTTACATGCGAAGACGATTGTTGTTGATGGAGAGATTGCTTCAGTCGGGACGACGAATATCGATGCACGAAGTTTCCGTTTAAATTTCGAAATGAATACAATCGTCTATGATCAGGAAGTAGCAATTGAACTAGAACGGCTCTTCTTAGCCGATTGTGATGTATCAAAGCTCATGACGGTCGAGTCGTATGTTGCGCGTTCAAGAATGATCAAATTCAAGGAAAGTATTTCGCGTTTGTTGTCACCAATCTTGTAAACTGTGTTTACGACCAGTCAAAATGTGAAAAATGGTATAGTGGTATGGAAATAGAAAAAGAGGAGAGTGAAGACGATGGCAAATCCAATTAAATTACTCGTATCAGACATGGATGGTACCGTTCTTTCGGGCAAACAACGAATAGAACCGGAGACGATTCAGGCAATTGAAGCAGCACGCGAACAAGGTGTCGAGTTTGCAATTGCAACAGGACGTAATTACTTAAATGCTAAAGAATTGACGGATGCCGCAGGAATTCATTGTCCGATCATTGCTTCAAACGGGGCACGTGTGATGACCGTCGATGGAGAAGAGTTGAGTGCGACGACTCTGACGACAGAACAAGCACAGCAAATTTACGGCATCATTAGCCAGTACGAAGTCTTCTTCGAGATGTTCTGTGATCAAGGACTCGTGACAGCGCAAGGAGCGACGATTGATGCAGCCTACGATTCGTTAAAAGAATTAAGTGAAGAAAGTGATCGGGCAAAACAAGTGCTTGATTTCTTCCACGATCGCTATTATGTCCACGAAGACGTCAAGATGATTGATGGATTCCGGTCATACATTCGTAATCAAGCGGGAAAAGTATTCAAGTTCATTTCGTTCTCATTTGATCAAGAATTGATGAAAACAATCTGGCAGGAAATCGAGCAGAAAGTCGAGGGTGTCTATGTCACGTCGTCAGGACACGATAACATCGAAGTCATGGCAGTCGGTGCCGATAAAGGAACGGCAGTTAAAATCCTCGCGGACCACCTTGGTGTGCCGATCGAACAAGTCGCTGTCATCGGTGATAATTTGAACGATCTTCCCATGTTTAAGGTTGCTGGAAAGGCGATCGCGATGGGGAATGGTCATGATGAAGCAAAAGCGATTGCGCATCACGTAACGAAAACAAACGATGAGCACGGCGTCGGATATGCGATTCAGCAATTGGCGTCCCGTGCTTGGTAAGGGGGATTTTTCATGTTTAAGGCATTTAAGGAGTTTGCTTTTCGAGGCAATGTGATCGATTTAGCGGTCGGAGTCATTCTCGGTGCTGCGTTCAGCGGGATTATCAAATCACTCGTCGACAGCGTCTTCATGCCGTTGATCGGTATCATCATCGGTGGTATTGATGTCAAAGGATTATCAATCATGGTCGGAAATGCAAAATTACAGTACGGTCAGTTCCTTCAGGCGAGTATCGAATTCTTATTGATTGCCTTTGCTTTGTTCATCTTCGTCAAAGGAATCACTTCGTTCCGGAAGAAGGAAGAAGTCGTCGAAGAAGAAGCGGTACCAACGACAGAAGAAAAACTATTGACAGAAATCAGAGATGCCTTGATTCGTCAAAATGAGTCATCACCTAAAAACTGATATATACCAAAAGGGGCTGACTCAAAAAAAGAATGACGCGTCTTTTCACGCCCTTTCCTCAGGCGAGACACAAGCCAGTTTTCCTGCTTCCTTGAAACAGGAAAGCGGGTCTTGTTCGTCTCTGACAACGCACAAATGCGTTTTTCCTGTAGGAGTGGCGTGTGACGCGTCATTCTTTTTATTATGAGATAAGGGGGACAGATTGATGATCTGTCCCCCTTATCTTTGTAGAGACTGACTTTTGAGTCAGCCTCTTTTTTGTCTCATAAAATTTCGAGTAATGCATTTTCGGAGCAGACTTGTAACGAAAACTGTTTTTTCATTCCTTGATCAAATGAAATTTCTAGCACATCATCAACCAGGTGCAAGACGGTTCCGGGACCAAATGCTGTATGCGATACACGCATGTTCTCAGTGATCGGAAGTGGAGGAACTTTAGCTCGCGCTGCAATGGCAGGACGTTGGCGTTCTATTTTTCTTTTTGCGGAATCCGGTGTAACAAGACGATGAACGTCTTCGACGAATGGTGAGACATCGAACGATTTCGATTTAAAACGATAAGACAGGAGATGCAGTTCGTGTCGTGCCCGTGTCATCCCGACGTAAAACAAGCGTGCTGCTTCTTCCATATCATCGAGTTGTCCATTCTTGTACGCCTTGATCGTGTCAGCCGATGGAAGAATACCAGCAACGAGATCAATCATAAAGACGCGATCAAATTCAAGTCCCTTTGCACTGTGAAAGGTCGAAAGAGTGACCGCATTTTGATTTTTGTTTTGTTTCGCATCACGCATCAACTGTTCGAGATGCGCGATCCGCTCACGAAAGGCGAGTAACGTCGGTACATCACTTGCGATGTTATCGATCGTATTTAATGTCTCAAGCAGGTGGTCGAGACTAAAACCGAGACTCTCACTCATTTTCCGCAAATTCTTTTCGTAGCCCAGTTCATGACGAATCAAAGAGAGGGCAGCAGACGGTCGAACGGTCTGAATGGAAGCGAATGTGCGCTTCATTTGTTGAAGTTGTTTCTTTTGATAAAACTTCATTTCGATTTTGTTTATGAGTAGATCAAATACAGATTCACCCGAACCAAACTGTTGCAATTGAGCCAGTTGAGCTTTCGAGATATATCCGGCGAACTTCGTATGGATGGTTGCTAGAACCTCGATATCTGTTGGATCTTGTGCGAATGTCATGAAATTTAAAATATCCTTCAAAATCCAATGACTGAAGAATTTATGATCAACATCCTTAATGTAAAAAGGAATGTTTGCTTGATCTAACGCATTCATGACGTTGATCGAAGAAGCATTGTTGCGATATAAGATGGCGACTTCGCGGTAATTCGTTTCCGTCCGTAACTGATTCAATAAATAACGAGTCTGATCTTCATAAGTCGGTAGCGTCTCTAAGATAATTGGACGAACCGCAGCATTCTCCGTGAACATCTGTTTCGGATAACGTGCTTTATTACGTTGGATGAATTGATTGGCGACTGAGACGATGTCCTTTGATGAGCGATAATTTTGTTCCATGTAAAGAATCGTCGCATTCGGATACGTATCCTTGAAGTGGAGAATCTTGGATGCATCTGCGCCACGCCAACTGTAAAGCGTCTGGTCATCGTCCGCGACGACACAAAGGCGATTATGGGGTAAGGCTAACTTTTCAACCAGTTGATGTTGAACGAGTGATGTATCTTGACTCTCATCTGTCAGAATATAATCGAAGCGACGTTGGTAATGTTGCAATAGACGACGGTCTTGTTCCAAAATCGTATTAGCATATGTCAACATATCATCGAAATCAAGTAACGGATGTACAGGATCACGAGACTTGAATTGTTCATATGCGACATAGATGTCAGGAAAGTGTTTGATCGTCGTCGGTACTGCCTTGATTTCTTTTAAAGAAAGAAGGCGATTTTTGACAAAGGAAATCATCCGTAACAAATCATCCATTTGATCATCGGTAATGACACTCCGATTAATTTCCTGGAAAATACGGCGCAGTAACATCCGTTTATGTGGCGCATTCGGATGTCGTTGATCCATCGGTCCTTCGATGATCGTATAGGAGAGGCGTTGTTGAGACGTATGGTCCCGGACGACTTGAAAAGCAAAACTGTGGATTGTCGAAAAAGCCGCTGTTGTTCCGATTAGTTCATGGAATAAATGATAAAATCGATCCGCCATCTCGCGAGCTGCCGCTTTACTGAAGGTCAGTCCAAGAATACGATGTGGTTCAATTTTTTTTTGTAAAATCAAATAGGCAATCTTAAAATTAAGGGTCGTTGTTTTTCCAGAGCCGGGTGAGGCGAGTAACAGCAACGGACCATGGTCATGTTCAATTGCCTGTTGTTGGACAGGATTCAATTGAATGCCGGTCAATCGCTCCATCTGTTTGAAAAAATCTTCATGCATGATACAGTTCACCTCGAGCGTTTAATTTCGTGTCCATTAAATCGAACTCTCCCTAGTGTAGCATTTTTGATGATCGGATTGGATTACTGAAAGACGAACCGTGGAATAAAGAGACAAAAGACTATTGGAAGCAATGTAAGAGGAGTGACTTTAAAAGACTAGGCAAATGGACTCAAAAATATTAAAATGGGAATAGATGTAAGAGAGTACTCTCTTGTCCTGTACAAAGAGGGAAGGCGGAATGAGAATGTCTGTAGTGAAATTACACATGTATACAAATGAACATTATGAACAATGTGAGGCGTTCATTCTTCCGGAAGAACAAGTTCAGTTTACTTCTTTTCCAACAGATGTCGTTACGGATGCGGTTGCACATCCCGATAAGTTTCCGGTTGTTATTAAAAAAGACGAGCTCGTCGTCGGATTTTTTATTCTCCATCTCAATCCCCCTAAAACACACCGGACGGATGAACAAAGTGTCCTGTTACGTGCCTTTTCGATTGATGAACGGCATCAACATCAAGGATACGCGAAGGAAGCGATGATGCAGTTACCGGAGTTCGTCCATCATCATTTCCCGGAAGTCACATCGATTACACTTGCGGTCAATAAAAAGAATATCGCTGCAAAATCACTGTATTTCAAGACGGGATATGTCGATACGTTACAATCGGTCATGGGTCCAATCGGAGAGCAACATATTCTCGCCTTCGATTTAGAAAAGGAATCACGATTGAAGCAGTGAAGTAAAAAAGCATTTTCCTGATTCTATTCAGGAAAATGCTTTTTGCTATTTAAGATAAATCGTAAATAGAGAGGTGGGCAGTCGCCTCACCAGAGAATCCGACACCTCGACTCGTTGCTTTTGGGAAAATACGTCCGCTTGCGACGGCTTCTCCATCATTGAGGAAAAGTTCGAACGAGGACCGGTCCACAAACAAACGTAATGTCTGCAAGTCTTTCGAAAGGACAGTCGATCGTGATGTACCAAATGATTCAGCAGGAACCTCCACACCCGAACGACTCCGGTCAATCGTAAATTGACGCGAAACGACATCATATTTAAATAGGGTTTCTTCTGTAGCGTCTTGACGAATTGAGAAGCGGAACGAATCCGACGACAGCTTCAAGTCTGTCATCACGAGTTCGAAAATCTCGGCTTCCGCAACCGTCACATCTTGCTCGAAAAGAATCGTTTCGTCAAATAAGGTTTCTTTTCGTAGCTGTGTCAGTTCATGGACAGGTCGTTGACGAAGTTGTCCCTGTTCGATCGTTAATTCACGCGGCAATGTCAAAGCATGTGCCCAGTTATAAATGTCAGAAGGATAACTAATGTCCGGTAAACCCATCCAACCAACAAGAATCCGTCGACCATCTGCCGCCTCAGTTGTTTGTGGCGCATAGAAGTCGAATCCGAAATCGAGTTCTTGGAAAGGTTCATGTGTGAATGTTAAGTTGGGTAAAGCTAACGGTTCCCCGATGAAGTAACCGGACTGGAAAATATTTTGATAGTTCGTACCATCTGGCTCAATCCCTTGAGGACTAAAGAGAAAGACGCCTTTTCCATTAAGCTCGAAATAATCAGGACATTCCCACATATAACCGAATGTCGGGTAGTTCGTCCGTAACTCACCGACCAACGTCCAGTGCTCTGCATCTTGAGACTGATAAATGACAGTACAACCTGTCAAGTCAGTGCGCTGTGCTCCAAGTATGCAGTACCAGATGCCCGATGCATCTTGAAAGACTTTCGGATCACGAAAATGTTCTGTATAGCCTTCAGGAACGGTTGGAATAGCAGGTGGTAAGTGTTTTTCAATCCGTCCATCCGAACGAAGGTGCCCAACGATTTGACTCGTATGGCGATTCCACTCTGCGTCCCGTTTGTTACCGGTGTACATGATGTGCACTTGATCATCTTTGATGAAGCCACTACCGGAATAAGCGCCGTGCGAATCAGGATCGTCATTTGGAATCAAGGCGGCCCCTTCATCGAACCAATGTACGAGGTCTTTTGATGTCATGTGATACCAGTACTTTAGACCATGAACAGGACCGAGTGGGAACCATTGATAAAATAAATGATAAAGACCGTCGTGGTAGACGAAGCCGTTCGGATCATTCAAAAGTCCGGTTGGAGGTTGGATATGGTAAGAAAATCGCCAAGGAGATGTTCTTACTTCTTCCTTCATCACTTGGTATACGGTCGGATCGACATCCGAGAGGGGACGATATCGTGCTTCACGTGTCCATTGATTCATGCTGACAGCTCCTTGTTGAAAATTTATACGCTTCTCGTTCACCTTACGGAGGAGAAACGCGCTTGTCAATCCTCCGTTCCAAAAGGTCAATGAACGGAAATACATCCTTTACCATCTTGCTTCGAACGATAGAGCGCTAAATCCGCATGGTGCATGACTTGCTCGAGCGATTCACCTGCTATCTGTTCAGCGAGTCCGATGCTCATTCCGATATGGACGGTCTGTTCTTCTAAATGATAAGGCATCGAGACATGGGCAATCCATTGTTCACCTAAGTGTTGTGCTTCTACTACAGACTGATTCGTTAAGACGATGATGAACTCATCGCCACCAAGACGAGCGACGAAGCCACCAGGTGGAAGTAACTGTTTGAGACGTTGACCGACCTCGATCAGGAGGAGATCACCAAGTGCGTGCCCATATGTGTCGTTAACTGCTTTAAAACCGTCTAAATCGAGACAAAGGTAGATGGAATGCGTTCCTATAGGTAATTGTTCGATGTATTGAGCAAGACCATTTCGATTCGCAAGACCCGTGAGACTGTCACGTTGCGATAATCGTTCAAACGTCAGTTTTTCTTTTTCGGTATGCAGCAATCGACGAATCAGTTGCTGTAGGGCATCTGTCAATGTCTCGATTTCTCGGATTCCACGATGGTTCGGAAGTGATTTTGAAGGATCACCTTGCATTTGTTGTGCGGCATGCGTGATTTTTAAGAGTGGTCGAGTCAGCAGTTTCGCTAACATCCACCCAAGCACGGCTGTAATGAGAGAGGCAATTAACCCAGCGATGAAAATCGTTTGGCGTAAAGCGTCGGCATCAGCGAAGGCAATCGATGTCGGTTGACGCACGAGAACCGTCCAACCTAGTCCATCATAGTCTTTGTAACCACGGCTCGTACTTTGACCAGAGACGAATTCTTTCTCTTTCCAAAAAGCGGTCGCAGGAGCATTCGAAGTGAGCGTTACACTAGTAGGCAATGTCTTACCACTCCATCCGTTTGGTCCAAGCAAAATAGTCTTTCGATCTTGACTAACGATGAAGACATCGACTTTTTGGAGAGAAGAGGTAGCGCTCTGGAAACTTTGTTCAATCGCTTTAGCCCATTCGAAACTGAGGTGTGTCGCGAGGACGCCGGAAAATCGTCCCTTATCATATAAAGGTGTACTTATATCGACAAATTGGAGTGGCTCACCACTTGGATTCGGCAATAATTTTGCGAGTAGGACGGCTTCATGAACATCACCGATGAATGGTTGCGATAATGCTTCTTGAAAAACAGGTCGTTCTTTGATCGATGTTCCTTCAAGAATTTGGTTCGTTGACGCAATGACTTTACCGTTCGCATCTAAACGACCAATCCAAGAAAAGTCGGGAATCTGTCGTTGTAACTCCTCTAGTGTCCGACGTGTTTCTACTTTTTGATCTGTTTGTTGAATCGTTGATAAAGAGCCGAGCAACTTCACTTCTGCATAGCGTGACCACATGTAATGATCGAGCTTGTCGGATAGTTGATGAGCAGTCGTTGACAGATTCATTCTGACTTCCGATTGGAGTCGGCTTGTCGCGTGTTGACTGATGAAGAAGGTCAACAACAGCGTCATGCTAAAAAATAATAGGGAAATCAATCCCGCTAACAGGATGTCAAAGCGAAGTGAGGGTCTGGACATTGTGTGATACTCCATTCATATGTTTCTCATTTGTTTTTGTTTGACTCATATACATAGACGTCTACTTGATGTTCACGGTTCGAGATGCTCGTTCGCACGTAGCGGAATCCCTGTTTTTCCCAAAACCGTCGGGCTTTTGCGTTATCAGGTAATACGGCGAGGTGAATCTGTGACTCTCGACTTAAGAATTGATTGAAAAAGGCGGACAGTAACCGACTACCCGTTCCGGTACCATGATGAGAAGCATCAAGTAAAAATAAACCAATCCACGTTGTACCGTCTTGCGGATGCTTTGGGAGGTAGTCAATCAGTAAGACAGGTTCTCCATCGATATACCCGATCAGCGATACAGTATCGGGATTCAAGAATTCCTCCTGTAAGATCGAATCAGAGAGTGGTAGCGCCCGTTCTTCTAGACATGCATACTCTGGAACGCTTGCGTACAGTGATTGAACGATCGGAAAATGTTCACGTGTCATTTCTTCAAAAAGAATCATCTGAAGACTCCATTCCTTATTTAGTCTCAAATTTCTGCGTTAGCGGATTTTTATTTGGAATCAGATTACATATTTGTAAGAAAAGAAACTTTCGCAGGGAATTCACGTACACTATATAGCATAAACAAAATATGAATGAGGAGGAAGAGCAGATGTTAAAGATTGAAAATATCTCAAAGCGTCTCGGAAAAGAGCAAATTCTAAAAGACGTCAGTTTTGAGGTATTCCCAGGAGAAGTGTTCGGCTTCCTCGGACCAAATGGGGCAGGGAAGACGACAACGATTCGTATCATCACGGGTCTGCTTGAGCAGGATGCTGGGCGAGTCACGGTCAATGGCTATGATGTCGTAGAAGAGCGTTCGAAGGCATTAACGCAAATCGGAGCAATCGTTGAAAATCCAGCTTTTTATCCTTATTTAACAGGCAAACAAAACTTGATACATGCAAAAAACCTGATTCCAGGACTCGGACAAGTCGACTATGACGCACTTGCTCGTCTCGTTGGTTTAGAAGGAAAGCTTTCGAAGAAAGTTGGAGAGTATTCACTCGGAATGAAGCAACGTCTTGGAATTGCTCGTGCGTTGTTACATAATCCGCGCGTCTTGATTTTAGATGAACCGACAAATGGTCTAGATCCGTCCGGGATCGCAGAACTTCGTGAGTATTTACGACAAATGGCGCGTGAGCAGGATATCGCAATTTTGATCTCAAGTCATATGCTGAGTGAAATGGAACAAATCAGTGATCGATATGCCATCATTGATCAAGGTGTCATCAAGTCAGTCGAATCGGTTCGTAACGAAACCGGAGCAAAGGTGGCACTTCGCGTCAATAAGGAAGCGATGACTGACGTACTTGAAGCCCTTCGCATCGCGAACTATCCATCAGAAGTACTTGATGAACAAATCATCATCACAGCACCAGAAAGTGAGTGTCCGGCGATTGCCCGACTTGTCGTGCCGATTGCTGACTTACATGAATTGACCGTCAAACGCTTGACGCTCGAAGAACAATTCCTGCAAGTAACGAAAAAAGAGGGGGATTCACATGCTTTCGCTCATACAAAATGAATGGATGAAATGGTGGACGACTAAAAAAGCGAAAATCGTCTTAGCGCTATATGTCGTCATTGCGGTTGGTATTATCATTGTGGCGAAGACAAATGATTTTGAGTTCACACGCTATGATTACTATTCCTTAACGTTTGTGTTGTTGACCTCCTTATTAGGGATCATCACGATCGTCTTCACGGCAGAAGCTATCGGGAATGAAGTACGATATGATACGATGAAACATCTATTAATGAGTCCATATTCACGAATGACGATTTATTTCTCGAAGCTGATCTTCTCGATCTTGATCATGTTATTCCAATTCGTGTTCATCGCTGCGATCGTCTACGCAGGCTCATTTGTGTTTTCAGAGGTAGGAGATCCGATCCTGTTCCGCGACACGATCGTTGAGGTCGTCAGTCCGATTTTTACGATATTTATGACGTTGTTCTTCTCATTATTATTCCGCTCGGTCGGTATGATCATTGGCTTTACCGTATTAGCACAGTTCTTTACGAGCATTGCGGGTAACTTATTGGTTGGTTTCAAACCAGCAATCGCTAAGTGGATCGTATTCATGCATTTAGACTGGTCAATGTATTTCAAGGATTCTATGACCTATGGTACGAGTGAAGCGATGGGAACAACTTTGACGTTCTCCGCCTTGTTCGTATTGGCTCATATCATCGTCTTGTTAGGTGCATCGATTCTTGTCTTCCAAAGAAAATCATATACGTAAATGAAAGAGCTGCTACTGATAGATGAATTTGTCTATCAGTAGCAGCTCTTTTACAGTATTCAAGAACTTGTCCGTTTAGGTGGACGTGCCGTAATCGGGAACAATCGCTGAAACCATTCGATCAGTGGACCGTTCAATAAGAGGAAAATGAAAGTTCCGACTCCGATGCCGATCAGTTCGCGTTCAATCAGTGAAAAGAGGCAAGCGATCAAAAAAGGAATACCGAGGCTGATCGTTGCTCCGAGCGATGTACTTTTGAAGCGGCTGATCAGTGACTTCATCAAGTAATCCGGAGGCATCAATACGAATCCGATTTGGAGATAGAGGGCGAGTCCAAGTGAAATCAATGGCATGCCGATTAACATATACAAGGCACGCATCCACAGTCCTTGTGGAGTGTAAATCAATTGATGGATGGATAAGAAGAAATCAATCGCAGCGCCGAACAGGACGACGAGTGCGAAACTGAGGACGATCGTCCACCAACTAAATCGACTCCCAAGAGAAAGTGCTGCTATTAAAGCGAGCACATGTAAGACGATGATCGCTAGTCCGACAGTTAAAGGTGAAATCGCCGCGACGGCTTCACTCGCTGATGTCCAAGGTGCACTGCCGATTGAGGCGGTCACCATGAAGCTATTTCCTAAAGCGTTAATTAAAATAGAGAATAAATAGATGACAATCCGTTTTTGCTGACTCATTGACGTGCACAGACGGTAGGACTGCGCGTTCACCTCCTGAAAAGAAATCGTTTCGTTAAGCTATACCCTAATCGTAGCGCTCTTTTCACTTATTTTCATGAAAAGAGCATTGCCTATTCCTTATGTTTCACGACATACTTAGGACACATTACGAATCAGGGGGAGAACGTATGACATATTTTGGACAGAAGATCCTACCTTCCGTTAGAAAATTAGAAGACTTTGAAAAGATGCTGAAGAGTCCATATGAATATGGGGTCTTACTCGAAATGCACGTATCGCGTTTAAAAGCAGTCTACGAGATGGCGCATCGTTACGACAAAAAAATGTTTTTGCACATGGATCTCGTACAAGGATTAAAAAATGATGAATACGCAACGGAATACGTCTGCCAAGAATTGAAACCGTATGGTGTCATTTCGACGAAGGCAAGCGTCATCTTGAAAGCACGTCAAAAAAAGGTCAAGACGATGCAACGCATGTTTTTACTCGATTCAAGTTCACTTGAAAAAAGTTATCAACTTATGGAACGGACGCAACCTGATTACATCGAAGTATTACCAGGGTTAATGCCAAAGTACATTCAAGAAGTGAAAGAAAAGACAGGGCGTCTCGTATTCGCTGGTGGACTTATCGATACGGTCGAGGAAGTGGAACAAGCGATTGAAGCGGGTGCTTCGAGTATCACGACATCGAACAAGGATTTATGGCGGCATTTTGAACCACGCTCTTAACTGGATTGTGAGGAAAATCATTCAGATTGTTTGACAGCGTTTTCACTGGTTGTTATAGTGATATCAAGTTGATACAAAGTGACGGAGAAAAGGGAGATTCACGTGTGAGTTCTGCTTGAAGTAAATTCAAGTAGGAGCTGACGTGGATCTCCTTTTTATGTTGCTTTTTTCACATAACAAAAAGGAGGAACACATATGTCACCCTTACTAGCGGAATTTTTAGGTACAGCCTTGCTTGTCGCGCTTGGGAATGGTGTTGGTGCAGGCGTTAGTTTGACGAAATCGTTTGCGAAGGATGCAGGTTGGATCGTCATCACGTTTGCGTGGGGTTTTGCTGTGGCGATTGCAGCGTATGCCGTCGGTCAATTCAGTGGAGCACACCTTAATCCAGCAGTAACGCTTGGTTTAGCCTTTGACGGTTCATTTGCATGGGCGGACGTACCAGGCTATATCGTCGCTCAAATTGCCGGCGGGATACTTGGTGCAAGTCTTGTTTTCGTTCATTACTTACCACACTGGGCGGAGACGAAAGATCCAGCAACGAAACTCGGCGTCTTTGCGACGTCACCAGCGATTCCATATACATTTGCCAATCTAATGAGTGAAATGATTGCGACATTCTTACTTGTCATCGGGTTGTTATCGATCGGAGCGAATAAGTTCTCCGATGGTCTGAATCCATTAATCGTCGGTTTCTTGATCGTCAGCCTCGGTATGTCATTCGGAGGCACGACAGGATATGCGATGAATCCGGCGCGGGACCTTGGTCCACGTATCGCTCACTTCATCTTACCGATTCATGGAAAAGGATCATCGAACTGGGGGTACTCTTGGATTCCGGTTCTCGGACCAGTTCTCGGTGGAAGTCTTGGCGGATTGTTTTATCGTTCGGTCTTCACAGGAAAAGATACACCGGCTTTTTGGGTTGTAGGACTTGTGACAATCGTCATATTAGGCTTATGCTATAGATTCGGTGTTCGTCCGAACAAAACAACGTCAGTGGAGTCAAAGTCAGCTTAACTTATTTAGATACAAAAGGATGGGGAAGAGATGGAGAACTACATTTTGTCATTGGATCAGGGAACGACGAGTACACGTGCGATCCTGTTTAATCGTGCCGGCGAGATCGTCCATTCAGCACAACAGGAATTCACGCAGTATTTTCCGAAACCAGGTTGGGTCGAACACAACGCAAACGAGATTTGGGGAAGTGTCCTTGCTGTCGTGGCGACTTGTCTGACGGAGGCGAACGTAAAGCCATCGCAGATTGCTGGTATTGGAATCACGAACCAACGTGAAACAGCTGTCGTCTGGGAAAAAGAAACAGGGAAACCGATTCACAATGCAGTCGTGTGGCAATCGAGACAAACGGCTGAAATCTGTGAAGCGCTTCGAGCAGCCGGTCATGCCGAGCTCTTCCGTGAGAAGACAGGTCTATTGATTGACGCTTATTTCTCTGGTACGAAAGTCAAATGGATTTTAGATCATGTCGAAGGAGCACGGGAACGTGCTGAACGTGGTGAACTACTGTTTGGTACGATCGATACGTGGCTCATCTGGAAATTATCCGGCGGAAAAGCACATGTGACCGACTATTCGAATGCAAGTCGTACGTTGATGTATAACATTCATGAATTGAAATGGGATGACGAGTTACTCGGCATCTTAGATGTCCCGAAAGCGATGCTTCCAGAAGTACGACCATCTTCTGAAGTGTACGCAGAGACAGCAGGGTATCACTTCTTCGGAGAAGCAGTTCCGATTGCTGGAGCAGCGGGCGATCAGCAAGCCGCATTGTTTGGTCAAGCGTGTTTTGATACAGGAATGGCGAAGAACACATACGGTACAGGCTGCTTCATGTTGATGAACACAGGGGAAGAGGCTGTGAAATCAGATCACGGATTGCTGACGACGATCGCATGGGGCGTCGATGGAAAAGTGGAGTATGCTCTAGAAGGAAGTATCTTCGTCGCAGGATCTGCGATTCAATGGTTACGTGACGGCTTACGTCTCATTGATGATGCCAAAGAATCAGAAGGATACGCAACACGCGTCACGTCTTCAGACGGTGTCTACGTTGTACCAGCATTCGTTGGTCTTGGTACACCTTACTGGGATTCAGACGTTCGTGGTGCCGTCTTCGGTTTGACACGTGGTACGGAAAAAGAACACTTCATCCGCGCGACACTTGAATCACTCGCTTATCAGACACGCGACGTCCTATCTGCGATGGAGCAAGATTCAGGCATCGAGATGAAAACGCTCCGTGTCGATGGTGGAGCGGTTAAAAACGACTTCTTGATGCAGTTCCAAGGTGACATCATCCAAGCGCCAGTTGAGCGTCCGGAAATCAATGAGACGACGGCATTAGGTGCAGCCTACTTGGCAGGTCTTGCTGTCGGATTCTTTGAAAACCGTGAACAAATTGCTACGCAATGGAAAAAAGAACGCCGTTTCGAGCCGAGTATGGCAAAAGAAGAGACGGATGCGCTTTATGGCGGATGGCAAAAAGCTATTCAAGCTACGATGTTGTTTAAATGATGTGATCTATGTTATAGTAAGGTCAAGTTAATAAACCGGTCGGAGAATATGGAGAGACCACAGCAACAGTTGACATAGTCAGCGTGTTTGTTGTGGTCTCTTTTTTTTCGAACCTAAACAGGAGGAACTATTCATGGCTAACCAACCATTCTCAAGCAAAAACCGTGCAGATGTCTATAATCGATTAACACGTGAAGAACTCGATCTACTTGTCGTAGGTGGCGGGATCACAGGTGCGGGAATCGCCCTCGATGCGGCGTCACGCGGTATGAAGATTGGCCTCGTCGAAATGCAGGATTTCGCATCTGGTACATCTAGTCGTTCAACGAAATTAGTCCATGGTGGTCTACGTTATTTAAAACAATTTGAAGTTCAAATGGTCGCTGAAGTCGGTAAAGAACGTGCGATTGTTTACGAAAACGGCCCACACGTTACGACACCAGAATGGATGTTACTTCCGATGCATAAGGGCGGTACATTCGGACCGTTCAGTACGTCAATCGGTCTTCGTGTCTATGACTTCTTAGCAGGTGTTAAACGTTCTGAATGGCGTACGATGTTATCTGCAAAAGAAACATTAGCAAAAGAACCACTCGTTAAACAAAAAGGTCTAAAAGGTGGCGGTTACTACGTCGAGTACCGCACAGATGATGCTCGTCTAACGATTGAAGTCATGAAAGAAGCAGTCGAACATGGCGCACGTGTCGTCAACTATACAAAAGCAGAAGAAATCATCTACGATGCTGGAAAAGTCGTCGGGATGCGTGTGACAGACCTCTTGACAGGTGACGTGCATGAAATCCGTGCGAAAAAAGTCGTCAACGCGACAGGTCCATGGGTTGATGAATTACGTGAAAAAGATGGCTCGAAAGTCGGGAAACAACTTCGTTTGACAAAAGGTGTCCACGTTGTCATCGATCAATCGAAATTCCCACTCAAACAAGCGGTCTACTTCGATACACCAGACGGTCGGATGATTTTTGCGATTCCACGTGATGGAAAAGCATACGTTGGTACGACAGATACGTTCTTCGATAAAGATACAGCACATCCGAAGTTCACAGTCGAAGACCAGGACTACGTTTTAGACGCGATCCACTATATGTTCCCAGATGTTAAAGTGACAGCGGAAGACGTGGAATCAAGCTGGGCTGGTGTACGTCCATTGATTTATGAAGAAGGAAAAGATCCTTCTGAAATCTCTCGTAAAGATGAAGTATGGCAGTCTGAGTCAGGTCTCATCACGATTGCGGGTGGGAAATTGACTGGATACCGTAAAATGGGTGAGCACGTCGTTGATCTCGTTGCTAAACTCTTGAAAAAAGAAGAAAACGTTGCGTATGCACGTTGCTCGACGAAAAACATGCCAATGTCGGGTGGACATGTCGGCGGAGCAAAAGGATTTGCTGAATTCCTAAAAGCTCAAACAGCAACGAATGGTCTAACAACAGAGGAAGTTCAATTCTTAGCAAAACGCTACGGTTCGAACTTACCGAAAGTACTTGAATATGCAGCAGCATATGATGCTGCTACGACAGATCTTCCTCGTTCTGTCTACGCACAACTTCACTATGGTATCGAACATGAAATGGTCGCTCGTCCGATTGACTTCTTCATCCGTCGTACAGGTGCTGTCTTCTTCGACATTGCTTGGGCTCGTGCTCACAAAGACGCGGTCATCGAAGAAATGAAAACTGTCTTGAACTGGACAGCAGAACAAACAGCTGCTTACACGAAAGAACTCGATATTGAGATCGAAGATGCAGCACACGCGCTTGTAACAGAATAAGCGATGAACGCACTAAAGAACCAAGATCAAAACGATCTTGGTTCTTTTTTTGAACATATTTGAATCGACCTGGGCGGAAAGATTGCAACTCTGTCTAGAGGCGACTATGCTTAATGTATGAAACTGCACAAAAGGAGAGAACACAGATGAAAGTAGAAGTATGGTCGGATTATGCATGTCCGTTTTGTTATATTGGGAAGCGTCGTTTAGAACAAGCAATTGCGAACGAAAAGTTGGATGTTGAGGTCGAATTCAAAAGCTTTGAACTTGACCCAGATGCACCAGCAGTGCCGACGCAAGGGTTATACGAAATTCTTGCTTCGAAATATGGGACGACTCTCGAACAAGCACGGAATATGTCGCAAGGTGTCGTTGATACGGCACGTCAGGAAGGCTTGCACTACGAGATGGATCGTGTCATCCCAGCCAATACATTCGAGGCTCATCGCCTGACTCAATTTGCAAAAAAACATGGTAAGATGAATGCAGTATCGGAAGCTTTGTTCACAGCTTATTTCATGAATGGAGAAGATTTGAATGACCCAACCATTCTGACGCGGATCGCAGTAGAAGCAGGACTTGCTGAAGCAGATGTCACAGCGTTTCTCGCATCAAAAGAACTGGCGACAGATGTTCGAGAAGAAGAGGCGATGGCACAACAACTTGGTGTTCGTGGTGTACCGTTCTTCGTCTTCGACCGAAAATATGCTATTTCCGGCGCACAACCAGTAGAAGCATTCGAACAAGTCTTCGCGAAGATCCGCCAAGAACAAACACTTGAAATCATCGCTGAAGGTGATGCGTGTGGTGTCGACGGCTGTAACTGATCACATTATGATTCCATCACAAAGGAGCACGAAACCCTTATGAAATTCATCTTCCATCCTGAGATTCGCGATGCGCGAATCAATCTCGCTGTCGAAGAATTCATCTTGAACAACCTGAACGTCAATGAAGAAGACTATTTCTTGTTTTATATCAACGGTCCATCCATCATCGTCGGAAAAAACCAGAACACGAATGAAGAAGTTAATTTGAAGTATGTCGAGGAAAACGGCATCCACGTCGTCCGTCGTCTTTCCGGCGGTGGCGCTGTTTATCATGATGAAGGAAACTTGAACTTCAGTTTCTTGACGAAAGATGACGGTGATTCGTTCAACAACTATAAAAAGTTCACGGAGCCGGTCGTGCAAGCGCTGCATAAACTCGGTGTCGAAGCGGAGTTATCTGGACGAAACGATATTCATGTCGGAAGCCGGAAAATCAGCGGGAATGCCCAGTTCACGACAAAAGGACGGATGTTTAGTCATGGTACGCTGATGCTCGATTCGAACATCGAAGAAGTCGTCAATGCGCTTGTCGTCAGTGAAGAGAAGATGCGTTCCAAAGGCATTAAATCGGTTCGGAGCCGTGTCGCGAACATCTCGGAATTCCTGACAGAACCGTTGACGATGGAACAATTCGTCGATCATCTCCTTGCCTCGATCTATGAAGGGAAAGAGATTGAACGGTATATCTTAACTGAAGAAGACTGGGATAAAGTACGTGCCATCTCGGCAGAACGTTATGGCAACTGGGAATGGAATTTCGGAAAATCACCGAAATTCGATGTTATTCAAAAAAAACGTTTCCCGATCGGAACGATTGACTTCCGATTGAATGTCAAAAAAGGCATCATTGAAGAAGCGAAGATTTACGGTGACTTCTTTGGCGTCGAGGACGCGGAAGAAATCGCACGGGCGCTTGAAGGTACACGTTATGATCGCGCGTCTCTTCGCGAAGTGCTCGGTCGGTACGAATTGAAAAAATATTTCGGCGCCGTCGAACTTGATGAGGTGCTAGACGTTTTAGCGTAAGTCTTTATGGGAAAACTCCTTCTATCAACAGCATAGGGGGAGTTTTTTTCATGGGCTATAATAAAGATAACTTTTTAGAAGGTTCGTTGACGGACTTTATCGATTTTGAACAGATTTCAAAACAATTACCGAAGACGGAGGACGAACAACCGTTACCTTATTATGAGCGTGATGATTATAAGGCAGCAGGTAAGCTTGAAGGAAAGGTCGCAATCGTCACAGGCGGCAATTCTGGAATCGGTCGTGCTGTCTCGATTGCTTATGTCCGTGAAGGGGCAAAGGTCGTCATTGCTTTCTATGGCGATCAAGAAGGAGCAGAAGAAACGAAGGCGCGTCTTGAAGAATTAGGAGGCGAAGTCCTACTTTCTAAAGGAGATATTGGGGACGCAGACTACTGTGAAACACTTGTTCAAAAAACGATCGACCGTTTCGGTCGCTTAGATATCGTCGTCAACAATGCAAGTATGCAAAAACCAGAAGATAGTCTGAAGGATATCACGGATGAGTCGATGGAGAAGACGTTCAAGACAAATATCTTCGGAATGATGCGTCTTGCCCGTGCTGCTTTACCGCACCTTTCACTTGGTTCTGCCATCATCAATACGACATCTTCGACAGCATACGAGGGGAACGCATTATTGATCGACTACTCCGCTACTAAAGGAGCAATCGTTAGCTTCACGCGGAGTCTTTCAATGAATCTGGCAAAAGAGGGCATTCGTGTCAACGCCGTCGCGCCGGGTCCGATCTGGACGCCGCTCATCACGGAAACGTTCCCGCATGAATCAGTCAAGACATTCGGGAAAAATACACCGATGGATCGCCCAGGGCAGCCGGCTGAGATGGCATCAGCATATGTTTTCCTCGCGTGTAACGATTCAAGTTATATGACAGGACAAGTCCTTCACTTAAACGGTGGCGTCATCGTCAACGGTTAAAAAGAAACTCTGTGAAAACGTTTCCAAAAAGTGTTACACTATCCATACGGTCGCTTTTGACTACGTATGGATTTTTTTACGTAAAAAATGAATAGTCATTCATTCGAAAGGGGAATTTTGCTCATGCTTGGATTGATTCAATCCGTCGAAGAAACTGCTCGAACACATCCAGACACAACGGCGTATGTGTTTGAGGACACGCAAGTCAGCTATCGTGAGTTTGTCGAGAAGTTTCACCGGGCAGCCGGTGCGCTTGAAGCGAACGGGATCCGAAAAGGCGATCATGTCGCGCTGATTTTAGGGAATAGCCCAGCATTCCTAGTGGCATATTACGCCATCATGAAACAAGGGGCAATCGCGATTCCGATCAACCCTACATACACACCGGATGAAATCGGGTATATCCTGATGAACGGTGATGTGAAGGGGATTTTAGGGATTGCACCGCTCGTCGAAGCTGCAAAAGATCGTCTCGTGCATTTACCGAATCTTAAGATTGTCGTCTCTGTTCCTTACGCGGATCAAGAAGGACCAAACGAAACACATCAACAAGTGACGTTCATCACGCTCGATCGCTGGCTCGAAATCGAACATCCCTTGACCGAAGTGACGAATGAACTGGACGACATCGCTGTCATTCTCTATACGAGTGGAACGACAGGAAAACCAAAAGGTGCGATGTTATCCCACCGTAATCTGACGTCGAATGCGCGCTCGATTGGGGATTATCTACATGTATCCAGTAACGATCGGACACTTGCCGTATTACCGATGTTCCATGTCTTTTGTTTGACGGTCGTCGTCAATGCGTCACTCGCACATGGAGCGTCAATCATCATTGCTTCACGTTTTTCACCACAAGAGACGTTTGAGTTAGCGAAAAAAGAACAGGTGACGATTTTTGCAGGCGTGCCAACGATGTATAATTTCTTACTGCAAACCGTGAAGGCTCATCCGGAATATGCGACCTATTTTGAATCAACACGTTTGTTCGTCTCAGGAGGAGCGAGTCTTCCAGTGCCGCTCCTTGAAGCATTTGATCGAACATTCCAATGTCATATCCTCGAAGGATATGGTTTATCGGAAGCATCACCCGTCACTTGTTTCAATCCGGTCAATGGTGTTCAAAAACCAGGCTCGATTGGAACATCGATCGTCGATGTCGAAAACAAAGTCGTCGATGAACTCGGACAAGAATTACCAGATGGTCAAGTCGGAGAATTGATCGTTCGGGGACCAAACGTCATGACCGGTTATTACAAGATGCCGGAAGAGTCACAAGCGACGTTACGCGATGGCTGGTTATATACGGGTGATTTGGCTCGTCGAGATGAAGATGGGTATTTCTATATCGTCGATCGCAAAAAAGATATGATCATCGTCGGTGGGTACAACGTCTACCCGCGTGAAGTCGAAGAAGTGCTCTATCAGCATCCAAATATCATTGAAGCCGCTGTTATCGGCATACCGGACGAGGAGATGGGCGAAGCTGTCAAAGCATTCGTCGTTGTCCGTGAGACGATGACAGAAGAGGAGGCGCGGACATTCTGTGGCACATCACTCGCGAAATACAAATGTCCGACACAGATTGAGTTCATCGATCGATTACCTCGTAATACGACCGGAAAGATTTTACGGACCGTGTTGAAGAAGCAACCGACGAATTCATGACTGTCTCAAGAACTTCAGGTTTCTGAAGTTCTTTTTCTGTGCATAGACAAGAAGGAGGGGATACGAATGAATATCGCATTGATTGCACATGATGAGAAAAAGGATGAGATGATGGGCTTTACACGGGCTTACGCCGCATTCTTTAAGAAAAATACATTATACGCGACAGGAACGACCGGGCAACGGATCATGGAAGCAACCGATCTGCACGTCCATCGCTGTAAGTCAGGTCCACTCGGCGGGGATCAGGAAATCGGAGCGCTGGTAGCACAAGGAAAAATCGATATCGTGATTTTTTTACGCGATCCACTGACGGCCCAACCGCATGAGCCGGACGTCTCGGCACTCATTCGATTATGTGACGTATACGATTTGCCGCTTGCGACGAATGTCGGAACTGCCGAAATTTTAATCAATGGACTCGAACAAGGACAATTCGATTGGAAGGAAATCATTCGAAAACGTCATGAACTAGAACAAAAAAAGTTTTTGGATGATTAATTTTGTGAGAACGCTTCTCATTTTCGTTTAAGCATGCTATAGTCAGTTTGAGGATGATACTGATTATCAATTGCGATGGAAAAGGTGGCGAAGAAAATGGAGATTCTATTAATGACGGGTGTAACAGTATTGCTAGGAGGCGGCGTTGGATTTTTGACGCACGTCGTGAAAATGGAACGACGTCAACAGGTGGCACCTGCGACTTCAAAGAACGAGCAAGTAGCGTATCCAGCGCTCCGTCTCGTCAAATAATAGAAAATTTATGACTTCGCCTTTCTTTTCTTTTGAAAAGAAAGGTTTTTTTGAATTATTATCCACTCTCCCATAATTTTGCGGAATTCCTTTGATACACTGAAACAAAGCACATTAGTCGAGGAGTGAGAGCCATGCATACAATCTATTTGGTTGACGATGAAGTGAACTTGAATCGTGTACTCGTAAAGTACTTGGAACAAGAAGGTTGGCAGGTTAAATCGTTTACATCTGGTGAGGCAGCTGCTTCTGCGATCGTAGAGAAGCCAGATTTGTGGGTTTTAGATATCATGCTACCGGATATGGATGGTTTTCAATTGATTAAGCGAATCAAGGCACATGATGAAACGACACCCGTCATTTTCATCTCGGCGCGTGATGAGGATATCGATAAGATCATTGGTCTTGAGATGGGATCGGACGATTATATTGCGAAGCCGTTCCTTCCGCGCGAACTGGTCATTCGTGTCAAAAAAATCTTAGCACGTACGTATGCGACACCGAAAAGTGGCGTCATTCAATACGGCGATTATATGATTTATCCTGAGAAACGAATCATCGAGGAGAACGGTCAAGAAATTGATCTAACCTCAAAAGAGTACGATCTACTGATTTTATTTGCGACACAAATCGGGACGCCGATGTCTCGCGAGCAGATTCTCGTCAGTGTCTGGGGTGACGATTATTTCGGATCGGATCGCGTCGTCGATGATCTTGTCCGTCGTGTCCGTAAGAAATTAACGAAACTGGAACTCGAAACGATCTATGGTATTGGCTATCGCTTGGTGTCTGCATGAAAAATCGCAGTCTCGGATTTCAGATTTGGGCGATGTTTCTGCTCGTCATCGTCACATTATCTGCAGTCATTCTCCTTGTCATCCGCTCATCGATCGGAAATTTCATCGATGAACAGGTCTATTCGACGCTTGAGAATAGTGAGGTCTTCTTCTCGAAGGATGCCTCTGTCATCGAGATGCTACAAGATAATCCGATTGAATTCGATCGTCGAAAACAAGAATCTCGATCAGTTAATATCCTATTGCTATCTAAGAACGGAAAACTTTATTACGGTGGGGCACCGCAACAACTGATCAATCAGATGTACCGTGATGCAATTGATCAAAAAACAGTTACGGCAAAGTATACGACGCGTCTTGATAAAGAAGACGTTTATTATAGTATTCGTAAAATGGAAGAGAGCGGCGAAACCTACTATCGTGTCTCTTACGTCTGGGATGCTTATCGACAAGAACTGATTACACAACTGTTTTCAAAAATCGGCTTCGTCGTCATCATCGGTAGTATCTTTACGTTATTCATTGCCTTCTGGTTGGCGCGTCGTCTGACACATCCGCTCGTCGAAATCGAAAGAGCAGTCGGGAAAATCGCGGCTCAAAAGTGGGATACACCACTTCCGCTCGATCGTGGGGATGAAATCGGTCGACTGGCACGGTCCGTCGATGCGATGCGGATGGATCTTGAAAAGCAGGATAAGGCACAAAAATCGTTGCTTCAAAATATTTCACATGATTTGAAGACGCCAATCATGGTTATTCGAAGTTATGCTCAGTCCATTTCAGATGGGATCTATCCAGATGGTGATTTAACCGGCTCCGTATCGGTCATTGATGAGGAAGCGGAACGATTAGAGAAAAAAGTGGCGGCTCTTCTTTACGTCACGAAGCTCGACTATTTCGAGCTCGATCGTTCGACGTGGGATAATGTCGATATCGATCGGATGATACACCTGCTGAAAAATCGTTTTTCTGGAACGAAGTCACTCGAATGGCATGTTAGTGGAGAAGCGGGGATCGTCCTTGGTGAAGGGGAACAATTACGAGTTGCACTCGAAAACGTCATGGACAACGCGATTCGTTATGCTGAAACACAAATTGACATCCGACTGTCTGGGACAGCGGATCAGGTTCATATCGAAATTGAAA
Organism: Exiguobacterium sp. s130; assembly: GCF_018619055.1. Lineage (NCBI taxonomy): Bacteria > Bacillati > Bacillota > Bacilli > Caryophanales > Exiguobacterium > Exiguobacterium sp. s130. The sequence continues at coordinate 38,348 of NZ_JACSNI010000008.1, read as the reverse complement.
ATGATGGACCGCCACTTGATGACTCTTCGCCCTTGTTTCATCAATTTTCACGGGGCAAAGAAGGGAAGTTCGGGCTTGGTCTTTATATTGTCAAAAGGATCGTTGAGCGTCATGATGGTACGGTAGCAATTGAGAATCGCCCTGCGGGAAATGGAGTCGGGAAAGTTTGTGTGATTTTTAATTTCCCACGTCACTTTATTGAACAAGAGGAAAAAAAGCCAGAAGAATTTTAAAAACGGGATCCTAGGATCTCGTTTTTTTCATTAGGAAATAATCGGTATACTCATGCAGAGTAGAAGGAAGTTTGATATAACCAATATAATTCAGGAAGGGAGTGAAGGAGATGTCATACCCAGTTACGGAAGAAACGTTAGCTTTGATTCCAAGATATGGTCAATATGGTGAACCACAGACACTTGTCATCAAGGAGCATTCGGAAAGTATTTTAGAGGGTCATCCGATTAAGTTGATTGAAGAATCTTGTTTATATTTTGGTTCATCGATGCGTGGACGGATCGAAGCAGCGCGACATATTCTTGGTCCGAACCGAAAGACACCTGTTTTAGTAGATTGGCAGGCACAAACGATATTTTTTCCGACGACCGCAAAAGAAAAGGCGGAATGCATTTGGATCAATTTCAAGCAAATGAAGACTGTTCAAAAAAAGTCTGGAAAAGTACAGGTAGAGTTTCAGACAGGTCAATGTATTGATACGGACGCATCCGCATACAGCATCGAACGGCAACGAATCAAAACGTTGGAACTGGCGTATGAAATGCAACGGCGCTTCCAATTGCCGGAGTTTAAGAATCGATGAAAAGTGGAAACACATAACAGGAATCTTACTTATGTAAGGAGAAAGAAGTAGAGAGAGAAATCATAGGGAGGTGAAGCGGTAACTTTTACCGCGACACGATGAATGAATCATATGAATGGTTAAATCGCCGAAAATTGCAGCCTGGATTTGGTGCGACAGGTGGCAGACGCTTTATCAGTTCTCGCATCGTACGTCCGGAAAATACACCGGGTAAACGAATCAAAGGAATCAAACGCGCGCGACAACTAGTCGTCGATGATGCCGGAAATCGCCGTTGGGTCACGAAACGAATCGTTGTGACGGATGCTGCGAAGCATGTCACGATGAATCGTCGAACATCGATCGCCTTAAAAGAGACGAATGAATCGCGACTCGAACAAGTCAAACAAAAACTAGCATCTAATAAAAAAGTCTTACTTCCAATCTTGGCGGCAACAGGAATCGCTGTCGCAGGTGGCGTTCTTGCCTATGTCCTTCGTCGGAAGAAAAAACAATCCGATCAATAAAAAAGAAGCCAGTTCTCCAGTTGGAGGACGGCTTCTTTTTATGTCTTAAAGGAATCGTTTCCGTAAAGAAGTCGAAAGTGCTTTGTCTGCGATTTCTTCTAGTTCCGTCAAGTTCGTCGGATCAAAGCTATCATTGTAGAACCGACCTACAAAGTCGACACGGTCGTAATCGAGTTCCTTGAAAATCAAGTGTTTATGATCGTCATAAAAAACGACACGGTAGTAATCAGAACCGCGTTCAAGGGTGACGAGACCTTTGATATGGTCCAATTTTTTTTGTTCTTCGGTTTGTTCTTCTTCGAGTGTATCGTCCTCGTTCGTCGATGCTTCTGCTTGCTCAATCGCATTCTTTACGAGTTCCGGTCGTTGTTCTTGTTCTTCCGTCATGTTATATCGCCTCCATTTATTATTTTACATGGAAATGGACAGATGAGAAAGAAAAATCCCTCAGTCCATCTGGTGTGCTTCGCAAACACGTAAGACATTCGTTGCGCCAATCCGTAATCGCTCGAGGAGTTGGAGTCGCGCTTCTTCATTTGGAATCGTATCAAGAGAAGCTATTTCCATCAGTTCCAACCAACGGATGGCATGCTCTTTTTGAATCGGCAATAACCGGTGAATCATCGCTAAACTCGTCGGCGGTTGATTCGGATCGCGTGGACCTCCTGTCATTTGGGTCAAGAAGGCGAATTGTGCCTGTTCGACACGGTGTCGATCATCAGGGAATAACGGACGCAATAAGGAATCATGGTAGACTTGATGATAGAACGAATGAATCAAAGAGGTGAGTACTTGCTCGCCTCCAAGCATTTCATAGAGCGACAAAAATCATCACCTGCCTTACATTAGGATGTGTTCTGATTATAGCAAATCCATATCGAAAAGACATGCGTCGAAAACAGTACATTTGTTCTTATTTGTGCGATAATAATGATACATAAAAAGGTAGAGGAGGTTTTCTTGATGAACCAGATGCACATTGGTCGTGCGGGTAGTGGGAAAACGACACAATTGATTGAGCGCGTCGTACAAGAACTCGAGCAACGACCACTAGGCGAGAAGATGTATTTCATCGTTCCGGATCAGATGTCATTTGAAATGGAGCGTCGGATTGCGACAGATGAACGGATAGCAGGTCTTGTTCGTCTCGAAGTCATGAGTTTACGGCGCTTTGCGTTTCATATTTTACGCGATTACGGAAATCAAGCAATTCCATTTCTCGATGAGACAGGAACACAATTATTACTCCGACAGGTCGTCGAGGAATCAGAAGACGAGTTAAAGATTTTTAAGCGTACGAAAAATATGCCAGGATTTTTCCAAGGACTTGATGAACTCATCGCGTCATTTAAACGCTCATTGATCGAGCCGGATATGTTGCGTCAAGTGAGTGATCGGTCTCTCGAACGGTCACCAAAATTGAACGACCTTGCGTTGATTTATGAGCGCTTTGCGGAACGAATCGTCGATAAGGCACTCCATGCGGATGATTATTATACGACGTTACTTGAGTTGCTTCCAAAAGCGCGACTGGATCAAGCGACGATCATCCTCGACGGATTTTATGAGTTTTCGCTTCAGGAACAACAAGTACTGCTTGCCTTGATGCAACAAGTGGCTGAAATGCATATTAGTTTTACAATGGACGCGGCGGATCCTTATGCAAAACAAACGTCTTTTGGTGTGTCCCAGCGTTGCTACATGCAATTGATCGGGCAAATGCAGGAGCTGTCGATTCCATACGAAGAAATCTTGTATGATCAACCAATCAAGTTTCAATCAGAAGGGCTACGACATTTGGAGCAGGCCTTGTTGAAGCCGGGATATCCTCCTGTCGATCATGATATTGACGGCTTTCAGATGACAGCTGCAGTCAACCGGCAAGTTGAAGCAGAATCAGCCGTGCGGAAAGCGATTCAACTTGTTCGCCAAAAAGGGTATCGATTTCATGAAATGGCATTCGTCGTGCGACATCTAGAGCCGTATGCGGATCACTTGGAACGAGCCTTCCGCATGTATGATGTTCCGTATTTCTTGGATCAACGTGAGTCGATGATCCATCATCCGCTCGTTGACTTGATTCAATCTGCTTTAGACATCGTGACATCGGGTTATCGGGAAGAAACGGTCTTTCGTTTACTGAAGACGGAGCTCTTACCGATTCCGGCAGAAGATGCGCGTCTAGCGCTCGATCGTTTCGAGACGTTCGTGCTCGAACGCGGCATTAAAGGGTCAATGTGGCAACAACCGTGGCAATTAAAGCGACGCTTAGCAGAGGAAGTTCGCTTAACGGAAGAGGAAATCGCGCAAGAAGAGGAATTGAATCATCTCCGTACGTTCGTCGTCGACTTGATTGAACCGTTACACCGTCGGTTAAAGCAGGCAAAGACGATGAGCGCGTATACGAAAGGTCTTTATCAATTCCTTGAAGAACAAAAAATTGCAGAACATTTAATGGAATGGCGCAAGCAAGCATTAGAGCAAGATCAGTTACTTGCTGCTCGGGAACATGATCAAGTGTATGAAGCGATTCTTCACCTATTCGAACAGCTAGAGGCTGCTGCGCCTGAGCATACTTTATCGACGGACTTGTTCGTCCAAATGGTCGAGACAGGACTTGAGAGTCTGCGTTTTGCACTTGTCCCCCCATCGCTGGATCAAGTCATTGCGACGGATTATGTGCGTGGACGATTACAACGAGTGAAAGTCGTCTTTTTACTGGGAGCGAATGATGGTCTGATTCCGTTCGTCCAAGATCAATCGAAGTTACTGTCCGAAAATGATCATGACTTTTTACATGAACATGGTATTCCGGTTGGAAAAGCGTCCCTCGATGTGTTTGATGATGAACTATTTTATCTGTATCAAGGGATGATGGCTCCAAGTGAAGCATTGTATGTCAGTTATGCGCTTGTCGATGAAGAAGGAAAGGCGTTGCAACCGGCGGCAATCACGAAACAATTGAAGCGGCAACTGTTGCTTGATCGTCCGATCAAAACACAGTTTGCGGAGGCTGGCGAACATGCACCGCAAGAACAATTCGATTTCGTGACGAGTCCCGATCGCGCGGCAGCAGCGACGGCGATTGAACTCCGCCGTTTACAACGACGTTATCCGATTCAGCCAATTTGGTTTCAAGTATATAATTCACTTCTTGAAAACGGACAAGGGCGCGAACGAATGGGTCTATTCTCAAGTGCCTTGTTCTATCAAAATCAAGCGGAAGCGTTACCGGAAGGGTTGGCGCATCGCTTATATGGCGAGTCTCTGCAAGCGAGCGTTTCGCGTTTTGAAACGTATAATGCTTGCTCGTATAAACATTTTGCTCGGTATGGACTTCGTTTACGCGAGCGAAAGCTCTATAAATTCGAAGCGCCGGACATCGGAAATCTGTTCCACGGCGCATTAAATGATTTGTCGCTCAGTATCAAAGCTTCCGGACGGCACTGGCGCGAGCTCGATAGTGAGACATGTGGAACACTTGCGAAGGAAGCTGTTGAAAAGGTGACACCAGAAATCCAGAATGCAATTTTGATGAGCTCAAGTCGATTTGGTTATATCAAGAAAAAGTTGACGGATGTCGTCGAACAGACCGCTAAGATGCTCGTCGAGCAGGCGAAGCGAACGGATTTTGAACCAGATCTATTTGAAATCAGTTTTGGGAATGCGACGTTTCCACCTTTACGCTTTACGCTACCAGACGGAACGGAAATTGAATTCACAGGACGCATTGACCGTATTGATCAGGCGATGATCGGTGACCAGTTATACGTCCGCATCATAGATTATAAGTCGAGTGCACGAGGACTGGATTTTGCGGAAATCTATTACGGACTCGCCATACAGATGTTGCTGTATTTGAAAACAGTCGTGGAACAGTCAGAGTTGCTGTATCAACAGCAGGCAAAACCTGCTGGTGCGCTGTATTTCCATGTTAAGAATCCGATGTTACGAGGCGATTTATCTGCTGATGAAGCAGAACGTAATCGACTATTACTCGAGTCCTATCAGATGCAAGGCGTCATTCTCGAGAATGATGAGGTACTGCGAGCGATGGATCATATTGCATACGATGAACGAAAAAAATCCCCACTCGTCAAAGTGACCTTCACGAAAAATGGACTGCATAAATCACAGACGAAGGGTGTTGTACAAGAGGCAGATTTATCGGCACTGATGGATCATGCGTGGGAGGCATTAAAAGACAGTAGTCAAGATATCTATGATGGGGATATTGCAATCAATCCATTCGATTATCAGGAACGGACACCGTGTAGTTTCTGCGAATATCGTTCAGTCTGTCAATTCGATGAATCACTCGGAAATCAATATCGTCCATTAAAACCGATGTCTGAAAAAGAGGTACTGGAACGATTGAAGGAGGATGAAGAATGAGCGTGCGTTGGACGGAAGAACAACAACAAGCCATTTCAGCAAGGGGAGGACATATCTTAGTCTCAGCAGCTGCTGGATCAGGGAAAACAGCTGTCCTCGTCGAACGGCTGACGCAACGATTGATCGATCCCAAAGATGAGTTGTCGGCGGATCGGATTCTTGTTGCTACCTTTACGAATGCAGCAGCGCGTGAGATGAAAACGCGAGTCATTGAGGTCATGGATCAACGTATCAAAGAGGCACCGGATGATCTGTATCTAAAAAAGCAACGTCAATTAATGAACCGGGCACAAATTACGACGATCCATTCATTCTGTCTATCGATTCTACGCGAGAATTATTACCGGATCGGTTTGGATCCGGCGTTTCGGATTGCTGACGAATCTGAACTGTTATTACTGCAAGATGATGTCTTAGAAGCGGTCTTTGAGTCGTTCTATGCCTCTGAGGATCCGGGATTCTATGATTTGATCGATAGTTATACATCAGACCGGGACGATCAAGCGATGCTTTCGCTGATTTCAAATCTCTACCGTTTTTCTCGATCCTTACCGGATCCGGAAGCGTTTTATGCGCATTTAATCAATCAGTACGATCAACCGATTGACCCGGATGATTCTCCACTTATGCAACGACTAGTCGAATTAGAGTGGGAAAGTCTCTCGAATTTATTGGGACGTTATCGAGAACTTGCTTTTGAATTGGAACAGTCCGGATATACGGAAATGGGACAGATGATGCGACAGGATATCGCTCCTTTTGGAGTACTTGAAACGTCAGTACGGCAATGGTCGATGGTTGCTCTTGCGTTTCAAGCAGTAGAATTCGGTCGTTGGAAAAGTCCGCGCGGGGATGAAGGCATCAAACCGTTCCAGACAGAGCGGACACGACTCGTTGCAGAATTCAAGAAAATGAAAGAACTGTTTGTCCAAAAAACAGGTGTTGATTACTTGGAGGACTTGCGGTCGCAGCTTCGACACGTGGAGACGATCGTGACACTCGTACGTCAATTTGCAAGCGATTATCTCGAAGCGAAACAACAACGTGGTATCGTCGATTTTTCGGATCTTGAACATTTTGCATTAGAGATTTTGACGGACGAAGGACAACCGTCAGACGTGGCAAAACTTCTAAAGGAACGCTTCGTTGAAGTACTCGTCGACGAATATCAAGATACGAACGAGGTTCAGGAACGCATCATCCAATTGGTCTCGAAAACGGATGAGGCGACAGGAAATCTATTCATGGTCGGTGATGTCAAACAATCCATTTACAAATTTCGTCATGCAGAGCCAGGATTGTTCCTGGAGAAATTCAAACGATTCCAACAGACCGACGTTGGAACACGGATCGATTTAACAAAAAACTTCCGCAGTCGTCTTGAGGTGCTGGATGGAACGAATCAAATCTTCCGCCAAGTGATGGATGAGACGGTCGGGGAGATTGATTACGATGAAGCCGCGCACCTTCGACTCGGGAATCTGAGTTATCTCGAATCGGAGCAAGTGGCGCCTGAATTACTCTTGATAGATCCACTTGATAGTGAAAAGGAAGAGGTTGAAGCACGAGCGATTGCAACACGAATTCTAGAACTCGTCGACTCTAAACATCCACATCTGATTTACGATGTGAAATCGAACCGATTCCGGACATGCGAATACCGTGACATCGTCGTCTTGGCCCGTTCGCGCGGCAAGCGTGTTCAGGCACTCGTTGAAGTACTCGAACAGTATGAGATTCCGGTCTATGCAGATACGACGGGCGGATATTTCCAAGCGACGGAAATTCAAATCATGATGGCGTTACTCAAGACAATCGATAATCCACTTCAAGATATCCCGTTCGCCAGTCTGTTACGATCGCCGATTTTCGGTGTGGCGGATCGTGATCTAGGGCGGATTCGAGCAAAACAAAAAGAAGGAAGCTTTTATGAGGCGGCACTCGCGATGGCGACAGAGGAATCAGCACTTGGTATTCGAATAGACGAGATCATCCGTCAGATTCAAGCATGGCGAACCGAAGCACGTGGGAGTGCGCTTCCTGCCTTCATTCGATCATTGTTTGATCAGACTGGCTATTTTGAGTATGTCGGCTGTCTCGCTGGAGGCAGAAGTCGTCAAGCTAACTTAAATGCCTTATATGAGCGGGCAAAGCAATACGAGACGTCCGGTTATCGAGGGCTATATCGTTTTCTACGCCTGATCAATCGGTTGATCGAACGAGGAGAAGACTTCGCAGAAGCCCGTTCGCTTGGAGAAGACGAGGACGTCGTTCGAATCATGACGATCCACCAATCAAAAGGACTCGAGTTCCCCGTGACGATTATCAGCCAATTGACGAAACAATTCAACAAACAGGATCAAATGCAGGCCATCCAGTTGCATAAGACGTATGGCATTGCTCTAGACGCCATTGATCCGATTCGTCGTTTGCGATCTGGAACGCTATTGAAGGAAGTCATCCGTCGGGAAATGGATCGCGAGATGAAGGCAGAAGAGATGCGCGTCTTGTATGTTGCGATGACTCGAGCGAAGGAAAAGTTGATTCTCGTCGGGACAGTCAAGGATTTAGAAGATCAGATGGTGGCCTGGCAGATGACGCCACTCGATGAAGTCTTACTACCTGAAAATGACCGGCGCCAAGCGAAGAGTTATGCGGAATGGGTCGTTCCGGCAGTCTTACGCAGTAGTTTACTACGTCCGGATGAGACGAACTGGTCGATTCGCGTGATGTCTTTAGAGGAGTTAGCACCGTATCAAGAAATCTCAACACTCGTGGAGCAACTCGAACACGTCCAAAAGCTTGAAAAAATTGATGTGCCCGTCAATACGCACGTCAAAGAAATCGTTGAAGCGGCATTTTCATATCAGTATCCGCATCTACTCGCGACAGAAACGGCAGCGAAACAGACCGTCACGGAACTGAAGCGCGCGGAACAGTTGGAACGCGCAGCATTTGAAACGACGTATCGCCAGACGACGTATTACCGAACGCCACAATTCCTTGGACCTGTACTTAGTGGAGCGGAACGAGGAACGGTCCTACACCTAGCGATGCAATTATACAAACCGGATGCAGCGATTTCAGAACAGATCAATCAATGGGAAACAATGGAACGAATCACACCTATCGAAGCAACGACGATGCGGGAAGCAACACCACAGTTGCAAGAGTTCCTAGACTCCGAGATCGGACAATTGTTCAGCGAACGACTACGGACAAACCACGTCTATCGAGAGTTACCGTTTACGTATAAAATCGGAGCATCACGTTTTCGGAAAGACTGGACGGGTCCAGTGGATGACGCAGTCATGCAGGGAATCGTCGACTGCTTGATTCAGGATGGGGAGTCATATATCTTACTCGACTATAAATCGGATCAAATCGTTACGACGGAAGTCGGACAGACACCTGCTGATGTTTTACGTGAACGGTATGCGACTCAATTGAATCTATACCAAGAAGCATTAGAAGCTATTCTTCATATTCGAATCTCGCGGAAAGTCATTTATGCTTTTGCTTTAGGAGAAACGATTGATTTAGTTTAATTTTACGACTGAGACCTCTCTTGTCCTCCTACTTCAGGTAGAGGCGAGGGAGGTTTTAGTATAGGTCAAAAGAGGGATGAGGAATAAAGGAATAAAATCAAGGTATGGAGTGATTTCCGTTTCTTATTGTGAAAAAACTGTGTAAAATAAAGAAGATATGTCACTTTAACGATGGATAATTTTGGGAGGTTTTAATAGATGGCACGTATTTTATTAGCAGAAGATGAAGATGTCTTACGTATGTTGGTACTTGATACACTAGAAGATGAAGGATATACGATTGATGAAGCGACGGACGGAGACGAAGCATATCAAAAAATCATGAACACGGAATATGACCTCGTTCTGTTGGATTACATGATGCCTGGGATGACAGGAATCGAAGTCATCGAAAAAGTTCGACAACATCCAGATAAGCAACACTTGAAAATTATGATGTTGACCGCTAAAAGTCAACAATCTGATCGAGAGCGCGCGGAAGAAATCGGTGCAAACTACTTCTTTTCGAAACCCTTTAGTCCTCTTGAGTTGATTGATGTAGTAGGAGGAATATTGAGTGATCACCAAGTGGATTAATCGAAAAATCGGACGCCAACTTATGGCATCCTTTTATGTCGTATTAGCTACATTGATGATTTCATCATTGATCGTCTACAACTACACGGACACGAAATTGCAAGCGACACGGGCGAAATTAGAAGACATCCGAGATCGTAGTGCACGCGCAGGGGCTCTATGGGAAGAATGGCAGGATGTTCAATTCAACATGCGTGGCTATGCCTTGATGGGAAATGAAGAATTGTATACCCAAGTCATGGCTCAACAAGATAAGATTGCTCAGCAAACGGATTGGTTCGAAAAAAATGCAATCTACGATCAAGGAAAGGCATTCGCCCAGTCCTCGAGAGAACTATATCAATACTATTTCGATGCAATCTTGCCGCTTGTTCAATCCTATGTCAAAACGAAAGAGTCAGGAGATATTACAGAATCCTTCTTGAAAGGAACGACGCTAGCTGAATTGCCACTCGGTCAGAAGTTGATAACTGAAGGAAAGATTCAGTTAGATAGTCAAGGAAACATCGATGTATTATCAGAGATTAATAAAAGTGAACTGGCACTCGGCGGTTATCGTGAATTTTTGGAAGATTGGGCACAACGGACAAGTGATCAATTGGAGCAGGAAATCCGAACGACGCAACTGATTTGGTTAGCGAATATCGTCGTTTTGATCGCTGTTTTGATCTTCTTCATCTATCCATTCATTCGTCGCATCACGATTGAATTACTGTCTCTCGTTAAGAACAGTCAACGGCTTGCGAATGGTGAAGATGTTTTAAGCGTCAAAGTACCGAATCGTAAAGATGAGATTGGTATTTTAGCACTATCGTTTAATCAGATGGCAAGTTCGATTTCTGAGAATAAACAGCATCTATTGGCAAAAAATGAAGAGTTGCAAGCCCAGCAGGAAGAATTACAAGCGCAGCAAGAAGAATTGCAAGCACAACAACAGGAACTTGAAGAAGCATTGGAACTGACGATGCGCAATGAACAACACCTTCAGTACCGGAATGATCTGACAGAGACGCTCGCGGCACGTGAATCGTTGACCGCTTATCCGGAAATCATCGAGAAGCTCGTCACGATCACGGATTCTGAAATTGGTGCATTAGTATTCGTCGATGAGGAAGAGAGTTATTCCGTCGTCACCTATGGTATGACGGATGAACTGGCAGAGCGGTTACTTCAAAACGATGCGTCACTGTTAAAACGAGCAGAATCACTCAAGACACCAGTTCACTCTTCTAAACAAGTCGCGAGCAATCATCCGTTACCGTACCCGTACTATATGTATGAAACGGCTGTGCCGATTCTCGATCCAACCGCAGATGATATCATCGCGTATATCTATCTGGTCCGTTACCGCGATCAGTTTACGAATGAACAGATGCGGGATGTCATGTCCTTCTCTCGTCAATTGTCGTTATCCCTTCTCCGGATGCGTTTGTTTGACGAGATGACGAGAGAAAAAACGAAAACGGAACGGATTCTCGATTCGATTCGTGAAGCGGTCATCTATCTTGAGCCAGGGAAAGAAGAGGTTTTCGTCAATCGACCGCTGTACGATCTATTCCCGGAATTACGATATGGTGTCCAGGCGGAACAAGAAACACTTCAAACATGCTTAGAAGTCATTCAATCCGTCGTCGATGAACCGGAAAACTTCAGTCGATATGTTGATTCAGTTCTTCGTGGAGAGTTACCGACAGAGAGTCTACAGTTCTCGATTAGAAACGAAACGGTATTCATTCAATTTTATGTCGAGGTGATTCACATTCATCAGGTGCATAAAGGAACGATGCTTGTCATGCGGGATGTGACGAAAGAAACCGAAATGGATCGTTTGAAATCAGAACTCGTTTCGACTGTATCTCATGAACTTCGAACACCGCTTTCTTCGATTTATGGTTTTACAGAGCTCATGCTCAATCGAGATATTGAAGAATCGCGCCAAGATCGATACTTACGGACGATCCATTCCGAAACGGAACGTCTTGCGAATCTCGTCAACGATTTCTTAGACGTCCAGCGCATGGAGTCAGGTACACAATCGTACAAAAAGACATCTGTGAACATTCATGCGATTGCTGAAGAAACGACACACTTTTATGCGGCTTCGACACAAGCCCACCGGATTACGTTCCGTCACGAAGGAAATCAGTTGCCTGTCATTGAAGCAGATGAAGAAAAAATCAGACAGTTACTCAATAATTTATTGAATAATGCGGTGAAATACTCACCATCTGGTGGTGCGATTGATGTCGTACTCACGACATCACGTGATCAAGTCATTCTTCAAGTTCGGGATGAGGGAATCGGGATTCCGAAACAATCACTCAGTCGTCTATTCGAAAAGTTTTACCGCGTCGATAACTCGGATAGTCGGAAAATTGGTGGTACGGGCCTTGGTCTAGCCATCTGTAAAGAAATCGTCACCGGTCATGGGGGAGAAATTCATGTGGAATCGGTCGTAAGGGAAGGGAGTCTTTTCACTGTCAAATTCCCACTCGTTCAGTCCACACATGTGACAATCTCCTGAAAAAATCATATAGCAACAAAATAACACTAGGTGTTCGTACGGAAATCAGATACGATGAAATAGGAAAAGAAAGGAGGAAATGAAATGCCAATCACAGCATTCGTTCACACACACGTCTTACTTTGGGTACTTTTATTGGTTACGTTCTTCGTCGCGTTTTCGATGTACAAGAACAATAAGAAAGCCGCAAAAGGCATTCATATGGCGTTCCGTCTTCTGCTTTTATTGACGTTCGCGACAGGTCTTTACCTGTACATTAAAATCATGGGGGTGTCTGAAAATCCAGATCCTCTCTACCATGCGAAGATCACAGCAGGTCTTTTGACGCTCATCTTCGGAGAATTGACACTCGTTCGTGTCAAAAAAGGAAAAGCCTATTCCGGTTTCGTCATCGGATTCATCGTGCTTGTCCTTGTGACAATATTCCTTGGTTATTCTCTTCCATACGGTATGAAGTTTTTCTAATTTCATGCGAAATCAAAGAGTCCTTTTCGACCTTTTGGGTTGAAAGGACTCTTTTTGTCGTGTCTGCTAGTAATTTTTGTTTACAAGTGGTTGTTATTTGGGAAAAGGGATGTATTACACAGTAGAGAGGGGAACGCTTGTGGCACAGTTGAAGGAATGGACGAAGGTCTTCCGGGCACGGAAATGGATGAAACGCGCAGAACCGGTGTTACCACTCTGGCATGGATACATCGGTTATAAATATGGATTATTCGATGCTCTTCAATCGGGAGCGACGCAGGCGGAAGCGCAACTACGGATGCGACGTCCGCTGACACAGGAAGCGTTATCCCGCTGGTTTGAGGTTGGCGTAGCTGTCGGTCATTTAAAGAAAAAAGATTTACGTTACACGGCGACGCGTCATGTATTGCCAGAACTTTCTCAATCAGACGATCGTAGTATCGGTTTTATGTTATCTGAGATGATGGAGCTACATTTACCCGCCTTGTTCTCTTATCCACAATTCCTAGAAGAGGGGCAACAGAAAGTCTTTAATGGAGAAGAACATGGCGACATCGTTGCCGAAACGTCGGCACTTGTCGAGACCGTTGCTTTCTCAGCTGTACGTCATATCATTCGGAGTCGCAATCTGACATCACTGCTTGATATCGGCTGTGCCTATGGCGGTTATCTTCGCAAAATTCATGAAGCGTTACCTGAATTGCGGCTCGCTGGAATCGATATCGAAGAGTCGGTCATCGCCGAAGCGAGACGACGAGATACGAGTGGAGAGATTGACTTCGTCGTCGGAGACATCAAAACGTTTGACGTAAAAGAAACGTATGATGGTGTCATGATGAATAATATTTTGTATTACTTCCCACAACCGGAACGTCTTGCTTTACTAAAAGGGGTACGCCGTTTCGTCAAAGATGATGGAACAGTCATTCTCGTCACTCCACTTCGTGACAGTTCACATGGTGCACCGTTCTCAGCAGCATTCAATGCCTTTATGACGTTGCATGAGAATTTGTATCCATTACCAAGTCAGGAAGAATTGAAAGAAGATTTATCGAAAGCTGGGTTTGGAAATATTTCGATCACACCATTCTTAAAAGAAGGTGCTTGGTATATCGTGACTGCAAACGCCACTTCCTAAGCGAAGTCTGGCGTTTTTACAGTTGGAAGACAGTTCAAATTTGTCGCTCTTACTATGTGCTTAGTATAATAGTTGAAACGATGAGAGATAAAAAGGAGAGATTTGGGTGAAGCGACGCGTAGCAGTGATAGGAGCCGGACCAGGGGGACTTGCATGTGCCTTGTTATTAGCAGGAAAAGGAGTAGACGTCACCGTTTATGAAAAACAGACGCAAGTCGGTGGACGAACTTCTGCCGTCAAGCTAGGTGAATACACATTTGATCGAGGACCGACTTTTCTTAATATGCCGCATATTTTAGAAAACGTCTTTCACGAAGCTGGTCTACGGTTAGAAGATTATTTAGATCTAAAGGCACTTGATCCGATGTATACACTCTATTTCAAAGGTGGAACAGAACAGTTTACGATGACGACGGATCGGGACCGGATGAAAGAGACGATCGAGCGTCACTTTCCGGGAAATGGGGAAGGGTACGATCGATTCATGGCAGAGCAAGCGTTAAAGCTCGGTAAGTTGATGCCGATTCTACAGACACGTCATGACCGATTAACGGACTACTTGTCACCGCGTGTCTTAACAGCACTTCCGCGTCTCTCACTCGGGCGATCACTTTATGATGTCTTGTCCGACTATTTCACGAGCGAAGAACTGAAGTATGCCTTTACGTTCCAAGCGAAGTACTTAGGGATGTCGGCTTGGGAATGCCCAGGAGGTTTCTCCATCTTGTCTTACATGGAACATGCATACGGTGTCCATCATCCGATTGGTGGGATGCATCAGGTGCCACTTGCGATGCAACGTGCCCTCGAAGAACTCGGTGGAACGGTTCAGTTAGGTACAGGCATCAAGCAATTGATCTTAAACGGCAAAGTCGTCGAAGGGGTCATCCTTGAGTCAGGTCAGCATGAGTTATTTGATGAAGTCATCGTCGGTGCTGATTTCGCACATGCGATGAATCACCTTGTACCGGAAGGAGTACTGAAAAAATGGTCCCGACCAAAAATTGATCGCAAAAAATTCTCGTGTTCGACGTTTATGTTGTATCTTGGCGTCAATCGGACATTCGATGCGCCACATCACACGATTTATTTTGCGGAAGACTACGAGAAAAACGTTCGCGAGATGACGCAGACTTTAGAATTATCCGATGATTTTTCATTTTATGTTCAAAATCCATCCGTTCTTGATCCGACACTAGCACCTGAAGGAAAGTCCGCCATGTATGTGCTAGTTCCGGTTCCGAACAATTACTCGGAACTCGATTGGTCGATCGAAGGACCAAAATTACGTCGACGTGTTCTGGATACGCTTGAAACGCGTTCACCGTATCAAGGGATTGAAGCGGCAATTGAAGTCGAAGAGATGTTCACGCCGGACGATTGGGAAGCGATGGGGATCCATCAAGGAGCGACGTTTAACCTTGGGCATCAGTTGACACAGATGATGTATTTCCGACCGCATAACCAGTTTGAAGAGCTGGATCACTTGTATCTTGTAGGGGGAGGCACACACCCAGGGAGCGGCTTACCAACAATCTTCGAATCTGCGCGTATTACGGCAGAACTCGTGCTCAAAAAAGAAGGGGTGCGGATATGAAAATAGGATTCGTAGGAGCAGGCGTCGGAACACTGCATGCAGCACTTTTGCTGACAGCAAGACATCCGGGAGTCGAGATTACGATTTTTGAAAAAGAAGCGCATGTCGGTGGTCGATTACGATCCGTCGATTTTGAATCCGGTGGACGCATCGATGAAGGTCCGACAATCGTCCTGATGCCAGGTAAGTTGAAAGAGCAGTTGGCAGAAGCAGGCGTGACGGGAGTAAAACTCGAACGGGTGGATCCATTGTATGACCTTCACTTCGACGACGGGACCGTCGTTACGAAAGTATCTGATGTCGTGGACCAAGCCATTGCGATCGAACGCCAATTCGGCGAAGGTCGTGGATTTTATGAATTCATGCATCAAAAAGAAAAGGATTATAAGACGAGTGTATCGAAATTTTTAGAACGTGGTTATCGTCGGAAAACGGAGCTGTTGCATCCAGAAATGATGCGTCCATTATTACAGATGCACGCTTTAGAGACAGCGCATGATCATTTGAAGCGATACTTCAAGAGTAAATATTTGCGCATGGCATACAGTTTCCCAACATTTTATATCGGAGGAAATCCGTATACGACACCATCCATCTATGGTTTGATTCCATACCGGGAACAAGCAGAAGGTGTCTGGTATGTAAAAGGCGGTTATTTCTCACTTGCTGAACGCATGTATGACACATTAGTCGAACGAGGTGTCCGATTCGTCTTCAAGGCACCCGTTGAACGAGTCGTCGTTGACCAAGGACAGGCGAAGGAAATCGTCTTACAAGGTGGAACACATGAAGCATTCGATCAAATCGTACTAAATGGAGAGTTTCCATTAATGGAACGTCTTGTGGAAGGTAAACAACCTAAAGCATATACTCCTTCAGGCGGGACGCTATTGCTGTATTTCAAGATGAAAGGGAAAGTTGACTTACCAGTGCATCGATTTTTGATGCCGAATGATTTGGAACCACTCATGACGAACATCTTTAAAAAAGGACGATTACCTGAACATCCGGCAGTCTATCTATTCCATCCGAGTCAGATTGATCGTAGTTTAACAGGAACGGACGATAGCGTCGTCTATTCATTAATTCCTTCTCCCCGTGGCTATGGTGTGAAAGATTATGAAAAAGTAGACTTCGTCGAGACCGTGCTCGAAAAAATCGAGCATCATCATCCGGGATTTCGGGAAAAGATACAAGAAATGAAGATTCGTACACCGAATGATGCACAGGCATTTGGACTATACGAAGGTGGCAGTTTTGGAATTGCTCCGACGATTCGTCAATCAGCTGCCTTAAAGACACAGGCAAAACCATATTCGGATATCGATCGACTATATGCCGTCGGTGCATCGGTGCATCCGTGTGGAGGAGTACCAGTCGTCATGATGGGCGCAACGATACTCGTAAACCGAATGGAACAAGAGATGGGGTGGAAACATGAATTCAGTGGCGATCCAAAACGCGTATATCAAATGTGAGGAAGTCATTCAGTCCGGATCTAAGACGTTCTATAAAGCCTTTTCACTCTTACCAAAAGCAGATCGACAAGCTGTTTATGCGATTTATACATTTTGCCGGTTCCTTGACGATACCGTCGACGAATCAGATACACCAAAAGAAAGTTTAATGGCTTTTTTGAATGAATTCAAACGATTCCGTGATGGCGAAGTACTGGATAAACCGCTATGGATCGCGTTAGCAGACGTATTTGAACGTTACGAAATGGATGAGACACCATTTCTTGAGCTCGCGGAAGGAATGCGTTGGGATATCGAGAAAAATCGTTATCAGACGCTTGAGGAGACAGAGCAATACAGTTATTACGTAGCGAGTACTGTCGGTTTAATGTTATTGCCAATCCTTGCACCGCAACAGCCTGATCTCCGTAAATCTGCTATTGATCTTGGAATCGCGATGCAACTAACGAATATATTGCGAGACGTCGGAGAAGATGCAAAACGCGGCCGCATCTACTTGCCCCATTCATGGATGGAGACATACGGTGTCACAGCGGAGTCGTTACTCGCTGGTTGCCCTTCAGGAGACTTCATTGGTCTCTGGGAAGAGGTTGCACTTCGAGCAGAGCATCTGTATGATGCGGCGATTCCATCGTTTGATCGGTATCCGCGGGAGAGCAGACGCGCTTTAAAGGCAGCTGCCTTCTTATACCGTGGTATCCTCGATGCGGCAAGGGATAATCATTACGACGTTTTTACGAAGCGTGCGTACGTCAGCCGTTGGCAAAAGATGAAGTTGCTCGCAACGATTTAATACAAGACTATAGAAAAAAGACCTTGGCGGGGACCAAGGTCTTTTTTCTATGGTCTGAGACCGGGGAGTCTCAGATTACTTCTACACCAGAGCGAACATCTGGACTACGAGATAGGTCTATTTTGACCACGGGGATGGTCTTTTCTTTATCGAGCTATCTGTGGACCATTCGGATGAGACGATCTAAGGGGGAACGTCGTAAGTCATGCGAATGGACACACGATGAGTCGCGTGATGAAATGGGTGGGTCCCATTTGATTTCGCTGGTTAGAAAAAGTAAGTTCTTCAACGCTCTTGACTCGGGGAAGTCACCTTGCGCTTGATTGAGGATGTGGGGTCAATCACTACCTCTTGAACTCGAAGTAATCGTATCAAATCTTAGTTGTCCGTACAAGTGATTGATATGCAATTCACATAACGTTCACAGGGTAGCGGCGACAGCGGAGACGATTCGTTCACTTGCTAATTTTCCTGAAAGCGTCACCATTGGACTACCACCACCGGGATGCGTTGATCCGCCAGCAAAAAATAAATTGTGAACATTCTTTGAACGGTTACTCGGACGGAGGAAAGACGAACGGATGCCATTGGATGACAAGCCATACAACGAGCCGTGATAAGCAAAGAAGGTTTGTTCGATATCCTGTGGTGTGACCCGTTGTTCGTAGACGACATCTGATGAAATATCAATTCCAAACGACTGCAACCGTTGATTGATCAGTTGATCATACGTATCAAAATCAATCGCATGTCCAGTATCCGTTGCAGGTGCATTGACGAGCACGAATAAGTTGTCACCCGCTTGTCCCATTTCTGGTGCTGTGACGGAAGAATTGGAGATATAAATCGTCGGTTCCTCAGCGTACCGTTTTTCATCAAAGAGTGCCTTGAACTCAGCTTCGTAATCCGAAGAGAAGAAGACGTTATGATGAGCCAGCCCTTCGATTCGACGTGAGAGACCGATGCATCGGACGTAGGCCGAAATGGACGGTTCGACTTGAGCAGGCGTCGGATTTTTAAAATCAGGTCGTGCGGTTTCTGAGATCAGGCGTGGATATTGTGTCAACAAATCACCGTTCATGACGACGAAGTCAACCGGGAGATATTCCAAGTGATTCAATTCAATTTCCGTTGCTTGTCCATCGACGACTTCGATCTGGGTCACCTCATCTCCAAGCCGGAAGACGACACCGAGTTCTTTTGCACGTCGAGCGAATCCTTCTGCGATTGCTGTATTGCCGCCATTCGTGAAGTAGACGCCGTCATTCAATTCTAAATGAGCGATTAAACTGAAGGTAGCAGGTGTTTGATACGGACTGCTCCCGATATATGTCGCATAACGATCAAGTGCCTGAATTAACTCTTTATCCTTAAAGTAGTGTTTATGCAGTCCATGGAGACTTTGAAAGGGATGCACTTTTAGCATGTCACGCCAAAGGGAAGGGCGGACATATGAATCGATATTTGTGAAAAATTGTCGTTTGGCGATCGTATGCAACTTCGCGACTTCCTCTTGGTAACCGGTAATATCGTTCTTCGCCAACTGACCGTTCGTGAAACGATCTACTTCTGTTCGCATCGCTTCGCGCCCAGACGAAAAGGTTAACGTGCGTCCGTCTGAAAAGTGATTGATCGTATGGCGCTCGAGTTTCGTAAATGTAAAGTATTCATCAGGATCCGCACCGGATTCGAGAATGACAGACTGAAAGACTTCCGGCATTGTGATCGTATTCGGTCCGAAGTCGAAGCGATGTCCTTCTGTGACGATCGGCATCATCTTGCCGCCAATATGTGCATTACGCTCGACGACAGTGACACGAAACCCTTTTGCAGCTAATGAAATGGCGGCGCTGAGTCCACCAAGACCGGCTCCGATGACAGCTATATGTTTCATACTATTGATTCCTCCTTATGAATAGGTTCGACCCTTCCATGTGATTTCCCGTTTCCTAAAGCTTCGAATCATCGCACTGGCTAGCAAGATGACATAAAGGAGTACCGCCAGTGGATGAAGCCACCAAACATGTCGAATCCGCGCTGCACCATCGATCCGTAACCGCGCCATATAGAGAAGGAATAACGCGGCACCCATCTGCCAAGAAGGATGGATGATGAGATAAGGAAGGATGCTTGCTTGAATCAAGTAAAAGAGTAGAAAGTATGATCCGACGGTGTAGGAATCGTTCATCCCACGAAAGACATTCTTTAGAAAACCTTGCCAGACCTCTTCATTCGTGGCGTACATGTCGCAAGAAACAACTGGGGCGACTTCGACAAGTGTCGTTGTCCATCCATGTCGTTTAAATGTACGACAAAGCTCTAGGTCGTCCACAAGAGCCGTTCGAATACTGTCATGTCCACCGACTTGTTCGTAAGCCTGTCGTTCGACGAGGACGACCATACCGTTCGCAGCGGCAAAAGCCGGATGTTTCACCTTGCGAAACGGAATCGGAAGATGCTGTGCGATAAGAACATGTTGTATCGGAATCAAACACTTCCCGAGAAACGTCGGTACAGGAAATGACGGAAAACCGGAAAGAAACACGGCTCGTTCTGTTCGTAACGTTCCGTATAAGCGACAGATTGCATCAGGTGTCAGTGTCACATCAGCATCGAGAAATAATAGATAGTCCTCTGTCGTTCGTCTCGCGAGTTGATGACACGCATGGACCTTTCCTGCCCAGCCTACTGGTAAGGGAAGACCATCAATCACCGTAAAACGATTGTCTTGACCAATCCGATCGAGCAATAACTCACGCGTCCGATCG
Organism: Exiguobacterium sp. s130; assembly: GCF_018619055.1. Taxonomy (NCBI): domain Bacteria; kingdom Bacillati; phylum Bacillota; class Bacilli; order Caryophanales; genus Exiguobacterium; species Exiguobacterium sp. s130. Next base: position 17,743 of record NZ_JACSNI010000008.1, on the reverse strand, counting down.
GTCGAACGATCTTCATATAAGTAGACGTGCATCCCTGATGTCAAAGCTGGTTCCAGTGCGTCTAATAATTTTCGTACATTGCGCTCCTCGTTACGTAACGGGATGCAGATTGCTAGACTATCTGGTTGAACGGCATCCGTTAATCGAGGTAAAAAAGCTAAATTGACCCATGTGTAGAGACAGACAGCTAGAGCGAAGAAAAAAAAGAACCAACTCATGACCGAAGTGCCCGTAACCAGCGTTCCGTTCGCGCAGGGAGTGGTTCCCTTCGTTTTGAGATACAGCGATACAAATCAACACGCTCTGCCATCGCATCTGCTCGTATGTCGTCATATAGTGCTGTTAGCTCTACTGTCAGACGTTTTACTTGGACACTGGATCGTTCGTCAGACAATGGATAAAAGCGACGCGTCCTTACATAGACATCCGGTTGCTGTTCATGTCCGTACGAATAGTAGAAGGCGACGAGAGACACGGTATCCGCATGACGCATTAATTGCGTTGCTCCACTTGCTAAATGCATCGGTCGTTCTTCTTGATGCCGTTCCTCACCTTGAGGAAACATCCAGACGCTGCTTCCGTTTTGGAGTTGTGCTTTTGCATATTGAAGGCTTGTCTTGATATCAGAGAACGATGTCCGGTCGACAGAGAAAGCTCCGAGACGGGAGAAGAATGGAAAACGGGCGAGTCCTGCCTGGTCAATCATGACATACGGATCATGACGGAAACAGGTTTGATCTAAATGAAAGAGAATCATGCCATCCCACCAAGAACTATGCGTAGCAAGCATGAGCCCTGGGACGGGTAGATCGTCTGCGCGGTATAAAACACGATGAAAATGACGCTGAATCAAAGCATGATCGACATACGTATGAAATACGGTCTCAGCTAATTTGCTTTTGTTTGCTTCTTTCAACGATAACCCCTCGTTTCACAATGAAGTAGATGATGAATGCACTTAAGCTGATCAAAGTGACGCCATAGAGACTAGAAACTCCTGCCGTTACGCCGAATAAGGTGTGCAACATTAAAAAGAGATATTGGTTGTTTTGCTCGAGTGAGGCATCCGTCGCCTTAACTTGATAGCAACTGATAAAAAAGGAAAAGACGAGCGCCGTTCCATACCACCCGAAGAAGTTCTGTGTCGGAATATCGTAATACCAGCCACCGTCTTGCCAAAGCCAATAAGACTTCACATTAGCAGCAACAGGATCGATCGCTAAATCGAGCCAAACGGCAAACAATGGAACGAGAATCAGTGTACTATAGCGAAACGAGAACAAACGGGAGAAAGCGAGACTCGCACCCATGACCGACAACCATGCAGCCCCGATCGTAATCGGCACACCTAATAATTGCACACCAAAGTCGGATTCATAACGATATGTTCCAAACGGCCAACCGGTATGAACGCCAATCGACTCGATGATGATCGAACCAAAGAAGATGAAGGGGATGACAAGGCGTCCCTTCGGTAAGACATGCCAAAAGTAGAGGGCAGCGTATAAGCCGGAAGCGAATAAAAAAACGGCGTTGGCCCATTCGAGCCAAGGGGGTAGTATAGAAAATCCGACTAAGATCAAGCCGATGGTAAACCAAATCGAAAAGAAAATCCAAAGACGTTTATGGAACTGTTCCATGCGTGACATTCCTCCATTTCCGTGATAGCTTCTGTCATAAGTATACCCATATATCTTGAAAACGAGCGAGGGAGAAGCGGTCCAATAAAAAAAGTGGTCTAGTTTCTCGTACGAGAAACTAGACCACTTGAGGTCATCAGCCATTTGAATGTTGCTTTTGCTTCTTCTTTTTGATAAATGAGAAAAGGAGAAACGCGATGTATAACGGAACAGCGACGAACCAAAAAGTCGACCATTCATTACTACGAGCAATCATGACATACGTCACGTACAGCAATGTAAAGGTGATGACAAATGTATGGCGCGGGACGGGAATGTCTTTGAAACTTGGAATCTTGACACGACTGACCATCAAGAAGGCAAGACCTGTGAAGACGAGTGGAACCATCAAATCATTCATTCGTCCGCTAAACAACGTGACGACGGCCAAAATACCACCTGCCGCTGTAATCGGTACACCTGAAAAATAAGCAGATGCCACATTCGTTGCCGATAAATTAAACCGGGCAAGACGGAATGCGCCGAACAACGGGAACAGAGCAGAGATTAGCAAACCAACTTCTCCGAATTCATAGAAATACGTATAGTAGGCCATCATTGCAGGTGCGACACCGAATGTCACGATATCTGCTAATGAGTCCAGTTCTTTTCCGAAGTCGCCTGCTACACCAAGCATCCGAGCAAGACGTCCGTCCAGACTATCAAGCATCATCGCGATGACGATTAGTAAGGTGGCATTTTGAAAATCACCTTTTGCTGCCATGACGATGGCTAAAAAACCACAATACAGATTTCCGAACGTAAATAGGTTGGGTATTGAATTACGAACACGATCTTTCCACAAAATGATTCCTCCTGCCACTTCATCGATACTACTCATCATATCATAGTTAGGAGATGGAATTCAGCCGTTTGTAAAGAGAATCCCTTGAGTGAAAGATAAAAAATCATGAGGATTCAATCGAACTTGATGTCCACGTTTTCCAGCGGATATGATGATGAATGGTTCATGGATAGCACGATCCGATAAAAGAACGGGAAAATTCTTCTTAGCACCGATAGCAGAGACACCACCTCGAATATAGCCAGTCAGGAATTCTAACTCCTTCATCGGAACAAGCGCGACTTTTTTCGAATGCAATGCTTTAGCCGCTGCCTTTAGAGAGAGTTCTTCTTCCCCCGAAATGACGACGAAGACATATTTATTTTCGACCATTTTCAAAACAAGGGTTTTAAAAATGGTCGAAAGGGGGTAATTAATCTTTCTAGCGACAGCTTCAGCAGATAAATCATCAAGATCAACAGGATAAGTGAGGGATTCAAAGTCAATCTTAGACTGCTTCAGAAGCCTCTCGACGTTCGTTTTGCTCATGTGTTTCTCCTTTGACGAGTGAGTATTGGACCCATTTCCGTCCGTGCCAACGTTTCATGGCGAAAATGCCACGGAACCATTCGTCAGCAGAGAAGGCAATCCAGATTCCAAGTAAACCAAGACCGAAACCAAGACCAAGTGTATAACTGAGGACGACCGCGATTCCCCACATCGATAGAATACCGATGGCGACAGGGAAACGAACATCTCCTGCCGATTTAAGAGTTCCCATCAGTACGATGTTCATTGCGCGACCTGGTTCAAGAATGACACTTGCCCAAAGTAGTGGGATACCGATTGCAATGATTTCAGGACTCGATGTGAACGCTGATAGAATCGATGAACCGAATGAAGCAAGTGCAACAGCTGAGATGAAGCTTGCGAAAACAGCGATCTTCAATGTTTTCACAGCCCGTCCGTATGCTTGTTCGAATTGTTGCGCACCAACTTGGCGTGCGACGAGTAATTGCGTTCCTTGCGCGATCGCAAGTGTGAATAAGAAACAAAGCATTGTGATATTCGATACATAAACACGAGCAGACAACGCTGCTTCACCAATTGTTGCGATGAATCCTGTGATGATGAGTTGTGAGAATTGATACGAGATCCCTTCACCAGCAGATGGGATTCCGATGTTCATGATTCGTTTCACATCCTCACGATTGAAATGAATCAAGTCTTTTACTGTAAAACGTAAAGAAAGTTTGCGGTAAACGACAAAGAACAAGACCAGGACAGCGATTGTCCGGGCGATGACGATCGACCAAGCGACACCAGCAACACCGAGAACGGGAATGCCGAAGAGTCCAAGAACAGCGATGACGTTACCAAAAGCACTAACGAAATTCATCAGTAGCGTGACGTACATAGCATTTTTAGTGAATCCATGACTCCGAAGAATCGCACCCAGTGTCAATGAGATGGCTTCTAAGAAAAGGAACAGACCAACGATCTTAATGAACGTTTCGCCATAGACGAGCGTCTCTCCTTCTAACGAGAAAAATCCAAGGAGTTGTCTTCCGAACAACACGACGGTCAGAGAAACGATTAGACCGGTATACAAGTTAATCGCAAAAGCAGAACGAGCCGTTTGACGAGCGTTTTGCGTCTTTCTTGCACCGAGGTACTGACCAATGATGATCGTTGCACCGACCGAGGTGATGTTAAAGAGAATAATGAAGATATTCAAAATTTGATTGGATACACCGACTGCCGCAGCAGCGCTATCTGAGTAATAACTTAAAATCAACGTTGCAATGATCCCGAGGCTCATATGCAATGCAATCTCGATGAATAATGGCCACGTAATGTGGAATAAGCTTGGTTGCTTGACTGTTTTCATAAATAAATCCCCTTTGTTTCATAAAACGAATAGTGTTTCTTTATCTTTTTGAAACTATACGCCTTCGATTTTCATAATGAAAGAGGGTTTTTTGTCTTTCATCGAAAAAAAAGAGATTTAAAAGGATTTTCATAAAATATCACGAATACATCATAATGAACAATCATTCATTTTTTAAAAGGTAGGGGAATCTGATGAAACGAGAAATGCATTATGTCGTCAAGGATCAAATCGCAACGCTAACGCTGGCTCGACCCAAACAACTGAATGCATTAACGTCGAATTTATTAGAAGAGCTGGCAGACGCTCTAGAAGAAGCGAATCAGGATGAGGAAGTACGTGTCATTGTCTTGACTGGTGAAGGACGCGGTTTTTGTGCAGGACAAGATTTGAAAAACGTCTCGCCTGAGCTCGATCATGGTGAATATCTACAGCAGTATTATCATCCTGTCGTTCGGGCACTCGCTAAAACGAAAAAACCGACGATTGCTGCCATCAATGGTGTTGCAGCAGGTGCCGGTTTATCATTGACGCTTGCTTGTGATTTCCGGCTCGTCCACTCTGAAGCGAAATTGTCGCTCGGATTCATTAATATCGGTCTTGTTCCGGATGCGGGTGCCCCGTATTTCTTACCTCGACTGATCGGAGCGGCAAAAGCAACGGAGCTTGCGTTACTCGGTGATACGATTTCAGCAGAAGAAGCCGTTACGCTCAACCTTGCGACGCGAAGCATTGAAGCGGAACGATTTGCTGAAGAGGTCACAGCTTTTGCTCGTCAGCTAGCGAATCGTCCGACGAAAGTGATCGGGTACATTAAGCAGCTGCAAGCAGCGAGTTATGAAAATAATTTGGAGGAAATGCTAGCTCAAGAAATCATCTATCAGTCACGTGCTGGAAAAACGGAAGACCACCGTCACGCGGTTGAGTCCTTCATCGAAAAAAAACGCCCTGTTTTTGTCGGACGATGAATCGAAGAACATATATAGAAGAAAGACGTCGGAAACGCACGAGGCACCGACGTCTTTTTAATTCAATTTCTTTTTGATTTTTCGTGCGGTCGCATGTGTACGGTTCGTCAATCCTGTAGAGATACGGAATAGTAAAATTCCAAGAAAAGCAGAAACAAAAATGTATATCCCGGTCAACGTCACGAATGCACCACTAGCGAGCGTGATGAAAAGTATCGAAAATTCACCACGTGGACCAAGACAAAAGCCAGATTCGATCGCATGATAATTCGATAAACCAAAGGACCTTCCGCCGAGGTAACCGACTAAGAATTTAGAGACGACTCCCCAAATGACAAGAGCGAAGAAAAATAGATCAATCGGTAATCCGTCAGTCAACTCGAATGACATTCCGAACGTGATAAAGAACAATGGTAATAATAAGTCTTGAAACGGCGTGACTAGTCGTTTAAGATAACGCGTCTCATCCAGTTCGGTTAACAGAATACCGATGATGAAGGCGCCAAGTACTTCTGACAAGCCGAATAAAATACCGATACCGGAAAATAACAAGATTAACCCGATGATTCCGATGCCGGCATCAGGATGACGGTAGAGTGAATCGACGAGACGTTTCCGTCTTCGGATGAACAACGTCATGATGATTAAAGCAATGAAGAAGAAGCCAAATCCGAGAAAGATGATACTAATTTTTGCTACCGAGAACGTCTCAGTCTCTAAAACGAACGGTGCCGTCGTCAGTAGGATCGGTGCCATCAAATCTTCGAAGACGAGTAGGGACAGCACGAAGCGATTCACATCCTGATGTTTATCCGGTTCCCGATCGAGCAGTCGAGCTGAAATCGAAGAACTCGTCGCATACAAGACACAGCCGATCAAAAACGATTCGGCGATAGAAAAACCGAACGATAAAGTCAACAGGATTGTTCCACCAAACGAAAGTAGAATATCGATGACTCCTGCTTTCCAAATGGAACGGAGCTGAATCAGCAAGTCCGCCACTGAAAATTTTAGACCGAGTAAAAAGAACAGGACGATGATGCCCGCTTCTCCTCCGAGTTTCAGTTCTTCGGGAGGATCGTAATAAAATCCAAGGACGATTCCAATCAAGATGAAGGCCAGAATACTCGGGACGTGGAATCGTTCACTCAAGTAACTGATCGTAAACAAGCCGATGAGGATGAGACCAGCGTAAAAGAAAATTTCCATGGAGGATGTCCTCCTTTCTGTACCCTATACCCTAATTCGATGGCATTCATTAACTTGTTTTTATCTTGGAGAACGGATACAGAAAAAGCCTGTACACAAAACTTCTTTTTTAGAAGGTGAGTATACAGGCTTTTAGGTGGTTATAAGACTTGAACGATCGTTCCAGAATACGCGGGGAGAGAAACATCAAGTGTCTGCTGGTGCGTGTTCGTCAATAAATCAAGCCCTCGACCAGCTTGTGGAGCGGTCAATGAAACAGGAACATCTGAATTGTTGAAGTAGATATAATACAATCCTTCCGGGCTCATGCGACGCATGATGATCGTATTCGTCTCATCATTCGCATGAACGAAAGAGATATGTCCTTTGTTCGCGAGTGTCTTATGCTGCTTTCGAAGCTGTAACAAGTGTCGCGTATAGGCGAATAACTTCCGATCCTGCTCCTCTGGATCCCATGGCATACATTTTCGGCAGCCTGGATCTTGATCGCCATCGAGACCGATTTCATCACCATAATAGATGACAGGACTACCCGAGAACGTCAACATCGATAACAAGAGAAGACGAAGCTTCTGTTTGTTATTGCCAGCACGCGTCAACGCACGTGGTGTATCGTGTGAACCGATTAAATTAAAGGTCACTTCATTGACATTCATCGTGTTTGAGAACAATACATGCGACATATCGTTCGCATACGAAGTTGCTTTAGTTTTATCTAAGGCAAAGAAGTTCAAAGCGGCATTCGTAAATGGATAGTTCATGACAGCGTCAAACTGGTCACCGAGCAACCATTCCTGTGAATCATGCCAAATTTCACCAAGGATATACGTGTCAGGGTTGACCGATTTGACGACTTGACGGAAATCACGCCAGAATGCGTGATCAACCTCGTTGGCGACGTCGAGTCGCCAACCATCGATACCGAATTCCTCGACCCAGTAGCGGGCGACATGGAGTAAGTATGACTTTACTTCATCGTTCTCGGTATTGAATTTCGGCATCTCAGGTACGAAAGCAAATGTATCGTAGTTCGGTAGCGGTTCGGTCACGAGTGGGAAATCGCGCAAGTGGAACCATTCCTTATATGTCGAATGACTACCATGTTCACGGATATCAGCAAAGGCTTTATGGTGGAAGCCAGCGTGATTAAAGACGGCATCTAGCATGATGCGAATACCATGTGCATGTAACAAATCAACCATTTCCTTGAACTTTTCTTTTGTGCCAAACTGTGGATCAATTTCTAAGTAATCGATCGTATCGTATTTATGGTTCGATTTTGCTAAGAAGATCGGACAGAAGTAAATACCAGTGATGCCGAGTTCAACAAGGTAGTCAATATGATCGATGACACCTTGGAAATCTCCACCGAAGAGATTCGTCGTTGTCGGTGCCGTACTATTCCATGGAAGTGTACCAACTGGATCATTCGTCGCATCGCCATTTGCAAAGCGATCTGGGAAGATTTGATACCAAACTGTATCCTGGACCCAATCCGGTGCAGTGAATACGTCGACTGCATTAAGGAAAGGAACACAGAAATAGTAGCCTGTATCATCGAGCGGTTTTTCATCGAACCATCCACGCTCTGTAAAGACTTGGCTTGTTGCACTGTCATGGAGACGGAAACCATATCGTAGACGACGGAAGGGTGGAACGACATCGATGAACCAATAATCATATAGTTCATCTGATCCACTTCGCTTCATCGGTGTTTCAAATGTATTCCAGTAGTTGGATTTTGAGGGATCGAAGTTCCAATCGGCAGCATCTGGGTTTTCGGTATGCCAATCATACGGATCGCCCCAAATCAAATCGACGTGATCAACGTCATTTTTTTTCGTTTGTAAACGGATGTGGATTGTTCGCTCATCATATTTATAGACGAACGGAGACATCGCGCGGTGAAACACAGCTTCTTTAAACATGGCAGTCACTCCTTAACGCAATCGCTTGCATCATATTGATTATGTCTTCGACCTAAGAATAGTAAAGCGCTTTCTTAAAGTCAATTCCAATCCCGTGAAATCAAGGATTCCTGATAAAAGTCGAGAGTATGATGCAATCGTTTGCATCATGTTGTGCAAACGATAAAAATGAAAACGTTTTCTTTTTTATGTACTTATTCTCTACAGCATTTGATTCAAATAATGAAATCAAAAATAAAAAGTTTTGAAATGTAAGAAAATAATTGAATAAAAGGACTTGTCAAAAGGATTTTAGATTGTATAATAAAAATGTAAAGGTGATGCAAACGTTTTCATAAAACGCTTACAATTGCTCGGTTGTTATCATGAGAAAATGGTTGTGCCTTTATGCAAACGTTGTGCATTAAAACTTATCATTCATAAGTTAACTTGGGGAGGAAATTTTAATCATGGAAATGAAAAAATTCGTAGCAGGTCTCTCTGTATCTGTCATGGCAATCGGTGCACTTGCAGCATGTGGCGGTGGATCAGATTCTGAATCATCATCTTCAGATTCAGGCAGTAAAAAACCAAGCAAGATCGTCATCTGGGAAGACACTGAAAAAGCTGAAACGACTAAAGCGGCAGCTAAAGCGTTCGAAGAAAAAGAAGGCGTCAAAGTTGAAGTCAAAGAAGTTAAGATGACAGATCAGCAGAAGAAAGTAGCACTTGACGGACCAGCAGGTAAAGGACCGGACATCATGCTTCTTCCACACGACCAAATCGGTACAGTCGTTGACCAAGGCTTGATCGCAGAACTCAAAGATGGCGAAAAAGCACTTGAGCCATTCATCGATACAGCGAAATCAGCAGTAACGTTTGACGGTAAAGTCTACGGATATCCGAAAGCAGTTGAAACACCAATCCTCCTTTTCAATAAAGATGAATTAAAAGAAGCACCAGCTTCAATGGATGATCTGTACAAGATCTCAACAGAGCAAAAGAAAGACGGTAAATACGGATTCCTCGCGCTTTGGGATAACTTCTACTTCGCGCACGGTCCAATCGGTGGCTACGGCGGATATGTCTTCAAAGACAACGGTGGCAAATTGGATCCAGCAGATATTGGCTTGAACAACAAAGGTGCTGTCGAAGGTATGGATTACATCGGCAAGTGGTACAAAGAAGGTCTCTTCCCGAAAGGTCTTATCGGTGGTGGCGGTGGTCAAGCACTTGACCAACTCTTCGGCGATAAAAAAGCTGTTGCTGTCATGAACGGTCCATGGGCAGTTGCGAGCTATAAAGAAAAAGGCATCAACCTCGGAGCTTCAGCACTTCCGAAACTTCCAAACGGTGAGCCGATTAAAACATTCGTTGGTGTAAAAACATACGCGATTTCAGCATACTCGGAAAATGCAGAATGGGCTGAGAAGTTCTTGGCATCACTCACTGGTGAAGAGAACGCGAAAGCAATGTTCGAAAAATACAATGAGATCCCACCAGTCACTGCGCTTCAAGAAGATGCAGCAATCAAGGATAATGAAGTCGCAGCAGCAGTCTTCGCACAATCACAAAACGGTGTGCCAATGCCGAACATCGCTGAGATGGGTCAAGTTTGGGAACCAATGGCAGCAGCACTCCAGCTTGTTGCAACAAACAAGCAAGATGCACAAAAATCAGCTGATGATGCTGTCAAACAAATCAAGCAACAAATCGAAGCTAACAATCAATAAGCGTAAATGGAACGCGTGAATCCATGAAAAAGAGATAAAGAGAGGGGGATCTTGAATTCCCCCTCATCTTTATGGTTGGAAGAGAAGCCTGAGGTCAGACATGACCTTTGGAAAGGAGAACGGACGATGGCTGCGATTGCAACACCACACCCGACGAATCCAACGCCTGAAAAAAAGACGAACCACCGCACGATTGCGGCGCTGATGTCGATCATTCCAGGAGTAGGACAACTATACAATAAACAATTCCTTAAAGGCGCGACATTTTTTGTCGTCGTACTATCATATTTTCTCGTCAACTTTGAACTGTTCTTCAAAGGAGCCGGAAATGGTCCTGGCGATCGCGGAGCGATTTGGGGCTTGATTACACTCGGTGAGGTACCAGGCGTAAGAGGGGATCACTCGATCTTTCTAATGGTCGAGGGCATCATTGCCTTGATTTTACTTGTCTTTGGTATCACCATTTACGTCTGGAACTTTATCGATGCGTATCGAATCGGTAAGTTGCGCGACATGAACCTCGAAGTACCTTCCTTGAAGATGCAACTTCGGAATTTCCGTGATAATGGATTCCCGTATGCGATGTTGATTCCTTCATTAGTACTTTTAGTGTTCACGGTCGTCTTACCGTTGATTTTTACTTTCTTGATTGCTTTTACAAACTATAAGTTCAACAACTCGCCGCCAGCAAAGCTGGTTGACTGGATCGGGATTCAAAACTTCTTGAATATCTTCACGGTTGATATTTTCCGCGACACATTCGTCAGCGTTCTTGGTTGGACGCTTGTCTGGACCGTCGCTTCGACGACAGGTGTCATCGCGATCGGTATCGGACTGGCAGTCTTACTGAACCAAAAGGGACTCAAAGGAAAACGGTTCTTCCGTTCCATCTTGATCCTGTCATGGGCAGTACCAGCGTTCATCACGATTTTGATCTTCCGCTCGATGTTCAATGAGACATTCGGTGTCTTCAATACGACATTGTTACCAGCGATTGGTCTCGATAACGGTCTCGACTGGATGACGGATCCAACGTATACGAAGCTTGCATTGATCGGGATTCAGTGGTGGTTAGGTTTTCCGTACATCATGACGCTGACGACAGGGATCTTGCAGTCGATACCAGAGGATCTCTATGAGGCAGCAACAATTGATGGAGCGACAGCAGGAGAGAAATTCCGCTTAATCACGTTACCGATGATTCTTTTCGCAACAGCACCGATCTTGATCACGCAGTATACGTTCAACTTCAATAACTTCAATATCATCTATCTCTTCAACAACGGTGGACCGGCAGTACCGGGTCAATCGGCTGGTGGAACGGATATCTTGATTTCGTGGATTTACAAATTGTCGCTTGGCGCGAACCCGCAGTATGGATTCGCAGCAGCGATCACGCTTGTGTTGTCGTTCTTCATCATGACGATTGCCGTTATTCAGTTCAAGCGTTCAAAATCATTCAAAGATGAGGATATGATCTAATATGAGAAAACAAAACCGAATCAACATGGCGTTGTCATATCTCATTTTGACGGTCGCCTCCATCATTATCGTCTATCCACTCCTTTGGGTCGTTGGTACTTCACTTAACCCAGGGAAAAGTATTACATCGGATATCTTCCCAAGTAATCCGACTTTGATTCACTACTTTGATTTGTTTGATCCGTCAAAAACGGATTATGGCATGTGGTATTTAAACACAATCAAGATTGCCGTCATCACGATGGTCGTCTCCGTCGCGCTAATCACTTTAACAGGATACATTTTTTCACGCTATCGCTTCGTCGGTCGGAAAAATTCACTCATCTTGTTCCTCGTGTTGCAGATGGTACCGCAATTCGTTGCAATCATTGCGATTTATGTCTTGCTTAATATGTTAGAATTGTTTGATACGCATCTGGCGCTCATCCTACTCTACTCGGGTGGCGCGATTCCAATGAATACGTATCTTGCAAAAGGATATTTCGATACGATTCCAAAAGAACTCGATGAGGCGGCACGGATGGATGGTGCCGGTCACTTACGAATCTTCTGGCAAATCATCTTACCGCTAGCAAAACCGATGGTCGCCGTCATCGCATTGTTCAACTTCATGGCACCATTCAACGACTTCATTTTAGCATCGCTCGTCCTGCGTTCTCCTGAGAAACAGACACTTGCGGTCGGGTTGTACAACATGGTGTCGGAGCAGTTCGACAATAACTTCACGTTATTTGCGGCAGGTGCCGTATTATCAGCAGTTCCAATCGTTCTTCTCTTCTTCGCATTCCAGCGCTTCTTCGTGTCTGGATTGACAGCAGGTGGAACGAAAGGATAATCATAAGGGGGAAATCAGCGGCATGAGACGAGGCATAATGCTTCTCCTCTTGCCGCTTCTCTTGTCTATCGGGCTTCAACCGATGACGGGTGAAGCAGCAGGTTGGGAAAAAGAACGAATGTATTTCATCATGGTGGACCGGTTCGAGAATGGCGATCCGAGTAATGATCGAGAGGCGGATCCCGAAAATCCAAAAGCGTTCCAAGGTGGCGATTTAGCAGGTGTGACGAAACGTCTCGATTACATCAAGGAAAAGGGATTCACTTCGATTTGGTTGACGCCGATCTTTAAGAACCGTCCGAATGGTTATCATGGATACTGGACGGATGATTATTACGAGATTGATCCGCACTTCGGAACAAAGGAAGAGTTTAAACGTCTCGTCAAAGAAGCGCATAAACGGGATATCAAGGTCGTCCTTGATCTTGTCGTCAATCATTTAGGACCAAATCATCCAATGGTGAAAGAAAAACCGGAGTGGTTTCATAAAAATCAACCGATCATGAACTGGAATAACCCGTCGGAAGTCGAGAATAACTGGCTGTTCGATTTACCGGACTTCAATACAGAAAATCCGAAAGTCGTGGATTATTTAGTTGATGTCGCGAACTACTGGGTCGATGAAACGGGTATAGACGGATACCGGCTCGATACGGTTCGCCATGTGCCAGCGTCATTTTGGAAAACGTTTATCCCAGCAGTAAAAGAAAAGCATCCAGACTTATTCTTGTTGGCTGAAGTGTTCGATGGAGATCCGCGAAAAATCGCGTCCTATTCGAAATTAGGTTTTGATTCTGTGACGAACTTCCCGTTTTATTATGGAGTCAAGGATCAGTTTGCTCGCAAAAATGGTTCCGCGGAAGAGCTCGATTCAGTTTATAATCGAGATACTACGTTTAATCCGAATGCCAAGGGACTTGCAACCTTCATTGATAATCATGATGTCAAGCGCTTCATCACGGAAGCAAAGATTGGTGGAGCAGATGAAGAGGAGCGGCAGCTTCGATTAGCGCTGTTCGCACTCTATGCTGCACCAGGGATGCCGATCGTCTACCAAGGAACAGAGGTGGCGATGCCAGGTGGTGAGGATCCTGGAAACCGGATGATGATGACATTTGATCAAAATAAGAAGATGCAACAGTACGTAAAAACGTTGAACGAGATGCGTCAGGACTACCCAGCGTTTGCAACAGGGAAGCAACGCTTGATCGCAAAAACCGATCATATGGCAGTCTACTCACGGGAGACGAAACAACAAAAAGTCATTTACGCGATTAATCTTGGAGAAAAAAAGACGAGCTTACGCGTGTCTGCGAAAGAAGTCGGTGATGATCAGCGTCTAAGAGGACTTTTATTCTCAGACTTGGTGCGTCAAGATGGTGACGCCTATGAGATCACGCTTGATGCAAATAGTGCGAACAGCTATGTCATCGAAAAGTCACAAGTCAACTGGTGGTCGATCATCGCAATTGGTGCGATTGCTCCGATTTTAGCGCTCATACTTCTTCTCGTTCACCGTAAACGCATGCAACGTCAAACAAAATAAAATACTTAACTAGGGGAAATGTGAGGTGAAGGGGATGCAGGTAACAATCAAGGATGTAGCACGGGAAGCGAATGTCGCACCCTCGACGGTATCACGCGTCATTGCGAATAGTTCACGCATCAGTCAAAAGACGAAGGAACGGGTGCGGCAGGCGATGGATGAGCTCGGGTATTATCCGAACGTTCATGCGCGCAGTCTCGCGAATCGAACGACACAAGCGATCGGTCTCGTCATGCCAAGTGCTGCAACAAAAACGCTACAAAACCCGTTCTTTTCGGAGGTCATTCGAGGAATCAGTACAAAAGCGCATCAAAATGGATATTCGTTATATATGACGACAGGTGTCTCGGAAGAAGAAGTATATGAAGGTGTCGTGTCGATGGTTCAGGGCCGTCGTGTCGATGGTGTCGTCGTACTGTATTCCCGTACGGATGACAAAGTCGTTCAATTTCTGCAAGATTCGAAGTTTCCGTTCGTCGTCGTCGGAAAACCATTCAGTGATTCATCACATGTCACGTATGTCGATACGGATAATTATCTAGCCGGTCGCGAAGTGACGAAGTACTTGCATCAACTTGGGCATGAGTGTATCGCATTCGTCGGAGGCGCACAGGACTTAGCTGTGACGCAAGAACGTGTCGGGGGTTACAAGACGGCTCTCATGGAAGAGGGCATCCCGATTCAAGAATCCTACATCGTCAGTGCACCATTCATGACGACAGGAGGCGCTGAGGCAGTCAAACGACTGATGTCGCTTGAACATCCGCCGACGGCTGTCGTCGTCAGTGACGACATGATGGCACTTGGTGTCATGAGTACCCTGAATGAGATGGGGATCGGTGTGCCGGATCAAATGGCCGTCGTCAGTTTCAATAACTTGTTCATCGCAGAATTCTCAAGCCCGCCGTTGACTTCTGTTGAAATCAATATCTTTGGACTTGGTTTTGAAGCGACGAATTGTTTGATTGAACAAATCAATGAAGATGCGACCCCTTATGGGAAGCGCGTCATCGTTCCACATTATCTCGTCATCCGTCAGTCTTGTGGCGGAAAATCTGAAGCGTGAAACAGAAGTCTATTTTTAAACCGATTGGTTTGAAAATAGACTTTTTTTGATTCAAATGGATGTCGATTTCTAGTAAAAGGAAGCGGTTGCAGAAAAAGAAATTTATTTTCGTGCAAACGATTGCATTGATGCTTTTTATGTGTACAATAAAGAATGTAGGGTATAGATGAAACGCTTACATGATCAGATTGACTGACATGCGTAGCATAAAAAAGGAGCGACTTGACGATGAAACGACTTTTTGAGGTCAATGAGTGGAAAATTACAGAGCTTGGTTTTCATCCAGAAGATAATCGATTGGCAGAATCGATGACATCGATCGGAAACGGTCATATGGGAATGCGCGGAACGTTTGAAGAAGAGTACACAGGGGACACGCATCAAGGCATGTATGTCGCAGGTGTTTATTATCCGGATAAGACACGTGTCGGCTGGTGGAAAAACGGTTATCCGGAGTACTTCGCGAAAGTACTCAATGCTGTCAACATCATGGGTTTGAAAGTATCTGTCAACGGAAAAACTGTTGATTTGAATACGTGGGAAGTCATCGACTTCAAACGTGAACTTGATATGCAACATGGTGTGTTGACGCGGGCGATGTTGTTGAAGCATGGAGAAGAAGAGATAAAAGTCGAATCCAAGCGTTTCTTCTCGATCGTCGATAAAGAAATTGCTGCCTTGCAATATACGGTAACACCTGTCAATTTCGAAGCAGAGGTCATCATTGAATCATATCTCGATGCGGATGTTGAGAATGAAGACTCAAACTATGATGAGAAGTTCTGGCTTCCCGTTGAACACGGAATTGAAGAACGGTTTGGTTATGTCACATCAAAAACGAAAAAGCTCGATTGGCATGTGACGGCAGCTATGATCACGGACGTCGAAGGCGCACGGTGTGAGGTCGTCGATGGCAATACGCAGTACGTCGCGAATCGTTTCACGAAACAAGCCGCAGTAGGTGAGGGTGTCACTGTCGAGAAATTCGTTGCGCTCGTAACGAATCGCGATCATGAAATCGATGCGTTACTGGAGCAAGCGATGAAACGGGTTCACGTCGCATTCGAATCAGGCTTTGAACCATTGCTTGCGACACATGAAGCAGCTTGGTTGCACCACTGGGAAGAAGCGGATGTGAAGATTGAAGGTGATGTCGAGGCACAGCAAGGGATTCGTTTCAACATCTTCCATATGTTCCAGACCTACACAGGTGAAGACTCACGCCTCAACATCGGACCAAAAGGCTTCACGGGCGAGAAGTATGGTGGTGCGACGTATTGGGATACAGAAGCGTACTGCTTGAACTTCTACCTTGCGACGTCGAAACCGGAAGTGGCTTGGAATTTACTCAAGTATCGCCACAATCAATTACCGCAAGCAAAAGAAAATGCGGATAAGAATGTTGGGATGAAGGGTGCGCTTTATCCGATGGTGACGATGAACGGAGAAGAGTGCCACAACGAGTGGGAAATCACACATGAAGAAATTCACCGGAACGGTGCAATTGCGCATGCGATTTATAATTACACGAACTACACGGGTGACACATCGTATCTCGGACAATACGGATTTGAAGTGTTAGTCGAGATTGCTCGTTATTGGGCAAGCCGTGTCAATTATGTGGCGCATAAGGATGTCTATATGATTCTTGGGGTGACGGGACCAAATGAATACGAGAACAACGTCAACAACAACTGGTATACGAATTTGATCGCAGCATGGTGTCTCGAATATACGCAGACCGTTCACCGTCATTTGGCACAAGAAGAACCAGAACGTTTGCAAGAACTCATGCATCAATTAGCGTTGACGGATGAGGAACTGGCGAAGTGGGCAGATATCGACGCGAAGATGTATTATCCAAAAGATGAAGCAGCTCCTGGTATCTTCATGCAACAGGATGGCTTCATGGATAAGGAACAAATCCTGGTCGCTGAACTCGATCCAAAACATCTTCCGCTGAACCAGAATTGGTCTTGGGACCGGATCCTTCGCTCTGTATTCATCAAACAGGCAGATGTCCTGCAAGGTCTCTACTTCTTGACGGATCGCTTCAGTCTAGAAGAGAAGAAAGCGAACTTCGATTTCTATGAACCACGTACGGTTCACGAATCATCATTATCTCCGTGTATCTACTCGATCATTGCAGCGGAAGTCGGCTATGAGGAAAAAGCGGTCGAACTGTACCAACGTTCGGCACGACTTGACCTTGATAACTACAACAATGATACAGAAGACGGATTACACATCACGTCGATGGTTGGATCTTGGATGTCGATCGTCCACGGGTTCGCCGGATTACGGGTAGCGAACGATACGTTGTCCTTTAAGCCGATGTTGCCAAAAGGCTGGACGAGCTATGCGTTCCGGATGCAGTGGCGCGGTCATCATATCCATGTCCATGTTCAGCCAAACGCCGTCGAAATCACTCAGACGGAAGGCGAAGCATTCAGCTTAAACGTTCATGGAACGACTGTAGAAGTTCCGGCAGGAGGAAAGATTACGGTGCCTGCTTCGATGACAGTATAAATACGATGAAAAAGAACCGATGCCAATGAACTGCCCCATAAAAGTTGGACATAAAAATCCAACTTTTATGGGGTGTTTTTTATGGTCAAATATACGAAGGCATTTAAGATCAAG
>NZ_JACSNI010000007.1:0-115221 GCF_018619055.1 Exiguobacterium sp. s130 | reverse complement strand
AAAAAACCTGAGCCCGGTGGAATACCGGACTCAGGTCCTCAAGGTCGCCTGACAAATTATTTATTGTCTAACTTTTTTGGTTCAGTTCACTTCTCTGATAAAAAGAGAAAATGGACCGGCTCTTTTTTATTTAGCATATACCATCTGACCACCAAGATGACCGGTATAAGCAAGTAATCCGCTACCGACGATGGCAACGACAAAACTGAGTAATAAAAACATTTTTTTGTTTGAGCGGTAACCCAATAACAAAAATAACAGCGAGACACCAAAGGCAACAAGACTGAACAACGCGAAATGCTCATGATTTTCGATGGCAGCATGGGTAACGCTGCTTAAGTTCGCTTCCGCATACTCCTCTGCCCCGTCTCCAGACAAATAGGCAGCAACTCCAGAAATCAGACCAACGACTAGCGTAAAGAGGGCGAACAATTTGAATTGCGTCCATTTCAGACTGACGAGTAACAATAACGTTGCGAATAATAAAAGTGCGATCGGTGCATGGACAAGAAGTGGATGAAGCGGTACGTTTCCCAACATATCAAAGACCTCCTTAGATAAGTATGATAAAGAATAATTTCACTTTACCTTGCTTATCTGACAGCTAACTGACACCGTTTTAAAGAGTGGGGAAATGAATGATGAAGCGTGTGCCTTCACCTAATGTTGAATCAATAGAAATCGTACCGCCATGTTGATCGACAATCGATTGAGCAATCGATAAGCCGAGGCCCGTACCTGTTCCGTGACGTGAATGATCCCCCCGGTAAAAACGCTCGAATATTTTAGTTTGTTGATCGGAAGCGATACCGATCCCACGGTCCTGTATCATCAACTGGCGTTCTGTAGTAGTTTCTTCGAGGGAGACATCAATGACGTCATCACTGTAGACGAGAGCATTCTCAAGAAAGACCGTCAATAAGCGGTTCAATTGATGGGCATCCCCTTTCATGCGTAAGTTAGGCGCAATCGAAGCATGGATGACACGATCCGAGTAGGCATGCTGAAAACGTTCGACAGTCTTTTGGACGAGTGAACTAAGATCAACTTCCTGTTTCGGTGAAGTTTGTCCTTCTCGCGCAAGTAATAATAAATCAGAGACTAAATACTGCATGCCTGCCGTTTCTGCTTTAATGTCCTCTAGAATCGTACGCCCTTCATTCGAAAGTGATTCCGCTTCTAGCAATTCAATTCCGCTATAGACGATTGTCAGAGGTGTCCGTAGTTCATGTGAAGCATCGGACGTAAAACGACGTTGGCGATCGAATGCTTGTTGCACCGGAATGACGGCTCGACCAGCAAGAATGTATCCGACTAGTGTCAGGACGATCGTTGCGAGAACCGCAATCCCCGCAAGAACGGCAATCAATCGCTGTAAGGTATCTTCTGTCGGAGAGATATCCTTCATCAGCAATAGTCGTCCTTCTTCGGTACTCCGTTGATACAGTAAGAAGTGTCGATCATCCCATTCCACTTGTTGCGTCGTATCATTCGAGCTTAAAAAACGGTGCAGTGTTTTAGACTCGACGTCTGGCGGCAGACTTGCATAGCGTTCGTTTCCTGAACCATCGAGTAACTGGAAGTAGATCGGATTTCGAATGAATTGATCTTCCCCATGCTCGATCCGTTCGAAGATATCTCGATCAGATACGCTCTTCAATTGATTCAATTCCATCCGATTCAGCAATTGGGCGTTTGTGACATACACTCCGATCAGGATGAGGACTAGTACAAGAAAAAACGAACCACTGAATAACAAGGTTAGTCGTTTTCGAATCGATTCAAGCATGCGGATCACCTAAACGATAACCGAATCCGCGAACTGTCCGAATCAAATTAGGAGCTCCGACCGCATCTAATTTTTTCCGAACGAGTCGGACGAGCGCATCGAGCGCGTTATCCGTAATATCCGCTCCGATTCCCCATACGACTTCGATGATCAATTCACGACTCATCACCTGTTCAGGTCGTCTTAAGAGCAAAGAAAGGAATTCAAATTCACGTCGTGTTAAATCGATTGGATGTCGCTCGTAGGAAATCATTTGTGAGGACAGATCGAGGACTAGTCCATTGAAAGAGACCGTCGACACGAATGCCTTTTGTTGACGACGACTGAGCGCGCGCAGTCGTGCCAGTAATTCATTCGATTGAAACGGTTTAACGAGATAGTCATCGGCTCCACTATCGAGACCATGAACGAGATCGATTTCCGTATCACGAGCAGTCAGCATCAAGATGCCACCTTCGAACTGTTCTTTCCGTAAGGTAGCGGCGACTTCGACTCCGCTCTTACGAGGCATCATCCAATCGAGAACGAGTAAGTCATAGCGATACGTCTGACATTGGAGGAGCGCTTCCACTCCATCCTGCGCAACATCTACCTGATATCCTGCCCGCTCCAAATGGAGGCGTAACATCTTTGCAAGACGCTGATCATCTTCTGCTACCAAAACGTGCATGCACATCGCTCCTCTTTTTTTCTCATTATCCCATAGTTACCGTCAGTTAGTTGTCAGTTTTTTTCGATACAGTAAACGTAACAAGAAGGGAGAGGAAACAGATGAAACCCAAACCATTTGCGAAATGGCTCGTCGGGCTTAGTAGTTCCGTTTTCATCGGACTTGCGATTGGTCAGTTGAGTGTCAGTTCGAACGATTCCTCGACGACACCTGTTTCGACAGGCGATACGTATTCGAACGATACGACATTACCATCTCAAGGGAATCAGTATAGCGATGATGAAGGCGAATACGAAGGGGATGATGGATATTACGAAGACGATGATGATCAATGGCAAGGTGATGAATCATCTGGCTTCAGTCAACCCGGTGGATCGAGTGACGGTCAGTCTAGCCATTCGAGGTAAGGAGGAGGAAGATGGAGCGACAATTGTATGCGATGCATAATCAGGTGCGGTTCGTGACGGATCAGCCGATCGATGAAGCAGAATGGGAGGAGCTTGTCCGATTCTTTCATTATGTGGATCGGCAGTGGTCACGCTTTGATGAGCAAAGTGAAGTCAGTCGATTGAATCGCTTACGGATCGGCGACACGTTATCGGTGTCCTTACCGTTAGCCCGCTTGCTTGCCCGCGCTACACGATATTTCGAGCAGACCGAACGTTATTTTTCCCCATTCCTGCTGGCGCAACAACAAGCCAATGGCTATCGACAATCATTTCCCTTCACACAAGCTGTCGCTTATGAAGAGGTTGCTCCACCAGAAATCGCTCCATTCATCATTGAAGGATGTGACGTGACTCGAGTCGGAGGCGGTTTTATCGACCTAGGTGGCATCGGAAAAGGAGCTGCCGCGATGATTGCAGCGCAACGACTACGAAAAAGCTGGAATCGTGGATTGATTGAAGCGGGAGGCGACGTCATCGTCTGGTCTGATGAGGAACCATGGAATATCACGATCACGCATCCCGAGACCGAACAACGCGTCGCTGATGTGCAGTTGCGACAAGGCGCGGTCGCGACATCGAACCGTGTCTATCGATCGTGGAAGACGGACGGACAGACGCATCATCATTTATTGGATGGACGAACAGGACGTCCGACGAAAAGTCCGATTCTTCAAGTGACCGCATCTGCGCCACAACTCTATGAAGCGGAAGTCATGACGAAACTTGCCTTTCAGATGACAGAGACAGAACGTCAAGAAAAGCTGTTTCGTTGGTTTCCAAAAGGGCGATTATTGATTTTGGATACTGCTGGGGAATGGCGAAGTGAACAGAAAGGAGTGAGTGAGACATGGACTGGATGAAATGGTTGTTCTCAACATGGACGATGATCCGGTTGAGTGGATTAAGTGGGCACTTCTTCATGACGATTTCTGTCTTAGCGGGATTGCTCGGTTCCTACCCGGCATTCAAAAAACAAAAAGCACGACTGCATCACGTGCATTTATATAGTGGCTGGGCAGGTTTGCTCGCAATCGTCCTTCATGCGACGCTCATCATCGTCGATTCATACGCACCACTGACGATCTTTGAAGTCCTGATTCCGAGCCAAGCTTCTTATGAACCACTCTGGAATGCGCTAGGAACGATTAGTCTCTACTTATTCGGGTTCGTTCTCGTGACTTCGGATTTCTTAAAGGAGACGTTAGGCAAGACGCTTTGGAAATTGACACACTGGCTCGTCTTACCTGCTTGGCTATTAATGACGGCACACGGTCTATTCATCGGTACGGATACCGGAACACTATTTACGACGATTTGGTACGCTGTCTCAACACTGACGATGTTTACGCTCGTCCTATACCGGATGCGGATCCGTCCTATGCAACGGACTCGAACTTCAGCAAAAGAGCGCTCAGTCGTACACTGAGCGCTCTTTTCATTGTCGTGCGAGCCAAGCTGTCCATTCGTTAAAGGCAGCGTCTCGATTCTCGATATAGTTGTGATCACTATCGACGATCGCTTCCTCGAACGGACTGTCGGGTAGCAATAAGTCATGATGGAGCGCTTTGATCGATGTTTCGTCCCGTTCTGACGTCATAAGCAACATCGAGCGATCGGCTAGACGTTCTTTTAGCGTCAGTAAGTTCCAAGTCGTATGATGCTGCTTCAACTCGTCGAGTAACGCGTCAGCAGCGGCACCATTCAGGAAAGCAGCTCCTCGCTCGAGTACACCGTGTAGCGCAGCTTCGTATTCCGGATGTTCGAGGACAAGCTGACCGACGAGACCAAAATTAAAAGGAGAAATCCCGACATAATGTGCAGCCTCCGGTGTCTCAGCAAAAGCATGCAGACCGGCGAAGCCGCCCATGCTATGACCGACGACGGTAACCTGATCTGCCTTGATGCCATGTTCGGCAGTGAAAGACTCTGAGCAGACGTGCTGTAGTGTCGCGGTCGCGTCTTCCAAAACATGTTGGAATCGGAAGGTTCCAGGGCTCCCGATCGTTCCACGATACGACGTGACGAGTACATGGTATCCTGCGCTTTGAAGTTGAACTGCCCAGTCCATGTTCAACTGTTTCCCGGGAAATCCGTGGAAGAGGACAATCAGTGGAGCATCCGCTGTGTGTTCAGGTGAATAGAGACGGGCAATCAACTGTTCTGAACCACCGCTTGGAACATGGAGATAGGATAGTGTTGCCTTTTTCGTGATCGTTTCCAAAAAAACACGCTCCTTCATAATCATTTTCTAAGTCTTAGTGTGCGTGAAGATGCACGATCATGCAATGATTAAGTGTGTGAACTAAAAAGATGGGATACCCTTCTGGGCATCCCATCTTTTGTATGATGTAGCTTAGAATACTTTTGTCGTCCATGATTCACAGTTCCATAAGTCTGTCGCAACAGCTTCATAGAATTCTGGTTCGTGTGAGATCAACAGGACTGTTCCTTTGTACTCTTGTAACGCACGTTTTAATTCTTCTTTGGCTTCGACGTCCAAGTGGTTCGTCGGCTCATCGAGTACGAGGATGTTCGATTCCGTATTCATCAATTTACAAAGACGGACTTTCGCTTTTTCCCCACCGCTGAGCACTTCGATTTTCGATTCGATGTGTTTCGTCATCAAACCACACTTCGCGAGCATGGCACGGACTTGTTGTTGTGTCAGAGACGGGAACGTATTCCAAATCTCTTCGATACATGTATTCGAGTTCTTCTCTTTGACTTCTTGTTCGAAGTACCCGATATGCAAGTTCTCGCCTCGCTCAACGACACCCGAGACAGCTGGAATTTCACCGAGCAAACTCTTGAGCAACGTCGATTTCCCGATTCCGTTCGCACCGTGCAACGCAATCTTCTGCCCACGTTCGATCGTCAGATCAAGAGGGCGCGAAAGTGGCTCATCGTATCCGATGACGAGACCTTTTGCTTCGAACATCAATTTACTTGGTGTCCGTGCTTGGAGGAAGTGGAACTCTGGTTTTGGACGCTCTTGCGCAAGTTCGATGACATCCATCTTATCGAGCTTCTTCTGACGTGACATCGCCATGTTCCGTGTCGAGACACGTGCCTTGTTCCGAGCAACGAAGTCCTTCAACTCAGAGATTTCCTGCTGTTGACGCTTGAACGCAGACTCGAGTTGCTTTTTCTTCGCTTCATGGATCGTAACGAAGTTGTCGTAATCACCGACATAACGATTCAATTCTTGATTTTCCATATGATAAATCAAGTTGATGACGCTATTGAGGAATGGAATGTCGTGCGAAATCAAGATGAACGCATTCTCATATTCATTCAAGTAGCGTTTCAACCATTCGATATGCTGGACATCGAGATAGTTGGTCGGCTCATCAAGTAAGAGAATGTCTGGTTTTTCAAGAAGGAGTTTGGCGAGCAGGATTTTCGTCCGCTGTCCACCACTGAGCTCTTGTACATCCCGATCGAGTCCGATTTCATCAAGACCAAGACCGCGCGCGATTTCTTCGACTTTTGCATCGATCGTATAGAAGTCGTTATTCGTCAGAATGTCCTGCAAGACGCCAACTTCTTCGAGCATCTTTTCAAGTTCTTCTGGCTCGACTTCGCCCATTTTACCGTACAAATCATTGATTTCCTGTTCGATGTCGAACATGTACTGGAATGCACCTTTAAGTGCATCGCGGATGGTTAATCCTTTTTCAAGGACAGCGTGCTGGTCTAAATAGCCGACGCGCACATGCTTCGCCCATTCGACTTTTCCTTCATCTGGCTCAAGTTGCGACGTAATGATGTTCATGAACGTCGATTTTCCTTCACCGTTCGCACCGACGAGACCGATGTGCTCGCCTTTTAACAGGCGGAAGGAGACATTTTCGAAAATGGCGCGGTCACCGAATCCGTGACTTAAGTTAGATACCGTTAAAATACTCATAATTACTCCTTATTTCATGAATTCCTGTGACTTAGACGCCTGTCCGTTTTTTCTGGTTGTTTGCTTTTTTCGTCTGTTGGCTCGTCAATTGTTTCGTTTGTGTTCCTTGTAAGCCAGTCGGACGTTTTGTTTGCGCTTGTTTTTTTGCTTTCAAGCGTTCGATCATTGCCTCTTGCAACGATAGTTTTTTTGGTTGTTCACTCATGTTCGTTCACCTCGATTGATTCGTTCTTACTTTCTAGTATGCCAAAAAAAACGTCTCTTGGAAATGAAGAGACCTGATTTTACATCTCAAAGTGTATCGGCGAGATAGACGACGTAACAATTCCGGTCGATATCGATTTCACAGCTGTCACGCTCAAAAATACCGTGGCCTTCGACTTCGATCTTGTCTTTGATCAAAAAACGCATCGCTTGGATGTGATTCGGAACCGTTGATGTCTTTAGGAGCGGTTGAGCGCTGTCGGACAAATACTGTCTGAACTCGATATGAATTTGGTGCGGTGGATAAACGCGTTCTTCTGTCGCACGCGGTGATGCCTTGATATGATCGACGATCAATTGATCGTAATCACCTGCCATCTCATTGGAACGAAGCTCGTATTGATGTCCTTCGATGATATGGAATTCACAAAGTTGGTGGGCGATGATCTCTTCCGGTTCGATCGCATAGCGATCATATTGATAGATCGGCTGGAATTCACCATTTTCTTCAACATAGTAGGCAAGTGACATGCGTAAATCCTCCTTTTCATTCTATAGATACTATTACCACCTTCAAGGAAAAAAAGTTCCGGCAGAACAAAGAAACTTTTCTCTCCAAAAAAGCGTATACTATCCATAAAGAGAGTAAAAGGAAAGGGGACTGAGACAGTGAATTGGATGAAACAAGCGACACTAGCTGCAACACTGTTGATCGGAACGACACTGAGTGGGTGTGGATCGGATGATGCACGAGCGGAACGACCAGATGATCCGGATTGTGATGACTATGAGTATGATAATGATGAAGGCGTTTGGTACTGTGATGATAGTTCATCAACCCATTCAGGATACTATTACTGGGGTGGTAGTTATTTCGCATCACGTGCCTTGATGCATAGTGCGATGCGAACAAAAGGGTATACGCCGAAATCAAAAGAAGTAAAGAGTTATAACACGAAGACAAAGGGATTCGGAACAGGCTCATCTTCCGGCTTTTTCGGCGGATGAGTAGACGACAAACCTTTTACGGAGACATCGATCGTTTTTGGGATGTGCTAGACGGGGAACCGTACGCTGTGACGGAAATCATGCCCATCTCGGAAGAACGAATCGACCAACTGCATATCGCGGCGCAAGAAGTTTACAAGATATTTGAAAAAGTACTTCCGATTCTTCGATCGATGGATGATGAGGCACTGCTAGAGCTTGGCTTCCCGTCTGAGAGTCTCGCTTTTTTACGACTCGAGACGATGCGACCGTTGACCGTCATCGGACGCTTTGATTTCATTGCGACGGCAGATCGTATCTCACTCATGGAATGGAACGCGGATACGCCGACTTTCATTAAAGAAGTATTTGAAGTCAATGATGTCGTAGCGGAAAAACAAGGTTTTGAACGGGTCAACGATGGGGAAAACAAATGGCTGAAGGCAACTGTCTGTCGTGCGATCGAAGCCGCGATACATCGGACGAAACAGCATCCGCATGTCGTCTTCACCTCACATGGTGACCACATCGAGGATCGATTGACGGCTGAGTATTTGCAGTCGTTTTGGAGTGATGCGACCTATTGTCCACTTCATGCATTAGAGATTCGTCCGGAAGAAGGTCTGTACGATGAGGCTGGTAAAAGAATCGATATCTTATATCGTCAAACCTTTCCGATCGAGATGGCCTTACTTGACCGGGATGAGGACGGAAGAAATTTAGGACAATTACTCCTGCAACTCGTCGAGACGGGTCGACTCGAAATCATCAACCCGCCGTCTGCCTTTTTAATGCAAGCTAAGTCGGTTCTTGCATTGATCTGGATGTTGCATGAAGCCAATCATCCGTACTTGAGCGAAACGGACCACATGACGATTGCGCGTTATTTTTTACCGACGTACTTATCCGCTGATCCATTCATTTCAAGCCAGCGATCATTCGTTAAAAAACCGATTTTCGGGCGTGAGGGAGATACCGTGACGGTCCATGATGGACACGGAAATATCATGTTAAAGAACGAACAGCATACGTTTCGTGATCAACCGGCTGTTTATCAAGCGTATCAAGAACTACCGACGTACTCACTTCAGGAAGAGGGAGAAGTCGCGTATATGTACGGTGTCTTTATTTTAGGAGGAAGACCAAGTGCGATTGGTGTACGTGCCGGAGAACGGATCACTGGAAACCGTTCTTATTTCGTACCAATTGGTCGATAGCATGAAGGAGGGAGAAACGTATGAGAGCAGCAATTTTAGGAGCATCTGGTCTAGTCGGACAAGAACTCGTGGATCGTTTGTTGGCAGAAGATGCATATAGCGAGGTACATGTTCTCGTTCGCCGCCCGATGCGCCGTTTTCATCCGAAACTTGAAGAATGGGTGATTGATTTTGATCGTGTGACAGAAATCGAATTACCTGTCGTCGACCATGTCTATTGTGCACTGGGCACGACGATCAAACAAGCAGGATCGCAAGAGGCATTTCGTTTGGTTGACTACACATATCCGATTGAACTTGGCCGTGAATTGTTAGACCTCGGGGCGACACGATTTGCCTTAATTTCGGCGCTCGGTGCCCATCCGAATGCCAAAACCTTCTATAATCGTGTAAAAGGGGACACAGAAAACGGATTACGTGTACTGGGGTATGACGCGTTATTGATTTTTAGACCATCCTTGTTATTAGGGGATCGAGATGAATTCCGCTTAGGCGAACAAGCGGCTGCGAAAATTTCGACGGTTTTACGCCCCTTGTTGAAGCGGAGCGCCATTGCTCCAATCGAAGCTGGTCAAGTCGCTGCGGCGATGATACGTGAAACATTACATGCACCGCCTGGAATTACAATCATCGAATCGAAACAGATGCAATCCTGAGCAGTCGAGTAGTCGACTGCTCTTTTTGTTATTCTTGTAACGTAAATAATATTTGACTCGTCAAATGATTTGCGGTTGAATGGTAAAGTGCTGTCTCATATATAAAAAAAGAAGTGAGACAATTCAGGCAAAACAGTGTATTCGTATCCTATCTGTTTCGTCACGCTTATCGTTTGGGGAAAGCGGGAAAAGATGATGGATTATGCACTTATTTAGGATTGATGAAAGGAGCCGATCATATGGCAGAGTTTGATCGCGATCAGGTCTATAAGACCGTTCCGCAAAAAGGATTCTTCGGGAATCCGAAAGGGTTGTTCACCCTCTTCTTCACTGAGTTTTGGGAGCGTTTCTCCTACTATGGCATGCGTGCCATCCTTATCTTCTACATGTACGATTCAGTTGCCAACGGTGGTCTAGGTATCGATAAGACGACAGCTGCGTCAATCATGGCCGTTTATGGTTCGCTCGTCTACATGTCAGGGATCATTGGGGGATGGGTAGCTGACCGTTTACTCGGTACGTCACGGACCGTCTTCTATGGTGGTATCTTGATCATGTTAGGACATATCGTCCTTGCTTTACCAGCAGGCATTACAGCCCTCTTCATCTCGATGGGACTCATCGTCATCGGTACTGGTTTCTTGAAACCGAACGTATCGAATATCGTCGGTGATTTGTACAGCAAGACGGATAACCGCCGCGATGCTGGTTTTAGTATCTTCTACATGGGGATCAACGCTGGGGCATTCCTCTCACCACTCGTCGTTGGTGAAGTGGCTGACCGCGGTGGATATCACGCTGGTTTCGCACTCGCTGCCATCGGGATGTTCGCAGGACTTGTCGTCTTCGTCTTGACGAAAAAGAAAAACCTTGGTCAAGCGGGTACGTACGTCTTGAACCCATTAAAAGGGGACGAGAAAAAACGCTTCATCACGATCGCATCAATCGTTGTCGTCGTCGTTGCGGTACTCGGTGTCGTTGCATCGATGACAGGACTGTTGACGATTTCTCGTTTTACTCTAATGGTCACGATTCTCGGGATCTTGATTCCGATCGCTTACTTCACAGTCATGCTTCGTAGTCCAAAGATCACGGATGATGAGCGCTCACGTTTGATTGCGTATATTCCGTTGTTCATCGCAGCAGCGATTTTCTGGGCAATCCAAGAACAAGGTTCATATGTCCTCTCCATCTTCGCAAGTGAACGGACGAACCTTTCATTCTTAGGATTTGAGATTCAACCGGCATTCTTCCAATCGTTGAATCCGCTCTTCATCATCGTGTTAGCACCTGTTTTTGCGAGCTTCTGGGTCAAACTCGGTGACCGTCAACCAACGACGATGCAAAAGTTCTCGTTTGGTCTTCTGTTCGCTGGACTTTCGTTCATCGTCATGACACTACCAGGTATCCTGTTCGGTGTGGAGACGTCAGTTAGTCCACTCTGGCTTGCACTGAGCTTCTTCCTCGTCGTCATCGGTGAGCTCTTCTTGTCACCAGTCGGTCTATCAGCAACAACAAAACTGGCGCCGGCTGCCTTCTCAGCGCAAACGATGAGTCTGTGGTTCTTGACGAACGCGACGGGTCAAGCGGTCAACGCACAAATCGTTAAATACTACACGAATGACACGGAGATTTTGTACTTCGGTATCACGGGTATCGTTGCCGTCATCTTCGGATTGCTTTTGTTCGCTTTCGCACCAAAACTTCAAAAATACATGCGCGGTATTCGCTGATGCATGAAAAAAGACGCTTTCTCGATCGAGAAAGCGTCTTTTTATTAATCATTCGTCCGGATATGGCGTAACCCTTCTGCGAGCAAGGCGACCAATGTTCCGAGGACGAGACCGTTTGACATCAGGGTCGTCACGAGTGGCGGTAAATCGGCCGTTGCTCCTTTCGGTAGTAACAACGCACCGATGCCGACGAGGACCGGGAGACCGACCGTGATCATCGCCGTTTGACGATTCAAGTCGCGGGCTGCTTCCGTGACGCCGATGATCGCCATCCCGGCAACGATCGGTGCGACCATCGCATAACCGACAGCGACGGGGATTTTAGCGATCAATCCGACGAATGGTGTCACGATACTGAGGAAGAGACACGTGATGTTCGCATAGACGAACGCTTTGCGGTCCGTGTTATCTGTTGAAGCAATGAACCCAGCCGTTCCGGAAATGGCGACAGGCCCCACCGTACCGAACAGACCAGCGAAGAGTTGTCCGATACCAGCCGTGATACCAGCTGTTCCGACTTGTCCTTTGACGGTTTCACCACGCTTGGCACTGATGATCCGTTCGATGACCTTGATGTTCGCTAAGACGTTCGTCATTAACAACAACGAGATGATGAGAGCTGTCGGTAATAAGCTCCAGTCGACATGAATACCGCCGAACGGCAATAAACTCGGTAAAGTGAACAGTGGACCATCGAAACTTGGCATCTCGGCACGACCGATCAATGCAAACATGCTCCAACCGACGAGTAGCGTGATTAATAAAGCGTACTGGCGTAAGCGATCACTTCGTTCTAAATAAAGCGAGATCAAGACCGTCAGAATCGAGATGACGGCAGGTAATACTTGAATTCGTCCATCCTCGATATTGAGCAATCCTTTCATGACGGATCCGGACAGTTGTGCCGACAGCAGTAGCATGTAGACACCGATGACTTGCGGTGTAAAAAGAGGGACTAAGCGCCGTAAGACACCCGTCATCGTCAATACGATACAGATGATACCGCTGAGTAGGAGTAAGAATCCAAGCGACTGTAAAGTGTTTGAATAACTGCCGTACAATGTGACACCAATCGACGAATAAAGGGCAAATACACCCCACCAAATTCCAGCAGGACCTTCCATGATTGGTAGACGGTGTCCGAGCAGGACTTGAAAGAGACTTAAGATGGCAAATACGAATAGACAACGAGATAAGAAGGAAAGCGTCTCGGCACCCGAGAGTTCAAACGATGCTGCGATGGCAAGGGGCGGGGCAATGTTAGTACAGATGATGAATAAAAACCATTGAATCGTAGACACAAGGGTACGCGGCAAAACGTGAATCTCCTTTCGAAAAAACAATATTGGTTTCATCTTAAACCAATTCATGAAAAAGAGATAGGGATGCTTACAATGACTGAAAATTCTAATATTTGTTTTCATATGTGATTTAACACATAATATGGAGTATAACGGTAACGGGAGGGAATGAGATGAAAAAATGGAGTATAAGAATCATTGGAACGATTGCTGCGCTGTTGGCACTGCTCGTATTTGCCTTCATGATTTGGGCACAATTCGACTATGATGCTTCTACGCAAGCGAAGTCTTACGTGGAGACAGATACACCCCGTGAACTGACATTTGGAAAGAAGACGAGTGATGTCGGATTCATCTTTTATCAAGGGGCAAAAGTCGATGCAGCGGCCTACAGTTATTACGGTAAGCAACTAGCGAAAGACGGGCACTTCGTCGTCATCCCGAAGCTACCGTTTCGGATTGCGTTGCTTGACTCAAACGAAGGACTCGATATCATCGAGGAATATCCGCAAATCAAAAAATGGTATCTGATCGGGCATTCGCTCGGTGGAAGCGCAGCTTCCACGATCGTTGAACAACATCCAAAAATTAAGGGGATCGTTTTCCTCGCGTCCTATCCGATTGATTCGATTGATGTGCCCTCGTTGACGATTTATGGTGGACGAGATGGTGTCTTACCAGTCGCTGATATCGAAAAAAGTAAACAGGACGTTCGAAAAGATGCGGTATTCCATGAAATCAAGCAAGGGAACCATGCGAACTTTGGTATGTACGGTCGACAAAAAGGGGACAATAGCAGCTCGTTAACGTCAAAAGAACAACAGGATGAGTCATTAGATGAAATCAAACGATTTATCGATACACCTTAATCGATTCATCAATCAAACGAAAAGGATGGAGAGATTTCGGCACTGAGTCCGGAATCTCTCCATCCTTATTTTTACTGAGTCATCGATTCAACTCAAGCGATGAGCGACTTCGTCGAGCGTTGGCAGAGCAGCCATCGCGCCTTTGACGGAAGCAGCAAGTCCGCCTGAAATCGCAGCGAATCGACCGATGTCGTGAAGTTCATCTTCAGACCAATCAAATGAAAAATCGCGTAACGCACACTGGTAGAGTAAACCGGACATGAAGGCATCTCCAGCTCCTGTCGTATCGATTGCGTCGACCGTAATCGCATCGATGACAGCCATCGCACGATCCGTATAGAGAATCGATCCTTCACTTCCTCGCGTGATGGCAAGAAGACGAATCGGATATTCAGCTAACAATTCAGCAGCCCCGTCATCAAGATTCGTTTGTCCAGTTAGAAACGTCAATTCTTCCTCAGCAAGTTTGACGATTTGTGCATCCGGTAGGACAGACCGAATCGTCGTCCGTGCTTCGTCAAGATTCGGCCATAACGACTCTCGTAAGTTCGGATCGTAAGAAACCGGTACTTGGTGTGCTTTTGCACGTGCGATGGCTTTTCGTGTCGCGTTGACGGATTCTCCAGTGATTAAAGAGATCGAACCGATGTGTAATAAATCGACGGATGTGAAATCCTCCGGGACATGTGTTTCGTGGAATTGCATATCAGCGCGTTCCGCATTGATGAACTCAAATGACCGCTCGCCATCCTGCCCATTCGTGACGAGGACAAGACCTGTCTTTTGTGTTGAATCATGGACGAGATGATCGGTACGAACACCGTAATGATGTAACGTATCTTTCAAGAAATGCCCCATCGAATCATCACCGACAGCTCCAAGAAAATAACTATCAGCGCCTAATCGAGCGAGTCCGACAGAGACATTGGCAGGAGCACCCCCAGGATTTTTTTGAAACGTCATGTTTTCAGCATCAAGAGGAATCAAATCAATCAATGCTTCCCCCAAACTAAAGATTTTCATACGTAGAACTCCTTTCAAGATCCGGACGAATCCGTTCGATGTGTAAAGCCATATAGCCGATTTCTGATTCAGGTACACGTGTATCGAGTTCGACAGTCAGCCAATTGCCCATTTGACTCGCACAGGCATAAGCCTCGGCATAACGTGTTTTGACGGCAGATAAAATCACATCATCCATGTCGTGTAAGGTTTCTCCTTGTTCAATTCGGGCGAGGACCAATTTCATATGCGTGAAGAAACGATAATACGTCATCGATGAGGTCTCGATCGTTTGTCCAAAAAAGACTTCAATCTGTTCGCGCAGTTCATTGAGTAACGTCACCGTCTGCAAAGCAGTTGCCATGTTCGGATGAGTCTGGCGTGCATTATATAAGTGAAGCGCGATGTTCGCTGCTTCTTCTTTAGGGAGGGTGACCTGTAACGCGCGTTCGATTTCAAGGACTGCCCATTCTCCGATCGCATACTCCGGTCCATATAAAAGACGAATCTCTTCCGCTAGTCGATTATGCACGACGAGTTGTTCACGTGCTAGCCGTACGGCATGAGCGAGGTGATCCGTCAGACTGACATGAATATAGTCATGAAACGGCGTCTGAAGTTCACCTTCTGCATGCGAGATGATGCGTTCGGATAAGTCGATGATCTCAAGTGGTGTCGTCGTCAGAATCTCTTTGAACTGTTCCGCATTTTCAAACGAAGGGATGAACATTTTTTCGATCTTCGTCGCTTGGATCGGATCTTTTTTCTTTTTTCCAAAGGCGATACCGGGTCCCATGACGATGCGTTCTTGTCCATTTTCTTTAACGACAACTGCATTGTTGTTGAGGATTTTATGAATAATCAGCCTGACGTCCTCCTTTCCAGTCTTTTCTTTATTATAAAGCGAACGTAGACGCTTTGCGAACCGACAAATGCGACCACCGAGTCAGTGGACCCGGTTTGGTCGCATGAAGGATTAAGCAGCAATGTCTGTTTCTTTTTGTTTACGTGCATCAAGACGCATCAAGACGACAGTCGAAACAAAAGCAGTGACGACCGCAATCACGAATCCAACGAGGTAGTTGATCAAATTCGTTGCACCGAGCGGGGCGACGATCGCGATCATCGGGATTCCAGTTAGTCCGTAGGCGTTCGCCGCGACTTGCGTCAAGACGACATAACCGCCACCAATCGCACCACCGATTGCACCGCCGATGAATGGTTTTCCAAGACGTAAGTTGACGCCGTAGATGACAGGTTCCGTGATACCGAGAAAGGCTGAGAACGCAGACGGTAGGGCAAGTGCTTTGAGTTTGACGTTCTTTGTCAAGAAGTAGACGGCAAGTCCGGCACCGCCTTGAGCGACGTTCGCCATCGACCAGATCGGTAAAAGGAAGTTCTTTCCGATACTTTTATCGGCAAGTAACCCTGCTTCGATTGCATGGAAACTGTGATGCATCCCAGTGATGACAATCGTCGAGTAAAGTCCACCAAAGAGGAGACCAGCGACGACTGAGAACTGTTCGTAGAAGAAGACGAGTACGAATGAGATTCCTTTCCCGAGCAACGTTCCGATTGGACCGATGACGATCAACGCCAGGAAACCAGTGACGAGGACCGTAACGAATGGTGTGACGAGTAAGTCGAGCGTCTCGGGTGTTCGTTTCCGGACTTGTTGTTCAATCTTTGCCATGACCCAGACAGTTAAGAGAACCGGGAAGACCGTTCCTTGGTATCCGATTAACTCGATGTTCATTCCGAGGAATTTCATGACTTCAGGATCACTGTTCCCAAGTGTCCATGGATTCAAGAGGGACGGGTGTGTCATGATTCCCCCGATGACGGCACCGAGATACGGATTTGCACCGAATTCACGAGCTGCCGAGAAACCGATCAGAATCGGTAAGATGATGAAGGCTGAAGATGAGAACATGTCGAGTAGCTGAACGATCGGCGAATCGCCTTGAACCCAACCGAATGCTTTGATCATGCCGAGTAATCCCATCAAGAGACCGGCAGCGACGATTGCTGGAATGAGTGGCACGAAGACGTTCGAGAGCGAACGGGCAAGACGGGCGAACGGATTTAATTTTTGAGAGGCGGCCTTCTTAACGTCGAGTGGTTCCTCGCCATCGACTTTCACACCAGCGAGTGGTGCAAACGCAGCAAATACCTTGTTGACGGTACCAGTACCGAAGATGATTTGATATTGACCAGAGCTCGAGAAGGCGCCGCTGACACCATCTAAGTCTTCAAGTGCTGCTTGATCAACCTTTGATTCGTCATGCAAGACAAGGCGTAAGCGTGTCGCACAGTGAGCGGCAGTGATGATGTTCTCACGTCCGCCGACGAGTTCGAGCACACGTTTAGCAGTTTGTTGATAATCCATCGGAAAAGTCCTCCTTTTTCATGAAACGTGCTGAATGAGACAAAAAAAGGCAAGACCGAACAACACCTCTCCTAACGAGGTGTCATTTCGGTCTTGCCAGCCGTACTGTCACAATCCGCACTATTGATTTGATTTCATCTTAAAGGAGAAAAGAAAGCGTTGTCAATACTTAATATTCATTTTTTTGAATCTGAATATCGACCTCAACACCGTAGTGATCGGAAACGACGGGACCGTGAATCCCATCAAACACGACACCGACGCGTTCAACGTCAATTTTCCGATTCGATAAGACGAGATCAATCCGCAATCCTTGTTGATTGTCTTCCCATCCATCGATGTTGCCATTGATCGTCTCAATTCCGACCGTTTCCTTAGCTAGTAGGAAGACGTCGTGCAATCCTCGTTGCATCATAAAGTCATAACCTGTATTTCGTTCTAAGGCATCGTTGTTGAAATCACCGAGGAAGAATGTCCATTCGAGTGGGTCCATCCGAGCCATCAAGTGGTTGAATTGTTCCTGGAACGGCTCGACTTCATCTGCCCACCAGCCAAGATGGCATGTATTGAACGTAATCGGTGTACCGTCGACTTGGATCGTCGCGCGGACGATTTTTCGCGATTTCCAATCGAATGTATCTTGACTACGGCTGACATAATAACTGTCCGATTTTAAGATTGGATGTTTCGTCAAAAGAGCGAGTCCTTCTTCATACTTATCATAGCCGATATGAGCAAAATCCCAGACGAGGGAGTAGGTTTGACCTTGTTCTTTTAGCGCTTGCTGGATCAAATAGGCAAAGTTATCGTTGCGCACATCGTCATAGACGATCGGTGTGTCCATCAATTGACTCACTTCTTGTAGTGCGATGACATCATAATCTTGAGCGAGAATTTGTTGAACGATCTGGTTTAATTTTTCGAGTGGCTGTTCTTCCTGCCATGAATGACAGTTTAGTGTGAGTAGACGCATGAGTGGTCCTCCTGATTTTTCAAATAAGAAAGGTGAAACTCTTATAAAAGAGCTTCACCTTTAGGTAGTTCCCTAATCTCGCAGGTTTATGCGCCGATCCGGTCTTGGATATCTGATTTTAAGATATCGGCTTTTGGACCGTAGATGGCTTGCACGCCATTGTTCTTAAGGATCAGACCAAGTGCACCGTTTGCTTTCCAGTCTGCTTCTTTTGCGACAAGCGCTGGATCTTTGACAGTGACACGAAGACGTGTCATACAGGCATCGACGTCCTCGATGTTTTGCTGTCCACCAAGCAAATCGATGATTTGTGAAGCTTGCGAACCGTCGGCAGGAGATGATGTCGCAGCAGCCTCACCTGAAGCTTCAGTTGTCGATACGTTGATATCGTCAAGATAGTTCCCGTTACGACCTGGTGTCGCATAGTTGAACTTCTTGATGACGAAACGGAACGTGAAGAAGTTCAAGAAGAAGAAGAACACACAGACACCGATGAAGCGAATTAAATCACCAATCAAACCAGCTTTTGCAATCAATGGAATCCGCGTCAAGAGTTCGATCGCACCGAATGCGTGAATCCGAAGATGCATGACATCTGCTAGTGCAAAAGCAACACCGGTTAGTACAGCATAGATGATGTAAAGAACAGGAGCGATGAACATGAACATGAATTCGATTGGCTCCGTGACACCTGTCAAGAAGACTGCAAGTCCAGCAGATAAGAAGACCGGTTTGTATGCTTTCTTCTTAT
Source organism: Exiguobacterium sp. s130 (assembly GCF_018619055.1). Lineage (NCBI taxonomy): Bacteria > Bacillati > Bacillota > Bacilli > Caryophanales > Exiguobacterium > Exiguobacterium sp. s130. The sequence continues at coordinate 96,321 of NZ_JACSNI010000007.1, read as the reverse complement.
CTTCATCAACTGACATATACATTGCGACAGCAATACCGATCAATGAAGCAAGTGATGTGACGACTTGTCCTTCTTTAAAACGAGCAGGCACGACACTGTTGATCAAATCATTGTATCCTTGTGTGTTACCGGCTTGTTTTAAGTTAACAAGGTCAGTGATCCAAGCGAGCCAAAGCGGATCTTGACCGGCAACCGTCGATCCTTGAGCAGCACCTGTCAGGATTTTGTACGTTCCACCGAGTTCCGTGTAATTCATCGGGACAGTCAACATGTGATGAAGACCGAACGGAAGTAATAGACGCTCGAGTGTACCGTATACGAACGGTGCAATGATCGGTGCAGAATCACGTGAAGAGGCAATCCAGCGACCGAAGTCATTCAATAAGCCTTGAACGAACGGCCAAACGAGTGATAAGGCGAATGCTGCAACGACTGATCCACCGATGACGACGAATGGAACAAAACGCTTTCCGTTAAAGAAGGCAAGCGCATCTGGCAATTTACTGAAGTTATAAAATTTATTAAAGAGAACGGCACCAAGGAAACCAGAGATGATTCCGACGAATACTCCCATGTTGAGAGCCGGTGCCCCTAAAACTGAAGTGAAATAATCTTTTACGATGAGCTCAGAACCAAGCAATGAATCGACCGTTGCTTTTGGATCCGCGATCATGTCAGTGTTGACGCCGAAGATAGCTCCTGTGACGCGGTTGATCAAAATGAAGGCGAGTAACGCTGCGAACGCACCACCAGCACGTTCTTTTGCCCATGACCCACCAATCGCGACGGCGAATAAGACGTGAAGGTTCGTAATGATGGCCCAACCTAAATCTTCAACGATTCGAGCAATCGTTTGCATTAACGCGATATCGCCTCCATACATGCCGATCAGTTTCCCGACCGAGATCATGATTCCTGCAGCAGGCATAACCGCGATGACGACCATCAAGGCTTTACCGAGTTTTTGCCAAAAATCGAACGAAATAGCATTTTTCAAGATCATTCACTCCTTTTTATCTCTTTTTCTCTAATATGTGTGTAAGAACAGCGCAATAATGTAAGCGATTAATGCAACCGTTTGCATATAGAATTGTAAGCGATAACTTTTTAAAAAGCTAGTGTTTTATAAGAAAAATATTTAAATTTTATTTTGATTAAAAATTGATAGTTCGGAAAGGTATTCAGATTTAAAAAAAGTGGGAATAAGACTACAGTGAACGTTGTTTGGTTTCAAAAAGAAAAGATGTTGGGCGGATGAAAGAAGGGATTCAACCGATCGGGCAGTACGGTCAGCGGATTCGTACATTACGAGAACGTCATCAGTTAGATCAGCATACATTAGCTGAATTGACTAAAATGACACCTGAGGTGATTCGATGTATCGAAAATAGCATTGTGGATCCGTCTTTTTCGATGATTGAGCGGCTGGTCCGTGCTTTGCAGATTACTTCGGATCATTTGTTACGGCATATTTATATTTGGTCATCTGAAGTCATCGGTCAGCACGATCGTACGACCTTGATCGACATCCCATCGAGTTAATAGGTATGAAAAAGAGGAACGGTGGAAAAGTCCACTGTTCCTCTTTTGAGCGTTTAACGATTATCGACAGTCTCAGGATAGAGATCGTGATTGAATAGACGATGTTCTGCCATTCGTTCATATTTTGTACCAGGTTTTCCGTAGTTGTAGTACGGGTCAATCGAAATTCCACCACGTGGCGTAAATTTCCCCCACACTTCGAGGTAACGCGGTTCCATCAATTTCACGAGATCTTTCCCGATGACGTTGATGCAGTTCTCGTGGAAATCACCGTGATTACGGAAGCTGAATAGATACAATTTAAGTGATTTCGATTCGACGAGTTTTTCATCCGGGATATACGAAATGTAGATTGTCGCGAAGTCCGGTTGATTCGTAATCGGGCAAAGGCTCGTAAATTCTGGTGCATTGAATTTCACGAAGTAATCATTTTCCGGATGGCGGTTCGGAAACGCTTCGAGTACTTCTGGTTGGTATTCGAAAATATAAGGTACGGCTTTTTGGCCGAGTAATGACAAATCGTTTAAGTCTTCAGGTCGCATGAATCATTTCTCCTTAAACGCCACGGTCGTTTGCAAAAACGAGGGCATGTAATTGTGGTAGAACACGCGCGTGATTAAAGCGTTCATCACGGGCGACGCGTTCCCAAAGTGTTTTTAGATCGTGTAACATCCGTGGGGCGATCGTTCCTTCTTCGTGCGGATCCGGATTTCCAAGTGATAGATAGAGCGTTTTTAAGGCATATCGCTCTGAAATCATCGCCGCGAAGTCGAGATCTGCCTCATCAAAGATGACGATTTTAACGGCACGCTGTTGTTCCGGTAGACGCTTGAAAAAAACATCCAAACGATCAAAATCAATCTTCATGCCACTTGAAGGGGGTTTAGGACTGAGTGTGACGTCATCGATATCAAGCAACCAATTTTGCCAGTAAGAACCTTGTGTCTCAACCGACATCGTGATGTTTCGTTCTTTTAATGCCTCAACCAGCGTACCGATCGAAGCATGAAGTAACGGGTTCCCACCGGAAATCGTGACATGTCCGTAAGAGCCGAGTGCATCGAGGCGTTCCATGATCGTCTCTGCCGTCAAGAGTTCGGGTTTTTCAGAACCATCCCATGTGAAGGCGGAGTCACACCACGAACAGGAATAGTCGCAGCCACCAGTTCGGACGAACATCGTCTTTTGACCGATTGATCGTCCTTCCCCTTGGAACGTTGGTCCGAAAATCTCGAGAACCGGAATTTTTGGCGTTTTCGTTAAGGCACTCATGCTTCGTTCATCCACTCACGACGGACTTCAGCAAAAGCAGTCGGCGTCTCATAGAGTTTGACGAATTCGACACGAAGTCCACGTTCGTCTGGAAGGTGTTGACCGAGCGTCTCAAAAATCCACGCCGCCATGTTTTCAGCTGTTGTATTCATGTATGGTAATGATTCATTTAAATAACGGTGATCGAGAAGTGGTTCGAGATGTGTTTTAAAGATTTTCTTAAGATCACCAAAATCAAGTGTCATACCGCGGTGATCAAGAAAACCACTGATGCCCATATCGACATGGTACGTATGACCATGAAGCGCACGGCATTTTCCATCGTAATCATATAGGTGGTGCGCTGCGTCAAACGTTAATTTTTTGACGATCATGACGCGAGATTTCGTATAGATAAGCGAGTCGCCAGTCGGGCGCTCGACCGTTTCAGGTGCTTCGTAATTGAATGTCATGTGTGTTGAACCTCCTTGATGTATGCATCTAATCCATTTTTTCGTAATTCACAGGCCGGGCATTCGCCGCAACCATCTCCAATGACGCCGTTGTAACACGTCAACGTGCGATTTCGAACGAAATCAAACGCACCGAGCGAGTCGGCAAGCGCCCACGTTTCTTTTTTGTCGAGCCACATGAGTGGCGTGTGCAGTACGAATGGATAGTCCATTGCAAGGTTCAATGTCACGTTCAGTGACTTGATGAAGGCATCACGGCAGTCTGGGTAACCAGAAAAGTCCGTTTCACATACGCCAGTGACGATATGACGGATTCCGCGTCCTTTCGCGAGGACGGCTGCGAACGAAAGAAACAGGTGGTTTCGTCCATCTACGAAAGTAGAAGGGAGACCATCTTCATTCGTCGTGATGGTTTGGCTGTGGTCAGTCAAGGCGTTACTCGTTAGTTGACTGAGAAGAGAGAGATCAAGCTCATGGTGTTTGACACCGAGCTCAGAGGCGATGTCGCGTGCGACTTCGAGTTCTTGTGCATGACGTTGTCCGTAATTAAACGTCACGACTTCGACTTCTTCATACTGTTTCAATGCTTGAAACAGACAAGTCGTCGAGTCTTGACCGCCACTAAAGACGACAAGAGCACGTTCGTTTTTCATAATGTACACTTCCATTCCTAGTTTTTATAACGGAGGAGGTTACGAACTCCGGAGACGTAGTCTCAACTATTCACACTAGCAGAAGCCGTCAAAAAAGTCGACGTTTTCTAATGAAGGCCAAAAAAGAGATGCTGATTGTCGCTCGGACGATCGGCATCTCTTAATAGGAAATTACAGCGGATAGTGGTAATAGCGTTCTTTGACGAGCAGGTCACGGATGTTCGAGTCTTCCGAGATGACTTTCATCAAACCACCTGTTTGTGAAGCGTGTGCTTCGAGTGCCTTGATCTTTTGATCCGTATAGGCACTGACATCGTGAATGAATGTTCCTTCTCCAAGCTCTTCTTTCGTATTGTTCGCAAAAGCGACCGCAAGGAACTCAGGGCGATCGGCAGGATCCATCATCCGAAGGGCACGAACGACGGCGCGAGCTGTCGCTTCGTGATCGGGATGGACCGCGTAACCCGGATAAAATGAAATCAAGCGAGTCGGGCGCGTCTGTTGAATCAAGGTAAGGATACGGTCAGCAAGTGCCGCTTCATCCTCGAATTCAACGGTCTTATCGCGAAGTCCCCACATTTGGAGATCCGAAATCTTCATTTTTTCAGCTGCATCGATCAACTCACGTTTGCGAATCGTTGCGAGCTGTTCCCGGTTCGTAAAGACAGGGCGTCCCATGTTACGGCCCATCTCACCGAGCGTCAAACAAGCATATGTGACAGGACCACGATTTTCTGCGTGCTCGATGATCGTACCAGCAGAACTGAAGGCTTCGTCATCCGGGTGAGGGAAGACGACGAGTAAATGATCTTCGTGTGTCATGCGTCTACCTCCTCTGCACCTTGAGCGAATGGTGTCGGGCTAAGTTCAAAAGCAATCGCAAGACGTCCTTCGATATCGTGACCGGCAATCAACAATTGATCGCCAGCAAATTCGAAGTCAGTCAATCCTTCACCGTATAACCAGCCGTGGGCAAGTTTCAAACCGATCCGGTAAGGTCCGTTTCCTGTGATCAGACCACGTTCGTAAGTGATTTCCGCATTACGGAAAAACATCCCTGCGCTATGGAAAGTTGGATCTTGGTGCGTCGCATAGGCACCGTTCGTCGTCTCAACGTGTACGTATAACGGTGTATTCGCATGTTCGTCGATATAACGCTGTATTTCTTGTAAATCAATGGCTTGCATAAACTTTTCTCCTCTCCTATACAGAAAGAAGTCCGCGGATATCGCGGACTTCTTAAGCGGATCAAGACTTGACTGTACGATGTGCAGCGTGATCAGTTGGTCCGACGTATTCATTCAAACGGAATGAATGACGAATCGCGGAAGTGATGAAAGATTTTGCTGTACGGACAGCAGCTTCTACCGATGCACCTTTTGCGAGTTCGGCCGTGATTGCTGCAGAGTACGTGCAGCCGGCACCGTGCGTGTACGGTGTCTCGATTCGTTCGTCCTCAATCAGGATAAACTCTTTTCCGTCATAAAGCACGTCAACTGCTTGTGGATGGTCAATCTTACTGCCACCTTTAACAAGAACGTATTGCGCACCTTTTTCATGAATCCGCGCTGCTGCAAGTTTCATTTCGTCTATCGTTGCTGGCGTTTTACCAAGACCCGATAATTGACCTGCTTCAAAGACGTTCGGTGTGACGACTGTCGCAAGTGGTGTCAAGACATCACGAAGTGCGTTCGCTGTATCAGGGTTTAGCACCTCATCCTCGCCTTTACAGACCATAACAGGATCGATGACGACGTTTTGGACGCCGGATGATTTGATTTTTTCGGCAACGGCTTCAATGATTTCGACAGTCGGGAGCATTCCCGTCTTCATCGCATCAACACCAATACCTCCAAGGACCGTGTGGATTTGTGTCCGGACGAGTTCTGTGTCGATTGGGTAAACCGCATGATGCCAAGAATGATCAGGATCTTGAGCGACGATGACCGTCAAGGCATTCATTCCGTAGACGCCAAGTTCTTGGAACGTCTTTAAATCAGCTTGAATGCCAGCTCCACCACTCGTGTCGGAACCAGCAATCGTTAAGGCTTTACGTTTTGTCATGGGGCATTCCTCCTAAAGAAATAGACAATCCTTCTTGTTCTTCATCATAGCGAATTATGGGAAAAACAACAACTGTCGACGCTTCTGACGTACACAAAACCCCACCTCTTTTGAGTAGGCGGGGCAAGTACTTATTTAATGAATAAGAAGTCGAGAATATAGTAGATCATAGCAGCTAAAGCCATTGAAATCGGCAATGTGATGACCCATGTGATAAGCATGCGTTGCGCTGTTCCCCACTTGACACCTTTCTTACGGTGTGATGTACCTACACCCAAGATGGCAGAAGAGATGACGTGTGTCGTCGAAACCGGAAGATGAATCGCTGTCGCTCCAAAGATGATCGCTGCTGATGTTAAGTCAGCTGCAACCCCATTGACTGGACGGATTTTCATGATTTGACCACCGACGGTTTTGATGATGCGCCATCCACCGACAGATGTTCCGAGACCCATTGCGATCGCACAGGAAAGTTTAACCCAAGTGGCAACTTCGTGATCCGTTTGGAAACCAGACGAAATCAAAGCGAGTGTGATGATCCCCATCGCTTTTTGCGCATCATTCGTACCGTGTGTGTACGATTGTAATGCAGCAGTTGCGATTTGGACGTGGCGGAAGCGACGATTCGTTTTCGCCAAATTTCCTTTTTTGAAGATGATTTTAAAGACTGCATATACGATGAAACCGAGTGTGAAGGCGAGTACTGGTGAAATCAGCAAAGCTTCAACGATTTTCAAGAACCCTTTTGCTTCGATGCCACCAAATCCAACAGAGGCAACAGCTGCACCAGCAATCGAACCAATCAGTGTATGCGACGAACTTGACGGAATACCAAAGTACCAAGTCAAGAGATTCCAAGCAATGGCTGAAATCAAGGCAGCGATGACGACATAGCTCCCGTGTTCAAGTGTTGACGGGTCAACGATGTCACCAGAGATCGTTTTTGCGACTCCAGTGAATGTGATTGCACCTAGGAAGTTCATCGATGCAGCCAAAATGATGGCATGGCGTGGTTTCAAAGCGCGAGTCGATACAGCAGTCGCGATTGAGTTCGCTGTATCGTGGAAACCGTTGATGAAGTCGAAGCTAAGTGCGAGAATCACGATTATGGCGGTGATGATAAACAGGCTATCCATCTCGTTAGCTCCTCACTTAAGCGTTTTTCATGATGATCGTTTCAATGACGTTAGCTGCGTCTTGGCAGTAGTCCGCGATTGATTCGAGCGATTCATAGATTTCTTTGTATTGAATGATTTTAATTGGATCTGTTTCTGTTGCGAACAATGCTTTGATTGATTTACGGCGTAAGTTGTCACAAATCGTCTCTTGTTCTTTGATTTTAATGACATGTTCACGCATCGGTTGCAATTTACGTGCAACAAGAAGATCCATTGACGTTGCGAGTTCTGAAACAGCGATGTTGATTTCATCAACGAACTTAATCATGTGCTCGTCTGCTTGAACGATATTGTAGATTTCGAAAATAGCAGAACATTCTTCAAAGCCATCTAAGACGTCATCGAGTGCGTTAGCGAGTGCGAGTAAGTCTTCGCGATCGATTGGCGTGATGAACGCGTTGTTCAAGTCGATGATCAACTGATGCATCAAATCGTCCCCAGCTGTTTCGAAGTCTTTTACTTTATGTGCAAATTCTTTTACATCCGCGATGCCGTTGATTTTAAAGTCAACGAAGAATTGCGAAGTCGTTTTTAAGTGTCCTGCGATTTCTGATAATTTAACTGCGAATGGATCTTGTTTTTTACTAAACATTTCTTCTGCCTCCATATTAAGAACAAGAATAGAATAGTGAAGCAACTTCACGAGTTCGATTGTAGCAGACGGTATTGTAAAAGAATACATTTATGAAGCGTCTTTACGAAATCTTAATAAATCTTAATATGAAGGTGATTGTAGATTTAATAAATTATCTGACAATAGGAGATTACATGTGTACTTAATTGAAATAGGTTGGATTGCGTTGTGATTACAAGCGAATGTCTTGTGATTGTAAGAATAAAAGCGCATCAGAAGTGGGAAAAGAGGATATGGCGTATGAAAATCGAATGATATGATTAAGTCTGCGTAATTAGGTAAAAGAGGAGGATTTTATTATGCTCGTTCAAAGTTTATGTATCCCGAAGCACCAATGTGTCACGATTTCCGAAACAGCGACGATCCGTGAAGCGCTTGACACGCTTGAAAAAACCGGATACCGATGTGTCCCGGTTCTTAGTCAGACAGGACAGGATTTCAAGGGGAATATCTATAAGATGCACATTTATCGTCATGGGATGAATGGTGGCAGTTTAGACGACAATGTCATGTCGCTGATTAAGAATACATCCAAATACATCTATACAGGAAGTAATTTCTTTGAAGTCTTCTTCTCAATTAAGGAATTACCGTATATTGCGGTCTTAAATGACGACGGTCATTTTTTCGGTATCTTACCGCACGGGAAGATGCTTGGAATGCTTGAGGAAGCGTGGAATCGTGATTCGGGAAGTTACGTCTTAACGGTAGCCTTAAGTGAACAAAAAGGGGCGCTCGAGAAAATTTCGAAGATCGTTAACAAATATTCAACGGTGGCGAGTCTGATGACTCTCGATGCAAAGAGTAGTGTCATGCGTCGCGTATTAATTACGTTACCAACGGATTGTGACGAGAAGACGAAGAAAAAAATCGTGAAGAAACTTGACGACAAGGGTCTTCGTGTCGTCGCTGTTGAAGATTTAGCTGTTCGTGTATAATGGACCCGCATAAGACCAGTCATGACTGGTCTTTTTTTGAGGGAAAGGAAGGATAGACGATGAAACTATTAGTAGTAGGAGCAGGTGCGATGAGTGAGGCGCTCGTTCAAGGGTGGGTCGCTTCTGGATTTAAGCGTGAGGACATTACGATGACGAATCGCAGTGGTGGAGCACGCTTGACGGAAGTCGCGGCGCGACACGGCATTCAAACGGTCGAGCAAGAAGATGTCTCCTTATATGATGTCGTCATTCTTGGCATGCAACCCGATGGTGTACTTGCCTACGTAGCAAACCAACAATGGACGCATCAAACGATCGTTTCGATTGCGGCTCACATTACACCGAACGAAATCGAACGGTTAACAGAACGTCCGACAGTTGCTGTCATGCCGAATACACCCGTTGCCCATCGATTAGGAATGACTGGACTATGGTTCGGCTCACGCGTGAACGAAGAGATCCGAAGTGTAGTCGAGGCATTATTTGAACGTGTCGGAGAAATCGCGGAGGCAAATGAAACAACGATGCCAGCGTTCATGGCGGCAGCTGGATGTAGTCCAGCATTCTTCTATGAAATCGTAGCTGGTATGGTACCAGTTTTGACGGATGCCGGTTTTGAAGAGGGAAATGCACGTCGAATCGTTGCTCAAGCGATGAAAGGTTCAGCAGAGATTCTCATGCGTTCTAATGAGAGCACAGATCGTCTCATTGCTGACGTTGCAGCACCTGGTGGACCGACGGATCGTGGTGTCCAAGTGTTACGGGAGCGGCACCTGTTCGAAACGATGCAAGCGGCGCTACGAGAGAGTGCACGTGAAGCAAACGAATAATCCACTTCAGAACGCTTACGTATAATAAAATGCGTAAGCGTTTTTTTCGTTCACGAAAGTTTCACGTGAAACATAAGCAAAGCGATTGCATCTCGAAATGAGAATCCGTACACTATAAAAAGAAACCGTCCAGACGGTACAGTAAAATAGATAGGAAAAGGGGGAGGCTTTTGGCTAGTGCAAAAGCGCAAGAGACTCGTCGTCGGATTCTTGAAGCAACGACGACGATTATTTTGCAACAAGGATTCACCCAATTGACGCTTGAAGAAGTAGCGAAACAAGCAAATGTCTCAAAAGGTGGACTATTGTATCATTTTGCTTCGAAGGAAGCATTATTAATGGGGGTCATCGAGGCGCAAGAAGCACGACAATTTGAACTATATGAACAGCATCAGTTGACGATGGGACCGATGGAAGCGTTCGTGACGTTGCAAATCCAGCAACAAGAGGAGTTCCATCTCGACATGGATGCGCTTCTTTACTTGTTGTCCTTATTAAAGGATCATGCGACGTTCGTCGAGGAACGAAAGCGACAAGCGGAGCAGTTCTTCCGCCAACTGACAGAACAGATGGATCCGGTTGAAGTGTTATCGATTCGCTTTATATTAGACGGTTTGAAATTGTCGGAGCATTTTCAGTTTGGCGCACCGTCTCCAGATGTGCGACAACGATTAATTCAGCAATTAATAGAACGTGCACGACGACTAGATAAACAAATTGAAGAGTGAGGGAGAATCATACGATGAAAAAGATCATCCAGTTTTCGGTGAACAATAAGTTTGCCCTCTGGCTCATGACGATCATCATCACGGTTGCCGGTATTTATGCGGGAACATCGATGAAGCTCGAGACATTGCCAGACATCACGACACCGACCGTGTCGGTGACGACGATTTATCCAGGTGCTACACCAGAACAAGTTCTAGATGAAGTCAGTCGAGAACTTGAAAGTAAGGTTGAAAATTTGTCAGGAGTCGATACTGTACGTTCGACGTCCTTCCAAAATGCATCGAACCTACAAATCGACTATAACTTCAGTACGAATATGGAAGAAGCCGAGCAAAAAGTAAAAGAAGCTCTTTCAAACGTAGAACTACCAGAAGGTGTTCAGGATCCACAAGTATCACGGATTTCCTTTGATGCATTTCCAGTCATCGGATTCGCTGTCTCAGACAAGGAACGATCCCTATCTGAATTGACGAAACTCGTTGAAAACGAACTTCAACCAAAGCTTGAAGGAATCGAAGGGGCGCAGACGGTTCAAGTCGCGGGTCAAGAGATTCGCCGGATCGAAATTCGCTTCGATGAGAAAAAACTCGAACGTTACGGTCTAACCGAAGAGAATGCGAAACAATTAATTCAAGCTAATGATTCCCGTTTAGCGCTTGGCTTGTACGAGTTGGGAGATAAGGAACAAGCAGTCGTATTAGATGGAAAAGCAACGACGGTCAAGGAATTAAAAGATCTTCGTCTTCCATATACGCCGCCAGTATCGAATACTCCTGAAGCAGGACAAGCAGGACAAGCAGGACAAGCAGGACAAGCAGGACAAGCAGGACAAGCAGGACAAGCTCCATCGTCAGCCCCTGCGGCATCCCAAACGACAACAGCGACAGGCGCAACGTCCAGTCAGGCAACACAGACGGCGCCAACGCAAGTACCAACTGTCACGTTGTCGCAAGTTGCGACGATTGAGGATAAAGGGATCGAGGAATCGATCTCGCGTTCGAATGGTGAACGATCGATTGGTGTTCAAGTAACAAAGTCGCAAGATGCGAATACAGTCGATGTCGTCAATGCAGTCAAGCAGACGATCAAAGACTTCGAAAAAGAAAACGGTTCGGTCAATGCATCTGTGACACTTGATCAAGGTAAACCAATTGAGGAATCCGTTTCGACGATGATCAGTAAAGCATTGATTGGTGCGTTATTTGCGATTGTCATCATCTTGCTGTTCTTACGAAACATTAAATCAACGATCATTGCTGTTATTTCGATTCCGTTATCCCTTCTGATGGCAATTCTTGTCTTGAAGCAAATGGATATTTCCTTGAACATCATGACACTCGGAGCGATGACGGTCGCGATTGGTCGAGTCGTTGATGATTCCATCGTCGTCATCGAAAATATTTATCGTCGTTTGACGGATCCGACGGAAAAGTTAAAAGGAAAAGAACTGATCATCAGTGCAACACGAGAGGTTTTCATTCCAATCGCTTCGTCGACAATCGTTACGATCGCGGTCTTCTTACCACTCGGATTCGTTACGGGATTCGTTGGTGAGCTGTTCTTACCATTCGCTTTGACAGTCGTCTTTGCACTGTTCGCGTCCTTGATCGTTGCGGTTACGGTCGTTCCGATGTTCGCGGATTCGCTCTTTAAGCGTGGTAAAGCACCAAAACCGGAAAAAGAAGAGGGCGGAAAGTTGGCGAATGGGTATCGCCGTATGCTGAATTGGTCTCTTAATCATAAACTCATCGTCTTTGGTCTTTCAGTCTTGCTTTTGATCGGTAGTTTTGCTCTCGTACCAACGATTGGTGTCAACTTCTTGAATCAAGAAGGAGAAAAGACACTCTACGTCACTTACAATCCAAAACCAGGTCAAACGTTGGATGATTCGTTAAAAGCAGCTGATCAAGCAGAAGATTATTTCAACAAACAAAAAAATATCGATAATCTTCAGTTTACCGTCGGTGGAGAAAATCCATTGAATCCAGGGAATACGAAACAAGGTGTCTTCATCGTCCAATACGATCCAGACACGGAAGATTTCGCAGATGTTAAACAGACAGCCATCAAACAGCTGAATGCTGACATTCCGACAGGAGAATGGAAAGAGCAAGACTTTAGTGGTGGCGCAGCTTCGTCAGGCGTCTCGTATTCGATCTTCGCGAATAATATTGAAGATTTAGAAGCAGTAACACCGAAATTCGTTGATGCGATCGAAGGCGAAACGAAATATGTTCGAAAAGTAACGACAGATTTAAAAGAAGCGTATACGCAATATACGTTCGAAGTCGATCAGCAAAAAGCGGCTGAATTCGGCGTTTCAACAGCACAACTTGCGCAAGGCATTGCGAATGTCCAAGGAGAAGAAAAACCACTTTCTACTATTAAGGTAGATGGGAAGGAACTCGATGTCATCGTTCCAAACGAACAAACGACATACGATTCCGTTCAAGATTTGGAAGAGACGGATGTTGTGACACCGCTTGGCGTTCGTAAACTGTCCGATTTTGTTGAAGTGAAAAAAGGAACGACTCCTGATTCGCTCAACGAACGTGATGGAAAACTCGTCGCTACCGTGACAGCAGAACTAAAAACGGATAAAGCAACAGAGGCTTCTCAAGCGATTGAAAAGTCCGTTAAAAACATTGATCGTCCGACAGGCGTCTCGTATGAGCAAGGCGGAGTTACTGAACAGATCCAAGAATCGTTCACACAACTTGGTCTAGCAATGGCAGCAGCTGTAGCCATCGTCTATCTCGTCCTTGTCATTACGTTCGGAGGAGCATTGACGCCACTCGTCATCTTGTTCTCACTTCCGTTCGCAATCATCGGTGGGCTCGTTGCACTTCTGATTACAGGCGAGACGATTTCTGTATCGTCCTTAATCGGTGCCTTGATGTTGATTGGGATCGTCGTGACAAATGCGATCGTCTTGATCGACCGTGTCATTCATAAAGAAGCAGAAGGTTTATCGACGCGTCAAGCACTACTCGATGCAGCAGGTACACGTTTACGTCCAATCTTGATGACAGCCCTTGCGACGATCGGTGCCCTTGCACCACTCGCGCTTGGACTCGAAGGCGGCGCATTAATTTCAAAAGGATTAGGCGTGACGGTCATCGGTGGACTTACAAGTTCGACATTGTTGACACTCCTTATCGTGCCGATCGTCTATGAATTCTTAGCACGTTTCCGTAAAAAGAAGTCAATTGATTCTTGAAAAAACGATTAAATCACTAAAACGGACAGATATGCAGAAATGGCGAGAATAAGCCATTCTGCATATCTGTTTTTTTGTTTTGTTACAAAAGTATTACAAGAAAGAATTCGCGTTAAATAACTGTAACATGATGAAAATCTGGAACATGATAGGATAAATACAGAAATTATCTGACAATTCAGACGTACAATACATTCATACATAAGAGGAGAATGAATCGATGAAAGCTGTCACTCGTGTTTTGTTAACCTTAACGTTACTTATCAGTAGTTGGACACTCGTCCCAGCATCAACGCAAGCTGCAACAAGTAAAAAAGTAGTAGTATCAGTGGATGTGTTGAATATTCGTGCAAAAGCTGCTGTATCGAGTAAGCGAGTCGGGCAATTGAAACTTGGACAAGCTGTAACCGTCGTAGGTCAACTCAAAGAATGGTATCAAATCCGTCATCAGGGGAAATCAGCATACATCGCCTCTACATATACGAAAGCATATAACGCTAAAGCGACGAAAGGTCTTAGTAAAACAGGATCAACGATCGTTTCGGTAGCAGAAGGTCTTAAAGGACGTCCTTATGTTTTTGGTGCGACAGGTCCTGTTAGCTTTGATTGCTCAGGATTTACGCGTTACGTTTATCAAGCACTAGGAAAATCACTCCCACGTACGGCAGCGGCTCAATACTCAGCAACAAAACGTACGGCACCAGGCGCTGGTGATCTCGTCTTCTTTACACATGGAAGTGGGATTCAACACGTGGGAATCGCTGTCGATGGTGGTACGATGATCAATGCGAACTCGTATTATGGAAGAGTCGTCAAAGAATCGTTCCGTGGCGGTTACTGGGGATCACGGTATGTAGCAGCAGGGGCACTTTAAACGAAATGAAGCGGCGAATTCAAATCGGTGAACTCGTCGCTTTTTTATATGGATTCAGGTATAAGGAAGAACGGTCGTTCCAGCAATGAACGCCGAGGGCACTTCAATTTGTGGACGAGCAACGAGATCTTCGCGGACGGTCAATTGAAAAGCATGTTGTCCGATCGTAGCATATGGAATCGCGATCGTCGTCATCGCTAAGACTTCAGCGAGTTCACTTCCATCAAAGCCAATGACAGAGAGATCTCCCGGGACCTGATAGCCTTGTTTTCGTAGTTCCAAGATCAGACCTGCCGCCACGTGATCACTGGCAGTCAAGATGGCGGTCGGACGTTGTTTTTGTTGCATCCAGCGCCTTGCGACGGTCGCACCATCTTCGATCGTTAAGGTCTGTTCGTAGACGAACTCGTCACGTACGACCTCTTGATATGCATGTTTACGCGCCAAGCTATTTGTGCTGTCAGGTCGCCCAAGACAGATGCCGATACTTGTATGTCCTTGTTGACGAAGATGTGCAAGTCCCTGTTGAAAGGCCGTATAGTGATCGATATAGACAGCAGCGACGTCTTCGTGGTGTTCACAAAAGACAATCGGTCCATAACGTTCATACGATAAAATCGCTGATAACGGAAGGCTGTGCGACACGACGATGAGTGCGTCGATCTCCTGTTGCGCTAGCGCATCAAGAGCGAGTTGCTCATGCGTTTCCACATAATTCGTTTGCCACGTCAAGAAACGATAACTGGCGTCAAAGGCAGCTTGTGCGATGCCTTGGAGAATGGCGGCGTGATATGGATGATCAACGAATGGGAGCATGACACCGACCGTCTTCGTCATGCCCGTCGAAAGATGGACAGCGGTTTGATTACGGATATAGCCAAGTTTTACTATCGCTTCTCGGACAGCTTGTCGCTTCTCGTTAGCAACGTAAGGGTGATCATTTAGTACACGTGAGACTGTCGTGACGGACACGTTTGCTTCACGTGCCAAGTCTCGGATGTTCGTCATCGCGCATCCCTCCTTTAGGTCTGGCGAGATAATCGTTGTTCAAGTCGGCGCCAATCCTGTCGCGAGACGGGAGCCGAGAATGGAGATGTCTGTTCAGCCAATTCATTGATTTTTGAGAGCAGTCGTGTTTTTTCTTGAGGAGATAAATCAGGATATTGATCAACCAACGTGTGTTGACACAAATAATAGCCTGCTGGTGTGTGCAATTGTTCAATCGCCCATTCAAAAGCAACATTCCGCTTGAATAGCTGGGTTAACCGAGTATGGATCGACATGATGATTACCTCCTTTTTAGTGTATATCAAGACGATAGGCTATGAAACGCGTTTCACGGCAAGAACTATTTTTGAGCAACGGATTGATTGAGAAAATTCAGCAAGAATTGACCGAGTAGACAAAGAAGTCTATGATTGTGACGATACAACACAAAGAGGGGCGAACGTAAAATGGAATCGACAGACTCGAAGCTGGCATTAAAAATGCTCGTTGTTCTATCTCGGACGATGCATGCGGTGACGGAGCAAGTGAAGGCAGACATCAAAACACATCAGTTGAATTTATCGGAATTCGGAGTTCTTGAATTGCTTTACCACAAAGGGGATACGCCTTTACAACAGATTGGCGATAAAATTCTGTTAACGAGCGGCAGTGTGACGTATGTCGTCGATAAACTCGAAAAGCGTGGATTGATTGCGCGAAAATCATGTGCGACGGATCGTCGTGTCACGTTTGGAACTCTAACGGAAGCTGGACGCGAACTGATGGAAGAAACATTCCCGAAACACGAAGCTTTTTTAGCAGACTTGTTCAAGGATTTGTCGGTTTCTGAAAAGGAACAGTTGATTGATCAATTGAAACGAATCGGTTTACGAGCCGAACATTACACGCCGCTCGAAAATGTATAAGGATTAGCACTCATAAGATCAAGAAAGCTCGAGTCATAGACTTGAGCTTTTTTTTGTTCGTTTGGAAGTCAAACTAATTGACAAACGAAAAGGTGGTTGGTATGTTTAGTTACAGAATTTACTTTAAATAAAAGGGAGAAATAATAATGACTAAATTACTTTATGTAACTGTTAACCCGAAAGCTACAGAACACTCTTTCAGCCTTCAAGTCGGTGAAGCATTCCTCGAAAGCTACAAAGCAGCGAATCCTTCAGCTGAAGTAGAAGTTCTTGACCTATATAACGAAACAGTCCAAGAAATCGACACAGACGTGTTAAGCGCATGGGGCAAATTCGCAACAGGCGAAGAATTAACAGAAGTGGAGATCGCAAAAGTTGGTACGATGACAAAACATCTCGAACAATACATGGAAGCAGATGAGTATGTCTTCGTCACACCAATGTGGAACTTCTCTTTCCCAGCACGTCTCAAAATGTACATCGACAGCGTACTTCTTGCAGGTAAAACATTCGCTTACACTGCAGAAGGTCCTAAAGGTTTGATGGAAGGCAAAAAAGCACTCCACATCCAAGCGACAGGTGGCGTGTACACAGGATCTGGTCTTAACTTCGGTGATGACTACCTCCGTCAAGCACTTGCTTTCACTGGTGTAACAGACTACGATGCCCTCTTCATCGAAGGTATGGCGATGAACCCAGAAAAAGCAGAAGAAATCAAAGAAGCAGCAATCGCAAAAGCGAAAGAACTCGGTCGTTCATTCTCGACTGTCAACGCATAAGATAAGCGTAAAAAGGCTCCCGCCGTGTCGGGAGCCTTTTTGTATTTGTATTGAGTTAAGAGAGCGTTGATTTTTTGCGAAGCACAAGCGTCAGGAAGAGCAACAAATCTTTTAATTTCTCAAAGCCGCGGGGATGCGTCGAGATACGATAGAGCCACTCTAGCTTGAGGCGACGGAATAATTTTGGAGCACGCTTACTATGTCCGGACCAGACATCGAATGCACCACCGACACCGATGAAGATGCCGTGATCGACTTGATCATAAACAGAAGCGATCCATTCCTCCTGTTTTGGCGCACCGAGTGCGACGAGGATAAGATCAGCTTGTACTTCTGCGATCGCTCGCGTTGCTTCCTCTGTCTTTCCAAAACCGTGAAACGTACCGACGAAGCGGATGTTCGGAAAACGAATCGATAACTGATGGATCAACGATTTCATAACTTCCGGGCGTCCACCAAGCAAAAAGACACGCTTCTTCAGTGCATCTGCCGTCCGCAATAGTTCACGTGCCGTCTCGATCCCTGGCAATGTCGCAGTGAGGGGCGCTCCCATTCGTTTACTGGCAGCGGTCACACCAATACCATCTGGTGTGATAAACGTCGCCTGCCGCAAAATGGCTTCGTAAGAAGGTTCGCGCAATGCACGCAACACGAGCTCAGGATTCGCCGTGACAAGAAAGGCTTTTCCGCGGTCGTGTAAGATTGTTTTAATATGGGTATACCATTGCGAAGGTGTCGCATCGACGAATGGTAGTCCAAATAATTGTTTTGTCTGAATCATAGTTTCCCACCTCATCATCCATCATAGCAGAATCAAGACGTACGAACAGCGACTTGAGACTGAAAAAGGAGCGGATCCACGTGCATCCATCTTGGCAAACGGTGTTAAAAGAAGAAAAGGAAAAACCTTATTTTCAGGAGCTGTGGGCTTTTTTGAAGGAAGCCTATCAAACGACGACCGTCTATCCTCCGAAAGAGCGGATCTTTCATGCGTTTGATGCGGTCGCACCGGAAGACGTCCGGTGCGTCATTTTAGGACAAGATCCCTACCATGGTCCACGACAAGCGAACGGACTCAGCTTTTCTGTCCATGACGGAGTTCCGATCCCGCCGTCCCTTCGAAACATGTATAAGGAACTCGTCGCGGATATCGGTTGTCCGGCTCCGACATCCGGAAATCTCGAAGCTTGGTCACGACAAGGTGTCTTTTTACTGAATACGTCGCTCACGGTTGAAGAAGGAAAAGCGGGATCGCATGCTAAAAAAGGCTGGGCATCATTCACGGATCGGGTCATTGAAGTCCTAGGAACACAGACACAACCGATCGTGTTCATCCTATGGGGAAATCACGCGAAGAGTAAAAAGGTGCTGATTGATACGAATCGTCATCTTGTTCTCGAAGCCGTTCATCCAAGTCCCTTATCAGCGAGCCGAGGATTTTTCGGTAGCAAACCTTATTCGCAAACGAATGCTTGGCTGAAAGAGCAGGGAAGAGAGCCAATTGACTGGTGTTTATCGTAAATCAAAAGCGTGTGTTCCGTTGAATGCGGAACACACGCTTTTGATTTACTCAGTGACTTGAGATAGTCGGTTCTTCATCCATCATGAACTTTTCGACGACGAGGGCGACACCATCTTCATCATTCGAAGCGGTCATATACTGGGCTTTTTCTTTAACGGTATCGGCTGCATTCGCCATCGCGACGCCAAGACCTGCCCATTCGATCATCGATAGATCGTTGTTGCCGTCTCCACAAGCAATGACTTCTTCCTGAGCGATACCAAGCTTCTCAGACAGTAAGGCAAGGCTTGTGCCTTTTGTGACACCGTCTTCCGTGAATTCAAGGAAAAATGGCTTTGAGCGAGCAACCGCGAGTTCCCCTGCAAGCTCTTGTTGAAGCGTCTGCTCGACCCGCGCGAGGTGTGTCTCTTCTGCCATCATTAAACACTTGACGACAGGTGTTTGAATCGCTGTTTTAAAATCAGCGACGGGAATGACGTCCATACCAGTCAATTGTCCTTCGAGTGTCGTATACTCGTTCGGTTGTTCTGTCAGAATCTCATGTCCGACATACGTGTGAATGTAGACATCCTCACGTTTACTTACATCATAAAGACGATGGACCGTCTCCGGAGAGAGGGTACTGAGGAAAAGTGATTCGTTCGTTTTGCAATCGATGATCGAAGCTCCGTTGAAGCTCAGGATGTAGCTTCCGTATCGTGCGAGTTCTAGTTCTTCTGCAAGATCAAGCATCGCATATGTCGGACGACCGCTTGCAAGAACGACTTTCTTCCCGCGACGTTGCGCAGCAAGTAAGGCTTCTTTCGTACGTGGTGAAATCGTATGATCCCTTGTCAACAAGGTATCATCTAAATCGAGAACAATCATTTTGTACGTCATACATTCAAACCCCTTTCAATTATCTGTATATCGTAACAACTTGTGTCCCATTCGACAATATACTCTCCATTGAGAGAGTATGATAAAGTGGAAACAGAGCCCGTACGGAAAGGATTCCAACTTTATGAAATATCTCTTCATGATCATATCAAGTCTATTATTAGCAGGATGCAGTACGATGTTTCCGCATCCCGCCTCTCTACTCGAACATCCGTCCCTTCCGGCATGGGAGCAGTCGTTGAAAGAGCGGATTGACCGCGATTTGCCGAAACAGGCAGAAATCGTGGCGCCACGAAATCAAGCAGTATCCCGTCTATACGAACTCGTTGATTTAGATCGAAACGGTAAGGATGAGGCGATCACCTTCTACCGTAGTGAGCAGGATGGACGTTTCACGATTCATCTTCTCGTTCATGAACGACAAGGTGAAAAATGGCGACTTGTGACACGGCAGACAGTTGCTGATGGGCGAGCCATCGATCGACTCGAAGTCGTATCTGACGCGCAACATAAACAAAACCATTTAGTCATCGGGATTACCAGTTATGGTGAAAACACGTTATATATCATTGAACAGCTGTTGTCGAAGCAACGAGATGTCACGAAGGTGGATCGGTATGACCGCCTGTCGGTGAATGATTTGAATCAAGATCGCGAGCGAGATATGGTGCTTCTACAAAAGGGAAGTCCATCTCGTTTGATCTATTATAAGGATATCTTGTCGGAAAAGCGTCAAGAGACGACGCTAGCGACAAAAGATGGCGATTTATTCGCAGAACATGATTTATTTGAAGTCGATACGATCAATGCTGCGCGCAATAAAGGCTTGATTGTCTCTTATACACGTGATGCTAAGATGCACATCGCATTATTCCGTTTAGCGAACGATACGTTGGAACAAGTGCGCTTCGGTCAAGTCGATGAGATCGTTGAACCAATGTATACGTTTCCGAAGGATGTCGATCAAGACGGAATCGTCGAGTTCGGTCATCAATATACGCCGGGCGGTAGTGAAGGGCGTGAAGGTGAGCCGAAACCACGTATTACCGCGTACTACACATGGAATGGATCGGACAATCCGCCATTTCTTGAGAGTGGATTCGAACTACGGGAAGAGCAGTACATTGATCAGGAATACAATTTCGTTATGCGTTTCCCGGCCAATTGGGCGACACGGGAAACGATCGAAAAACGTGAAAATCGCGTTCGTTTCATCAATCGGGATACGAAGCAGGTTGATTTTGAATTAGAGATCATTCCAAAGAATCAATACATTGCTAGTGACCAAAAACGAAAAATTAAAGAGGGCATCGACTATGTCTATGTGATCGATGCGACGAAGGATTATGAAATGTTCGTCAATCGTGTCACACTCGTGGAATAAAGAATCAGGGGGAGAAAAGAATGACCAAAATACTAGTAGCCGAGGATGAACACGCGATTCGCAGTTTCATCGTCATCAATTTGAAACGGGCAGGCTATGACGTCATTGAAGCAGAAAACGGAAAAGAGGCACTCGCGCAATTTGATCAACAAACCTTTGATATTCTGTTACTGGATATCATGATGCCGGAAGTCGATGGTTTCGCTGTCTGTGAACAGGCGCGGGCGAAGGATGAAGTGGTCGGGATCATCATGCTGACGGCACGGACGCGAGAAGAAGATAAAGTCATGGGACTAAGCGTAGGGGCGGATGACTACATCGCGAAGCCGTTCAGTCCAGCAGAATTACTCGCACGTATCCAGTCGCTCCTGCGACGGGTAGAGACATTACGCCGCAGAAAACAGCCGCGTGAACTTGTTTCTGGACCGTTCCGAATTGATTTAGGAGCGAAGCGTGTCCAAAAAGACGGCATTGACGTCGAAGTGACGCCGACTGAATATGATTTACTTTGTCATTTCATTAAAAATGAGGATCAAGTCATGTCGCGAGATGAACTACTC
This sequence comes from Exiguobacterium sp. s130, assembly GCF_018619055.1. NCBI lineage: Bacteria > Bacillati > Bacillota > Bacilli > Caryophanales > Exiguobacterium > Exiguobacterium sp. s130. The sequence goes on along the minus strand of NZ_JACSNI010000007.1, from coordinate 74,898 downwards.
GATGCGGTATGGGGCGAGAACTATTTCGGCGATCGAAAGACAGTCGATGTCAACATTCGCCGTCTTCGTCAAAAAATCGAAGAAAATCCAGCGGAACCGAAGTTCATCGAGACACTGTGGGGACATGGATACAAGTGGCGTAACGAAGAATGAAGCGCCAGATATTGATTCGATTCATGACGATCATCACGGTGACGGTCCTACTTGTCATCGGGATTCTCTCATTCGTGACCTATAACTATTATTACGTGACGGCGACGGATGTCTTGAAACGTCATGCGAATGCGAGTGCGGTGTTGTTTGCAAATAGTGGTCTCGCTTATGATTACACGGATTCAGAAGCGACGATTCATGATGTACTCGATTCTTATGCCTATCCAGATGCAGAAATCGAAGTGTTGGATGCGACAGGCATTCCGCGTTATTCCTCGACAGGGTTCATTTCGCAACGTAAATTGACGCGAGAGGCAGTCAATCAAGTAAGAGCGGGTCAAACCGTCACGAAACGATATGACGATGAGGCGACGGGAGAGCATTTGCTGGAAGTGACGGAACCTGTCGTGTCATTCGGTCAGACGACGGGAGCGCTCCGTTATACGACATCGCTTGAACGAATCAACCGACGTGTGATTGAAATTTGTTTAGCAATCGTCCTCTTGGGTACAGTAGTTTGGGGACTTGCCTTCATTTATTCCTCACGTCTGGTGTCTTCGATCGTTCGACCTATCCAAGAGGTCATCGGTGCGTCGGACCAAATCGCGAAACAACATTACGACGTTAAGGTGAACGAGGAGTATTCGTTCGAACTTGGAGAACTAGCACGGACGATCAATTATATGGGGCAACAGATCAAACAACAGGAAACATTGAAAGATGAATTCATTTCGGGTATCTCCCACGAGTTACGGACACCGTTGACATCGATCAAAGGCTGGAGTGAGACGTTACTCGTCGAACAGGATCAGTTGCCGGAAGAGGCGTCGCTTGGGATGGGCATCATTCATTCAGAGACGGAGCGTTTGATTTCGCTCGTTGAACAGTTACTCGATTTCTCAAAACTCGAGACGAGTCGTCTCGTCCTATACCGTCAGGAAGTCAACTTAACGGAAATCATCGAGACCGTCGCAGCGCAACTACGTCAAAAGCTGGAAGAGAAAAATGTTCAGATCGTGCAAAAGTTACCGGCGCAAGTCATTGGTCTATACGACGAAAACCGATTGAAACAAGTCTTCTTGAACCTGCTTGATAATGCAATCCGTTTTTCACCAATTGGAGGAGCGATTACGGTTCGACTCGTTCGTTCCGAGCGTGTGTTATTCCTTTCTTTCAGTGACGAAGGACCTGGTATTCCGAAAGAACACCTACGTCATGTCACGGAAAAGTTTTATCAAGTGCAAAAAGGAAAGGGCGGAACGGGACTCGGGCTATCGATTTGTCGAGAGCTTGTTGAAGCACATGAAGGCAAGCTATTCATCGACAATCAGCCAGAAGGCGGCGTCATCGCGACGATTCTGCTCCCTGTCACGAAAGCGTAAACACTCAGACAGGCAGAGTGAAACAGAAACTGGTAAAGTAAAGTGGATTATAGTACGAAATGGATCAAATGATAGGAAACGGAGGAATCAGTCATGGCACTTGGTGTTTCAAATGGTACGCTTCAACCGCTCTCCGGAAAACCGAATGCGGTATCTACTCAAACCGATCTACAGGATATGAAAATGCGTCCGCTCCCGTTCAAAGGAACGCTTGCGGATTCGAAGTTCCACCTCTTACGTATTCTACAAAGCCTCGACCGAGTCAAAATCGTTAAGGAGGAAGGAACATACATCCATGCCATCTTCACGAGTAAAGTCTTTCGCTTCAAGGATGACGTCGAATTTTACTTCGATGAAGCCGCACAAGTGATTCATTTCCGTTCGGCATCACGTGTCGGATACTCTGACTGGGGCGTCAACCGTAAACGGATGGAAGACATCACACGTCGGTATGAGGAGGGTTTGCGATGAAGACCTATCAATTAGTTGTCATCGGTGGTGGTGCAGCCGGAATGACGATTGCTGCCGGTGCAGCAAGTCTTGGTGCACATGTTGCCCTGATTGAACGTCATGCACATCTAGGTGGAGATTGTCTCCATTATGGTTGTGTTCCTTCAAAGGCTTTGATTGAAGCCGCACACGACGTGCACGTCATGAAGCGGACGGCTGAAAAATACAACGTGACGCTGAACGGAGACGCGGTCTATTCTAAAACGAAAGCAAGCGTTGATCGTGCGCGTAACATCATTCAATCCCATGATGGAACGAAACGATTTGAAGATCTTGGTGTCGATGTCTATATCGGAGAAGCGACATTCCTTAGTGCACATGAAGTCGAAGTAGCGGGACAGCTTGTCGTTGGTGAAAAGTTTGCGATCTCAACAGGATCCCAACCGATCATTCCACCGATTGATGGGCTAGATACGATCGATTATTTAACGAACGAGACGATCTTTGAATTAACAGAGCGTCCTGAGCGGCTGCTCGTTATTGGTGGTGGGGCGATCGGTCTTGAGCTGTCGCAAGCTTACGCGCACCTCGGAACGGAAGTCACAGTTATCGAGGGCATGAAGACGCTGCTCGGAAAAGAAGATCGTGACATGGTCGAAGTCATTCAACGTCAGCTCGAGCAAGAATTGACGTTGCATCTCGATACGAAGGTCACGCATGTCCGCAAGTCAGCTGGAGGCATCGAAGTGACGGTCGAAGCAAATGGGGAATCACGTGTCATCGAAACGGATGCCGTTCTTGTCGCGGTCGGTCGTAAGCCACGCATCGAGGCGTTACGTCTTGATCGGGCTGGTGTTCATGTCGAAAAAGGATTCGTTCAAGTCGACGGTTCGCTCCGGACAAGTCAGCGGCATATCTTTGCCGTCGGAGATACGATTGATTCCTTACCGTTTACGCACGTCGCAGGACTAGAAGGAAAAACCGTCGTCACAAATGCTTTGTTCGGTTTACGGACGAAACCTGATTATCGAGCGGTCCCGTGGGTAACATTCACAACGCCTGAATTGTTCCATCTCGGTTTGACAGAAGAAGAAGCACGTAAGAAACACGGTGACATCAAAGTCTACCAGACGGGTCTCGATGAAGTGGATCGTTTCGTCATCAATGGTCAGACGGAAGGGCGCGTCAAGCTCATCGCCGATAAACGCGGGAAACTGATCGGGGCACATGCGATCGGAGAACAAGCCGGCGAGTGGATGCAAGAAGTCGTCTATGCAATGGCACGTAAAGATAAGGTCGGTCAACTGTCACGTGTCGTGCATCCGTATCCGATTCGTGGTGCTGCCGTTCAGCGTGCTGCTGATGTCTACTGGCGTGAGCGTTTATTCGCTGGTCCGATCCCAAAATGGTTGAAACGTTATTTCGACTGGAAACAAGGAGAATGATTCATGCAACAACCTGCTACTAAACGGAATTTTGTCCCACTCGTCATCCTGTTGACTCTTGTCATCAACCTACTCGTGGCTCTCTTATTTTTTGCGCCACCTGTACAAGTCGACTCAGGATTCGATTGGACGTTACTTCCTTTTTTGAACGCCATCTTTAATAGTTTTACCTTCATGCTGTTGCTCGGGGCATGGATTTCGATTCGTCGCGGTAACCGTGTGAATCATCGCCGCTTCATTGGTGGTGCGATGACGACGACAACGCTATTCTTGATTTCATACGTCACGTACCATGCAGTCAGTGAATCGACGAAGTTCGGTGGAGAAGGATTTGTTCGTCCGATCTATTTCTTCATCTTGATTACGCACATCATTCTAGCTGCAGTCATCGTCCCGCTCGTCTTGATGTCACTCGCGCATGCTGTGAATCAAAATTTCGAGAAGCATAAAAAATGGACACGCTTTACGATGCCGCTTTGGTTATACGTCAGCTTCACTGGCGTCATCGTCTATATCATGATTCGTCCGTATTATTGAAAAGGTCCTTCGTGGTAACCAACCACGAAGGATCTTTTTTTACGTGCCGGACTTAACTTTCGTTTCGTCGAGTACGTTTGCTTTTAAGTCGATCAATGGTCGAATCAATACCTCGACACGTCGATTCTGACTACGACCGGCTTCTGTTTGATTGGACGCAATCGGTTGGAACTCTCCGTAACCGCTGACAGTAAACCGTTTTGGTTCGAGCTTTGGATTGCGTTGTAAGGCACGCATGAAACTGATCGCCCGGTCTGCACTGAGTTCCCAGTTTGATGGATACTGTGCCGTATTGATTGGGATATTATCCGTATGACCGGAGACTTGAATCTGACGTTGTCCTGCCTTGACGAGTAGTGCACTCATGCCTTCTGCGATTTGAAGCGAGCGTCCTCTTACTTCTGCTTGAGCTGGCGAGAAGAGGGCTCGGTCACGAATCGTGAAGACAAGTCCTTCATTTGTAATTTCCACCTTGATGTCTTTTTCGAGCTGTTCATTTTTGATATATTTGTTTGCTTCGTCTTTAATCTTCTCGAGTTCTGCGATTTCATAGCTTTGTGCCTTCGTTCGCGCGTCGAGTTTTTTCGAATCCTCTTCTTCTTGAGTGGAGAGCGAGCTGTTCGTAATCATCCCTGAACCACCATTGAAGACGGAGCTAAACGACTGGGACATCGCTTTTAGCTTGACGGCATCGACATTACTCGAAGCAAAAAGAACGATGAAGAGTGCTAGAAGTAAGGTCAATAAGTCGGCGTAGGGAATCAACCAGCCTTCGGAGATATGTTCGTCATGCGGCTTCTTTTTCCGCTTCATAGTTCGCACGCTCCTTCGGTGTCAGGTACACGAGTAGCTTATCTTCTAAGTTTTTTGGTGATTCACCGTTTTGGATCGACAGAATGCCTTCGATCATCATCTCGTACAGTTGAATCTCGCTCGCTGATTTTTGCTTCAGTTTCGTTGCGAACGGGAACCAAAGGACATACCCGGTGAAAATCCCGAACAGCGTCGCGATGAAGGCACCTGAGATCGCATGACCTAATTTTTCAATATCCGACAGATCGGATAAAGCGGCAACAAGACCGACGACGGCACCGAGAACCCCAAGGGTCGGAGCGTAAGTTCCAGCTTGCGTGAAGATGTTTGCATTGGCATGATGCCGTTCCGTCATGTTTTCGAGGTCGCGCGTCATGACGTCCTCGACATATTCAGATGGCTGCCCATCGATGACCATCATGACACCACGCTTCATGAACGCATTGTCGACTTCTTCTAAAGCTGCTTCTAATGACAGCAGTCCTTCTTTCCGTGCTTGCGTCGAAAGTGTCAGAAACTGTCCGAGTAAGACTTGTTTCGTCATTAATTTTTGTTCGAAAAAGATGACTTTAAACAGTGCCGGTAGTACCTTTAGGCGTTCCTTCGGGAAGGAAATCATGATGGCAGCGGCTGTCCCGACGAAGATGATGACGAGGGCTGCAGGGTTAAGTAGGGCGACTGGAGGCGCACCTTTTAAGATCATTCCTCCGATCAATGTGATAAGACCTAGTATGATCCCGATTATCGACACGATATCCATGATTGATGTGTGCCACCTTTCTGTATGTAATGCGTATAAGAACGAAAAATAAAAGAGCAGAAGACACTTCTTCTGCTCGGAAATCCAAAAACCGAGAATCAAGCGCCGTTTTCATCGATTAGCATTTGAATGCTTTCGTTTCGTTCGTCACGCTCTATATCGGTCAGTACGTCGTATTTTTTTAACACTTGATACAATTCATTTAGAATCGGTTGCTCCAAATGTAGTGACAAGAGTTCCTCAAATTGATAATACAATTGCGCAGGCATCCATTGTGATTGCCGTTCCAGCCTTCGCCAGACATCCTCAATCGAATGATCAGCCATCTTAGGGTCCACTGTTTCCCTCAACCTCCTTTAATGATTACACGTCCACTTTTATCTAGTTTACCAAAAAAATAAGAAAACGTTTAGTCGATTGCATATTTCGATAGAACTTCTTAATTCGAGGGAGTATGATAAAGACAATTCTGTCTGAAAAAATCTAGGGGGAGTAAGATGTTCTCGCATAAAAGACGTTCACCACTGGCACGTTTTGGTCGTGTGGGTGAATTGATGTATCATCAGTTGTTCGATAAACCGGCACGCTTCATCGCGACGGGTTTCACATTGACGATTTTGCTAGGTGGTTTTTTGTTGTGGTTGCCTATTTCGCAACAGGAGGGGCAAGATATCTCCTTCATCGATTGTTTGTTCGTCGCGACTTCTGCCGGAACCGTTACCGGTCTCTCGACGATTAATATCGCGGAAGCCTTTAATCTGTTCGGGCAACTTATCATGATGCTCTTGATTCAGGTAGGAGGGCTCGGCTTCATGACGATTGCGCTCGTCTTACTGAGCGTGACAGGGCGAAAAATCGGAATTCGTCAGCGCATCATCATCCAAGAGATGTTCAACCTCGATAGCCCAGGGGGAACGATTCGTCTTGTTCGAAATATCATCGTCACGACAGTCCTTGTCGAAATCGTTGGTATGTTCTTGATTGCGCTCGATTTGTTCATTCAATACAAATATAGCTTTGGGAAAGCACTTTACTACGGTTTGTTCCACGCCGTATCTGCCTTTAACAATGCAGGGTTCGCACTTTGGGGCGATAACTTGATTGGTTTCCAACAAGATACGACGTTCATCCTGACGATTGCGGCGCTCTTGATGATTGGTGGATTAGGCTTTACGGTCATTGCTGACATCGCGGGAAAACGAAGCTTCAAAAAAATCTCTCTGCACTCGAAATTGATGGTGCTGTCGTTATTCGTCATCAATGGACTGGGTGTCTTAGCGATGATGCTCTATGAATGGGTGTCTCACTTAGGTTCATTACGCGACGAGTCGTTCTTTCATGCACTTCATATCGTATTCTTCCAAGTCGTCACGACACGGACGGCTGGTTTCCAGACAATCGACTTAACGACGATGGTGCCGCTCTCGATCGGCTTGATGATGGTCTTGATGTACATCGGAGCAGGTTCCGCGTCGACAGGCTCCGGGATCAAGGTCACGACGGCGGCAGTTATCTTAAAGAATGTCTGGACGTATCTACGCGGACAGCGTGAGACCGTGCTGATGCGACGGACGGTGCAAGCACAGGCAATCCAAAAAGCGTACGCGATTGCTGTCTTCAGTTTACTGTTCATTGCTTTAATTACGACGTTCCTGGCGTTGACCCAGCCGAACATTTCCTTTATTGGTTTATTCTTTGAGACCGTCTCCGCATTCGGGACGGTCGGTCTATCATTGAATGTGACACCAGAGTTAAACAGCTTTGGGAAGTTTTTGATCATGTTCATGATGTTACTCGGACGTGTCGGCTCCTTAACGATTCTGTTCACGTTCGCGACGCAACGAGATCGAACGATTCGTTATCCAAAAGAGAATATGTTGATCGGGTAACCGATGAAAAAGTCCAATCGACTTCCCTTGAGGAAGAACGATTGGACTTTTTTAGTGTGTCGCGTGTGTTTGGTAATAATGGACGAGCCGAGGCATCGTTTCTGTTAGGTCCGGACAAATGATTCCGGTATCTCGTAAATCACGTAAGACCTGTGTTGTATCGTATTGAACGGGATGGATGAAATAATCGAGTGTCTGACGTTGCATCTGGAGTCGTTTTGCGACGGTGGGTGTCAACGCTGTACTGATGAGCCGAAATGGTACGATACCACGCGGGTAACGTCCATAATAGGCGACATGTAACATCTCGAAAATCGCGCGTGCGCCATGTGGAAATGGATCCGTCAGATGATATGTCTTATTTTTTCCGACGGGTGCATGACTGAGATAAGCAGTCGCTTCAATGACATAATCATATGGCACGAGATTGACGAGCGCGTTTGCTCGACCAGGATACGGAAGAGGAGCAAAGGATTGCAGGAAACGCATCGCGTTCAAAACAAAATAAACACCATCCCATTTCGGTGTTTCACCTGTTTCAGAATGTCCGACGACGATGCCGGGGCGGATGATTGTATAGGGAATCGTTCCGAGTTCTTTGCGTAAGCGCACTTCAGCAAGGTATTTTGTTTCTTCGTAAGCATTTTTAAAGCGACTTGCCTGTAATTCCTCTTCGAGAATCGTGCCGGAGCGCAGACCGGAGACATACGCTGTACTGAAGTAGATGTAGCGTTCTAAAGCACGGCACGTGTGGGCAAACTGCGTCACGTTCGCGGTACCGATGACATTGATCCGAAAGGCAGGTTCATATGCCGTAGCTAAATCGTATAGCGCAGCAAGATGAAAGATATGTGTGACCTCTTGTTGCAGGATCATCCGTATATCAGACGATAAAGCAAGTTGTTCGACCGTGATATCGCCTTCGTGCAACACGAGTTGCTCGGGTCGTAAAGATGTGCGTTCTAAAAGGTCATCGCGTCGCTTAACAGCTGCGTTTCGTTCTGACGATAAATGAAGCACATGAAAACAAGCGATTTGATTTGGAATTCGTGCTAGTTGTTCAATTAGTTTAGTCGCTAAAAAGCCGGGAAAACCCGTCATGAAATAGGTCCGCATCAATTCCATTCCTTTCTTGGATCGCGTTCAAGAACGACGGTGAACGTCGAACCATCATTGATTTCTGATTCAACTGAAATCGCTCCTCCGTGTGATTCGATGATTTCCTTACAGATGGCAAGACCGAGTCCGGTACCACCAATTTTCCGGATGTCCGAGTTATCGACCCGGTAAAATTTCGTAAAGAGCTTGTCGAATGCATTTTGTGGAATACCGAGTCCGTAATCGGTCACGGAGAACGTCGCTTTCTCTTCGTTTGCTGAGAGACGGACTTGAATGTGATCCGCCTGTGGAGAGTATTTAATAGCATTCGAAAGCAAGTTCAACATGACTTGCTTGATTTTGTGCTCATCCGCAAAAACGAGTACGGGATCTTCCGGTAGTTCCAATTCAATCCGGTGTTCGACGGTTTCCCGATAGGTATCGACGGTCGATGTGAGGAGATCGCGTAATGAGAACGAGGTAAAGGTATACTCCTGTTTTCCACCCTCTAGACGCTGAATATCTAAAAACTCATTTAATAGTGTCGTCAGCCGTTTGGTCTCTTCGTGAACGATTTCGACATAACGTTTGATTTTATCAGCTGGTTGCTCTCGGTAGCGAAGCAATTCCATATACCCGAGGATCGATGAGAGTGGCGTCCGTAACTCATGCGATACGGTACTGACAAGTTCATCCTTGACTTGATCCATCTTTGCTTCCTCAGTTCGGTCACGGAAAACGAATAAGAAACCATGACGAGAAATACGACTCTTTTCCTTCTTGATCGCCGTCGCATAAAATTCAAAATAAAGTGGACTCGATTCGTTCGGTCGCTGTAACGTAAAACGAAACGATAGTTCAGAATGTTTTCCGGCGAGTAATTCTTCTACTTGTCGGAGCATCTCGAATCGAGTGTTCAAATCGAGATTCGGAATCAGACTGATCCGTTCTTGGATTTTACTTGGCGCAATCCCTGGTACATCAAGTAACTTGCGTGCTTTGACGTTCATGAAGATGAAACTTCCATCCTCTTCCGTCAGCAGGAATCCTTCATTAGAGGCTTGAAGAATCGATTGTGTGATGTCACGTTGACGCATGATGGCATTTTTTTCACGTTCAAGCATTTTCTCGATTTTTTTTCGTTCCGTGATATCACGAACGACGGCGACGCGCATACGGATATTGTTGTAGATGATTTCACGTGGGAAAACTTCAATTTCGACAGAAGTTCCGTCGGCACGTTGACCAAGAACTTCATAGGGTTCTTCTCGATGTTCTTCGATTCGTTGTAAGACACGCGCATGATGATCCGGATGAATCAACTCAAGCGTCGTTTTTCCTTTCATCTTTTCAAGCTTCGTCCGGAAGATGACCTCTGCTGCGCGGTTGGCATCGATGATGATGCCATGGTCATGAAAAATGACGGCTTCGACGACGGACTCCGAGAAGAGTCGGAAGCGGCGTTCACTTTTCGTCAGGTGCCATTCGATTTGTTTTTGTGTCGTGATGTCCTGAATGAGTAAAAAGTACGTATCATTCGGCAGACGTGTCATATAAAGCCGTCCATGGAACGTCGAACCATCCAGACGATGATAGGTCCATTCATTTTCCGCTTCCCGACCATGGAGTAAGAAGAGTTGTTCATCGGATAAATCTTTCAGGTTCAGTTGTTCAAGATGTTGACGGCGGGTAGCAACTTCCTTTGCGTCATGGAGAATCGTCGGTTTTAGACCGATGATGTCTTCGGCATGATCGAATCGGAATAAGGTACTGGCAACCTCGTTATATGCTCGAATCCGAAACTCCGGATCTGTGATGAATAAGGCAGCATCAAAAGTTGAATCAAATAAGTCTTCTATTTTAAGAGAAGCGACATGGACAAGAAAATAGTCAGTCTCTTCAATCGCTGTGACTGTTAACTGATGTGTCGTCAAAATGACGGTTTCCTGTTGGATCGGAAACAAATCATCCGTAATCGAAAAAAGTTTCTGGATCGTTTCTTTATCCGGAGTGGTCATGAACTGGTGTTGAAACGCGTCATTATGAAAGTGAATCTTTCCATCTGCATCGACAAGAAGTACGGGTTCTTTCATAGCACGTAACGTCGAATGGATGATCCGTAGCGATGAAGGGGATGAATGTTCTGCCATGAGCTACCTCCTTACTGGTCTTCGACCATGGATTTTAAGACAGTCTTTCCTCGTTAGTTTACTTCTGCAAGACGAGCCGCGTTTCCTGTCGAAGGAAGCAACCAACGAAGAATTTTAGTATAGTGAAAAAAAGGTCACGACGAAGTAGAGGGGAAAAGTAGGATGAAACAATTAAAAAGAAAACGATTGTTACTAGCAGCTTTGTTTGCCATGATAGGAGTTTTCGGAACTTATTTTTTTTCAAGTTCTTGGGAACCTTTAATCTTAATCATCAGTATAGTAGGGTGTATCCTTTTTCTTCTTTTGTCCGTTTTAACGCCGTCGCTTGAAAAAAGACTCGATCGAATGGAAGGACGAGAATTTGAAGAATGGCTTGCCGATTTATTTGAAACAGCAGGATATCGGGTCGAGTTGACACCTGCCTCACGCGACTTCGGAGCAGATTTGTTGATAGAGGATGAACGAGGGTATAAGATTGCCATCCAGGCGAAGCGATACAGTGCGGCTGTAGGGCTCGAAGCGGTTCAACAGGTCGCTGCCTCGGTTCCATTCTACGGAATGGACGAGGGATGGGTCGTTACGAATTCGACCTTTACAGAAGCCGCGTATCAACTGGCAGAACCGAATCAAGTTCGTCTCATCGATCGGGAAGAATTGCTCGCATTTGCAAAAGAGATGAACCTGCATTGAACTTGTCGAATGATTGTCGACAAAAGGGGGTTGTCAATTTGAAGAAACGGTGCAATAATCATTTTCGTTAACGAAATATCATACAGATAAAGAAAGTTAAACTATACAGGATGTCTAAATAAACTGGGGACGAAAAACCAGCACGTTTTAGCAGTGAGAGGAGAATTTCTGTTGCGCAAAGTTGTCTATGTGCAGGGTTGCGTTTTTTCGCAAGGTCATGCCGCGATTTATGATGAAGCGCACCAAATGATCGGTGCGGTTCAACACGACGAAAACGGTCGTGTTCAAGTAATGAATGGTGAAGGTAGAGGGGTAGCGTTTGGTAAGTTCATTCCGACATGCAAGAAATGGGTCGTGATGAACCATGATGGACAAGAGGTAGGTCAAATGCGCGAGAAGTTTTCGCTCTTCTCGAAGAAATGTGAGTACAACGTATATGAGCGTGGTACGTTCACGATTTCCTTCGACCTGACAAAAGGAAAATTCTCCGTACGGAGTGCAGCCGGAGAAGTCGTTGCGGAATTATTGCAGGACGGTGATGAATACCGTCTTGTCAAGGATGCTGACAAGCTCTCGATGTACGAACTACTCTCTGTCCTGAAAAGTCTGACGAATAACGTCCACTTTAAATCACTGACAGCTGTTTAATAAAAAAAAGATGCCTTCCATGACATGGATGGCATCTTTTTTTCATCATGTCGTTTGCAGGACATGATGGAGGCGTTGTTTAGCTTCATGTGTCAAATGCGACACACGACGGGCGTAGAGGCAGAGTTGTAAGACATGAACGGTTTCAGGGCGGTAGGCGTTAATCCGCTCGAGCGAGCGTTTGAGACGCTTCTCCGTTAATTCGATCGGTCCACTTGTCTCCGCGTGCTGCGTATAGACGAGATAAAAATTAAGAGGGCTGATTAAATCATCCTCATCGATATTTGGGTTCTGGAAGACGATCGTCAGCAGTTCCCGTGTTTCTTCTAACGAGAAGAGGTGTTTTAAATCATCCAACAGGTAGATGATGGCGGCTTGATTGATCGAGTATTTTTTCCCACGATGCGGTACGCCGATGATGTCCCGAACTTCACGTTTCGTCCAGTTCTGGATCGTCGTCGCTGACATGTGTTCTCCGATTAGAGCATTTGCCAAATGGACGATTTCATTGATCGATAAACCATTTTTTAATGGATCGAATTGTTTCAGGCGATTGATTACCTTTGGCAATTCCGTTCCTTCCATTGCGACGAGGGGTTCGATTCCTTTCCCCTCGTTCAGGCGTTGCAGACAACTTGATAATGTTTGGACTGCTTGAGCATCATACATTTCCAAAACTTCCTCTCTAGGACGTCATTTGACCTTATGTTATCAAATGAAGGTTCAATAGGGCAAATGGCAACTAAAACAACGTACAATAATAGGAAAGGGGGAATCACGATGGAATGGTTTGCTGCCATTGGCACGATTGGAATCGTCGGCTTCATTCTCGTCATTCTTGAATTCGTTGGACGCCGTTTCGGATTTTCTCCCGAGACGGTTCGGAAATGGATTCATGTCGCTGTCGGTCACTGGGTATTTCTTGCGCTGCTATGGCTTGATCACTGGTACATCGCCATCGTACCATTACTTTTCTTTGCTCTCGTCAATCTGTTGACATTACGAAAAGGAATCGGACAGATGCATGGCGTCGACCGTCCTTCTTATGGAACGGTCTATTATCCGCTCGCATTGGCAGGACTCGTCCTATTCTTCTTCGAACGACAACCGATGGCATTCGTTGCGGGAAGCATGGTGCTCGCTTGGGGAGATGGTCTCGCGGCACTCGTCGGAAAACGCTTCGGGAAGACGTTTTACGTCCGCGGTGAGACGAAACGTTCCTTTGAAGGAAGTATCGCTTTGTTTTTAGCGTCATTCCTTGTTTTGACTGTAACGTTCTTATTTTATGGACAACCGATTTGGCTCGCTGTCAGTTACGGCTTCTTGCTTGCAAACATCGCAGCCTTAATCGAAGCAATCTCATATCGCGATCTCGACAACTTAATCTTGCCATGGACGATCGCGGCACTCGTTGCGTTTGCTTTTTGACTTTCAGTCGCGTAACAACAATTGTTTGAAATAGAGAAAACGTAGTCGAATATAGTCTGGGTACGCACGCCATCCTGCATGACGGATGGTCATATCTCGACACATATCACGGAAAACATAGCGATAGATTTTTTCTTCGGAATCGTCATAAACAGCTGCGTACAAGCCGTGCTCGAGCATATTGGAAATGCGTTCGTCGAGTTTAGCGTAGAGTGTATCGTCGCTGTCTTCACGCAATGTAGCATGTAGCATCTCGTATTGAATACCTTGATTAGCAGAAGCAGTCGCATGAAAGACAGCTGTTTTATCGAGATGAGATACCCCGATGATTAACGCATAGAGTGTTTCCAACATATCGATCGAATGACCGTCTAGTTGTTGGATGGAATCAATAGCCATCAGCGTATCGATTCCAGATGCGCCAACTTTTTTTAAATATGTAAACGCATGGACAGCTGATTCTCCATAAAATTGTCGATGATTGTAATGGACGGCAAGAGAACGATGTCCTGCCGGTTCTTCCGGGAACCGTGTGATGGCTGAAAGGAAAAACTGTTCTGCTTCGTGCATATATCCTTCCTCTTCACTGATGATACCGAGAAGAATGTATCCTTGCACATGCTCGCCGATTTGCTGGTGCGTCTCTTCAATAAGTCGACGCGCTTGAGTGAGTTCGTTCTTGAAATAAAGGGAATGGGCTGTAGCAATGTTGAGCAATGGATGGGATGGAACGAGAACACGTAAGCGCTCGGTTGCGGCAATACGTATGTTCTCTTCTGTATCAGATGTCAGTGCTTCGAGTAACGCAACTTCAGCGACATGGCTCTGAAGTTCATGAGAATGAGCGGTTACGGTTTGTGTCATGTAATGAAATCACCTCTATTAGTTCAAAATCATATATTTTCATCATATGACAAGCCGAGTGGTGCCTCAAGAAATAATAAAGAGATTCGTCCGCAATTTCTTCTTTTCATAAAAAATAGCCGATCATTCCTAGAAAAGGAAGCATCGGCTATTTTTACTTTCGAAATTATGCGTGTAAGTGAAGTACATCTTCAACGGATTTGTACGTGTATCCGAGATCGCGTGCGACCGCTTCATACGTGACGAAGCCTTGCGCGACATTCAATCCTTTTTCGAGAGCATCGTTTTCAGCAAGCGCACGATGTGTGCCTTTATTCGCGAGTTCAAGGACATACGGAAGCGTTGCGTTCGTCAATGCCAGGGTAGACGTACGTGGAACGGCACCCGGCATGTTCGCGACCGCGTAATGAACGACACCGAATTTTTCGTACGTTGGATCATCATGCGTCGAGATGCGGTCAACCGTCTCAAAGATTCCACCTTGGTCGATGGCAACGTCAACGATGACAGCACCTGGCTTCATCCGTTTGACCATGTCGGCAGTGACGAGCTTCGGTGCTTTTGCACCTGGAATCAAGACAGCACCGATGACGAGATCACTTTCAGCGACCGCTTCAGCAATCGTGTACGGGTTTGAGATCAATGTGTTGATCGAGTTACCAAAGATATCATCTAACTGGCGAAGGCGTTCTGGACTAACATCGATGATTGTAACATCTGCACCAAGACCGACAGCGAGTTTCGCAGCATTTGTTCCGACGACACCGCCACCGATGACTGTTACTTTTCCACGACGAACCCCAGGGACACCTGCAAGCAGGATGCCCATACCACCGTGTGGTTTTTCCAAGAACTGTGCACCGATTTGTGATGCCATACGACCGGCGACTTCACTCATTGGTGTTAACAATGGAAGTGTGCGGTTCTTCTCGACTGTCTCATAAGCGATTGCTGTGATGTTCGAATCAACGAGTGCACGTGTCAGTTCTGGCTCAGCAGCTAGGTGGAGATACGTGAATAATGTCAGGTCCGGACGGAAATATTGGTACTCTGAAGCGATTGGCTCTTTGACTTTTAAAGCCAGTTCGGCTGTTGCCCAGACTTCAGCAGCAGTCGCGATGATTTCAGCACCAGCTTTGACGTACTCCTCGTTCGTGAAGCCACTCCCCATGCCTGCCATCGATTCAATGATGACACGATGTCCTTGTGCATGTAACGCTGCTACCCCGGCAGGTGTTAATGCAACACGGTTTTCGTTGTTTTTGATTTCCTTTAATACTCCAATGATCATGTGAACGCGATCCCCTTTCGCAAATAAACAAATCAATTTCTCTTCTTCTTCAGTATACGAGAAATGAAAGCGCTCTACTTTATCGGTGTTTTCAAAAATAACCGATATCCTTTGTGTAAAATCACAAAGGATATCGGTCTGCTTTTAGGTACAAATAGAGTAAGGAACGTTCGGGTAGTGATTCCATCCGGATACCAGCTTCCTCCTCGATCCGTCGCATCCGATATAGGATCGTGTTCGGATGCACATGGAGATGGGAAGCGACTTGCTTGACGTTCCCATCGTAATGAAGAAACCATTCTAGCGTCTCACATAAAGAGGAGGCATGTTTCACATCGTAAGCACGCAATCGCTCGATTTCTTCGAGACGGACCGTTCGTCGTCGCAGACGTTCTGAAAAAATTGGCAAGAGCTGAAACAAGCCGAGACGTTCGTAACGCGTCACGTTCTTCAGTTCGAATGGAAAGGCATCTTTCAAACGCAAGACGATGCCCGCTTCTTCATAGCGCTCGGGAATCGCTTGGACGCCTGTGAAGACTTCACTACTTGCTGCGACAAAGTCCGTGTAATCGAACCGCTCCGCGAGTAATTGGCGGAAGGACTGGATGAAGGCGTCAAACTGTAGACGCTCTTGTTCTGCGTCGCGGTCGTTTGTGCTGATCCACAAGATAAAATCTGTTTCATCATATGCGTAAAGTAATGGACGAACCGTCTGTTGGATCGTCAATAAATAGCGCAGACGATCCGCAAGTCGTGGTGTGATTGCTTCTGAAAAACGGATGACCGTCAAACGACTAATGCCAGGGGGTGCGACATGGAGCTTAGAAAACATCTTCAGGATCTCCGACTCGGATAGTTCTTCATGTAATAACTCAAAGAAGAATTGTTCCGTCTGCTCTTCCTTCCGTTTTTTCTGCATATCGATCGCTAGTAACTGACGTTGAGCAAGCAGAGCTCCTTTCTTTAAATCTGCTAGTTCTGATGGAGTGAACGGGGTACTGCGAGCAATCGACCAAATGTAGCCGAGAATTTCTGAATCTTGTTTGATGGCAATGGCGACGCGGTCATTCAGTCCAACATCCGTGCGCGCAGAAATGATGAGCGGATCGTCTTGAGTAGCGAGACTCTGGATGACTTCGTCTTTCCAGAGTTGGTCGATGACCGATTCCGGTACCCGGCGACCGATGATCGTTGCGACACGAGCAGGGTCCGTGTCAGCAGTATGCGTACTATAGGCAAGGAGACGGTGATTACGATCTTCAATCGTAATCGGCGCATTTAAGGCGATACCGATCGCTTCCGCTAAATCGTCTAACGAATGGTATGAAGCTTCTAACATGGAGGAATCCCTTCTTTCTCTCTCGTTCAGTATCTTTAGTATAGCTTCTGTTGTGTAAAATCACAAAAAGTATTCTTTCGTATTGTATGAAAACACAACTCCATGCTACGGTAAGCCTCGGAAAAAGAGAGAGGATGAAATGGCATGGATGTGTTACGTCTGATATCTGCTTGGGTCTGGGGAATTCCAAGCATGGTGTTGTTAGTAGGAACGGGAGTGTACTTTACGATTCGTTTACGTGGTCTTCAGTTTCGTCGCTTGAAACAAGCGTTTCAATTGTCAGTTCAAAAATCAGGACAGGGTGAAGGGGAAATTAGTAGCTTTCAGATGTTAATGACGTCTCTTGCAGCGACGATCGGGAACGGAAACATCGCGGGAATCGCGGTCGCCTTAACGATGGGCGGACCGGGTGCAGTCTTTTGGATGTGGATCATCGGTTTGATCGGAATGGCGACGAAATATGCGGAAAGTCTTCTTGCGATTCTTTTTAGAAGTCGAAATGAACGCGGCGAAGCTGTCAGTGGACCAATGTATTATATCGAAAAGGGACTAGGTGCAAAATTTAAATTCCTCGCCATCTTGTTTGCGGCATTTGGTTTGATTGCATCATTTGGTGTCGGGAACACCGTGCAAGCGAATGCGATGGCAACGGTGCTTGAGCAATCGTTTCATGTACCGCTTCTACTCTTCGGCATTCTGCTCGCGCTGGCAGTCTATGTATCGATTCGTGGTGGGCTCGAACGCGTCAGTGCGATCTCGACGATCTTCGTTCCGATCATGAGCTTGCTCTATATCGGTGCCGCTTGTGTGCTTTTGGTAGTGAAAGCAGATCAGATTCTACCAGCCCTTGGTTTAATCTTTGCGTATGCTTTCCAGCCGCTTGCACCTGCAGGCGCCTTCACCGGTGTATCGATCATGATGGCAATGCAAGTCGGTGTAGCACGAGGCATTTTTACGAATGAGGCAGGACTCGGGACAGCAGCCTTGATCGCCGGATCTGCGAAAAGTGAACGTCCGGTCGAACAAGGATTGATCTCGATGACAAGTACCTTCATCGTGACTTTGGTCGTCTGTACGATGACGGCACTCGTTCTTCTGACGACAGGATTTTGGGATCCGTCAGGCGGGTTACATTCAGGTGTAACGCACGATGCGAGCCTTTCCGGGGCAGCACTAACGGCAACCGCCTTTGCGAGCGTCCTTGGATCATTTGGAGAATGGACTGTCGCATTCTCCGTCTTCTTCTTCGGTTATTCGACGATCATCGGTTGGTATGTCTATGGAGAGAAGTGCTTGGAGTACTTGAGCGGTACGACACGTTTCAACGAAGGATACCGTGTATTCTTTGCACTCGCAGCCTGTTATGGTGCCGTCGCGCAATTAGAACCGTTGTGGCTCGTCGCAGATATCGCAAATGGATTGATGATGATTCCGAACTTGATCGGGATGCTGTTCTTGTCGCACTTGGTCATTGAACAAACGAGGAATTACGAACGGACGGCTCATAAACGAGTCGCTTAAACGAACAAAAGCCGTGATGCCTTTAAACAGGCACCACGGCTTTTGTGATGAGACGATTCATCCATTCGTCCGACGACGACTGTAGATGAGGAGTGTCAGTAAGAATATTAAACTCAGCGCAACGAGGACAGAGAGTGAAGCGACGTTCCAGCCGATGACCTCGAGTAAAACACTGATCGCAACCGTCAAATAGAAGATACCGAGGTACTTTTTGACGAATGGGCTTTCGAAGTGCGTCAATTGCTTCGCGCCAATCGGTGCTCCGAGCAAGGCACCGACGATCAGCATGATTCCGACCAGGATATCGATGTTCGTACTTGCGACCGTGTAATTGACGAGTCCCGATAGGACAATCAGCAACGCGGAAGCAATACTCGTTCCGACCGCACGTTTCAACTCATAGCCAACGATCCCGACGAGTAACGGGGTGATGATGAAGCCACCGCTGACACCAAGTAATGAAGAAATGAATCCGGCGAACAAACCAGTGAAGGCAAGAGCGAGATATCGATTTTTCCACCCCGTCTGTTCACCCGTCGTTGATTTCGGACGTAAGAATTTATTCGCGAAGTAGAGTAAGAGACCGATATAAACGATTGAGATGACGAGATGAGCACCATTGACTGCCTCTAGTCGAAGAACGAGTGGTGTCGCGATCGTCGAACCGATGATTCCGACGCCACCGACGACGAGACTATCGCGCCAGACGACATTTTTAAGACGTAAGTGAGAGAGCGTACCTGAAACCGTTGATCCGAGAGTCAACATGAGGCTCGTCGCGATCGCGACACTCGGAGCATATCCTAAAATGAGTAACAGGGGCGTCAAGATGATACCGCCACCGATTCCGAAAAATCCGGAAATGATTCCAATGAAAAATCCGAGGATTAAGAAATAATAAAAAGCGAGATCCATGTACAGTCTTCCTTTCCTTTTCTTCTCTATTATTCACTTAGTATGGCAATGAATGAGAAGAATGTAAAAGGGGACGGCTCCTTCAAGGGGGTTGAAGGAGCCGTTAAGGGGAACTTATTCTTTTGACGCGGCGACTTCCGTTGCTGCATCGATACCGGTATTGGCCTTGACTAAGATACGTTCGAAGTTACCGGCAACTTCGTTCGATTTCGTCAACAATGTCCCGACGATAGCTCCGAGGAAACCAAGCGGGATGGAGACGATTCCTGGATTCGTCAGCGGGAAGAGGGCTTCCCCGACAAACAAGGCTGAACCGTCGACTGCCCAAAGGTTTGGACTGAGTGCGACGAGAATCAGTGAAGAGAATAACCCGACGACCATACCTGTGACAGCTCCGCCAGTATTGAAACGGCGCCAGAAGATCGTCAAGAGAATGACTGGCAAGTTGGCACTTGCCGCGACAGCGAAGGCAAGCGATACGAGGAACGCGACGTTCATCGATTGTGCGAACAATGCCAGTACCATCGAAATCAAGGCGACAGCAATGGAAGCAAGTCGTGCTGCCGTCATCTGTTCTTTTTCCGTTGCTTGCCCTTTGCGTAGAATATGACTATAAAAATCATGAGCAAAGGCAGACGCAGCGGATAAGACAAGTCCTGCAACAACGGCGAGGATTGTCGCAAAAGCGACCGCAGCGACGAATGCAAAGAGTAAATCGCCACCAAGTGCTTTAGCGAGAAGTGGCGCAGCCATGTTACCAGCAGCATTAGCAGCGATGATATCTTCAGAACCAACGAAAGCAGCAGCACCAAAGCCGAGGAAAATCGTCAAGATATAAAAGACACCAATGATCCATGTCGCGTACACGACGGATTTACGAGCTGTCGGAGCATCCTTAACAGTAAAGAAACGAATTAAGATATGTGGTAATCCAGCTGTTCCAAGAACGAGCGCGAGATTGAGCGAAATCGTATCGAGTGGTAACTTAAATTTGTTTCCAGGATTCAAGAATGAATCTCCGAGCGGCGTGGCTTGTTTCACTTCTGAAAACATCTTGAAGATCGAGAAATCGAACTTCGCGAAGACCATGAACGAGATGACGGCTGTTCCTGCCATCAAGAGAATCGCTTTGATGATTTGAACCCACGAAGTCGCAGTCATACCACCGAAGACGACGTAGACCGTCATTAAGATACCGACGATGATGACACTCGTCGTATAAGGAATTCCTAACAACAATTCAATCAAGGCACCTGCACCGACGAGTTGCGCGATCATGTAAAAAATCGAGATCGCAATCGAGTTCATGGCAGCGACTCCACGAACTTTTGAGGCGTTAAAACGAGCGGCAATCATATCAGCCATCGTGTATTTTCCGAGGTTCCGAAGTGGTTCGGCAACGAGGTACAAGACAACAAGATAAGCAACGAGGAAGCCGATCGAGTAAAAGAATCCGTCGAATCCGGCTAAAGCGATCATCCCGGCAATTCCGAGGAACGAGGCGGCGGACATGTAGTCGCCGGCAATCGCCATCCCGTTTTGTGCACCAGTGAGTCCGCCGTCCGCTGTATAAAAGTCGTTAGCTGTTTTTGTTTTACGGGCAGCAAAGTATGTAATGACGAGCGTCAAACCGACGATCGCTGCGAATAGGGCAACGGCAGTATAATTCATTTCGACTCCTCCTTGATCTGTTCGACGAGTCGATCAAAGGCACGTGCTTTTTTGCTATACATCATGCAGAACGTCCACGTCATGATGAACTGGGCAAATGCGAATACCCAAGCTCCTGTAATATCACCGAATACTGGCTCATTCAAAATCGTGAAGTAACTTGTCAAAATCGGAAGCGCAAAATAAAAAATAAGGCAAAAACTAATAGCTGGAAGAATGAAGCCGTTCTTTTGGCGCATCAATTGTTGAAAGGTAGCACTCTCGACAATGGCTGGAGCAGATTGAGTCGCTTCATTTTTCTGGAATTCGGACGCTTGATGCATGAGGACGCCTCCTTTAAGGAATGAATGTAAATTCATTATAAGGATGTCGTTTCTGGAAAAGCTATCCTAATTTTTAAGAAGAAAAGATCATTATTATATTAATATTGGTCATACCAATTTAATGTAAGCGTTCTCAATATTGAACATTGTTTGAACGTTATTTTTATATATTAACCACTTTATAAAATGATTCAAAAGACCTAGTCCCTAGAAAAATGAGAACAGCTTAAAGGGGCTGACTCAAAAGTCAGTCTCTACAAAGATAAGGATGGCAGAATGATGATCTGCCATCCTTATCTCGTAACAAAAAGAATGACGCGTTTCGCGCCACTCCTACAGGAACAAGCGCATTTATGCGCTATCAGAGACGAACAAGACCCGCTTTCCTGCTTCAACGGAGCAGGAAAACTGGCTTGTGTCTCGCCTGAGGAAAGGGCGTGAAAAGACGCGTCATTCTTTTTTTGAGTCAGCCTCGAGTCATTTTTCAAATGGACGTTCGATCTTATCTTCGATTTCTCGTAAATGATCCGCACGTTTTGAAAGTGCACGACGCTTCAACCATTCTTCCGTCCCGCGACTAAATCCCCAGATGGCGAGTAAAATCAAAAATAGAAGGACAAGACGCATCGGACGTTCAAGAAACGTGGACCATTCCTTTCCGATTAGCGAGAAGATGATGACGACGATCAGACGCCCGGCACCAGCAGCGATCAAATACGTCCGCAGCGATAGTTGAATCATGGCAGAAATGGACGTGATGATGAACGCAGGCATGAATGGAAGCGAAAAAAAGAATCCGAGTGAGATGGGACTCATGTGACGAACACGTTCGATCCACTGTTGCGCGGCATGGTGTTTTTCAAGCCAACGCGTGACCGGACGACGAAATAGATATCGAATACAAGCGAAGACGACGAGTGATCCAAGCATGCTCCCGACCCATGATACGAGAACACCCATACCAAAACCATAGGTTGCCGCATTCGCAGAAATGATCAGGACGAGTGGCAGGAAAGGAAATAGAGACTCAAGAAACGGGGCAATCAAACCGGTGGCAGCTCCTCCAGGTAAGTCTTGGAGAAAGAAAATCATCTGCTCGATCCAGTCACGAAGTGTATGGAGCATTCGGAATCCTCCTTGCGAGATGTACTACTGTGTTTTATTTTACCTCTTTCGGATTCAGAAAGGGAATGAAATTCCTTGAAAGGGATTCAGGAATTGTGGATTGTACATTCGAAAGGGAGTTGGTATTATACTTAAATGGGTGCGTTTTGCAGGCGTTCCCAGCTAGTCAATAGCTAGACGCTTCGTTTGCCAACGTTCGTTTTACTGCAAAAAACTGACATGGGGGCTAATGAGGAATATGAAACCTTATCGCGTACTATTATTTTATAAGTATGTTCCAATTGAAAATGCGGAACAGCTAACGAAAGAGCATCTTGCTTACTGTAAAGAGCTCGGTATCAAAGGTCGGATTTTGATTGCACCTGAAGGAATCAACGGCACACTCTCTGGAACGGTCGAACAAACGGAACAATACATGAAGGACTTGACGGCGGATCCACGATTCGCTGACATCGAATTCAAAATCGATGAAGTCGAGGAGCATGCCTTCAAAAAGACGTTCGTCCGTTACAAAAAAGAACTCGTCACATGGCGTTTTGAGGACGAATTCAACGTACCAGAAGAACACGCTGCGTATCTTGAACCAGCAGAGTGGAAAGAAATGATGAAACAAGATGACGTCGTCATTCTCGATGTACGCAACAACTACGAATACGACCTCGGACACTTCAAGAATGCTGTAAAAGTGGATGTCAATGCTTCACGGGAATTCCCGGAGTGGCTTGACGAGAACGAGCATTTGTTTGAAGGAAAAAAGGTTCTCACATACTGTACGGGTGGTGTTCGTTGTGAAAAATTCACGGCGTACTTCCGTAAACGGCAACAGAGTGATGATATCTTCCACCTTAAAGGCGGAGTCGTCATGTACGGAAAAGATGAACAGACACAAGGAGAAGACTGGGAAGGCGAACTATACGTCTTTGATGAGCGTGTACAAGTTCCTGTCAATGCCGTCAATCCTTCTGTCGTCTCAGAATGTTACTACTGTGGAAAACCGGAGACGCGCTACGTTAATTGCGCAAACCCGGAATGCAATCGACAGCACTTCTGCTGTGAAGAATGCGAACCAAAAGTCATGCGTTCGTGTTCCGATGAATGCCGGGAGCATCCGCGCAACCGTTATGAAAAAGAGCAACAAGAAGAATTAGTATAAGGCACGCGTAAAAAGCCGGATGATTTCTTTAATAGAAACCGTCCGGCTTTTTTGTGTATTCAAGAGGATGGGAACAAGTAACGTAAAATATCTGGCAAACGTTTGGCCCAGGCCGTTTCATGATGGATTGCTTCCGGAATGATCGTATAGCGACTTTGAGCGAGTTTCTGTTCGACCGCTCGCGCTAAGACATCATTCGTGTGTAAATAATCCGTCTCGGTCATCGGACCACTCACTTCTTTTGTGCCGACGTCCATATAACAGCGATGCGTTGCAGACAGAGACGGACTGCGCTCGATGAATTCAAGGAGTGAGGAGAAGTTTGCCCATCCAGCAGTCGATAAGGCAGCGACGCGCGTGATGACTTCCGGATACGCGAATAATCCATATAGCGAGATGACGCCACCCATCGAACTGCCGATCATTGTCGTATCATCAGGGCGTGTCGCATAGTTGGCATCAATGTATGGTTTTAACTCGCGGATGATCCAGTCCATATAGACCTTACCGTTGCCACCGATTGACGTCCGGTGCGAAGGATAGGCGCTCCGCATCAATAAGGCTTCGTCACTCCAAGGAGCATAGTCATCGTACCGATCCATTCCATCTTCTGGACTGTCAATCGCGACGACCATTGCCGGAATCTGTGTCTGTTGTAGTGCAAGATGAATCTCCCAGCCTTTTCCGAACGAGGCGGTTTCTCCACTAAAGACGTTTTGTCCGTCATGCATATAAATTACTGGTAAAGCTTTAGAAGGATCAAAATGTGGCGGACGATGAATTCGAATCGTCCGGTGGGTTTGTGATGTCGGTAGCGTCATTTCAATTTCCGTAATCGACAATAGAGTCACGACCTTTCAAAGATTTGCATAGTGCGCGGTACAATTGCGTCCGTTGTGTTTTCCGCCGACATAGAGTGCATGATCGGCTTGACGTAGCGATTCTTCGAACGTCCGTTGATATCTTTCTTCCACTGTATCAATTCCGAGGCTTATAGTTAAGGAAAGTCGGTGACCATCGACGAGGAAGGGGCGATCCATGACCGCATGGCGGACCGTCTCGGCAATCTGAATGGCAGCCTCTTGACTACGATTTCGCAACAAAAGTACGAATTCCTCCCCGCCATAACGAGCAGCGAAGACATCATCATGTTGCAGTTGGATCACCTGGATGCGTCGACCGAGTTCACGAAGGACGAGATCGCCTACTTTATGCCCGTACGTATCGTTGACGCGTTTGAAATGATCGATATCAAACAGGATCACGGAAAGCGGATAGCAATCAGCAGCGAATTCTTGTCGACCGTGTTCGTAAAAGGCACGACTATTTGGTAATTCCGTTAAGGCGTCAGTCCGACTTTCTGTATAGAGTTGAACCGTTTCACGAGAGCGTTCTAGGACGCGACAAAAGATACGGAGTAGACGAGATAATTCGTCGGCATTCGTCGCATCATAGGCGTCTGCGACTTGATGGAACAGAATGATCGAGACATCGACTTCTCCGCTCGTAATCGAAGGAATTGCTAGCATTGAATGGCGATCGACAGGCAATCCGATTTGAATATCGTTTCCCCAGTCGCAACGAAGACCATAGATGATCGGGGTATGCAAATCGTCGGCTGTCAAAGAGTGAAACAGCGGTAACACATCGATCGGTTGCTTCGTCCGGATGTCATAGATGACTTGTTTCCGCTGTTGTTGAATCGAAATCCAGCCTTCAGAAAACGGTAGCAGATGCGGTAAATCGAGAAGTAACGAGTCGATCGTCTCGCGTTCGAAGCGGGAGATCAATAAGTGTTCCTTCGCATCATCAAATCGTTTAGCATTATCATTTGCTTCAAGTAAGTCACCACGTTCTTGCAACAGACGTTTGAATAAAAAGAGAATCAAGGCGGAGACTGTAGCCGCGACAAGAGGACTTTCATCGTAGAACCAGATCCCAAGTAGAGCACTTAACATGCTGATTCCGTAAACGAGGGACTGAAGCTTCACAAGACGTTGCCAATCGTATTTCAAGAAAAGAAAGCGATTGACGAGCAGACATTGGAAGTAAGAAACAAGGAAGACTGTGATCAAAAAGCCGATGAAGGGAATCAGAGCTTTGGTATACGTAAAGCTTGAGCCGATCGGTCCACCGAGCGCTTCATACGCAAATACCGGAAGCGAGATGTAGACTAAATCAAACAAGGCGTTGATTGGGTAGAGATAGGCGAAACGTTTCCAGCGAATCGCTTTTCGGTGAGACATGAATTGAAAGACGAGAATACCGACTTGGCTTAAAATCAAAGCGTACGTCAAACCGTAATTGAGGAATAAAAATAAAATGATTCCTTCTTGAAACGTATAATAAATGCCGCCACGACGGACATTATCGAACTGAAACAGGAGAACGAGCCCAAACAAATAAAGGGTATTGACGATGGAGATGGAAGGAGGGAAGGTAGGTGGATGAACGATGCCAATCAATAACAATGTCAAGGCGACGAGACTGAAAACGATCCAGCTCGTCCGGGCTACCTGTTGGTAGTAGCGCATGAAACATCCCTCCCCCTGAGAAGTATCTTTTATTCCTATACCCGAATTGTGGAAATTTTGATAAGCCATTTACCAAAAAAATAAGGTTGAGAGAAAAGAAAGAATTGCGTATAATGTGAAAGATATCGAATACAGTCGATGATGAAGAGAGTAACGGTTGATTTTCGTCAACTAGCGAATCAGGGAATGGTGGAAGCCTGAGGACGAACCGGTCGTGAAGCGCACTTCTGAGACGCTACCCGATTCCTGAAAGAAAAGGCGTAGCCGGGGGAACCCCGTTATCCCCGAACAAGGTGGGTGTCAAAAGGACACCAAGAAGAGTGGTACCGCGGTCATTCCGTCTCTTTGCGCGTGGCGCAAGGGGCGTTTTTTATTGCCAAAAATCAGTGAAGCAGGAGGAAATAAAGATGAGTTATAAAACGCAATACGCAGAAGTATTACATCAAGTCATGGAAGGTGCCTTATCGATTGAACAAATCGAACAACTAATCGAGCAACCGAAACATGAAGATCATGGAGATCTAGCATTCCCATGCTTCATGCTCGCGAAAGCATTCCGTAAAGCACCCAATATGATTGCTTCGGACCTCGCAGAAAAAATCGACGCGCCATTGTTCTCAAACGTTCAGGCTGTAGGTCCTTACATCAACGTCTTCTTGAACCGGGAAGTCGTATCGCAAGAAATCGTCAACCAAGTTCTGACGGAAAATGAGACGTTCGGATCAAGTGAAGCCAATGGAAAAACGATTGTCACTGATTTTTCATCACCAAACATCGCGAAACCATTCTCGATGGGTCACTTACGTTCAACGGTAATCGGAAACGCGCTCAACCAAATCTCACGTAAAAAAGGCTATGATGTCGTCGGTGTCAACCATTTAGGGGACTGGGGAACACAGTTCGGGAAATTGATGGTTGCGTACACGATGTGGGGTGAGGAAGAAGCGGTCCGTGCAGAACCAATCAAGGAATTGTTGAAATTATATGTCCGGTTCCACGAAGAAGCGGAAACAAATCCGGCACTTGAAGACGAAGGACGTCTCTGGTTCAAAAAACTCGAACAAGGTGATGAGCAGGCAACAACGCTTTGGACGTGGTTCCGTGAAGTCTCACTTGTTGAGTTCAATCGTGTTTATGAGATGCTCGGAGTTAAATTCGATAGCTTGAACGGAGAAGCTTTCTACAACGATAAGATGCAACACGTCATCGATTTGCTTGAAGAAAAAGATTTACTCGTCGAATCAGAAGGGGCAATGGTCGTCGACCTCGAAGCAGAAGGTATGCCGCCTGCTTTGATTAAAAAGAAGGATGGCGCAACGCTTTATGCGACACGTGACTTAGCAGCTGCTGTCTATCGTCTCGAAACGTACCGTTTTGAGCAAGCATTCTACGTCGTTGGCGGCGAACAAGCGCTTCACTTTAAGCAATTGTTCGCAGTCCTGAAGAAACTTGGATTTGAGAATGTCGACGGAATGCACCATGTACCGTTCGGTTTGATTATGAAAGACGGAAAGAAAATGTCTACGCGTAAAGGTCGGATCGTCTTGCTTGAAGAAGTACTACAAGAAGCAATCGACGTCGCGAAGCAAAACATCGCGGAAAAAAATCCGAACTTAGCGAATGCCGAAGCAACAGCTCGTCAAGTAGGTGTTGGCGCCGTCATCTTCCATGATTTGAAAAATGAACGGATGAACAATATCGAGTTCGATCTTGAGCAGATGTTGAAATTCGAAGGTGAAACAGGACCGTATGTCCAGTATACGAATGCTCGTGCGCACTCATTGCTCCGTAAAGGTAGCTATGATGGCACACCATTCGCTGGCAGTGCCGATGATCATGCATGGGGTGTCGTATCGATGCTGAACCAATTCTCGACGGTCATCGATCGCGCGTTCACACGTCGCGAGCCGTCAATCATCAGCCGTTACGTCTTAGATCTTGCACAAAGCTTTAATAAATACTACGGACACGTCCGTGTTCTCGAAGATGACGCGGCAAAACAATCGCGTCTTGCACTCGTCAAGTCCGTCACGATCGTCTTGACAGAAGGTCTTCGTTTACTTGGTGTCGGCGCTCCGGAAGAAATGTAAGACCAATCCACGAATAAGAAGAGGTAGATTATGAAGACTGAGACGAAAGACCGATTACAGCAAGCTGCTTCACGGATGAAGCAGGAGCCTTTGGCAGAAACCGTCGCCTTCATGGCTGATTTTCACGGGAAACTCGCTGCTTGGTTACCGGGAGAGTCTGTCGATTTCGTTCACGATTTCGTGACGGCGCCGGAAGCTGATTTGATTGCTCCGATCGAAGGAGACGCGTTGCGCACGAAAGACAATTTTGAATTCTTCATGCGTAAAAAACAGACACGAAAAAAACTCGGCGAACTGTTGACGCTTTGGAAGTCGGCGCGCACGACAGAGACGTTGAGTCAAATCGATGCGATCGGATTGAAAAAATGGCTCGCTCGTAATGAATTCCGTTCGGAAGACAAGCCATGGGATTATTTGAACCGTCTGCATGTTCTTCTGTTCCTTGATTTGATGACGACGATCATCGATGATCATCGATTGACGAGTTTGCATGAGCAACTTGTCGGTACAACACCAGTTCCGACGAGCTTCGTTCGTCGTCAAGGGGATGTCCGTCAAGTCATCGAAGCATTCGCGGAAGAGACGAACTTCACACAAGTGGATGTTGTCAAGGCATCGCTTGTCCGTTATCTCTGATCAATAGGATGCACAAACAAAAGCCGTCGAGCCCCGTGCCCGACGGCTTTTGTCGTATCTTCTTAGTTTGCCCGATGGAACACGATCGATTGTTGCTCTGAATCGTAAAGACACCATTCTCGTTCGAACACGACAGGACCTAGATTGATGGCATATCGTCCTCCATTATTAATGGATAAAGATTGATACAATGGGCTCGACATAGCAATGCCATTTCGAAACAAACCTCTGATATGACTATGACCAAAAAAGAGTACTGGTTCACGTTGCTGTGACAGATCGGGCAAAAAATCACGGGACCAATTCAATTGATCTCCATGAATCAATAATGCACCCTCGATGCGTTGTTTTCGAGGGCAATCGCGTAACGCATCGATGACAGGAGATAGTTGCGGTGGAACGAGCGACAGGATGCGCTCTTCTTGATTGCCAAGTAACATCTTAAAATCAATTAGGTTTAAAAAATCATCATCAAGCGTCACGACGAGGGAGAGCGATTCGAAGGAATAGCGCTTCGCTCGCTTTTTACCGACATGACATTCATGAACGTCACCAAGACAGAACAAATGCGCATCGGGAGCGAGCTGTCGTATGTCAGCTAGGACAGCCGTTGTGTCGGCTACTGAGCTGTGAAGATCCGCAAAAAGGGCATAACGCATGATCGACCACTCCTTTGTTAAGGAGATACCCGAAAATGCGCTATGCCTATCTTTTGAATATGAGCGTTCAGATCAATCGATTAACGGAAGTTAATGAATTGAACGTCGACCGATAATGGAAGCTCACGAACGATCTGCATGACTTGTTGTAAGTCATCACGCGATTTACCTGTGACACGAATTTGATCATCTTGGATCTGTGTCTTCACTTTTAATTTCGATTCCTTGACGGCATTGTTGATCTTTTTCGCGTCGTCACGGTCGATTCCACTTTTCAGGATGACACGTTGTCGGACTGTATTCCCGGCAGCCTGCTCGACTTTTTCATACTGCAGGTTTTTGGTTGGGACTTCTCGCTTGATCAATTTTGATGTTAAGACGTCTTTGACTTGATCGAGTTTGAAATCGTCATCTGAGATTAGAATCAAATCCTCTTTTTCGAGCTTCATGTCGCTTTTTGAACCTTTGAAGTCGAAGCGGTTCGTGATTTCCTTCAGTGCGATTTGGACCGCGTTCTTGACTTCCTCGATGTTGATTTGTGACACGATATCAAATGAATTATCTTTTGCTGCCATTTCAATCTCCCCTTTCATTCCACTCTCTATTTTAGAGAGGAATACCGGAAGCGTCCACTGCTTTGAAATTTTGTTATAATAAAAACCATGAAATGAAAGGGGTGCTTGGCTTTGAAACAAACAGCAGACATGTTGACGCTCACACCGCAAGAACTGGATGAGCGATTTGCCTATAGTGGAAATGATTTAGGAGCGACCTTCTCAGAGACAGCGATTCACGTGCGCTTGTGGGCGCCGACAGCAGAACGTGTCGTGATTCGTCTCTACAAGACACTACGCGCACGAAAAGTCGAAGAGGTCGAGATGGTGGCAGGCGAACGGGGAACGTACGTCGTCGAACTCGATCGAGCGACATATGAAGGTTATTTCTATACGTTTCAAGCGAGCATCAACGGACAAAAAGTCGAGGCGGTCGATCCGTATGCGAAAGCCGTCGGAACGAACGGAAAGCGCGGCGCATTAATTGACCCGACCAGTGTGACACCAGAACGATGGATTGAAGAACGTCCATTGTTCCATTCTTCGCAAGACGCAGTTGTCTATGAATTACACGTACGCGATGCAACGAGTCATCCGGCTAGTGGTGTCGTCGCACGTGGGACGTTCGCTGGACTGACGGAAGCTGGGACACGGACACCAAATGGTGGATTGACAGGGCTTGATTATTTAGCAGACCTCGGTGTGACACATGTCCAGTTACTACCGATCTATGATTTTGGCTCGGTCAATGAGACAGCGCCGAACGACCCGGATAACTATAACTGGGGTTATGATCCGGTGAACTACTTTGCGCCGGAAGGTTCGTACTCCTCGAATCCGGATGATCCACGAACGCGGATCCTTGAATTAAAACAATTGGTGCAGGCGTTACATGATCGCGGGATCCGTGTCATCATGGACGTCGTCTTCAATCATACGTATGATGCGGCGACGGTTCCGCTTGGTCAGTTCGTTCCTGGATACTTTTATCGTCAAGAGGCGGATGGGAGTCTCTCAAACGGTAGTTTCTGTGGAAATGATACCGCATCTGAACGTCTGATGATGCGAAAGTTCATTCTTGATTGTGTGACGTACTGGGCGAAAGAATACCATCTCGATGGGTTCCGCTTCGACTTAATGGGACTTCATGATGTTGAGACGATGAATCATGTGCGCCATGCACTTGACCGGATTGATCCGTCGATTCTGATCATCGGTGAAGGCTGGGATCTCGATACGCCACTTGATCCGGAAGAAAAAGCGAACTATTTCAACGCACCGAAGATGCCAGGGATCGCTCATTTCAACAACGGCTTACGGGACGGGGTCAAAGGCGACGTCCAAACGCCAGAAGACCGTGGTTTCATCAGTGGTGCATTTGACCGGACGAGTGAAGTCAAACGGGGAATCGCTGGTAACGTCTCTTCGCAAGGATTTGCCGATGAGCCGAATCAAGTCGTCTCGTACGTCGAGGCTCATGATGATTTGACGATTTGGGATAAATTAACGGTGTCTCGTCCAGAAGACACGGAAGAGATTCGTCGGAAACGGCAAATGCTTGCAAATGCGATCATTTTGACGGGACAAGGCATTCCTTTCCTCCATGCCGGACAAGAGTTCTTCCGGACGAAAGACGGTATTCGTGACAGTTTCAATGCCGGAGAGGTCGTGAATCGTCTCGACTATGAACGGGCAGAAACAGAGCGTCCAGCAGTCGAGTACGTCAAAGGATTGATTGCCCTTCGTCGTCAGTATCCGATGTTCCGTCTCGCAAACGCGGCGATGATCAAAAAACATCTTCGTTTCCTTGAAGAAGAGGAAGGTGTCATTGCCTTTGAACTGAAGCGAACATATGAAGGATACGTCGAACGGCAGCGTGTCTATCACAATGCGACGGAAAAAGATATCACGATTGAATTGCCAAATGGTGAATTCGAGGTGTTGGTTGAGTCGGGTGCCGTTAAATTACACGCACCACGATTGCACGAAGAAAAACAGTTAGTCGTTCCAGCATTGACGACTACGGTTATTGCGGAACGAAAAGCAGATTACAAGAAATACGCGGTAGCAGGTGGTGCAGCACTGACAATCATCGGATTGTTGTACGCAGCGAACAAGCGTCGAAAGAAAACCGATTAAATGGAGAAGGATGAAGCACTAAATGGCTTCGTCCTTCTTTTGTGCGCGGATGATAGTCCGATGTCAGCCTGTCATGCAATTGACTTACAAAAATCATTGAAAGATTGTTTGAACATACATCTTTCGGGAACAATTCATATGTAGTATTTTAAATGTTGTTTTGACGTGAAAGGATGTACGTTGTATGTTCGGTTTCGGTGATTTATGGAAATTCTTTTTGTCGTTCTTTTTACTATTGCCTATCGTGACATTGATTCATGAGATGGGACATTACTTTTTTGCCCGATTATTCGGCGGAAACATGGAGATCAATATCGGTTCAGGAAAGTCGTTGCTTCGTGTTGGTCCGATTCGTTTGAATCGCGTCTATTTTTGGGATGGCTGGTGTCAATATGAGGCACTACGTAAGGAGACGAAATTCGCTAACATTCTGGTTTATGCCGGTGGATCGATTGCAAACGTGGTGAGTATCTTAGCCATCAATGGTCTGATTTACGCCGGTGTGTTCGAAGCATCAATCTTTACCTATCAATTTGCGTATTTTTCGTTTTATTTCGTTTTTTTCTCACTCTTCCCGATCGATCATCCGAACGGTTATCCGAGTGATGGGAAAGCGATCATTAATGTCTTCCGGTACGGTAAATCAGAATACCATCCGCAATCCTAAGGTAAAAAATAAAGCCTCCTTCCATCGTTGGAAAAGAGGCTCTTCACTCAAGATTCCGATTCGCTAGACGAATCAGATTCCTTTTTCGCTTGTTCCTGCTCGAGTTCGACGAGCTTTTGAATCAAGATATGGCGTGGCATATGCATTAGTTGTTCAAGTGGTACGTTCAGACGTTTCGAGAGTTCGACAGCTGTCTCTGCGGATAATTGTAAAGGTTTCATCGTGTTCGTCCTCCTTCTTCCATGAAGTTAGTATAACAGGAGGTGCAAGCTGAGCGCATCAATAGTAGCGAGAAACGGAGAAGGTTGATACCGTATGAAGTAGGAAGTGATGCATATGTATAAACCTGCTGCAGAGCTGTTACTCCATGAATCCGTCTCACTGTTTGATCGCATCGGGGAGGATTTGCTTCTTTTTCGAGATCGCCACGGATTTATGAAATGTGATGCGGATTTAAGACCACTGTGGGAAACAGCATGTGCGTATGTTCCATTCTCCTGGTACATTGAGCCAGGCGGTGGACGATTGTTCATCGTATTTGAAGAGTCAGCTTATTTTGGTTTATTGGATTTAGAGCAAGGGCATTTAAATTACATTAAGCGACCCGCTGCTTTTTCCGAAGCATGGTTCAGTAATTTATTCTTGTGGCAAGATGATGAAATCTTCCTATACACGGCAGAAACGGACGTCGTCTGTGTGAACGTTCAAACAGGGGACTGGCGGTACTCAAACTATGAAGAGGCGCCGCTGTTCGGACGATTAGTTGAGCGAGGATATGATACACGTTTGACGTTCGAGCGATTCATCGCACCTACGACGATCATCTCCTATGATGATCTACAAGAACGATATGTGATTTGGGATGCCGCGACGAATCTGGAATCGGTCATTCCTTTTTCGGATTACGCGGAGTATTCACTCGTTGACCACCGGCACCAATTGTTTTCGATCACCGATTCCTCTCGGTTTTACTTGTATGAGAAGAGTCAGCTGAAATATAAGTTCGAGGGATGCTACTCCTCCGTTTTACTCAAAAGTGTGTTACTCGATGAAGAGGCGCGGCGTCTTGCGATCGTGTCGACATCGACTACATTCGGCAACACATGGGTTCAAATTTTTCAAAAGACGTAATGAAACATCCTTTTCGCTTTTCAGCAAGAAGGATGTTTTTTGTACGTTTATACAGGAAGGAGACGCATCATGGAACGGCTTGGTCATCTGATTAGTGCGTATTTTCGAGAAGTGTTGATCGTTTGGGGGCTTCTACTCGTCGTGCTTGGTTATTTTGCATATCAATTACCCGATCGTCTAGAAGGAAATGGATTTACACGTGACGGTGATTTTCAACGTGTCGAAACGGTGCTCGATCAAGATTTCGGTCAGGATCCACATACGATCATCGTCCTATTTGAGAATCAAGAGAATCTACGACAAACGATGGTACAACATGTCGAGCGCTTCCGTGACATCAAAGGAGTCGGGAATGTCATTGGTCCCGTCGAAAATCCGCGAGCGATGCGGGACGATAAGGGATACGTGACAGTCGGTGTACCAACACTTGATGCGAAATGGGCAACAGCGGTCACACGTCAACTGGATGGTACCGGGACGATTCGGCTAACGGGTGAACCGGTCGTCGTTGATGATTTGAATACAGCGTCCAAAAATGACCTCATCCGAGCTGAGTTAATCGGAATTCCGGCAGCATTGATCGTCTTACTACTCGTTTTCGGTACACCCGTTGCCGCCATCTTACCCTTGATCATGGGACTCGTCACTTTTGTTTTTGGAGCCGGTATTCTTTATTTCGTTGCCGGACAACAAGAGTTATCGATCTTCGTCTTGAATGCGGTCGCAATGATTTCGCTGGCACTCGGCATTGATTTTTCGTTGTTATACGTTAATCGGTTCCGTGAAGAACGGCAGGACGGACAAGGGATTCGGTCGGCAGCGATTCGTTCGGTCGAGACGGCAGGACGCTCGATTTTATTTTCCGGAATCTGTGTATTCGTCGGACTTGCCGGATTGTTGTTGATTGATGTTGATGTCTTCCGCGCTGTCGCAATCGGGACACTCGTTTCGGTACTCGGGGCGGTTGTCAGTGCGTTGACATTATTACCGGCACTATTAATCGTTTTCGGGAAGGTACTAGAAAAAGGACGACTTTTCCGGCAACGAGCAGGTCGTGGAGAAGATCGTTGGCGCCGCCTCGCACGTTTCGTCATGAAGCGCCCTGTCACAGTGACGATTCTATCTTTATTACTTCTTTTACCTTGTTTATTTCCGTTACGGGACTTGACGTTGAACATTCCGCAAGCAACTGCCTTGCCGGAATCCTATCCGTCGCGTCTCGCCTTTGAGTCGTGGGAAAAAACATTCGGGAACGATGGAACGGACGCCGTTCTCATCTTATCTGCGGATGCTTCCTCAGAGGTGGGACGAGAAAAAATCGAAGATGTGACGATTCGACTCGAATCAGATTCAGAAGTGCGTTCCGTCGTGTCCGCCGCAACGATCGCGGAACAGCAACAGGTTCCGCTCGAGCAGTTACTCGCTGTTTCGGCTGGGCGCGATGCACTGAAGCCGTTTCTATCAGAGAACGATCAAGCACGGATCAACGTCAATTTAAAAGGAGATCCCGGCGATGCTACGTCGCAAGACTGGGTACGAAAGGTGCAGGCGGACGGTTACCTTGTCGGGGGACCAGCAGCCTTCAATCAGGAAATTTATGATGCCATTGAATCGAAACTTCCACTGGCTGTCGGTGTCGTCGTCTTGGCGACATTCATCATTCTGCTAATCGCGTTCCGATCCATCTTGATTCCAATCAAGGCGATTCTGATGAATTTGCTCAGTTTAGGAGCAACGTTTGGATTACTCGTCGTCTTGTTCGAGTCCGGCGCAGTTCTTCCGCAGGAGACGATCGGCATTCTAACACCGGTCTTCATCTTCTCACTCGTCTTCGGCTTATCGATGGATTATGAAGTGTTCCTCGTCTCGCGAATGGAAGAATATTATGACGAGACGGGCGACAACGATCATGCGACCGAGATGGGACTGGCGAAGACGAGTAAAATCATTACGTCCGCTGCCTTGATCATGATCGTCGTCACTGGTGCGTTTGCCTTTACAGGTGTTAGTCCGATCAAACAACTTGGCGTCGGTATCGCGCTTGCAATTTTTATTGATGCTACGATTGTCCGGATGCTCCTTGTTCCCGCACTGATGAAGCTATTTGGTCACTGGAACTGGTGGTGGCCGGGGGGGGCGTCGTAAAGCGATCCGCAAGTGACACATCGCCTAAGCACATCAGTAGCTATTCAGAGGAAGACGAGCGTATACTGTCGATATTCAATTCAAGAAATTAGAGGAGGCACTTCACTCATGGCAACTCAAGCAATGTTTGAACCATTTACACTACCAAACGGTGTGACGCTGAAAAACCGCGTCTTGATGGCACCGATGACGAACTATGCGGCACAAGAGAACGGCGAAGTATCGGATGCGGAACTCGCGTACTACGCAGAACGTTCAGGTGGCGTCAGCGCTGTCATTACAGCATGTGCGAACGTCACAGCAGACGGTCAAGGATTCCCGAATGAGTTTGGTGCACATCGTGACGATCTCGTGCCGAGTCTGAAGCGACTCGCGAAAACGATTCAAGATAAAGGCGCAAAAGCGATCTTACAAATCTTCCACGCTGGTCGTATGGCACCACCAGAACTCGTCGGTGGGCAAACGGTCAGTGCAAGTGCTATTGCACCCGTGCGTGAAGGTGCGATGACACCACGTGCGTTAGAGGCAGAAGAAGTCGAAGCAATCATCGAAGCATTCGGTCAAGCGACACGCCGTGCGATGGAAGCCGGATTTGATGGTGTTGAGATTCACGGTGCAAACACGTACTTGATCCAACAATTCTTCTCACCACACTCAAATCGTCGTGAAGATAAATGGGGCGGTAGCTTAGAAAAACGTCTCGCCTTCCCATTAGCTGTCGTGGATGCAGTCGAAGCTGTCGCGAAACAAGATCCTTCGTTCATCGTCGGATACCGTTTCTCTCCAGAGGAAATTGAAAATCCAGGAATCACACTCGATGATACGATGCGTCTCGTCGATGAGCTGGCGAAAAAAGACCTCGATTACTTGCACGTTTCCGTGATGGACTTCTTCGCAGGTTCAATTCGTGATGAAAATGAAACGACGTCACCAATTACACTCGTTCAAGAACGTGTTGGTGAACAAGTACCTATCATCGGTGTCGGATCGCTTCACACAGCGGACGAAGTAGAACAAGGTTTGGCTGTCGTTCCAATGATCGCTCTTGGTCGTGAACTGATCATGGAACCGAAATGGGTTGAGAAAGTCGAAGCGGGTGACCTTGCGTCAATCCGGACAGAACTTGATCCAGAAGCACAAGCAGAACTCGTCGTTCCAGATGCATTATGGGCAGGTATCACAAGCCGTCCAGGCTGGTTCCCGATCAAACAAGCAAGCAAATAATAGAACAGCATCAAAAAGCACTCTAGATTTCGTGTCTAGAGTGCTTTGAGACTGAAGGTAAAGTGCAATTTTTCTCTAACGAGAAGGATTGCGCTTTTTTGTTCGTCTCGCATCGTTTTCCTGGGACAAGCATCGCGCCGCTTCGCTGTAGGGTCGCTCTTGCTTGTTTTTCCCTAGGAAGCGATGTCGAGTGAACAAAACGCTTCTCGAATCCTTCTTCTAGAAAAAAATAACGCGTTTCACGCCACTCCTACAGGAAAAAGCGCATTATGCGCTGTCAGAGACAAACGAGGCCCGTTTTCCTGCTCGAAGCGGGAAAACTGGCTTGTGTCTCGCCTGAGGAAAGGGCGTGAAGAGACGCGTCATTTTTTGGAGTCATCCCTGTTATCTACAATTTTTTTGTTTATTAATAGGCAACCTGTCCCATCCGAACGCCACAAAACGTATGCAAAGTGACCGGATCCTGTAGGTTCGTTCGCTCCAACATATCGTTTAAGAGTAACGCACAGACGTAGGCATCTTCTTTTGCATCATGGTGCTGGAAAGAGACGTTGAGAAACTCTGCCATCGTATTCAATCGATGGTTCGGCAACCAAGGATACAATTTGCGGGATAATTTGACCGTGCAGCCGTAGGTGAAAGCGGGCATCTGGTACATATCGTATTTTTGAATCGCTTTTTGAAGTGCCCCCATATCAAATGATGCATTGTGAGCAACGATCAGTTGAGCGCCTGCAATCAAATCGTATAAGCCATGGGCTTCCATCGCTTCCGGTAACGTCGGTGCATCAAAGACATCACTCGGACGAATTCCATGGACCCGAATGTTTCCAGCATCGAAGTTCTCTTCTGGGTTGATTAAGACCTGTTTACTCTCCGTGACACGACCGTTCGCGAGAACGGACCAACCAAACGCACAAATGCTTCGGCTATTCCGATTTGCCGTTTCAAAGTCAATCGCTAATGTATACATGCAGCAGGCTCCTTTCTGTCATTCACTAGTAACAGAATACATGTTCGTATTCTGGAAGTCCATCAAAAAAGACCATCTGCAAAGCAGACGATCTTAGATCCATTCCAGTCACTTCGCGGTAGCGACTTTTTGTTCCTCTGCGACGTACTCTTCCGGTTTAAATAACAGAACGCGATCTTTATAGGCGAAGACAAGCGCCGTCAAAACAGCCATTGCATCAGCGATCGGAAAAGCGACCCAGACACCATTGACACCGAAGAACAGGGGCAATATCAAGACGAGTGGAATCGTGTATAACGTTTGGCGCGACAAGGACAAGAATAAAGCGACTTTTGCTTTTGCAAGCGATTGGTACATTCCGTTGACAATCATTTGAATTCCGTAGACGAACGATAAGGCGAATAAGATGCGCATCGCACTCGAGCCTTCCTGTAGAAGTGTCGCCTCTTCTGTGAACAAGCCGACCCAAAAACGAGGGAACAGTTGAATGAGTAACCACAAGCTGATCGATAACGATAAACCGTAGCGGATTGCGAGCTTGATGGCAAGCGACATCCGGCTAAACTGCCGGGATCCGAAATTATATCCGACGATCGGTTGCATCCCTTGCACGATCCCCATGATCGGCATACCGACGAGCGCCATGAACTTATTGATGACCGCAAACGTAGCTAGTTCTGTCGTACCACCGTACCGGACGAGCATATGGTTGACGGTGATGAACAAAATCGATTGGGAGACTTGCATGATGAACGATGATGATCCAATTTGCATCATCCGGAACGTTAATCGGAAATCAGGTTTGAAAGCATTCCGATCGAGTGTTAACCCCGTTTGCCGACGTTTCGTAAAGAAGAATCGGAAAACAAGTGCAGCACCGACGATTTGCGCAACTACTGTCCCGAGTGCAGCACCTTGGATGCCCCAATCAAGACCAAAGATGAACAGCGGTGTCAGGACGATGTTGATGGCAACCGTCGTCAGCATGACGCGCATCTGATAGTTCGCGCGTCCTTCTGCGCGTAACATTGCACTCGACGCCATCGTCAACATGAAGAAAGGAGATCCGATCAAGAGGACGCGTAAGAAATCGATACTGTACGGCATGATCTCATCCGTCGCTCCAAAGAGACGTAGCAACGGTTC
The DNA here is from genome assembly GCF_018619055.1 of Exiguobacterium sp. s130. Taxonomy (NCBI): domain Bacteria; kingdom Bacillati; phylum Bacillota; class Bacilli; order Caryophanales; genus Exiguobacterium; species Exiguobacterium sp. s130. The sequence goes on along the minus strand of NZ_JACSNI010000007.1, from coordinate 35,355 downwards.
GACGAAGATGAAAGCACTGATGATAGCGAGCATACTGATGAAGAAAACAGCCATCAAGACGTTGGCATAAGCACGACTGGAACCATCTATTTGTTTTTGACCGAGTCGTTGTGACGCAATTGCAGCACCACCAATCCCGATCGAGTTGGCGATTGCCATTAATACGAGCTGGACGGGGAAAGCGATTCCGACGGCGGCCACGGCAGCCGTACCGATTCCTTGAGCGACGAAAATCGTATCGATGATATTGTAGAGTGCCGTGACGAGCATCCCGACCATCGCTGGTAAAGAGAGACTAAGTAAAAGCTGATTGACAGGTGCTTCACCCAAACGGGCAGTGTTTTTATTCATGGAAGGAGAACCTCCTATTTTAGACAAGTGGTAAGTAGGGTTTTACTCAGAGTAGTCGCTTCTTTAACGAGATGCAAGAAATCACTCTAGTCAATGTGTTCGTTCTATGAAAAAAGGATGCGCCATGAAGCGCATCCGATGGATCTCGATTTAAGATGGTGTAGGCAGGTAACCTTTCGAATATTCGAAAGCAACGAATAAAATAGCACCGAGCGCCAAATAAGCGAGGAGCGTGATCGTTTGTTGTTTTTTCGGCATCTGATGATACTGAACAGACTCTTCAGCAAGACGAAGTGGTTCAATCCGCTGATCGATTCGTCGCAACAACGCATCGTAGTCGTTCGCAGCATCATATTGATACCGTAACAGATCGTCCGCTTCCTGACGTGCCTCTTCTGGACTCGCTTGTCGCAAATCTTGTAAATCGAGACGAAGCGACCAAGCAATCGGATCGTACGTACTTTCGACCGTTTGTTCTTCCTCCACTTCCGGTGCAAGAGCGACTTCAGCGTTTGCACGTTCCTGCTCCGCCTTTGCCCGTAAGACGCGTTCGCGTGCAGCACGATACAACATTAAGGTCGACCGGTTCGCCTCATATTGTTTCGCGAACTTATACCGTTTCCAAACGGCACTGCCGCCTAAAAAGGCAATCAAGAGCAAAATCAGACTAAAGTGGGTGATACCGTAGGCAATCAAGGCAGCAAGTCCCGCGACCCAGACGATGATCGGAAGTCCCGCAAGAATCCGTCCGCCGTCAAGTGGACTGACGGGAAGTAGGTTGAAGAGATTCAATAGAGCCCCGAGGTGGAAGATGACGAGCCAGAAGTCATTTCCGGTCACAGCATATCCGATCGCAAGCGGAATCAGGGATACGAGACCCGCGAGTGGTCCACCGTACGCGAGAATCGCTTCTTGTTTTGGCGTTCGAAATGTATCCTTGATGCCGATGACGGCTCCCATGAACGGTACGAAAATCGCAGGACCGGTCTTAAAACCGAGTCGTTTAGCGGCGAGTAGATGTCCCATCTCATGAATGAATAGGAGATAAAGCAATCCGACCCCGAACCAAACACCGAATATTTGAGCGTAAAAGAGAAGAGAGATTCCGAACGAAATCAGAGTGCCTCCGAACTTTGAAAATTTCAATAAGGCAAGGATGACCTTTCCTTTCGTCAAGAGAAAGGCGCCGGCAACAGCAAGTCCACCCCAACGTTTTTTAGCCATCGTGAAGTTCCTTCTTTCATCATGTGACGTTCTTCCTTAAGTGTACGACACAATTGTAGAAAAAGTTTCATTCAGACTGCTCGGGGATTAAATAGAAGCAGCTTCCATCTGGCTGACGCGCTTCACTACCTACCTTAAAATGATGTGTCGTCGCAAGTGCAGCAGCAATCGACAATCCGAGTCCACTTCCTGAACGATCGCGTGCTGCATCGAGTCGGTAAAACCGGTCGAATAACCGAGCGCGTTCTTCGTCCGTTAGAGACGTTCCCCGATCAAGGACAGCCAGACGTTCTTTTCGCAGGTGCAATTCTGGTGAAGTGGCATACTTCAGGACATTATCGATATAGATCGTCAAGATACGTAACACCGCTTCGCGATTTGCCCGAATCGTTCCGGAGGCATCAACAGGAATGATCGTCCCTGTCGCGTGATACATCCGATCAGCGAGTTCGCTTCCAAGCTCTGCTAAGTCAATCACTTCGACAGACGTTTCCTCGTAACCGAGACGAGACAATTCGAGCATAGGCTCAATCAAGGTCGTCCGCATCGCATGTGTTTCCTGCAAGATATGTTCAATCGATTCATCGAGTACGTCGGGCTTCGTTTTGCCCCATCGCTTCAATAATTGCGCATACCCTTCGATGACGGTCAGCGGTGTCTTCATCTCATGCGAGACATCGGCGACGAACTGCCGTTGTTGTTCCATCGTTTGATCGACACGCCCAATCATCTGATTGAAGACGCGACCGAGGCGACCGATCTCATCATCACGTTCGGTCTGCACGGTCTCAAGCGTTCCAGAAGACGAGATCCGTTGCATCGTATCATTTAGTTGCCTGAGCGGGCGGAGCGTCTGATACGCAATCCAGAAGCTACTGATGAACGCGATGACGATTCCAACGACCAACACGATGGTGAAGGTCAAGACGAGTGTCGAGACCGTATCATCGACGCTCTCATCTTCGAACAGATAGGCTTGATCCTGATAGACGATGCCGAACCAATCGCCAGACTTAAAAGGTTCATTCGAGCGCGGGATACCGGGGAGGTCATTTGCTTGTACGTCTCCGTTAATAGTAGACGAGTCGTCGCCATCTTCATCGTTTGAGATGACCCAGCGTCCATTTTCGTTCGATAAGACGACAGCATCCTCATGAAGCGTCAGCAATGTCCGGACCGATGAATCATCTTCCATCAATTCCTCTGCCTGTTCCAGTTGGGTATAACGCGATTCAATTAAATGATTTTGGACGACGAGTGTCACGACGATGAACGAAAGGAATAACAAGAGTGTCGTAAAGGCGGTGACGGATAAAGCAAGCTTCGTTCGAAGCTTCATGGGATCGCCTCCCGTAGCACATAACCAACCCCACGAACGGTCTGAATCAAAGCTGGAGGGTGGGCATCGACTTTTTTGCGAAGATAACGGATGTAGACGTCGACGATGTTCGTCTCGCCGAAGTAATCGTACCCCCAGACGCGATTTAGGATTTGTTCACGTGTCAGGACATGTTCCTTGTTTTCTAGTAAATATGTCAGAAGTTCGAACTCACGTGGTGTCAAATCGAGTCGCCCTTCATTGCGAAATGCTTCATGTCGATCAAGATTGAGTACAAGATCGGCGAATTGTAACGTGCGCGGTGCGTTATTAGTTGAAGTCGGAGTGCGTAATAACGCTCGGATCCGAGCAAGGAGTTCCTCCATCTCGAACGGTTTCGTCACATAATCATTCGCACCAAGATCGAGTCCCGCGACTTTATCGTACACTTCTCCACGTGCTGTTAGCATAATGACGGGGACGTGAATACCTTTTCCACGGAGCCTGCGCAACACCTCGAAGCCGCTCAGCTCCGGCATCATCACGTCGAGTAAGACGAGATCAACCGAATGCTCAGCGGCAGCGAGACCATCTTTTCCGTTGGGGGCGACTCGTGTCGCGTACCCGGCATATTGGAGTTCGAGTTCAAGGAGCCGTGCGATTTTCGCGTCGTCCTCAACGATTAAGATGGTGGTTGACATAAACATCCTCCTTTAATGATCATTCATCGATTTCTGTCACTTCGTCTGATGCGTTCAACTCAAGTTTGACGGAACTACCAACTCGGACGTCATCATCTTGTTCCATGTTTGATGCACGAGAGTACGATTTTTGCGCACCATTCTGTTCGATGATGATTTCTTGATTCGTTACTTTAGAGAGTGTACCGCGGATTTCTTGCTCCCGTGCATCGTCACCGTCTTCATCGCGTACATCATTACGATTTTCGTCATCATCTTCCCGATCAAGCTCACGGACTTGACCATCTGCATTCAATTCGATTTTTACGGTATCCCCAGATTTCGCAGCGTCACGTTCCGCACGATCCGCCATCGCGTAGATCGTCTCTTGTCCATCTTGTTCGAGTGTCAATTCACTTTGTGATAGGGCACGAAGGATACCGTATCGTTCATTCGCATCGTCCGATGAATCATTTGAGCGATTGCCATCGTCCTCTCGGTCATTGCGATCATCTGGATCTTCTCGCTCAAGTTCCGTGATTTGCTGATTCGCATTCAGATCGATTTTGACCCAATCCTCTTTTTGCACGGCTTCACGTTCTACTGACGAAGCAAAGTCATACGTCTGAGCGTCACCGTTAACGTCGATCGTCATCGAACGATCTGATAGTTTCTGCAATGTGCCTTCGATTTCTTGATCGTCACGCATTGAAGCAGGAAGCTTTTGCTCGACTTGGCGCGAAGCAGCTTCGACTTTTTGCTCTGCCTGCTGTGAAGTGGTGACCGTCGAGTTGACGAGAGAGTGTCCTGGGCCTGTGAAGAGTAGGAACGCACCAGCTCCTGTTAAGACTGTACCCGTTACGGCAAGTGTAGCGATTCCTTTTTTGAAACGTTTATTTCCTTTATCTGTTCGTTTTTCAGTCATGATGATGTCCTCCCTTGAGTAGTGGCTGTTGTTCTTATACCTAGAATAACCAGACCACGTGAAAGGAAACTGAGGAACAGATTAGAATTTGATGAGAATTAGATCGTCTTGATGATCCGAGCTGGATTTCCACCAACGACGCTGTTTGCCGGTACATCCTTGACGACGACACTACCTGAGGCAATAACTGCATTATCTCCGATCGTCACACCCGGATTGATGACCGCGCGTCCACCGATCCAGACATTGTTCCCGATGACGACTGGTTTTCCTAATTCATAACCGCTATTGCGCTCGACAGGATCGAGTGGGTGGGTCGCGGTATAGATATGTACTCCTGGAGCAAACATGCAGTTGTCGCCGATCGTAATCGGACAAATATCGAGCAAGACACAGTCATAGTTGGCATAAAAACGAGCCCCTAACGTGATATTGTAGCCATAATCACATTTAAAGGTCGGTTCGATGTAAAAGTCGGCTTGCTCCGTCTGAAACAATTGCTGTAAAAGCATCTTTCGCTTGGCACGATCATGGACACTCAATTGATTGAACTCATAGCAGAGCGATTGTGCCCGGATGCGATCAGCCACGAGTTCCGGATCTTGTGCTAAATAGAGTTCCCCTTTAATCATCTTTTCTTTTTCAGTCATCTGATTCACTCCTTCATCGTTATTACTTTCATTAGACTAAATGGCACCGGGTGATGCAACTGATATCCCGTTAAGACACGCGAAAACAGGATAGCCGAAGCTACCCTGTCGAGATTCGATCCTTATGCTAACTCGATTCCACCTGTAACACCATAGATTTGCGCTGTGACATAGCTTGCAGCGTCTGAAGCGAGGAAGACATAGACATCGGACAGTTCGACCGGTTGACCACTTCGTTTCAGTGGTGTTTCCTGTCCGAACTCTGGAATGTTCTCGCTTGGCTGACCACCCGAGATTTGAAGCGGTGTCCAAATCGGACCAGGTGCGACGGAGTTGACACGGATTCCTTTTGGCGCGACTTGTTTAGCGAGTCCACGTGTGAAACCGTTAATGGCAAACTTCGTCGAAGCATAATCCAAGAGATTCGCGCTTGGATTATATCCTTGGACAGATGTCGTCGTGATAATCGAAGCACCTTCCTTTAAGAGTGGCAAGGCTGCCTTGACGACCCAGAAGAGGGAAAAGACGTTGATTTCGTATGTCTTGCGTAATTGCTCCGTCGAAAGGTCGAGAATGTTTTCGACAGCTTGTTGTTTACCCGCGACAAGTGCCAAAATGTCGAGTCCACCGAGTGATTCATGTGCTTCTTTGACGAGTTGTCCACAGAACGCTTCATCACTTAAATCACCAGGTAAGAGATATGCTTTTTGTCCCGCTGCTTCAACGAGTGCTTTGACCTCTTCAGCATCCTGTTGTTCTTCCGGTAAGTAGTTAAGGACGATATCAGCCCCTTCACGTGCGTAGGCGATTGCTGCTGCTCGGCCGATGCCGGAGTCGCCACCCGTAATCAGTGCTTTTTTGCCGATCAATTTGCCAGAACCTTTATAACTTTCTTCTCCACAATCGGGAACAGGTTCCATTTTTGCTTGAACCGCTGGAGCGTCCTGATATTGTTTTGGGAAATCGTCATTGAAGTATTGTGTTAACGGATTTTTCGATGCAGCCATGTAAACATTCCCCCTGAAAGTTGGTTTTGATATAGGTTGTATGTTCCCTCAACAGGTCGGATTAAACGTTTTTGATGGTAGTAAATTTGGAAATTGATGGTTTACACTCGAAAAAGAGGAGTGTGAAGAAGATGATTGCTGGACTGTATGAAGCTCATTTACCGGTCAAAGAGCTCGAACGATCGATTGTCTTTTACGAAGAGTTAGGTCTTGAATGTGCGTTCCGAAATGAACGCGTCGCTTTCTTTTGGATCGAGCACGGTAAGAGTTGGTTGGGGCTATGGAAAGCAGGTCAAGCTGAGTTACCGTATCATCCGTCGATTCGCCATGTTGCGTTTCGGATGGAGCATGAAAATATCGACAAAGCACAGGACTGGTTAAAGGAGAGAGGGATTGAAGTTCGATCAGCCTTCGGTGTAGCAGGAGCAAATCAACCGCTCGTTCTCGATAATCATCCACATGCGCACGCAGCAATCTACTTCGAGGATCCAGATGGTAATTCACTCGAATTGATCGCACCGTTACGCTTTGATATGGAGACGATGAACGGAACGATGTCGTATCAGGACTGGCAGCATCTTTATCAGATTGAAACGGAAAAATGAAGAGGTGACTGTAACGTTCAGTCATTGATTACGCATTCAAATCGCAAACTGCATGACGTGTTCTTTTATAGAAAACGGTTCGAAATGAACAAAAAGTGCAATCTTTCTCCTCATAATAGAGAAAAATTGCACTTAATCTATCTTGCAATAAATTTAGACACGAGCTGATTGGCGCTCGCTCATTGCTTGTAGAGCTGCTTGGTTTAGTAAGTTCCACGGTTTGTTGTAGTGCGGTTGGAAGAAGAAATCGACGAAAGCGAGCTCTTCAAGTGTCATGTCATTTTGAATCGCGACAGAAAGTGTGTTCATTGCCTGTGTCAAATCAACTTTTGAGATGATTTGTGCACCGACGACACGATGTGTTGCCGTCTCGAAGACGAGCTTCAATTGGACGTCTTCTGCTGTTGGCATGAACTCTGGACGATACGCATCTGTAACTGTCGTGCTGCTCACTTCAAGTCCGAACAAGGGTGCCGCTTCTTCTGTCAAACCAGTCGACGCGATGTTCAAATCATATAAGCGAAGACCAGATGTGCCTTGTGTTCCTTGGTAACGAATCTTTGGCGCGAGTAAGTTTTTTCCGATGAGCGTACCCATCCGGACAGCATTCGTTGCGAGTGGAATATAGGCATGTGTCCGAGCTGGGTTGTAATAGACGGCACAGCTGTCACCAGCAGCAAAAATGTTCGGGTTGCTCGTCCGCATATAATCGTCAACGATGATGGCACCGTTCGGTAACATATCGACTTGTCCTTTTAAGAGTTCCGTGCTTGGGCGGAAACCGACACAGAGAATGACGAGATCCGTTTCAAATGTGCCTTTATCTGTAACGACGTGTGTGACAGCACCGTTTTCTCCTTTGAAGCTTTGGACGGTTTGTCCAAGTTCAAGACGAATGCCGCGATCTGTTAATTCGCGTTCAATGACGTCAGTGAACGAGCGGTCGAGGTATTTGTTGAGAATGCGATCTGCACTGTCGATGAACGTAACATCTTTTCCGTAGGCTTCAAACGCTTCGACGAGTTCAGCACCGATATAGCCTGCACCAACGACCGTGATCCGCTCTGCATCTGATGCTTTTTCGATGATTGTTTGAGCGTGGTGATAGTTTTTACAGAGCTCGATTTGGTTCAACTCAATACCAGGAAGCATTGGAATGATTGGCCAAGATCCAGTCGTCATGATGAGTTTATCGTACGTATCGTGAACGACTTCACCAGTCATGAGGTTTTTCGCAACGATCGTCTGACGTTCACTATCGATTTCAAGTACATCATGTTTCAGACGCATCTCGGCTCCGAGCTCAGCAAGTTCACTTGGTGACGAGTAAAATAGCGATTCCGCGTGCTTGACGACACCACCGACGTGAAGTGCGATCCCACAAGAGAGAAACGATACATTGTCATTCCGCTCATAAACGGTGATCTCGACATCTTGTTGTGAAGCGAGTTCTTTGACTGCTGCTGTTCCTGCGTGTGTACATCCGATGACTGCTACTTTCATGGGTAAAGTCTCCTTTGTGTTTTGTTTGTGATGTAAATCACATTCATTTGATATACTTAGTGTAATCCTTCACAAGTTCACTTTCAAGTAGTTTGTTCAACATTGAGCATAATCTTGTCTAAATTGTGAATGAGTGAGCAAAAGTGTTTGGATTATGTGAAGAATGCTTAAAACTGTTTTAGTTACTGAAATTCGGGTTATAATGAAAATAGATTTTTAATGAAGGGGTGGAAACCGATGGATACCGAGAGGACCAATCATCTATTCAGCTTACCTGATTTTTAGCAGTACCGGTCAAGACGAACAAGACGGTAATGGCTTATAAAAATCAGGGAGAGCGAAAATAGATGAATACCCAAACGGGACGTATAAAACCTCTCCCACGATGTAAATGGGAGAGGACAATAAAACATGAAACGAATCGCAACCATCTTAACCGGAACGCTGATCATGGCGTTCGGTTACTACACATTGAATGAACAGTTCGGATTAGCAGAAGGCGGCTTTATCGGATTATCGTTGCTCGGTCGATACTTTTTTGATATCAATCCTTCGATCTCGATGATCGTGTTCGATATTCCATTTTTCATTGGCGCTTTGTACTTCAAAGGAAAACGTTTCGTCAGCGAAGCGTTACTTTCAGCAGGTGCGTTATCACTCTTTTACGAGATGTGGCACCGACTTGATTTGTTCCACTTTCCAGAACAGGCTTGGCCAGCGACACTTATCGCAGCGATCGCTAGCGGAATCGTGACCGGATATGGTCTCGGACTTGTTTTGAAAAGTGGAGCAGCGACAGGTGGAGACGATTTACTGTCGATGGGACTCAGTAAACTAACAGGTCTATCGATCGGGACGATTTTGTTCGGACTCGACGCCATCGTGTTAGTGATTTCACTTGTTTATCTGCCACTTAGCTTGACGTTATACACATTACTGGCCGTAGCGATCGCCGGTCGTGTTGTTGCTGTCATGACACGGGAGCCTATCATCGTACCGGCACCTGTCGTAAAGAGAGTGACGCAGTAAAACGGAGAATATCTAAAAAAATTATGTATCGGATTCGACATCGTCGAGTCCGATTTTTCAGGTTCATTAATTAGAAAATAAGTTCAAAGGAGAACGATTAGATGATTCGACAAGCACATGCTTCTGAAGCACAACAGATTGCCCCGTTGATTGAGCAAGCGATTCATGAGATTGCTGAGACATTGACGGGAACGACAGAAAAAGAAGAGGTTCTAGAAAGGCTCGCTTATTTCGTTTCCCAAACCGGAAACCGGCTCAGTCATGAGAACATCCTCGTGAAAATCATCAAGGACGAAGTAGCGGGCATCGTGATCGCTTATGCCGGAACAGAGGCGAAACAACTCGACGAACCAATTAAAGAACAATTGAAACAGTGGACAGGTCAAGACGTCCAGATCGAAGTCGAGACGGAAGGACCGGTCTATTACCTGGATACCTTATCAGTGGATGCGCGTCATGGTGGAAAAGGAATTGGTACGGAACTGTTGCAGGCAGCAGCGGAAGTAGGCGAGAAACAGGGACTACAAGCGTTTACGTTAAACGCTGATCAAACGAACGTTGGAGCGCAACGACTGTATCGCCGTCTTGGCTTTAAACCGGTCCGGACGATTGAAATTAGTGGCGGTATCTTTGATTATATGGAACGTCGTTACGATATACAGCAATGAAAAAACCATGTCGATCTCCACAGTGTCATTCGGGAATCGACATGGTTTTTATAGTCATGCCATCATGGCATCTTTAGTTGATACAAATCGCTTGCGCGTCTTCTGATTTGTATCGGGCATCACTCGTAAAGCGGAAGCTTGGTGAAGACATGAAGAGGTTCACCTTAGCACTCCGTTTTCATAACATTTTTGCTTAGTTAAATGGTTTGAGTGCGTCCGTAATCCGTTCACCTATCATTTTGGCCTTGACGTCACCTTTTTCAACGAGCGCGAACCATTCGTTCGCATCTTTAGTGATTTGCGCTACTTTTTCTTTACCGAGACGGTTTTCAAGCGTGGGTTTCATCGCAATGATGAACAGGTTAGCTTCCATTGCTTTTGCCCGTGCTGTATCGATGTCTTTCTTCTCGATTGCTTCTTGTGTTTCTTCATAAGATTCGTCGACTTTTTCCGTCAACGCTTGTGCGAATAATCCTTCGATTTCTTTGTAAGAAACGTCAGCTGGCTTTGTCTTCGAGAAGTCATAACGTTCTTTTAGTATTTTGACAGTCTCTTCCTCGCCATCCGCTAAAGATTTTTCAACTGCAAGGAGGGAAGCATATCCTTCTGCTTGCCCTACCTGTAATTCTTTTTCGTCCGTCCCGCTTTTGACACCATCCTCGATTTTTTGAGCATAATTGAGTGCAGCCAAGTAGAACGAACGATAAATCGATTTATCCGTCACTTGTTTCGCGACATTGAAGTCATCGATTTTTTTAGTATCAATGGCTTCTTGCTGAGCAGATAGACCAGAAGTAATTGCTTGAGCAATCGCGTCTTCATTTTTGAAATCGTAGCTTACGTCGCACTTTTTCGCTGTCGGGATGAAAACGGTCTTTGCCATTGCTTCGACATCTTTGAGTGCTTCTGTTGCAGCTTCCGGTTTACCCGCAACGAGTGCTTCTTCAGCTTTTGCTTGAGTTGCCTTTTGTAATTGATAGAAATAGGATTGTAGACCTTTATCGACGAGTTGACGTGCGATGTTCTGATCGAGATTCTTCGCTTCAACATCTATTAAAGCGGATTGAATGACTTGGTCGATTTCTGGTGCTACCGTTTTGACACCACCTTTTAGTTTTGCTTCATAACTCGTCTTGACCATCTTCCAATCCATTGCTTGTCCGTCTTTCGCTTTGTCGAGTTCTGCTTTGATCGAGCTGTAGATCGTCAATTCATCTATCAATGTCGTTGCAGCGATTCCAGCATCCGCTGATTTCGTTTCTGTCGACTGCTCTTTTTTCGGTACAGTCGTATCGGTTTCGTTCGAACCGCAGGCAGCTAAGATGCCAGCTAACATAAAGATCGAAGCTACTTCTATGCGCTTTTTCATAATCGTGACCTCCTACAAAAGTGATAAGAAGTTTCTATCATGTAGTTGTTTTCAGAAATCTGAACGTAAGGAGAATAATTCATATTTTTAATTGAACTTTAAATAAAAAACGGCTTTGGAATAAGAATCCAAAGCCGTCCAAAATCAAAAATCAGAACTGTTCATACAGTTTTGTCAAATACGTATAGACTTCGTCCGATGCTTGGAACATCATGACAGAATGTCCGAAGATTGCTGCTGGATTGAAGCCGTGATCCAGATCAATTGTCGATGCGATCGTGACATCACGGTCGCTATCGAGAACGACGCGGAAGTATTTGAACTCTTGGTTGAAATCGTTAATGGCATTAAGAATCGGAAGATCCTCGACACCGTCTGGTACGTGTGTCACCGTACGAGCGAACAATTCAACATCTGTCGTCGTCTTACTGAAGACGATCATCATCATCGGTTCTGCTCCTGCAGGTGTTTTTTCTTGTGTCATGAAGAAGACGTGTGTCTCATTCTCACGTGCTTCCATTGGAATGCCTTTTTCAACGAGGAAAGCTTGGAAAGCTTCTAAGTGTTGTTGCTGTTGTGGCGCGATTCCTTGTTCGTTTGTTTCGGGTTGACGATCTTGGTGAATCGGTGTCACTTTATTGTTCTCGTTTGATTCGTTCGAGTTACGTTCCTGGTCCATTGCAAAATCCCCCTTTATATACTATAGATTTAGTTTCAAGCATTTCAGAAGGAAATGCAACTAATGTCCGTTCAGATAGGAAGAAAATACAAAACGAATGGGATATGTCATATCTGTGAAGCCGCAAGCAACTGACTTGAAAATACATACCTAACAGGGTATATTGAGTGGCAGATAGTACTTCAAGGAGGAATCATTTAGATGAAAACGATCATCGTAGGTGGCGTCGCAGGTGGCGCAACGGCAGCGGCACGACTACGCCGGATTGACGAAACGGCAGAAATCATTTTGCTCGAGCGCGGAAAAGAGATCTCGTTCGCGAACTGCGGACTGCCTTACTATATTGGAGATGTCATTAAAGATCGCAATAAATTACTTGTCCAAACGCCAGAGGGGATGCATGCACGATTTAATTTAGACGTCCGTAACTTGTCGGAAGCGATTCGGATCAACCGTGAAGCGAAGACTGTCACGATCCGTAACGTTGACACAGGTGAAGAATACGATGAATCGTACGATCATCTGATTCTTTCTCCAGGTGCAAAACCAATTCGTCCGAACATTAAAGGACTGAGTGATGCAACAAATGTCTTTACGTTACGGAACATTCCGGATACGGACCGGATGCGAGAATACGTCGATACGACACGTCCGGAACGGGCAGTCGTCATCGGTGGAGGATTCATCGGTCTCGAGATGGCAGAAAATCTTGTCGAACGTGGGGCACACGTTACCCTCGTTGAAATGGCAAACCAAGTCATGGCTCCGATCGACCCGGAAATGGCAGCGATCGTTCATGAACATCTTCGGGCAAAAGGCGTCGAGCTGATTCTAGAAGATGGCGTCGCTCGTTTTGAAGAAGCGGGTCGTCGTGTCGTCTTGACAAGTGGACGCGTGATTGAGACAGAGATGAACATCTTATCAATCGGTGTCGCACCGGAGAGCACGCTCGCAGCAGATGCTGGTTTAACGCTTGGAATCAAACAGACGATTCAAGTCGACAATCAACTGCGGACATCCGATCCGTCGATTTTTGCGATTGGTGACGCGATCGAAGTTAAGGATTTTATCACGAAGGAAGCGACACATGTGCCGCTCGCATGGCCTGCGAACCGTCAAGGGCGTCTCGTCGCCGACATCATTGCCGGGCGCGATGTCCGGTACAGTGGAACGCTCGGTACAGCAGTAGCGAAAGTCTTCGATTTGACAGTCGCTTCTACCGGTAACAACGAAAAACGATTGCGTCAGCTCGGTATGCGTTATGAAGCGATTCACCTCCATCCGGGATCCCATGCGGGTTACTATCCAGGGGCGAGTCCCATTTCGATGAAGCTGTTATTTGATCCGATCGAAGGAACGATCTACGGAGCGCAGGCAATCGGCATGACAGGTGTCGAGAAACGAATCGATGTCCTCGCGACAGCGATTAAAGGTGGATTGACAGTGCTTGATCTACCAGATCTTGAACTATCATATGCACCGCCGTATAGTTCAGCAAAAGATCCGGTCAATATGGCAGGATATATTGCGTCGAACATCGTGCTTGGTGACAGTGCGAACGTTCATTGGCACGAAATCGATAAAATCGTCGCAAACGGAGGTTTGTTACTCGATGTCCGTGAACCATCGGAAAACGAGTTAGGCGCGATTCCGGGATCAGTCAATATCTCGTTACCGACGTTACGTGAGAAGTTGACTGATCTGCCGAAGGATCAAACGATCTATGTGACATGCCAAGTCGGATTACGTGGATATGTTGCAAGTCAACTGTTGCAACAACACGGTTATGATGTGAAAAACTTAAGCGGCGGATACAAAACATGGTCGGTCGTGCATCGTGATCAAGAAGCACGAAGCCAAGCGAAGGAGGAGACTGCTGTGACGGTAACGAAACGTGAGCCAACAACGAAGACTTCACCAGAACAAGTGGCGCTGCTCGATACGTGCGGTTTACAGTGCCCAGGTCCAATTTTAGAGCTGAAAACAAAAATCGATCAGATGACGGACGGCGAGCAAATTTTTGTCAAAGCGTCGGATCCGGGATTTTTACCGGACGTTCAAGCATGGGCGAAAAAACTAGGACACACAGTCCATTCAGCGGAGATGAATCAAGGGGTCGTTGAGGTCTTGTTTGAAAAAGGGCAAGGGGAGACACCTGCTGCAACACCGGTTCAAGTCAATCCGGCAGATGATGCGACGATGGTCGTCTTTAGTGGTGATCTGGATAAAGCACTTGCATCTTTCGTCATCGCACAAGGTGCACAAGCAATGGGGAAGCAAGTGACGATGTTCTTTACGTTCTGGGGCTTGAACATCATTCGAAAACCGGATGCACCGGCAGTCGAGAAAGCCGCTATTGAGCGGATGATGGGGATGATGATGCCGAAACACGCCGGGGAACTGCCACTCTCAAACATGAATATGGCAGGTGCTGGTCAAAAAATGATGAAAAAAGTCATGAAGGATAAACAAGTCGATGCACTCGAGACGATGATGGCAAAAGCGCAAGCGGCGGGTGTCCGCATGATTGCCTGCACGATGTCGATGGATATCATGGGCATTAAGAAAGAAGAACTCCTCGACGGCATTGATTACGGTGGTGTCGCGAGTTATCTCGGCGCAACAGATGGTGCTAATCTGAATCTGTTCATCTAATAAAAGAATTAACTATGTGAACGTGTTAAACCTGACATCTGATGTGAGGTTTAACACGTTTTTTATGTTCTGAGTTATAAGTGAGTTTGATTTTTCAAAAAAAATTGCGTATGATAAATCACATGTGAAAAAAACTTACATAGAAATAGAGAGAAAAGATGAATGAAAGTGAGGAGATTCGATGGAAAAAGAAGTGATGAAATTAGTAAATCGAGCAAATGATTACTTATGGACGAACGTATTAATTGTTTTACTCGTTGGACTAGGCATTTATTTTACATTCCGGATGCGGTTCGTTCAATTTCGAATGATCCCGGAGATGTTACGCTTACTGTTCCAAGGAACGGATAAAGGGAAAGATGGCGTATCGCCATTCCAAGCATTTGCGATCAGTACGGCAGCACGTGTCGGTACTGGTAATATCGCAGGTGTCGCGGCAGCAATCGCACTCGGTGGACCAGGAGCGGTCTTCTGGATGTGGTTAATTGCCTTGATCGGATCGGCATCGGCATTCGTTGAAAGTACACTCGCTCAAATTTATAAAGTGCGTGATGATAAGGCGTGGCGTGGGGGCCCTGCCTATTATATGGAGAAAGCACTCGGTCAACGTTGGTTAGGAATCTTATTTAGTGTCTTGATTACGATCTCATTCGGATTTGTCTTCAATTCCGTTCAATCGAATACGATCTCGCTTTCTCTTCAAAATCAATATGGCTTTGATAAGACATGGATTACGGTCGGACTGGTCGTGCTGACGGCACTCGTCATCTTTGGTGGCGTCCGTAGCATTGCAACCGTCGCGTCGTTCCTCGTACCGATCATGGCCGGTGGTTATATCCTGATCGCGCTCTATATCATGGCGACGAATCTTGAAGTACTGCCAAGTATTTTTAAATTGATCTTCCAAGAAGGTCTATTCGAATTCAAGACACTCGCAGGTGGTGCAGTAGGTGCAGCACTCTTGAACGGGATTCGCCGTGGTTTGTTCTCGAACGAGGCCGGTATGGGTTCGGCACCGAACGCAGCAGCAACGGCTGAAGTCTCCCACCCGGTCAAACAAGGCTTGATTCAATCATTCGCGGTCTTCGTTGATACGTTGATGGTCTGTTCGGCGACAGCGATGATTGTTCTCGTCAGTGGTGTTCCGACAAAAGATGCGAATGGAGATGCCTTAGCCGGTATTGATTTAGCGCAAGGGGCACTTGCGTCGCAAGTTGGATCACTTGCGACAGGATTCATGGCACTTGCCATCTTCCTCTTTGCCTTTAGTTCTGTCGTTGGAAACTACTATTACGGTGAATCGAACATCACGTTCATCCGTGACAATAAACAGGTCATGATGGCATACCGTGCACTCGTCCTCGTCATGATCGTCTTCGGTTCACTTGTCGAGTCGGCTAGTCTCGTGTGGGCTTTAGCGGACATCTGTATGGGACTGATGGCAATCGTTAATCTATATGCGATTTTCCGTCTCGCAAAAATCGCGAAGCTTGCGCTCGATGATTACGCGACACAACGAAAAGCAGGAAAAGAGCCGCGTTTCTATGCGGACTCGATTCCGAACTTGCCAGGAAAACATACGCTTGAAGCATGGCATGGGTCAGAAGAAGACGAAAAAGCGATCTAAGAAAAGGGAGTCAGAGAAATCTGGCTCTTTTTTTTGTATAGAACGAATTTAAAAAGGGAATACAGAGTACAGAAGGGAGGGGGAGAATGGAAAACGTACATTTCGTTCGCGTCACGGATGCGGTCTGGGAGTCGTTCGGAAACGATCCCCACATCATCATGGACTGGATATTATTCATTCATGAGACACAACCCGACCATGAACAATTGTTTGCCCTCGAACAAACGAATGCCATCTACCATTTGATGAATCAAATCGATATCTATATTGATCAGGACACGCACTATAATCTAGGGCGAGCGATCATTGGTGAAGAGTTGATCGTCAATGAGGAAAAAGCGGCAATCGTCGGGATTCTTCCTTTACCGCTTTTGATCATTTCCGCTGAAGTGATGCGAAACTTCGATCAACGGGCACTCGCTTCGATTCATGATGAAGCTGGAATACCGGGCGAATTCGAATATGTCTGGGAGCAGTTCGCCGATCTGCGTGCCTATTTTCAAAAGGCAGAAGAAGCGGAAGATACGATTTTGATTTATTACGTATGACTAGTACCATCTATAAAAAAGAGACCCGCTTCCAAGTCGTCGACTGGAAACGGGTCTCTTGTCGTTCATCTAAATCAAGATGACTTCACATGGAAATCACTCTTTTTACAATAATTTTTAGATTAAAAATCGATTTCGTCTGGATCCGGTCCGAGGCGGACATCCGTTGCTAGACGATCAATTTTCTCAAGATCATCGGCATCGAGTTGGAAATCAAAGACGTCGAAGTTTTCTGCAATGCGTTCTGGTGTGACGGATTTTGGAAGAGCAACGATACCGTTGTCGAGGTGCCAGCGCAAGACGACTTGTGAAGGTGTCTTACCATGCTTCTCTGCGATTTCCTTGAAATCGTTGATTTCGAGGAATTTCCCTTGCATGAGTGGACTCCATGCTTCGACTTGGATGTTGTGATCTTGCAAGTATTCGTGCAGTTCGTGTTGCGGCAATTGTGGATGCAATTCGACTTGGTTGATCATTGGTGCCATCAAGCCCTCTTCTGCCAATGTATCGAGGTGATGTTCCTTGAAGTTCGAGACACCGATCGCTTTGATCTTGCCTGCTTCATAAAGTTCAATCATTGCTTTCCACGCTTCGATATAGCCTTCGACTGGCCAGTGGATCAGGTAGAGGTCAAGGTAGTCTGTTTCGAGACGTTCGAGCGATTCTGCGAATGCTTCCTTCGTCCGACCGGCACGAATATCATCGTTCCAGACTTTCGACGTTAAGAAGAGATCCTCACGTTTCACGCCGCTTTCTTTGATTCCTTTTGCGACACCGCGCTCGTTTTTATAGACAGCAGCTGTATCGATATGACGATAGCCGACACGTAGTGCTTCAGCAACAGCAGCGGGTGCTTCTGTTTCTTCGTCTACTTGCCAGACACCGAATCCGATTTGGGGAATCGTAATACCGTTTGAAAGTTTTGCGTATTGCATGTGTTACTCCTCCTCATAAAACGTAGTTTAGATTTGCTCGTTTAGTTTAGCACGAACGAACGAAACCGTCCGTTTCCATGCTCATGGAGGAATAGAATGGGTTAAAATAAAAGAGAATTCATCACATCTGACCGTATGTCAGAAAGAGGGGGAGAAAGGATGGCTCAAAAGAATAAAAAGCTATCAAAGGGAGCTTGGTTTAGTATTAGTGCCTTGTTGGTCACGCAAGCAGTTAGCCTGTTTTTCAGTGCACGAAAATCAGGACGTAACCCGTGGGTATGGGGAGGCGCGGGACTCCTTCAGTTTCCACTTCCAGCAATCGCGTATTTGATTTTAGAACGACAAGCGAAGCAGAAAAAATAATGAAACAGGTCCGATCACCATGATCGGACCTGTCGTTGGTTAAGAAGAGATTTTTTCCTGTTGAGCAACTGATTTTTTCGGACGTGGGAAACCAAAGATGATGGCAATCGATCCACAGACGAAGAGCAGGAACGGATAGAACAGATACGGAATCAGTTCTGGTGAAGCTGTCTTCGTCAACTCTGCTGCGATCAAGAGTTGTGCCCCATACGGAATGATACCTTGAATCCCACAAGAGAAGATATCAAGAATACTCGCTGATTTCTTGCGATCGATTTCATACGTATCGGCGATTTCAGCCGCGAGTGGTCCAGCGACAAGAATCGAGATCGTATTGTTCGCCGTTGCGAGGTTCGTTGCACTGACGAGTGCCGCCATACTGAATTCGGCACCGCGACGCTGTGAAATCTTGCGCGTCAACGTCTCCTTCAAGTAGGCGATTCCACCGTTGAACGTAATCAAACTGACGAGACCACCCATGAGGAGCGTCAAGATTGAAATCTCTGCCATGCCCATCATTCCTTTTGACATCGAAAGGACGAACCCACTTAAACCGAAGCTACCGTCAATCATACCGATGATGCCAGTGAGCAATGTACCACCAATGAGAACGAGGATGACGTTAACACCAAATAGTGCAAGGACGATGACGGCGAGATATGGAATCAATTTGTAGAACTCGAATGCTTTAGCCGTTACCGCATCGCCAGAACCAGAAACGAATGCGAGTAAGATGACCGTCAAGATGGCAGCCGGGAGAACGATCATGAAGTTCGTTCGGAACTTATCACGCATGTTCGTTTTTTGCGTTCGAACGGCAGCGATCGTCGTATCTGAGATGAACGACAAGTTATCGCCGAACATCGAACCCCCAACGACTGACGCTGCTGCGATTGCGACGTTGATGCCTGTTGCTTCATGAATACCGAAGGCGATCGGTGCGAGTGCAGCAATCGTTCCAGTCGAAGTTCCCATTGCCATCGAGATGAAGGCAGCGATGACGAACAGACCGCTCATCAGGAGTGACGGAGGTAGGAACGTTAAGGCAGCATTGACGGTCGCATCAATGGCGCCGATTGCTTCTGCCGTTCCAGAGAACGTACCGGCTAATAAGAAGATGAAGACCATAATCATGATATCGGGATTTCCGGCACCGGTTGCGATTCGTTCAACCGTTTGATTAATCGATCCTTTCGTCGTGATTGCAGCAAAGATCAGCGCGATCAAAGCAGCGATAAGAATCGGGAATTTGTAAAAGTCGTCATAGAAGATGCCGGCTCCGATGAAGAGGACCAGAAATACGACGAGGGGAAGCAGTGCCCATTTGTTAGGCGTGATCATTTCATTCATTGTTGACACCTCGTTTCTCAAAGATACAAAAAAAGACCCCTTCGCAAGAAAGAAGGAGGTCTTTATGAAATAAAGACGCTCTTCTTATCTCTCAAGCTTTCGCTTGCTGGATTTGGCACAGTACGAATCAAATCGTCCGCTGCCGAAACATCATTGGGCCAGTCCCTCCGTTTCTCGCGATAAAAAGAAGTCATTCAATTGTTGTAAAACACGTTTCTTACCGTACCGCATTGAGTAACGCGTGTCAACTGTACTTTACTGAAGTGCCTGTTCTAACGTCTGGACGTTTTCTTCCATCAACTTAAAATACGAGCTGTTTTGCTGCGATTTCGTCACCGACTCGAGGTTATGGATCGTCACGGATTTAGCTCCGATTTCTTTTTGGATGACACGCGCAACCTTTGGTGAAACCGTTTCTTCGAACGCGACGTATTTCAAATCATGCATCCGCGCTTCTTTCACTAAAGCAGCCAGTTGCTTTTGTGAGGGTTCATCGGAAGGGGAAATTCCGGCGATTGGAAGCTGCGTGAAACCATATCGTTCGGCGAGGTAACCGTAAGCTGCATGTGTGACGAGAAGTTCTTTTTTTGATCCGTCAGCGACGGCTTGCTTGAACTCTTTATCGAGTGCGTCAGCCTGCTGATCGAACGCTTTCAAGTTTTTTTCGAATGTTGCTTTGTCTTTTGGTACTTCTTTTGATAAGGCGACTGTGATAGAACGTGCCATTGCTTTGGCGTTGACAGGATCAAGCCAGACGTGTGGATCGTATTTTCCATGATCGTGTCCTTCCTCTTCGTGCGCCTGCTCATCTTCTGTATGTCCCTCTTCTTCATGTGCGTGAAGCGTAGCATCCGATTCCAGCAAAGTGACATCCTTACTCGTCTCGATGAACCGGACGTCCGTGCCTTTTAGACTCTCTTGGATTTTTTTTGAATAGGGTTCAAGTGTCGTACCCGTCAAAAGGAAAAGGTCACCTTTGGCAATCTCAGTGAGTTGCTTTGACGTCGGTTCATAGGAGTGCGGATCTGCTCCAGGTGGGACGATCATCTTGACGTTGACTTGATTACCACCGATTTCACGGGCAATGGCAGCTGTTGCGAACGTCGATGTATAGATTTCCGTCTTTTTATCATCTGAAGTCGATGAATCGGTGTTTGATCCACAAGCTGCGAGGATACTTGCGCTCGCGAATGCGACCGTTAAAGCAGGAATGATTTTTTTCATTATATGTTACCTCCGTTATTAAAACGTAATTATTCCGATTTGGACTTTTTCACTATAGCGGAACGTTTGAGAAGCGTCAAGTACGAATACCGAGACGTTCGACTTCTTTTAAAACGGGGTAAAAGGATAATAAAGTGAAGGAATTGGTACGTCTTTTGGAGGTGATCAAGTGAAACGTGAAACTGCATGGCTAATGGGGGGAGCTGCACTACTAACGACGGCAGCTGCGGGAGCAAGTATCTGGAACAATTACGGTGCATTACTTCGATGGACTGAACCTGCCTTGCCAATCACAGAAAAACAACTCGCATCGCGGACACTCACTTACAAACAAGTGGGAGACCGTACCTTACAACTCGATCTCTATTATCCGCCGGGGGAAGGACCGTTTCCGGTCGCGATCTACGCGCACGGTGGCGCATTCGTTCGTGGAGAGCGCGAGGATCTGTTCTGTTTTAGCCCGATCGTTGATCGTCTGCTTGAACTTGGGGTTGCTGTTTGTAGTATCGATTATCGTCTGTTTGAAGAAGGCAGTTATTTTCCGGATAATCTCGAAGATGTACGGGATGCCTTATGCTTTTTGAACAAAGAAGCAGAAGATCTTCGCATTTTAAGAGGACGGATGATGGTATGGGGAGACTCAGCCGGAGCTGCACTCATGCTGACGACGGCACTTGCCCCATCTGCTTTCGTTGGTGAGCGAGATGAACGACACATGCCATTGATTAGTGGTGTCATTGCCTTATATCCACCGACGAATTTTTTATTGTTTACTTTCATTCAGACTTGGATTGCCCACATTAAGTTTTATAAAGGTGGACGGGAAGAATGGCGCAAGCTGATGACGCACGTTTCACCTGTGACGCATCTCTCGTCAGACGCCCCACCGATCATGCTCCTGCATGGCAAAAAAGATCCAATCGTTCCGTTTTCCCAAGCTCTTCACTTCGTTGAAAAAGGAGCCGATGTCGGAGCTGATGTCCGTTTGTTTTCTTTTCCGAACGGTACCCACTCACTTGCTAGTTTTGCACAGACCGAAAATCCATTGAAAATTGAACGACTTCTCGAACGAATTGAACGCTTCACTTGTCAGGTGTTGTTATTGCCACCGCGACAACTTCCCGATGAAAAACATGATACAATCAGTCATATTTCTTGAATGAAGGAGACAGAGACATGACTGAAATTTGTTTAGTGCGACATGGTCAGACGGATTGGAACTTAAATGAACGAATCCAAGGAAGAGAAGATATCCCGTTGAATGCAACAGGAAAAAGACAAGCGGAACTCAGCGCCGCTTATCTAGCCAATGAAAAGTGGGATGTCTTGCTAGCAAGTCCGTTGTCCCGCGCTGTTGAAACAGCCGAAATCATCGGACGTGCGGTCGGATTGACGATCACAGCGACCGATGATCGACTCGTCGAGCGTGAATTTGGTGCCGCTTCCGGTGAACCGGTTGCGTCGATTTATGAAGCTGTTCAAGCGAACGATACGAAACGTGTTCCGGGTCTTGAAACGGAACAAGCGATTCAGGATCGCGTATTCGAAGCATTACAGGAAGTGACACGAACGTATGAGGGGAAACGAATCTTAATCGTCTGTCACTCGCATACGATCAAAGCAGCCTTATCGTCGATTGATGAGACATTCAGTTACCGGACACCTTTGAAAAATGCGTGTGCGAATTATATCCAATATACGGACCACTATACGATTGATCGAATCAATGTTGCGGATCACATTACGGACGAAGTCGAAAAACCTTAAGAAATCGGTGTTTCTGGATGTTCTGCTAGATACTGTTTAAATGTTTCTTTAGCGATACTCGTGATATGTGCACCGCGTTTTGAACGACGATCCTTGTATTCTTGGACGAGTTCCTCGCCAGCGAATCCATCCTCGACGACTTCACGTAAGATCGATTCGGATAAATCATTCTTCATCATGACCATCTTACCGGTGAAGACATAGGAGACGTGTTCGCTTAAGGCAGTCCGTTCAAGAGGCGTGACGATCATCGCGGCAGGGTCATTATCGGGTCGTGAGATCGTGATTTCAATCAAAGCACGTAAATGTTTTGTGAACAATTCATCGACGATCGGCTGATCGCTCGAAGGAACGACGATTTCTGCGACCCATTGTGCCGTTTGTTCGGTACTGACCGTTAGTCCGTCTTGAATGGCCACGGGAATCGTCGTATCACGTCCTGACTCGTCCATTAAAATGCGTAATGTGCATAATTTAAAGGTTTTCATGAAAAAATGCCCTCCCTTGATCGCTTACGATTTTTCTACAGTATACCGTGAGGAATGTGGGACGGGAAACTTTTCCTGACGAAATTCGTGTGAACTATGTTTAAATAAGACTAGATATTACTAACAGGAGGATCGTTCATTATGCCGCAAGTACTCATTGGAATATTAGGAATCCTGGGTATTGTCTTACTTGCCCACCATATCATCATGTATTGGCATGCTGAACCGACAGACCGCCCGACGCTTGCATATCGCATTGCGCTCCTGATTGCCTGTTTGCTACTCATTAGTGGAAGTGATCATTTAATCAGTATTTTTTACGCGGATTCCTTAGCAGAATTCGGTCAACGCATAACGTATATCGTCTTCATCGGAGGTGCGCTTGGTTTCGCATGGTACTTTCGTAAGAAGATGGAACAAGCGCCAACAGAAATGACACCTGTCGGAAACGAAGCAGGATTAACATGAGAAAAGCGCCGTTCATCCTGAGGGAGGAAGAACGGCGCTTGTTTGTGCGTCTTATTTTAAACCACTCGCGAGTCGTGTTTCCCGAATCATGTCGAGTTTGAGTTTCCAGAGACGGTCACTGAATGTGACGGCATAGATCTCTGGCAAACGGAGACGTTTGTACTCCTCCCAAAGACGACCAATCTGCGTTTCATGGAAGTGACGGATCTCTTCGATCGTTGGAACTGTATAGATTAACTCTCCATCTTTGAAGATCGGTTCAAGCAAACGTTCGACCTTGAACTGCTCCACACGGTTACGGAACGATGGGTCCCGGACGTCGATGAGATCGACGGCTTCAAGTGTCGATGGATCCTCATCCATCAACGTCACGTAATCCCCTTTAAACTTATCCGTCACCGGATCGATGATGCGATAGACTTCCTTGATGTGTGGTGTCGTCGTCTTGGCTTTTGACGAGGACACTTTGATGACAGGCGTGAGTTCGCCGTCTACTTCACGTGCGACCAGTTTATAGACCATTCCGAGAGCGGGTTGCTCGTAAGCTGTAATACCACGTGTTCCGACGAGGAACGTATTCGCTTGGGCGCCTTGGATGCGCAAATCTTGGATGACGTACTCATCGAGATCCCCTGACAAGACGATGTCGACTTCTGGGAAGCCGGCTTCGTCAAGCATGTTACGAGCACGTTTTGACAAATAAGATAAGTCACCAGAATCGATCCGGATTCCGCGCAGTTTATGTCCTTTGGCTTGGAGTTCCTTTGCGACCGTGATGGCATTCGGCAGACCACTCTTGAGTGTGTCATACGTATCGACGAGTAACGTCGTTTGATCCGGATAGTGAGAAGCAAATGTCCGGAATGCTGTTAGTTCATCATCATGGAATTGAATGTCGGCATGTTCCATCGTTCCGCCACATGGGATTCCGAAATCGCGTCCTGCTGAAGCAAGACTTGTGACGTCAAAACCAGCGAGGTACGAAGCACGCGTTCCGAAGTAAGCAGCATCGATGCCTTGCGCACGTCGGGCACCGGCTTCAAGAAACTTCGCACGGGGGGCCGATTGACGAATGCGTGCGTATTTCGTCGCGATGAGTGATTCATGGTTCGCGATGTTCAAAATCGCGGTCTGTAAGAGTTTCGCTTCAAAAATTCGTGCCTCGATCCGAATCAATGGTTCGTTCGGGAAGACGATCTCACCTTCTTTGACACTGGAAATCGAACCGTTGAACTTGAATTGACGCAGTTCATCCTTGAATTCATCTGGGAAGCCGATCATCTCTTGCAAGTACGTGATGTCTTCTTCCGTGAAACGGAGTGTTTGAATGTACTCGATGATGTTCTCAAGACCCGCAAAGACGACATACCCTCCTGCAAACGGATTCGAACGGTAGTAGACATCGAAGACGGCACGTTCATTGTGACGTCCTTCTTTCCAGTAGATATACATCCACCGTGGTAAGTATAGATCGGTATGGAGTGCAAGATTACGTTGTAACATAACGGACAAATCCCTTCTTATTCGCCGACGACTTCTGCGCCGATCGATTGTTTAAAGTGTGTAAGCGCCCAGTCGTGACCCGTCGCGTTAAAGCTTGCGACCGCATCGGCATGGACGACGATATGATATCCGAGATTGTAGGCATCAACAGCTGTATGAAGGACACAGATGTCCGTACAGACGCCAACGAGGTGGACTTCGCGGATACCACGTTCACGCAAGCGTAAATCAAGGTCCGTCCCGGCGAACGCACTGTAACGCGTCTTATCAATGATGTGATCAGCGACACGTGCCATGGCTGCGACTTTCCCAAACAAATCACGTCCATGTGTTCCGCGAATATTATGCGGCGGGAAAAGGACAGTTTCCGGATGGAACGTATCACCTTCCTCATGAATATCGTTGGCAATGACGACGTAGTCCTCTGTTGAAAATTCCTCCATCAATGTAGCGATCCGGTCTTCAATCGCCTGTCCTGGTTTTCCACAAGTCAGCTTCCCTTCGTCAGCAACGAAGTCGATCGTGTAATCAATGACAATCAGAGCGCGCATGTGCGTGAGCCCCTTTCGGTTTTGAATTAGTGTTCTCTTTCACATTGTACTCTATCTCACATAGAAGGCGAAAGGAAGAAATCGGATACAAACAGGTATAGAGAAGTAATAGAATGGGGTATAAAGTATAGGACGAAAATGATAGTAGAGGAGGAGAAAGGGATGGCTAGGTTGAATGAGTATGAAGTGGAAGAGCGTCTTGAACGATTGCAGGATTGGAGTATCGTCGATGATGAAATCGTCCGAACGTATACACTTCCATCGTTTCCTGCTGCACTGGATTTCGTACAGGAAGTCGGGAGTATCGCCGAAAACTTGAATCATCATCCACGGATCGTGATTGACTATAAAAACGTCACACTTGCGGCGACGACTCATGATGAAAATGGATTGACGGAAAAAGACTTTCAACTTGCGGAGGCCTGTGATGCCATCTAAACTTTCGATCACATTCGGTAGCGGTTCGTTTGTTGAACAAATTCGTTCTTGGGACGCTCACATTCGTGTTGCTAGCGGAAGCGGTGACGCTATCCTCTGGATAGAGACGGACTCGAAATCACCTTTTCAAAGTGGCAATACCTACACGTTGCTCGAATCACGTGGAAATTTTTCGGATGAAGGCAGTCTCTTCTACTGGTCGATTCCGGCAGATCAAAATAGCGGAGATTTATTCGTACATCAAGTGATGTCGAATCCAAAAGTCATTGGAGCAGAATATGGTGGCTTCCAGGCTTTTCGAATTGGACGTGTCGAGAAGGGGACGGATCTCGTCTTATTGATTCAGTTCCATGAGACAAGCGACGGGGCTCGTTATGCAAAATCAGTTGAACGTCTCACGGTAGACCAGTATGCTGAAGAGGCAGGGAAGTCGTTCGCGCCTTCTCCCGTCATGAAACGGTATCAAATCGTACCACCAACAAATGAGTGAGATGCAGGGGGACTAACAGATGAAGAAGAACTATTTTGTCGTAGCAACACTTGGTGGCGCACTTGTCGGCGCTACTTTATCACTACTGCATAAAGATACGCGTCAAGCGCAGTTCACGGCAGTGAAACGAACATTCAGTGGCGCAGGAACACAATTGTCTGCTGTCAAACAAGATCCGAAAGGACGCTTTGAGGAATTAAAAGCACTTTATACGGATAATCAGGAGACGATCCATAACTTGATTGATGATGTGAAGGACTTGGCAGAAGTTCTACGCAAATAATCAAAAAAAGGACTTACGCATGTAGCGTAGTCCTTTTTTTGTATGCTGGTTTACAGGTAACGGAAGAATAATCCGAGTACAGCAAAGGCGATGATGACATAGAAGAAGATACGACCCAACTGCCCAGAACCGCTTACGAAGACAGGACCACCACTTGTCCGACGACCCGTTTGGAACGGACGTGTGAATGGCACGGCGCGGTTGCCGAAGACGAATCCGAAAAGGAATCCGAGGACGAAACCGTACAAGTGACCGAAGACAGCGACGTTCGATCCAAGTAATGTAAAGACTGCCGTGACTGCAGTGAAGATATACACAAGCCGTGTATCGTCTGCCATGATGACCGTCCGTTTGAAGCGACTCAAGTAGACATAAAAACCAAGCAGACCAAGAATGGCGCCAGATGCTCCAGCTTGTCCATAGAATGGTTCATTGATTTTCGTGAAGTACGTCAAGACGTTCGCGAGCGTACCGACGAGCAAATAAAAGGCAGCAAATCGACCATGACCAATCATCCGCTCGAGTGGTGGAGCAAAGATGACAAGGGCAAACGTATTGAATGCAATGTGCCAAAAATCATAATGCAAGAACGTGGCCGTGACGACACGCCACCATTCACCTTGTCCGATTAAGAGATTAATTGCTGCGCCTGCACTTAAGGGAGAGAACGTCAGATTAAGGAGTTCACCTAACTGTTCGATGACAAACAGGGCGACTTGGATTAAAATGAACAACGAAACGACCGGATAAGAACGTGTGAACGTTTGTAGGTTTTCCGTTCGACTAAACATGACAACACCTCGCTTCATCTTCATTCTATATGAAGATGGCGAAGAATAGAACTGTGGAGGCGTCTCGGATGATTTATGGAATTGGAATCGATTTAGTCGAATTAAATCGAATCGAGCAAACGCTCGAGCGACAGCCACGTTTTGCAGGGAGAATTTTGACGCAGGCAGAACAGGAACGATTTCAATCGCTTTCAGGACACCGGCAAATTGAGTACCTGGCAGGTCGCTTCGCCGCAAAGGAAGCGTTCGTTAAAGCATTTGGAACCGGTGTCGGAAAAGAGGTTTCCTGGCAGGACGTCGAAGTTTTAAACGATGAGACCGGGCGACCGATCATGAGCGGACCATTCGATGGCGTCATCCATGTCTCGATTACACATTCAGAGCACTACGCGTCTGCACAAGTCTTATTAGAGAAGAGGGAATGGGATGTACCGACCAACTTGGATTGAAATCGATCGGGAAGCGATCGCACATAATATACGCGAAATTAAAACACGAATGGGCGAGCAACAGGTGATGGCAGTCGTCAAGGCAGACGGCTATGGTCACGGTGCAGTGACAGTCGCTGAGATTGCCCTTGAAAATGGAGCTGACTTACTCGCTGTTGCGCTCCTTGAAGAAGCGATTGAGTTGCGAGAAGCGGGTATCCAAGCGCCGATCCTGATGCTTGAAGCTTTACTGCCGGAGCATGCGCCAGTCGCTTCGAATTACGATGTCGCCGTTCCTGTCTTTTCAGCCGATTGGCTCCAAGAAGCGAAACGGCATCTGACGGAAATCGATCATCTCCGTTTGCATATCAAGGTCGATACCGGGATGGGGCGACTCGGACTGCAGCATGTCGATGAGTTGAAGCATATTTTGGTTGAGTGTAATGATGATCTTGTCGAACTCGAAGGCATCTATACGCATTTCGCAACCGCTGACGAGCTGAACAGTCGATTGTTCGAACGTCAGCTCGAGACATTTTTATCCTATGTCGCGCTAGTACCGGACATTCGTTACGTACATTGTGCTAATTCAGCGGCAGCGATTCGCTTAGCGGGACAAGCACCGTTTAACGTCGTTCGGGTCGGTATCGCGTTATATGGGGCGATGCCGTCGGATGAGATGGCAGGACATTATGAATTTTTAAAACCAGCGTTTTCACTGAAAAGTCGTCTGATGCAGGTCAAACAAGTCGAACCAGGTCAGACGATCAGTTATGGAGCGACTTATACGGCACCGACAGATGAATGGATCGGTACCGTTCCGATTGGTTATGCAGATGGCTGGTCACGCAAGTTTCAAGGCTATTCACTGATTGTAGACGGTCTACCGTGCGAAATCGTCGGTCGTGTCTGTATGGATCGCTTGATGATTCGTTTACCGCGAGAATATCCGATTGGAACGGAAGTCATCTTGATTGGAGAAGGGGCACCAATCGAGGAAGCGGCCCATTGGCTTGGAACGATCAACTATGAAGTTCTCTGTCAATTCTCGAAACGTGTTCCGCGTCAGTGATTCGCATAAGACATCAATAAGATGGCAAAAATATGTTATTTGTTTGAATTTTGATTGTATTTTCTGAATTCGACTGATATATTGAAGTAGAAAGTGAGTCGTTCGTTAAGGTTTCAGTGAATCTGGAGGTGCCATTATCTTGGTCCAACAACGGGAAATGCAGTTTGTTGAGCGAAATGTAGCGAAGGAGACGATTGGGATGAAGTCGAATCATACGACCGAAGAACGCAAGCGTCAGCTACGTGAGGAATTGAAGCGTGGTTACGAAGAAATGGCAGCAATCAATTTATCGATCGTAGGCGAAATGTTCCAGATTGAAACGGAGGCGGAGTTCTCACTCCTACGTCAAGTAAGCGGGGTGTAAGCTTTGATAGTCAAACGTGGCGACGTGTTTTATGCAAATTTGTCACCTGTGGTCGGATCGGAACAAGGGGGAGTTCGTCCTGTGCTTGTTCTACAAAATGATATTGGTAACCGATTCAGCCCGACAGTCATCGTGGCTGCGATCACGGCACAGATCGACAAAGCCAAACTACCGACCCATGTGGAAGTATATCGAGAGCGACACGGATTAGAACGTGATTCGGTCATCTTACTTGAGCAAATCCGTACAATTGATAAACGCCGTCTAACGGATAAAGTCACACATCTAGATCCGGACACGATGATGAAAGTAAATAGTGCCGTCGCCATCAGCTTAGGCTTGGTTGATTTTTAGGCACTTACATAGAAGCGCAACACAAGAAGAGTCGATACTAGCGTATACGACTTTTTTTGACCTCTTTTTTATAAAATGGGTTTCAAAGTTTTCTTTACGGGGAAACATACCCAAGTGACCTTTTTATAAAGGGAAGAGGTAGGATGAATAGCAAGACCACATAGACAGATTTTCCTTGAGGAGGAACTTGAAGATGGATTTAACAATTAAAACAGAGCAGCTAGACGGTCAGACGCATCTTTATATCGCAGGTGAGATTGATACGTATACGGCACCAAAGCTTCGCCAAGAATTAGTCCCGGCAGTCGAAACGAATGATGTCATCGTGCACTTGGATGAAGTTCATTATATGGATTCAACAGGTCTCGGTGTTTTTGTCGGTGCGCTCAAAGCAGCGAAAAAGAACGGTACGTCGTTCACGCTCGTTGGCGTCTCTGAACGTATCCGTCGTCTATTCGAGATCACAGGTCTTTCAAGCATCATTACAATTGATAGTGGTGTACGAGGTGGAACGCAATGAAGAATGAACAACTGAACATGACATTACCGGCCAAACCGGAATATGTAGCCATCGCTCGTTTGACGGTTTCAGGCGTCGCGAACCGAATGGGGTATACGTACGATGACATCGAAGATATCAAAATCGCTGTCTCAGAAGCATGTGCGAACGCTGTTCAACATGCGTACGAAGGAAAAGAAGATGGTAGTATCGCCTTGACTTGCAACGTCTATCCAGATGATCGTCTTGAGATCATCGTTAAAGATAACGGCATTACGTTTGATAAAGATGAGGTCAAACGCCAAAGTGAGCCGATTACGGACGCACACGATCTCGATTCCTTGCATGAAGGAGGACTCGGTATCTTGATGATCGAAGCATTGATGGATCAAGTAACGATCGAGAAAGCGAACGGCGTCACTGTCCATATGACAAAATATATGAATAGAGATGAGGTGGGTCAAAGTGCCAGCAAAGTCTCAACAACGCCATCACAGTGATGATGAAGTACTTCGACTGATTGATTTGTATCAGCAGGACGACCAAGATGAGGAAGTGCATGCGGCATTACTCGAGCGTTATTCAGACTTGGTAGAAGCTTTGGCCCGAAAGTTCTCGCGTGGTCGACCGATTCATGACGATCTCGTTCAGGTCGGTATGATTGGGTTGCTCGCGGCGCTTCGTCGATTCGATAAGGAATTTGGTCGCAGTTTTGAATCGTTTGCTGTACCGACGATCATCGGTGAAATCAAACGTTTCATCCGCGATAAGACATGGAGCGTCCATGTTCCACGTCGCATTAAGGAACTCGGACCAAAAATCAAAAAGGCAGTCGAGGAATTGACGACGGAGTTGCAACGTTCTCCGCGTATCGATGAAATTGCTGCTCGCCTTGAAGTATCAGAAGAAGAAGTCCTTGAAACACTCGAGATGGGTAAGAGTTATCAAGCTCTCTCCGTCGATAGCTCGATTGAGGCAGATCAGGAAGGTAGTACCGTTACCTTACTCGACCTCGTTGGTAATCAAGAGAATGGCTATGACTCTGTCGATCAGCGTCTGATTCTTGAAAAGGCATTTGCTGTCTTGACGGACCGCGAGCGTTCGATCCTCGAATGTGCCTATTATCGCAATATGAGTCAAAAAGAAACGGGAGAACTACTCGGCATTTCACAAATGCATGTGTCCCGTCTCCAACGACGTGCTTTGCAGAAGTTACGTGAAGCGATTAAAGTTGAACCAAATGAAGTATTCTCAAAAGACTGACCTCGTGTCAGTCTTTTTTCTTTTCCATGCATTCTTCGGTATAATGAATGAGAGGTGAAGCAGATGGAAAAGAGAATCGCAAGTGAATTGAATGTACGTCCTGCTCAAGTGAAGGCAGTCTTACAATTGACGGAAGAAGGCGGTACGATTCCGTTCATCGCCCGCTACCGAAAAGAACAGACAGATGAACTAGATGAGGTCGCGATTAAAGCGATCCTCGATCGACATAAACAATTAACACAACTTGAAAGTAGACGAAGTGACGTCCTTGAAAAAATCGAGGAACAAGGTGTACTAACGCCGGAACTCCGTCGAACGCTCAATGAAGCGACGACCTTACAACAAGTCGAAGATATTTACTTACCGTTTCGACCAAAACGTCGGACGAAGGCGGAAATTGCACGGGAAGCAGGGCTTGCGCCACTTGCTGACTGGTTACGCGACAAGTCTGCCTATGATGAGGCAACATTTCAGCGTTTGAGCGGTACACTCGATTCGGAAGAAGCACTTGCTGGAGCTCAATCAATCATCGCTGAGGAGTGGGGCGAACAAGCGACGGTGCGTGAGTTCATACGCAAGCAAATACGTCGTTCAGCAGAAATCGTCACGAAACAGAAAAAGGACGCAGTTGATGAAAAAGGTGTCTTTGCACAGTACTATGATTACAACGAACGGATTCAACAGATTGTTCCGCACCGGATTCTTGCGATCAACCGTGCTGAGTCGTTGAAAATCGTCTCGGTGAAGGTCGTATTAGAGGAACAGCAGGTTTTACCAACGTTACTTCGTTCATATGCACAACTGGCGCCAAAGAAACGTGACATCGTCGAAGCGGCAATCACAACAGGGTATAAAAAATCCGTTTTTCCTGCTATCGAACGAGAAATTCGGAACGAACTGACTGAGAAAGCAGAACTTCAGGCGATTGACGTCTTCGGTAAGAACCTCCGTCAACTCTACATGCAGCCACCGATGAAAGGGAAAGTCATGCTTGGTCTTGATCCGGCTTATCGGACGGGGTGTAAGTGGGCGGTCATTGATCCGACGGGTGAGATGAAGGAAGTCGGTGTCATCTACGTGACGATGTCAGAGCAAAAAGCGAAAGAAGCGCGCCAAACCCTTTCAAAGCTCGTCGACACGTATGGTATTGAATTGATTGCGATTGGCAATGGGACGGCTTCGCGGGAAACAGAAGCATTCGTTGCGGATTGGATGAAGGGGCAGAAAGATATTGCCTTTACGATCGTCGACGAGGCAGGGGCAAGTATTTATTCCGCTTCAGAGATTGCCCGAACGGAGTTTCCGGAGCTTCAAGTCGAACAACGATCCGCAATTTCGATCGCACGTCGCTTGCAGGATCCACTGGCAGAACTCGTCAAAGTCGATCCGCAATCTGTTGGTGTCGGTCAATATCAACATGATGTCTCGCAAACGAAATTGAAGGAGACGCTTGATTTTGTCGTCGAAACGGTCGTCAACCAGGTCGGAGTTGATGTCAATACAGCGTCAGAACCGCTTTTGAGTTACGTCGCAGGAATCACGAAAGCGACGGCGAAAAAAATCGTCGAACGTCGCTCGGAACTTGGAACGTTCAAGACGCGTCAGGAATTATTGAAAGTCCCTCGTCTTGGGGCAAAAGCTTATGAACAGGCAGCTGGATTCCTCCGGATCTTAGATGGAACGCATCCGCTCGACCGGACGCCAATTCATCCGGAGCAGTACAAAACAGTCGAAAGGTTATTCAAGACACTAGGTTTAACGCTCGATCAAGTCGGAACGGATGCACTCCGGGAACAATTGTCCACATTGGCATTACCGGAGATGGCACAGACGCTCGAGATTGGAGAGCCAACGTTACGTGACATCATCGAGGCGTTACAACGTCCGGGACGTGACCCGCGAGAAGCACTCGATAAACCGTTACTTCGTCAAGATGTTCTATCGATGGATATGATTCAAGTCGGGATGGAATTCCAAGGGACGATCCGTAATGTTCTTGATTTTGGTGCGTTCGTTGATATCGGAGTGAAAGAGAATGGATTGATCCATATTTCGAAGCTCAGTCGTAAGCGTGTCAAACATCCACTTGATGTTGTCGCTGTCGGGGATATCGTGACGGTATGGGTGACGAATGTTGAACCGGAGCGAGGACGCATTGGTTTGACGCTGGTTCCGCCGAAATGACGAATGAACAATTACAACGATACGTCGAGCAACTTTCGCTCGACGTATTTTCCTTATCGTTTCGACATGAAGCTTATTTTAACCCACGCTTAAAGACGACAGGTGGTCGCTACTTCTTGGGCGATCATCACTTAGACTTCAATAAACGATATATCGATGACATGAAGGTCTTCCGCGGAATCGTGATTCATGAACTGTGTCACTACCATTTACATCTAGCAGGAATGGGACACCGCCATCAAGATCAAGACTTCAAAGAATGGTTGGAGCGCTACGGTGGGCTTCGATACAGTCCGAGAAGAAAAGAAGACGAAAAAAAATCCTATCTTTATGAATGTGAGAAATGCAGTACATTATATAGAAGGAAAAGACGCATGAATACGGAAAAGTATCGATGTGGTCGTTGTCGCGGAAAGATTTTTTACAAAAGTAGTTGACGTTCATTTCGGAGCATGATAAATTATAGAAGTCGTCAAAACGACAGCAACTAAACAACTTATCGTCACTAAAAACTTTTTTAAAAAAGCATTGACGGAAAGAAAAAAAGTTGCTACTATATAAAAGTGTTCCGAACAGAACGTAACGTTCCGCAATAGCTCAGCGGTAGAGCAACCGGCTGTTAACCGGTAGGTCGTAGGTTCAAATCCTACTTGCGGAGCCATTTTTTTGGAGATGTACCCAAGTGGCTATAAGGGGCGCCCCTGCTAAGGGTGTAGGCCGGGAAACTGGTGCGAGGGTTCGAATCCCTCCATCTCCGCCAGACCTCTTATGTGAAAATGTTTCTTGAGAATAATTATTAATTACAAAATGGCCCGTTGGTCAAGCGGTTAAGACACCGCCCTTTCACGGCGGTAACACGGGTTCGAATCCCGTACGGGTCACCATATGGAGGATTAGCTCAGCTGGGAGAGCACCTGCCTTACAAGCAGGGGGTCGGCGGTTCGATCCCGTCATCCTCCACCATTTCTTTTTAAAGAGTTGTTTTCAACTTCAAATTGCGGTCCTGTGGTGTAGCGGTTAACATGCCTGCCTGTCACGCAGGAGATCGCGGGTTCGAATCCCGTCAGGACCGCCATTTTTGGGCTGTAGCCAAGTGGTAAGGCACTGGATTTTGATTCCAGCACGCGAAGGTTCGATCCCTTCCAGCCCAGTTTATATGTGTCATTAGCTCAGTTGGTAGAGCATCTGACTTTTAATCAGAGGGTCGCAGGTTCGAATCCTGCATGACACACCATTTTTAATTTCATATTTGCGGTCGTGGCGGAATCGGTAGACGCGCTAGGTTGAGGGCCTAGTGGTG
Organism: Exiguobacterium sp. s130; assembly: GCF_018619055.1. Taxonomy (NCBI): domain Bacteria; kingdom Bacillati; phylum Bacillota; class Bacilli; order Caryophanales; genus Exiguobacterium; species Exiguobacterium sp. s130. The sequence continues at coordinate 402 of NZ_JACSNI010000007.1, read as the reverse complement.
GCAACATCGTGGAGGTTCAAGTCCTCTCGACCGCACCATATCGCACCCTTAGCTCAGCTGGATAGAGTACTTGACTACGAATCAAGGGGTCGGGAGTTCGAATCTCTCAGGGTGCACCATATTTTGTTTGCTTTGACGGGCCTATAGCTCAGCTGGTTAGAGCGCACGCCTGATAAGCGTGAGGTCGGTGGTTCGAGTCCACTTAGGCCCACCATTTTCAAAACAAACAATGACGAACTTTGAAAACTGAACGATGAGGCAAAAATCGTATTCTACGGAATACAAAAACGAATGAAGCGCAAGCTTCGTCAATCGTGACTTCGGTCACACAACGAGCAAGTCAAACACTTCATGGAGAGTTTGATCCTGGCTCAGGACGAACGCTGGCGGCGTGCCTAATAC
>NZ_JACSNI010000006.1:0-125042 GCF_018619055.1 Exiguobacterium sp. s130 | reverse complement strand
CCTTGATCTTAAATGCCTTCGTATATTTGACCATAAAAAACACCCCATAAAAGTTGGATTTTTATGTCCAACTTTTATGGGGCAGTTCAAAGATGGACCGGCTCTTTTATCTTGTTTCTGTTTATTTACGATGTGCGCGTCCCGGGCGACGATTATTCGAACGACGTGTGTTTCCACGTCCTTCTGTCGTCTTCCGTGATCCTTTACTCTGGTCGTGCTGTGCGCGAATCGCCTCTTCAGACAATTCGACGACGATTGGCGTGACCGAGATGTTCAATTCACGTTCCATATCACGGAACGTCCGACCATCTTTCGGTGTCACGATCGAGACGGCAATTCCATCGTTCCCAGCACGTCCTGTCCGACCGATCCGGTGAACATAACTTTCGGCATCGTCCGGTAAATCGTAGTTGAAGACGTGTGTCACACCTGTCACATCGAGTCCACGGGAAGCGACGTCTGTTGCAATCAGGAATTGTGTTTTTCCTTGATAGAACTTCGCCATTGCCTTTTCCCGTTTCCCTTGCGTCAACCCACCATGCAGTTCATCCGTCGGATACCCTTGCATCTGCATTTCTTCGTTTAATTTACTGACACGACGTTGCGTACGGCAGAAAATGATGGCTGCGTATGGACGCATCTCGTCAAGCATCGTCCGTAGTGTCGCCTGCTTGCGACGATCCGTCGTCTCGACGACGAACTGCTCGATCGCTTCTACAGTGATGCTTTCCGCTTCTACCTGCACTTCGACTGGGTTACGCAAATACGTTTTCGCCAGTTCCTCTACTTTAGGTGGCATCGTTGCTGATAACATGACGAACTGGCGATCAACAGGTGCTGCCTCGATGATATCTTCAATTTCTGGCAAGAAACCGATTTGAAGCATTTGGTCCGCCTCATCTAAGACGAGTGTACGTAATTCGCTTAAGTCTAGTGTGCCGCGACCGACATGATCGAGAATCCGTCCTGGTGTTCCGATGATGATTTGCGGCATCCGTCCGAGTCGTTGAATCTGTTTAAAGACGTCTTGTCCGCCATATACTGCGAGAGCACGGTACTGTTCCGTATTGCGAATCAGCTTATGGGTCTCATCTGCGATTTGACGCGCGAGTTCGCGAGTCGGTGCGACGATCAATGCTTGGACCGTTTGCGATTCGACATCGATTTGCTCAAGAATCGGTAAGAGGAACGCTAGTGTCTTTCCTGTTCCGGTTTGCGCCTGTCCAATCAAGTCGCGTCCGTCAAGTAATGATGGAATCGCCTGTTCTTGAATCGGTGTCGGCTCCTTAATGCCTTGTTTTTGTAATTTTTTTATCCACAGGTCACTGATGTGTAATGTTTCAAATGTTGACATAATATATCCTCCTAAAAATTATCCACAGAAAAAAGCTGTGGATAACCTGCTTCGCATAGACAAAAACAGTTATCCACAGCCGTGCTCTATTCAGTATACACAATTTACGCGTTTGTTGCTTCCTGTTTTAACTTCCGATCGAGTATGAACGTGCCGAACGGGATGAATGATGCGATGAACGCAATACCCGCCTTGATGATCGACCAATCGTATTTGAATTTCACAACGGCGAGCCAGATCGCGTACATGACGAATAAAACACCGTGAAGTGCACCAACGACCGAAACTGCTTGTGGAATGTCCGCCATATATTTCAACGGCATCGCAATCAACAGTAAGACTAAAAACGAAATTCCTTCTAATATCGCAATCATCCGGAATTGCCCAAGCGTAGTTCTTAACATCCCGTCACTCCTTTTTCCTGATTCCTGCTCTTAGTATACGGGATGGACGATCCATCTGTGACCTGTGTCACAGGATTGTCAGATTTCGAGTGGTCGTAACCGAGCTTCGATGGCAGCTCGTTTTGGCTCAAGAAACGGAGGTAACGCAAGTGTCTCCCCTAATGTTTCAACCGACTCATCCGTCGCAAATCCTGGTGTGTCTGTTGAAAGCTCAAACAAGATATGATTCGGTTCCCGAAAGTAAAGGGCTTGGAAATAGTGACGATCGACTTTACCGGAGTTCGGTAAGTGATAAGCATTCAGACGTTCGACCCACTTCTCGTACTCCACACTGTTCGGTACACGGAACGCGACATGGTGCACACCACCACGACCGAGACGTTCTCGGTCGAGATCTGGACGTGCCTCAATATGAACCTCTGCTCCGATACCACCTTCTCCAGTTGCATAGACTTCAATCGGTGCAAAGTCACCTGCTAGTGAAGGATAGCGACCAACGTTCCGGAAACCCATCACTTCCGTCAGCACGCGGACCGTTAGTGTCGGATCGTTAACCGTCAATGTCACGGCTCCAAGTCCAACGATGGCATGTTCAGAAGGAATCTCTTCTTGCGGCCATGGGACACCGCCTGCGACACCTACTTCGCCATCTTCCGCGACAAGAATCAAACGCGTTCCTTCCTGATCACGAAACGCCAGTGTCTGTCGTCCAGCACGCTCAATGATTTCGTCATGCTCAACGTCCTTTTCCTCAAACCGTTTTTTCCAAAATTGAAGAGCGGCTGTTGTTTTGACACGAAGAGATGTCGAAGAAATACTCGATGCTCCTGGTACACCCGTTCCAAGATGTGGAATATCGAAAAACGTCAAATCTGTTCCAGGATTCCCTTCCGCGTCTCCATAAAACAAATGATACGATGTCGTGTCATCTTGATTTACTGTCTTTTTAATCAAACGCATTCCGAGTATTTTCGTATAAAATTGATAATTTCGCTCTGCCATGCCTGTTAAGATTGATACATGATGAATTCCAAGTAGCTCCATCTTCGTCACTCCCTGTAAATGATTTGGTAATTGAAGTATAACGCACTAATATCTTGAATTCAAGATATTAGTCTAATAAAAAACCGCCCCTCCGAAAAGGGACGATTGAATAGTTGAAATTAAAGTTTTACGACGTTAGCAGCTTGTGCTCCACGTGCGCCTTCAGTGATTTCGAACTCAACTTCTTGACCTTCGTCAAGTGTTTTGAAGCCTTCACCAGTGATTGCTGAGAAATGTACGAATACGTCTTCTCCGCCTTCAACTTCGATGAAACCGAAACCTTTTTCTGCGTTAAACCATTTTACTTTACCTGTGTTCATGGGAACAACCTCCAAAAATAAATTACTTAATACATATGCTGAGCATATGAAAGGAATTCATTATTGTCCCGAAATACATGGAGCAACGAAAAGATTGTTCGTGACACGATGTGAATCCGTAATGACAATAACAATATTAAGCTAACGTAAGTATAAAATGGATGCGCTTTAAAAGTCAAGTTGCCAGACCAATGTTTTTCCAATTGATTCCACTTCTTCTACGTAACTCAAACAAAAAACAGGTTCAGCTGAAACTGAACCTGTTCTTCTGTTTTTAACGGTGGATCCAGACTGCTCCAGCAGAGTTATCTTTTGCTTCACCGATGACTTGAATTTTCAATCCATTGTTCGGAAGCAATTTCCCTGCATCCGGAATCAACTGGTTGATATACGATTTTGAATCATCAAACTTCGTCACACCTGGAAGACCTTTATAGTCGTAAAGTCCACGTGATGGCGAATCGATGAGCCATGCAGGTGCTTTATCATAACTGAAAGCAGCATCTGCGATTTGGTAACGTGTGCTTCCTGTCGTGACTGGCTTACCATTAAGTGTTCCAACGATTGCTTCAGGATGCGAGTCAACGACTCCGAGGAATCCTTCACCTGGGTGAATGCCAACCCAGTTATCGTCAAAGCTTGAGTCACCATACCAAACGACAAGACCTGTGTTGTACTTGACGCCACGTGCATGCTCAAGTGCTTTATCCGAGCCTGCATAGTTACGCCATTCGAGGTAGTACGCGTTATCAGCATAAGAGAAACCGTCTGAAGCGATGAAACCATCAAGCGTGAACTTCGGTGTACCTTCAGCATCGTCTTCAAAGACGACTTTTCCGTCAACTGTCAATTTCGCGTTATCTAATGCGAAGCCGTCAAGAGCAAGTCCAGCATCTGTAACATATTCGAATTTCAACGTGACTTTCTTACCAGCAAATTCGCTCAGGTCATATGATTTATCGACCCATGCGCCTTTTGTTGATTCGGCACGTTTGTCGCCATCTGTATCTTGATCACCAATCGTATCGATGACTTTCGATTGACCACCAGCAGTCGCCGTGACTGTCAAGAAGTCATAATCGAATTCAACATCATAGAGTGCTTTGAAGTCGAACTTCGCTTCTTTTGCATTCGTCAAATCGAACTCTGGAGATGTCATTGACGTATGCAAATCATTGCCTTTCGTGCTGTAGTAATACTTTTTACCGAATGCTGGATCGATTCCTTTTACCGGTTTTTTCGGTAAGTTCACTTTAATGATCCCTGGATTTTTTGATTTCGTTACGCTTTGGTCGAGGTACGATGCCGTCCCTGCCTTAGTGAGCGAATCAAAATCAATCTGTTGGATGTTCGCCCAGTTTCCACCCATCACGTTTTGGAAGAACTCTTTGTTTTGTGGCGAGAAACTTGTTGGTTCTGTTCCAGCAACTTTACCATTCCAGCTACCACCACTCATGATCGACCATGAAGCGATCGGTTCACCTTGACCTGTGTACTGTGTATCGTACTCATCAGGAAGTCCAAGATCATGACCAAATTCGTGCGCGAAGACGCCGACTGCACCATCTTCTGGTTGAACCGTGTAATCATATGCAGCCATTTTTCCGCCCCAGTAATTGACGCTTGCCGTCGTATCCGCTACAGGATATACGCTACCAAGTGTCCAGCGGTGTGACCAGATCGCGTCGTCACCGAGCTTACCGCCACCCGCTTCTTGTCCAGTACCCGCGTGAATGATCATCAAGTGATCGACGAGACCATCTGGTTCATTTAAGTTACCGTCACCATCCATATCATACTGATCAAATTGATCATATTCTGCTAAGTTAATGCCTGATTTGACAGCAGCATTCAATGCATCTTTAACGAGCCCGCGTGGTCCTTTTGCTCCCGGTAGATTATCATTCCCGCCTTTTGGATCATCTGAACCGTAATCCTTAGCAGTTCCTGGAACCGTTAGCCAGTTCGAAACCTTCCCGTCAACGGAATAACTTCCACCTGATTGCTCTTCGTAATATTGTTTGAATGTCTTTACTTTTTCTCCATTGAAGAGTTTGAATTCCTTATCACCAAACATTAAGTCTTGATAATGTTTTTGGTTGAAGTCATTCGAATACATATATCCAGGCTCCTGCACGACGTTATTATGCTTGAAGTCGCTATATTCGACGAGAAGAACGAGGACTTTATCCGTCCGTGTTGCCCCGTTATAGGCAGCCTGTTTCGCTTTATCAACTTTGACGAAGCCATTCGGATTGCCTTTTTTATAGTTGTCATGCTTTTTCTTTAATTGTTTAGCCAATTGATCTTTCTGTTTCGATAAGAAATCTTTTGTTTTCTTATCGAATGCGGCTTCTTTACTTGATTCATGATGATCATGATCGGCTGCCGGTTTCCCATTCGCCTTTTTATCAAGATACTTTTGAACGGCTTGTTGCTTCGTCGCGGCTGAAGCTGCTTTTGAAATGACCCCACGTTTTTCAAGCACTTTGACTAAACGATCCTGATCGACCGTATTTAAGTCCATTGGTGCACCAGAGGCTGCTTTTTCTGCTGCTTGTACGGATTTTACCTGCCCACCAGGTAAGACCGGACCGACAGCAAAAGCAGCTGCCGTAATTCCAGACAGTACGGCTAAGCTAAGCTGTTTCTTTTTTCCCACGTGAATTGACCCCCTATGTAGTAGTGAAAAGTAAAAGATTAATATACTTTTCTGAATATTCAAATCTTAGTTTATTTTACTTCCTTAATCAATCTTTTCTAAGATAATTAGTGCTTTATGACCATACCTATTTTTGAGTATTAATTTCAAAAGTTTTTCAAAAGATTCTTTCACCTTTTTTTCAAAAAAACACCCTTCCACCGTTTTAGAAAACGGTACGCTGAAAGCACTCTAACTCACTAAAGGGAGGATATAATGAGCGCTTTACAACGTTTTGAACGCTACTTACTAAGAAACTATCTGCTCGGTTCATTCATCGCGGTGTTCGGCGTCGGGTGTCTGTTTATTTTTGAGACCCTTACCTTCACGAGGAATGAACAGTTGATTTTAATGGGTATCATGGGTTTATCTGTCAGTCTGATGTTCTTACTCGAATATATGATTTATTCTCGGCACATCGGTGCCTTACGACGCTTCTTCCAAAACGAGATTCCTTCACTCGCCTCTTTCCAAGAGGCTTATCAAACGACCCATCACTTTCCGGTTCTGACTGTTCAACGCATCATGGGACCACACTTCTTAGGTCTCTCAGTTCCCGCATCACTCCTGACAGCACTCGCAATCTCTCAAGAGTGGTTAAAGATGCCGTACTACTTGATTGGTCTCGCCTGTTTTGGTGCTGTTCTCGTCGCGATTTTACACGGTCTGATTGAATTTTTTCTAACCTACCGCGTTACGGAGCATATGCTCCTCACGTTAGAGAAGTATGCCTTCGAACATGGCTTTGATGTTCCAAGAAAAACGACGGTCGTCACGTTAAAGCAAAAAATGCTGATCAGCACATTGATTATCGGTGTTTTTCCGATCATGCTGTTCGTGCTCGCCTCAGCCGTTCAATTAACGGAAAATGAAAGCCTCCGCTCTTATTGGAGCTGGTCGACGCTTATTTTAATCGTCATCTTATCCGTCGCGACGTTTTGTAGTCTTCTTCTTTATGAGAACATTCGAAAACCGATTGCGATTCTTCAACAAGGCATTCAAGATGTTGAAAACAATCGTCTCGTCTCGTTACCGAATCCGTATTCTGATGAATTCTCGCACCTCGTCTCTGGTTTTAACCTGATGATGGAAGGAATCAAAAAACGCGATGAACAAAATGAGCAATTGCTGGACAGTCTGTTTACGTTATTTGCCGCAACACTTGATGCCCGCGATCCTTATACGGCAGGACACTCGCTTCGTGTCGCTGCTTATTCAGTGGAAATCGCTACGGCTGCCAACCTGCCGTATGAACAAATCGAGCTATTACGCAAATCAGCACTATTGCACGATATCGGAAAAATCGGCATTCGCGACGATGTGTTATTAAAAGAAGGTCGCCTGACTGACGAAGAATTCCAGATCATTCAGCAACACCCCGTCATCGGTGTGCATATTCTATCCCAAGTTCAGCTGCCAAAGACGTTACAACCAATTCTTCCTGGGGTAAAGTACCATCACGAACGCTATGACGGAAAGGGGTATCCGGAAGGACTCGCAGGAGAGGACATTCCACTCTTCGGTCGGATCATGGCGATTGCTGATGCCTATGATGCGATGACATCCGACCGTCCTTATCGCAAGGGAATGCCAGTGGAAAAAGCTTTATCCATCTTAGAAGAGGGCATGGGTACGCAATGGGACGCCACCTTTACGCATCTTTTTCTAGACTTGAAACGTTCGCCGATTGAAGACGTGTCGTAAATACGGAAAGGAGTTTCTCATGCATCCTAAAATCGTGGAACGTCATGAATTTTATTTTGTTGGTCTTGGACTGACATGTGAAGAAAACGAACTGCATACGTTGATGCCGGAACTCTGGCGTGAATTTTCAAGACGCTCACATGAGATTCCTGCAAAACCAGATAGCTATCCGCTCGATATCTCACTCGAACGAAACGGAACCAAATATTCGCAATGTGTTGGATATCCTGTCTCGTCACTTGACGATATTCCAAAAGGAATGAAAGGTCACCGGATTCCTGCTGCTCGTTATGTCTTTTGGAAACATGAAGGACCGGATATTGAAATTTGGAAGTCATTTGAGAAAATTCAGCGCTTTGCCTCGAAACAAGGGATTGAACTTGATCCTAATGACTTTAAGATTGATGAGACTCGGGACGATGTCCACCATCTCTACCAACGGATTCGTTGAACCATTCGCTTGAATGGTTCTTTTTTTGCGTTGAAATATCTTTCATACTTAATAATTCAGTACAGGTACTACGGACTATATTCAGAAAATTCGATTTAATTCGAATGACTTATTCTCGCTTTTTTAATTCTTTGGCATAGTTAGACTCAACCCAAACAAGGAGGCGATTTATTTTGAAAAAGTTTCTCGCTACATCGCTTGTCGCAAGTGTACTTGTCGTTCCTACGGTCGTAGGTGCAGAAGGTCTTCAAGCTGGTAAACTCACGAAAGCTTCGTCAGAACCAGCTGCAACGATCGTTAAAGATTTCGTGAACAAAAAAGGTGACTTTGCTGTTCAGAATGTCGAAAAAGACGGATCTTCGCAGATTGTACGTCTCCAACAAGAAGTGAATGGCGTCCCTGTCTTTGGTAGTGTCGTCGTCGGGAACGTCGCGAAAGACGGTACTTTGAAAGCAATCGTAAACGATGCGATCAACGTCAAAGGAAAACCAGGTCTCGCGAAAAAAGCAACGCTCTCTGAAAAGAAAGCCATCAAACTTTATCAAAAAGCAATCAAGGCTTCTGAATTCGAAGTCGCTCCAAAAGCAGAACTCGTCATCTATCCTGTTAAAAATGATGCAGTCTATGCGTATAAAGTGACATCGACGGTCCTCGCTGGTAAAGAACCATCACGCTGGACATATTTCATTGATGCAAACTCAGGTAAAGTACTTAATAAGTTCGACCAACTGGCACATGCGAAGCCAGTCAACACAGTTACGGGAACAAATGCAGTCGGTACAGGAACAACAGTTCTTGGCACGAGCGCATCATTTAATACAGTGAAGAGTGGCTCGTACTACTATCTTCAAGATTCAACTCGCGGTAAAGGCATCTACACATATGATGCGAAGAACCGCAACACACTTCCAGGAACACTCTGGTCTGACCTCGATAACAAGTTCAATACGACATATGACCGCGCTGCTGTCAGCGCACATGTCAACGCTGCGAAAACATATGATTTCTACAAAAACACATATGGTCGCAACAGTTATGACAACGCAGGCGCTGCCTTAAACTCATCTGTCCACTATTCAACAAGCTACAACAATGCATTCTGGGATGGAACGAAGATGGTCTACGGTGACGGAGACGGTTCAACGTTCACATACCTCTCAGGCGCACTTGACGTCGTAGCGCATGAATTGACACACGCTGTCACAGAATACACAGCTGGCCTCGTTTACCAAAATGAATCAGGTGCAATCAACGAAGCAGTTTCAGATATCATGGGTACGGTTGCTGAATACTCAGTCGGATCGAACTTCGACTGGCTCGTAGGAGAAGACATCTACACACCAGGAGTCAGCGGTGACGCACTCCGCTCGATGTCGAATCCAGCAGCTTACGGCGATCCAGATCACTACTCTAAACGTTACACAGGTACACAAGATAACGGTGGTGTCCACATCAACTCTGGTATCGTCAACAAAGCCGCTTACCTCCTCGGTAACGGTGGAACGTTCTACAACGTATCTGTCACAGGAATCGGCGTGCCGAAACTCGGTGCGATCTACTACCGTGCTCTCAACGTGTACTTGACTCCGAACTCGAACTTCAGCTCACTCCGTGCAGCAGTCGTTCAATCGGCGAAAGACCTTTACGGTTCAACAAGTGCAGAAGCAACAGCTGCAGCGAAATCATTTGATGCAGTAGGCGTCTACTAAGAAAATCTCCTCCCAAAGGATTTTCATATTTCCTCCCGAGTGTCGGACTCGGGAGGTTTTTTGCGCAAAAAAAGACGAATTCGCTTGAAGCAAATCCGCCGTTCATTCATTCTTGTCCAGGATCACGCGCAAGACGTAAACGCATCTTTCCGTTATCCGGGAACACTTTTAGTTGTAAAGATTCTCCCTCGTACCACGTACCATAGCTCGTATCGACGACGGGTTCACCCAGTGTCGATAATCCACCAGTCGAAGCATTCGTCCAGTCAATCGCTTCAATGATTCCATCCGAGACGACGAGCAGATATCCAGCATTCGAGAAGTAATACGTATTGACCGCGTCCTGTTGCGTATTACCAACAGCACCATATTTTGCTTCGAAGTCAGCAATTGGTTTTCCGAGATACTGCTCCGGCTTATCAATCGGTTGGTTGGCAACTGCTTGCGAGAGTGCCGTAAGGACTGCTTTATCTGATGTTCCTTTTGGTGCTTCTAATCGGACATCGGTCTCAGGCAAATACCCTTCGATACTATCGTTGAGTTGCAAGTGGACCATTCCGTCTTTTGCATCCAATACCTCATAGACATCACCTAAATCTGCTTTATAAATGACACTACTTCGGCTTGCATCGCGATAGACGTTCGCGAACGGACGTGTCACCCAAGCTGCTTGCGCATACTCTGCCGCCTTTTTCTTTGATTTCTTCTTCTCTTTTTTCGCTTCTTTTGGATCCTTTGTCGAGGCTGCCTCTTTCTTCGACTTTTCGTTTTTCGTTGCTTGATCCGTCGTTTTCGGCTTCTCAAGCGTCGATGTTGCTTGAGAGACATCGTTATTCGTCAACATATACAACCAGCCACCTACGATGAATAGCGTTGCTAAAATACCGCCAAACGCAATCCCTCGGCGATTGCGTTTCTGTCTCCGTCGTTCTTGTCGAGACTGTCGTTCTTGTTGGTGTTCACTCATGTATGGTTCCTCCTGAAAAGTCGACACAGTTTTTCCCCACTATACCACCAATGTTTACTCGAAATATTTAAATTTCGATGACAGTTCGACCACGATGACGAGAAGTCAGCAGAGCTTCTGCGATTTTAGGTAAGTCGTTCAGTTTTTTGACGTCGACTTCTGGTTCAAGATCGACGCGCCACTCATCCGCTAGCCGTTGCCATAAGATCTCTCGATATGCAATTGGTGTTTGTACCGCATCGATTCCAATCAAACGAATGCCACGCAGGATGAAGGGATAGACTGTCAGCGTCATCTCTGCCCCACCGACGTTACCACACGTCGTCACGACACCACCATACTGTACGAAGCGAATGACGGATGCGAGCAATGGACCCCCTACCGTATCAATGACACCTGAATACGTTCCTTTTTTTAATGGACGGTCTGTTTCTTCTAAGAACGTAGTGCGGTCTAATACCTCCGCCACACCTTTTTTAAGTAATCGTTCTTGTTCTACTCGTTTCCCGGTTACGGCGTGTACTGTATAGCCTAATCGAATCAGTAAGGCGATCGCAATCGTACCGACACCTCCTGTCGCTCCAGTCACAAGGATGGGGCCTGTCTCCTTTGAGACAATTCGTGATAGTTCATCGACTGATTGCGCTGCTGTCAATCCTGCCGTTCCATGTCGCATCGCTTCTAATGGGCGAATGGATTCTGGAAGTGGCGTCACCCAATCGGCTGGTACGCGTATGTATTCTTGAAATCCGCCCGAGGTATTCATTCCAAAATCAAAGCCATTGACGACGACCGCTTGACCGCTTTTAAACCGTTCATCTGTCGTTTGTTCGATATATCCTGCTGCGTCAACGCCTGGTGTATGCGGATAGGATTTCGTCACCCCTCGATTACCCGACATCGATAAGGCATCCTTATAATTGACACAGGAATGCGTGACACGAATTAAGACGTCTCCTTCCGGTAAATCATCGACTTGTTTCGCCTCAACCTTCCCTTCATAGTTCCCATCCACCTCTCGTACGACGAATGCTGAAAAAGTGTGTTTCATGATGTCTCTCCTTTCTCTTGTGCTTCTCTATACCCTGTTGTTTCCATCGACACACTAAAAATCCCTGTCGTTTCTCAAAGAAACGACAGGGAACGGGGACGGAAAAAACATCAGCGTTCCATAGGTGGTCAAAGGTAACAGGTCAGTCTGTCAATGGTTCATGGTCATCGGTTTGCCGTCGCCATCTCTTCTCCACAGAGGAAAATTGAGGTCCGTCCCCTCTCCTTGACGTGGAGTCTCACCACGTCAAGGAGTTACATATAACGTCCACCATCAAAGTCAATTGTCGTTTGATAGTTCGCGGCATTGATCGCATTCGATACTTTGTGTGCTTGCCGTTCCACTTCCTCCGCTTTTAAGCGATAGGCATCTGGATCGAATAAGGCATGACGAATGATCGTCGTCCCTTCAAATCCGTATTGGAACTCGCGTTTTGGTCGACTTGCGAGCATCTGATAATTTTGTGCCTTTGCCCGCAATTGGGTCGCCCACTCGATTGCTTCGACGAGCGGCATTTCTCCTTCATCCGTCACGATGACAGTTTCTAGATTCGCCGCGTAGACGAGACGATCCAAGACTCGCATATCATGACGCACGATGTCCATGGCGGATTCGACGTCGGTTAAGCTCCGGCCTTGTTGTGCGGGGAGTGCTTCTCCCTTTTCTAAATCAATGAACGCTACGCGCTCCATCTCTTCAATCAGCTGATCAAGCTGTTTCCTCAGAATACTCTTTAATTTCACGGCATCTGCTAGGTACATCATCAACTCCCCTTTCCTGTTCCATTTACGTCATTCCTTTCAAAAGGTTTCAATCAAACTGATGGACGAAGGCTCCAAATTCCCCCTGAATCGTTTGCTTGTCCATCTCCGATATCGTAGTATCTCGGTCTGTATAGCGTTCTAAGAGATAGGCTTTTATTAGGACATGTGACGGTTGGAATCCGATACGCAGGCACCATTCCTGAAGTGTTTCTGTATCATGTCGCCGTAAGCGGGTCGGGAGTATCTGATTGAACTGGATGAGTTGTTTACGAATCCAGGCATTTGGTAGCTCGATCGAGTTCTCTTTTATAACAAAGTCGTTGTCTAAGGACTGTAACGGGGTGTCAGTTCTGATCGAGTCCTCATCCTGTTTCTTGGTCTTTCGACGTTTCCGCCAAACGATATAGCTTATGATGAATAGAGGTAGAACAATCAGACTCATCAGTAACATCGATGAGGACGATTCCCCTTTTTCATTTATACCTCGCTTAGCATTTTCAACCCCTACAACGATGAGCTTATTCTTTTTCGGTTTGAGGTCTTTCTGCTTTTTGGGCTTTTCATTCGTGTTCCAAACACGTAAATCTTCGTCATTCTTCGTCTGCTTTTTAGGCAACCACGAAAGAAATGGAATGTTTAACAGCTTGCCGTTTTTCTTACAGTTCGGTTTACACGATCCGTTCGTTTCGACTCCTGACATCTTTATCGCTTGTGGCTTCAATGCTTGAAAAGCCGCTTCCGTAAGCGGCTTACTGATCCCTAATATCAGCAAAATCAATCCGATACCAATTACGAGTCGTTTGCAAAGTGACATCAAAAGTCCTCCTTTTTATAAATCCATTATAATCCAACTGTATAGTTTTAGTGTATTTTTATGGATGTTATGAAACAAGGAATGATTGTTCAATTAGAGGGGAAAAGGTAGACAGACCTATTCAGAGAGGAGAACTATTTCATGTTGAAACTCGATCACACGCATGATCCGTATCAAAATGCGGCGCTGATTCAAGAATACGTTGAAACATCAAGCAACGAACAGGCTGTTCGACAAGCAGAACGACTACTACACGATAGTACATTTATTGCACCACGACGTGATCCTAACCTCAGTCGAACACTTCGTTCGATGATCTCACCGTTATTTTTGACAAACCGTGATAAACATATTTTACCGCTGACACCAGCTTTCGTAACGCCACACGATGAGATTCGACCGAGTTGGTTCGGGCGGCTCAATCATGAGTTCGAACGTTTGATCAGTGAAGTCGAAATCGTTGATATCACTTCCTATGGTGCGGTCGGTGATGGACAGACAGATGATACACAAGCGTTCATCGAAGCCCTCGGTGATGGACATCGACAAGTCCATGTTCCAGCCGGTACGTACATCGTTCGAGGAATTCGTTTACCTAGTTATACGATTTTAACGGGAGCTGGCAAAGGGAAAACGATTATAAAGATGCACGATGACGCACCTAAAGGACGACGTCTTGTAACGAACCAAAATTATCTCCTTGGCAATCATCACCTGCTTGTTGAGAAAATGACGCTTGATTGGAACATCAAACGAATCGGTGACGCAAAGAAAAGTAGCACATGGGGCAATCACTCCAGTTGTCTCACATACGCACATGTCACTTATGGTTGGGTCTTTGATGTTGAAGCTGTCAATCCAGGACTCCATTGTTTTGATATTTCGACACCGTATTACAATTACAACGGGGACGGTGCTCGAGCGAACTTAAGTAGTTCATTCATCTGGTTCGATGGATTAACCGGTTACGGGTTCGGAGACGACGGGATCACGACGCATCATAGTGACCATCTCTTCATCTCGAACTGCTTTATGCATGACCCAAGTGGACGTGCCCATGCAGAAGGTTTTTCCAATTCGAACGGGATTGAAATCGATGATGGGTCACGCGATGTCTGGTTATTCAATAACGCATCAAGTCGTTGCTTCGGTGGACTTGAAATCAAGGCGCATGCGACCTCTTCTGCTGCCTCAACTGTTAAAATCGTTGGTCATTTATCAATTGATGACCACCGTGCCTTTAATTTTCGCCATATCGGGCATCATCAAGCAAGTGATCCAACGTCTCAGACGGCTTACAATATCATCGCAACACGCTTGATTGCTCAGACTCCTCAATATACGGAGCTATATACGAATTCAAAACCGCGCGCACTCGTCGTTTCCGCTTATCGTAATGTCGTCATTCATGATTTCACGGTGCTAGGTGATCCGTATTATGACTACCAAGAACAGCCAATGATCGGAATACAATATAAGGCGCGCAACGTTACGATCAGTCAGTTAAAAATGAGTGGATTTCGCCACGCAAAAACGGATATTCAAATCTTTGGTGGAGAAAACGGAGCTGAGGATGTACGCCTTCGGGATATCCGGATCGAGGATTCTGCCAAACACGGGATTACGATCGGTCCTGACATCAATCGCGTTAAGTTAACGAATGTGGCACTAAAAGGAGATGGGACGGTTGGCTTGAATGCTAAATCGGAACCGGAAATGGAACGGTTCATCGCGACCGGATTTAAAGTACCGATTCGTGCTCAGTCGACGCAAGCATGAACAAAACGACAGGATGGACTGTGGTCCATCCTGTCGTTTTCATTGGGATCGAATGTACGCGAGGACACGTGTATCAATCGCACGATCCGCTTGTTCGCGCATCTCAAAGTTTTCCGTATGAAGATATGTCCGGAGCGCTTCTTCGAAATCACCGCGATAGCCAAGTGTCAATAATTTATCCATCAACTCCGACTCTAACGCATCATCGATGGGCTTGATTTCTTCCGGCTTACTCGGTTGTAGGTAAAGTGTGTGCAATTGATAGATGCGTTCGAGTTCTTCAATTGGATTCGGGTGATCATCAACACGTAGATCAATATAGCGATCGTTGAATCCACCGTACCCGCCACCTTCCTTGACGACGAGCAGTGCTGCTGATTGCATTCCACGTGAGTCCCCGCCTGCTGCTTGCCCCGCAGCCAACGCACGCAACAACCGTTCTGCGAGTGGCCCTTGCGTCGATTCAAAGACACGTGCCATCTCTTTGACCGTATTGCCATCTACAAGAATATTCCCTTGCGCCGCAAAATGTTTCCCCGCAATTCCGCCTGCCCAGTCGTTACATCTCTCTCCCGTAAAAGTCGCACTTTTGCCATTCGCATCGATGATCCCGACCTGGCGATCCGCTCGTCCTTCATCTGCTTCCGTCAATCGACGGAGCACTTCGTCCGCTGAAGCGCCTTGTTCAATCATCCGCAATCCTTCAGGACCATACGTCGTGTTTGCAAACGACTGTGTCGCTACCGCACCCACTCCTGCCTTCGCAAACGGAACAGCACTCCCGACCGCTAAAAACTTCGACTGAACGGCAACGCCCCATGCTTGTTCTTTTTCACAATACCCAACGATTGAATATGTCACTTCAGTTCCCCCTTTAGTCATTACCTATTCCGTTCGTGATAACGCTTCCCGATTCCTGCAACTGAAAAACCTTCCAGACACATGTCCGGAAGGTCGACTTCATTGAATACCAAGTGTCACAGCGAGTAATAAGGCAGCACATGCCAAGGCAATCCAAATCGCGAAGAGTTTCCAAACGAAGCGTAACCATTTCTCATACGGAATGCCTGCAATCGCGAGAAACGCCATCAAATGTGCGCTCGTCGGGAAAATCATGTTCGTCAATCCATCCCCATATTGGAATGCCAAGACAGCCACTTGACGCTCGATTCCTAATAAATCGGACAATGGTGCCATGATGGGCATCGTCGTCGCCGCTTGTCCACTTCCCGATGGAATGAAGAAATTCGTAATCAATTGCACGGCGTACATCCCGATGACGGCAAAGAACGTCGGTAAATGTCCTACGGCATTCGATAAGCCGTAAATGACCGTGTCAATGACACGACCTTCTTCAAGAATGACGACAATCGCACGAGCAAAGCCAACGATCAATGCACCGAACGTCACGGCTTTCGCCCCGTCAATCAAACTCTCGAACGTACCGTTCACACCAAGCGTAACGATTCCCGCAATCATCCCGATGATCAAGAAGGATGCGGTTAATTCCGTCAAATACCAGCCCCACTCAAAGATTCCGATCACATTGAGCGTGATCCCACCGATTAAAACCAGTAAGACGAAAGCATGACGTTTCGAAAAGCGCGAAATCGTCGTCGCTGCTTCTTCCGAACGACGTTGTTCGAGATCATAAACAAGACTGCGCGCCGGATCATGTTTGACTTTCCGTGCGTAGTTCATGACATAAAGAATTGTCACCGCTAAAAATACGATATACACAGCCGTTCGATACCCGAGACCACTAAAGAGCGGTACTTCCGCAATTGATTGAGCGACACCTACCGTAAACGGATTCAGCATCCCGCCAGCAAAACCAACCGCCGCTCCTAAACTAACGATTGCAGCTCCTGTCATCGCATCATATCCAAGTGCACGCGCTAACATGATCCCAATCGGCACGAAGATGATCGTTTCCTCTGCCATACCAATCGTTGCTCCGGCAATCGAAAAGACGAACATCGTCATCGGAATCATGATGTGCCCTTTTTGACCAAATCGACGGATTAATTGATTGATTCCCGCTTCAATAGCACCGGTTTGACGAATGATACCGAAGACACCGCCAACTAAGAAAATGTAAAAAATGATCGCAGCACCCGCTTCCATGCCTTGCGGAATTGCTTCAAATAAACCAAAGAGATTGACAGGCGCAGACTCTACCGCGCGATATGTACCATCGATGACGACAGTCTGTCCGTCTTGCTTTTCACGATCGAATTGTCCTGCTGGAAGTGTATACGTCAAGATGACTGAGATGATGAGAATTGCCATGATAATGGCGTAAGTATGAGGCATCTTGAAGAATGATCGCTTCGACCCTGGTGCATTCGTTCGTTCATTCATGATAAAAGCCTCCTTTTTGTGTCTTTATAAGAATAATGCCCTAATCAGGGAAAAACTAACAGTTTCAATGAAATGTCATATGATTGTAAAAGAAAAGTGGAATACTGCTAACTTAAAGTTTCGTTAAAAGTAGAGGCTTTGATCAACCGTGTCGCATGAAACAAAAAAGGAAGGTATTTTAGGCCATGAACCCCGAATACCTTCCTTATGTGTTACGTCAATCTCTTATGATTATGCATGGAATGATTGAACATCCAATGGTTTAGCAAGAGCTGTTTGAGCAAATGCAACGAATTGTCCGAAATGAGCACTTGTGTTATGAGCTTCGATCGCAGCTTGGTCTTCCCATTTTTCAATCATCATGAAGACATTTTCGTCTTCTGTACTTTGGAACAGATCGTAGCTGATGTTTCCAGCTTCAGCACGCGATCCTGCTACTAATGTTTTAGTTGCTGCTAAAAATTCTTCTCGTTTTGCGGGTTGTACTTCTAACTTTGCTTCGATGGCGATCATCGGAAAGCCTCCTTTGTAATTTCGTTAACTTAAGCATCGTAGCACCTCCCGATTCGTTACGCCATAAAGATGCTCGGACGATTGATGATATATAATTACGGGTAATTACAGAGGGAATTATTACTTTTTACCACATCAGAGAAGGGAGCAACGAAGATGCGTGTTGAGGTATTTTACTTTGAGGATGACGGACATATTCCGAATAACCCTAATTTTCCGGTGTTGATTTATCGGCATGCATTTGAAGAACCGTCACGCATCGAACAGACTTTCCATTCACATGACTGGCGCAATAGCTGGGTGGATGGCATTTTTGATTTTCATCATTATCATAGTATCGCCCATGAAGTGATTGGTATTCTCGAAGGACATGCGACCGTCCAACTCGGTGGTCCACTCGGTAAGACCTTCACCTTGACGAGTGGAGACGTTCTCTTACTTCCTGCAGGCACAGGACACAAAGCGCTTGATACAAGTCGACACTTCCGTGTGGTCGGTGCCTATCCGAATGGTCAAGACTACGATACGTTGACCGGTCAAACAAGTGAACGCCCGGAAAACCTTCAGCGTATCCGCCAGGTAATGCGTCCCAAAAAAGATCCCGTCCTCGGTGATCATGGTCCCTTATTTGAGCATTGGTGACGTCTCTTTCTCTTGAAGAAGACGTTTTTGTTCGGAGTTCGCGTGGTAAACCCTACTATTGTCTATCTACTTAAAGGAGGAATTCAATGAACGCAACAGAAAAGACGCTAATACTCGCTGCATTAAAACAAAAAACAGTGACGTTTCCAGATCAGACGCACGTTCGGGCACTTGGACAAGGCACATGGCGGATGGGGGAAGAATCGGAGAAACATGAAGCTGAAATCGAAGCACTCCGCGTCGGTCTCGATAGCGGAATGGAACTCATCGATACGGCAGAGATGTACGGGGAAGGCGCCTCTGAAGAATTAATTCGCGACGCAATCGCTGATCGACGCGAAGAAGTCTTTCTCGTCTCGAAAGTTTATCCTCATCATGCTGGTGGGGAAGCGTTAAAAAAAGCTTGTTCCAAATCGCTTGAACGTCTCGGTACGGATTATCTTGATCTCTATCTTCTTCACTGGCGTGGCGACATTCCACTAAAGGAAACCGTTGAAGGACTGGAAGCCTTAAAACAAGAGGGCAAGATTCGCCGTTGGGGTGTATCGAACTTTGACGTATCAGACATGAAAGAACTGTTGGCGCTACCAAACGGTGACCAGTGTGCTGTCAATCAGGTACTCTATCACCTCGGCTCACGCGGAATCGAGTATGAACTGCTCCCGTTACTACGCGAACATGGTATTCCAGTAATGGCGTATTGCCCACTAGCTGAAGGTGGTTCACTGCGTGATCAACTCCTGAATCATCCGACCGTCGAGGAACTCGCTGAGACACATGGTGTTGAACCGGCACAGATCTTACTTGCTTGGGCGATGCGTGAAGGTGACGTCATCGCAATTCCTAAAGCAGGACAAGCACATCATGTCGAAGCCAACGGTCGCGCCGCACTTTTGAATTTAACAAAAGAAGAGCTAGCTGCACTTGATCAAGCGTTCCCAGCACCAACAAAAAAAGAACCACTCGATATCGTTTAAGGAGGTCATTTTCATGACAAAACATGTTCAACTCGGTCAATCTAACCTATTCGTTCACCCAATCGGTCTCGGGACGAATGCTGTCGGTGGACACAACTTGTATCCAAATCTCGATGAGCAAGCCGGACGCGATCTCGTTCGTGTCGCGTTACAGCAAGGGATCAATTTCCTCGACACAGCTTTCATCTACGGACCAGAACGTTCGGAGGAACTCGTCGGTGAAGTCTGGCACGACACGGTCGCTCGAGAAGATGTCGTCCTCGCGACGAAAGGTGCGCATCAGTTCGTTGACGGAAACGTCGTCATGAACAACTCACCTGACTTTCTCCGTCAATCGGTCGAAGAGAGTTTAAAACGTCTTAAAACAGACTATATCGATTTATATTACATCCATTTCCCAGATGAGTCGACACCGAAGGACGAAGCCGTCGCTGCACTTGCTGAACTAAAAAAAGAAGGAAAAATTCGCGCGATTGGTGTCTCGAATTTTTCACTCGAACAACTGAAGGAAGCGAACAAGGACGGACATGTCGACGTCTATCAAGGAGAATACAATCTGTTTAAACGGGATGCGGAAAAAGAGTTACTTCCGTACATCGTTGAGAACGGTATGTCCTTCGTTCCGTACTTCCCACTCGCCGCTGGGTTATTGGCAGGGAAATATACGAAAGAGACGACGTTTGATGATTTACGAAAAAACGACCCGTTGTTCCAAAAAGACGTCTTTGAACAAAACCTCGCAAAAGTCGATCAACTGCGTCCGATCGCAGACGCACACGATGCGGAAGTCGCACACGTCGTACTCGCGTGGTATTTGGCACAAGATGGCATCGATGCCATCATTCCTGGTGCGAAACGCCCGGATCAGGTGACAGATACGTTGCGTACGTTAGACGTTCAGTTATCGCAAGAGGATATCAAAAAAATCGACCAAATTTTTAGCTGATCGTTCTCTTCTTATACACATGAGCAGAATAGGCGAAAAATCATGCTGAACTTCGTATGATGGAGGCATGGAGGCGATTGATCATGAAGCACCATTTTCATTTAACTGCAGACTGGCCGGGAAATCGCAATGATGTCGGTCAGATCGAGACAGGTGAGTTAAAAACAAAAATTTCAATTCCGGACGCTATGGATGGTCCAGGGGTTGGCACGAATCCAGATGAGATGTTGCTTGGGGCAGCTGCTACATGCTATATCATCACGCTTGCCGCAATGCTTGAGCGTAGTAACATCCCAAAAGTCTCCTTAACGATGGAATCTGAAGGCATTGTTGATGTCACGAACGGCGTCTTCACATACGATGCGATCATTCATCGTCCGAAACTCTTATTACCAGCCGATCTGTCGGATCGTGATGTGGAGAAGGCGCAACGTCTCGCTGAAAAAGCAGAAGGTTCGTGTATGATTACGCGGGCACTGGCTGGTAATGTCAAAGTATCGCTTGAGGCTGTTGTAGAACGTGTGTCAGTTAATTTTTAATTAGAAATCAAATACTCCTTTAACTGTGCATTTTCTAAATTACAGTTAAAGGAGTATTTTTTTACTGAACTCAATAGCGATAAGGAGTCTTCAAAGAACTTTGTATCTTCCTTTTTAGCATCTCGTAAGAGGCATATTCATCTTGTCTCATTAATTTATGAATCATTCGATGGCAACTTGCACATAATAGAGCTAAGTCTTCAGTCTGAGTATCTGTTATACCACTTATACTTAATTGATTTTTATGATGCGCTTCAATATAACCTTTCCCGATAACTCCATAAACTTCCTCATAGTTCATCTCACAAATATCACAGAATAATTGCCCAGCATGTTCAATTGCAAACTGTTCTTTTGCTTTTTTAACTACTTTTGCATTTCGTTCTGTTATGTAATGCGTAGCGAGTCGCTTTTCGCCTTCTGTATAACGCTCATCTTCCAGTAGACTTTCAGCAATGTGCGAGTTAAGTACTTCACTTTCGTCTGTATAGTAGTCTATTTGAAAAGCAAAGTATTCTTTAAATTTGCTTTCGAAAGTATCAAACGTCATAAAGGGATGAAATTTTTCCAGTTTAAATGATTTATCTGAACCGTTCAGATCTTTTTTTAAGTTGATTACTTCATTTTGATTCAGCAATACAAATTGTATATCATCTATTCTGACTAACTCCTCCTCAGTAGTAATACAAAAAATAAGATAATCATATTCGGTTACTTTCGTATCTCGAATTCCATACATTCCACCCGTTGCCCCTCTTATTCCGATACGTTTCCCATCTAAAATTTGCTTATTCTTTTCTGATTTAAATGATACATTATATTGATCAGACAACGATTTTAACCACTCTTTTGTTAACTTTTTCATTACACTTACAATGTCTTTTTGCACGATCTATCCCCACTCTCGCTTTATTTGGAAGATTTTATTTATGATCAAAAAACAAAAAAATCAAAAGATCAACATAGGATTGATTTTAGGGATATCATTTTTTTATACCCAGTTATCCACATGTGGATAACTCCATTTATGGTATACTTATGCCACTTATCCACAAGTAGAAATGAGGAAACTTACATGTCTCGTGAACTTTATCCGATCGTCGTCAAACCAGAATGGATTGAATCGATTCGAAGCGGGTATCCCGCGTTACGCAAGGAAATGTTCGAAGCCTTACAACATGTCAAAGAGGCAGGCGGACTGCTCCATCTGATGACAGAACATAAAGAATACCTCGCGACTGGTTATTTTGGCAAGCAAGAAAAAGGTGTCGGTTGGACTCTCTCCATGGACGAGCAAGAAGCGATTGATGTCGACTTCTTCAAACAACTTTTTGAACAAGCATTAGACAAACGAAACGAATTTTTTGAAGAGTATTCAGAAGCCTTCCGTATCTTTAACGGTGCAGGAGATGGTATCGGTGGTTTGACGATTGATTGTTACGATCATCATTACCTTATTACATTCGAAAATGAAGGCATCTATACATTCCGTCCACTGATTCTTGAAGCTCTTGAATCACTACTGAATTACAGAAGCATTTATGAAAAACGAGATTTCCTCGTCGATCTTCAACCCGTCAAAGGCGACGACTTTTTGAAAGGGGAACGAGGCGATTTTCCTGAAGTCGCACAAGAATACGGTGTGTTGTATGAGTATGACTTGGATGCTGGTATGCGGACTGGTTTTGACATTGCCCAACGTGAACTTCGCCGAATCCTTCTCGATTCCGTCGAACGAAAAACCGTACTTAATCTCTTTTCTGATACAGGAACATTAACGGTAGCTGCCCTTTATGGTGAGGCTGCTCAAACGACAAGCGTTGATTTCTCGACACGTAGTCGAAATAAGACAAAAGATAATCTTGTGTTGAACAGTTTTACTCCTGAGAAACAGAAGATTTTAGTTCAGGATGCGTTCGACTACATCGAACAAGCCGATAAGAAGACTCGTTTTGACGTCGTCTTATTCCATCCACCCGTACAAGTCAATACACGAACACGTCAGTTTCGGACTGAACAGGATCTCGCTCTTTGGATCCAAAAAGTCATTCATTTGGCGAATCGCGGAGGACTGCTTGCGATTACGACAGACAGTCCCGCTCTTGATGCGTCACAATTGAAAAAAGCTGTGGAGCAGGCGTTCAACAAGTTGCGTCAAAAATTTGAAGTCGTATGGGAGCAGCCGGAGCAGAAAGATTTCCCGACTCCTCCTTCCATGCCACAACTCGCTCCAAAAAGTATTCTTGTTCGCCGTAAATGACGTGTTATCTAAAAAATCCGCTACTGAATTTTTCAGTAACGGATTTTTTATATTTTTAACAGGAAATGTAAAATGAATGGAGAATCATTTTTAATGGGTTGGATATACACTCACTTTACCAAAGTGTGATGTTCGATCAAATCGTTGATAGAGATCGTTCAACGCATCGCGTTCATAGGGAATCTGCTCTTCAATCCGTATTTCAATCATTCCTTCTTTCACTAAATGCATGAGTTCTGCTAAGTGACGTTGCTGTTGTTTCATCTCCTCTACTTTTCCTTTCAGCAACGGAAGCGCGACGAACACAGCTTCAAGTGACAAGGCTTTACTATGCATCATCGTTAAATCTTGTGTCGTCCGTGTCGCGATCGAAATGATGCGTCCCCGCTCTTTTGCGAGTATGAACGATTCTTGTAAATGGTCACCACCGACTGTATCAATGATGACGTCGAATCCATCCAGATCGAGTCGTTTGAGCAATGTTTCAGCTGATTCTTCCTTATACCGGTGAACGTGAATCCCTTTTGCTTCTAGCCAAGCTGCCTTCTCGTCAGAAGAGGCACTTGCTGTAACGTCACACCCATAATGACGAGCAAGTTGAACGGTAAGATGTCCTACTCCACCCGTTCCGCCTGCTACATATACGCGGATTCCTGGGGTAATCGCGATTCGCTCTTTTAAAATTTCCATTGCTGTCAATCCAATCACCGGTAAACAACCAGCAACCTCAGCCGATACCCCTTCCGGTCGTAAGACTGCCATTTGTTCAGGCACAAGCATTTCTTCCGCTAACGCACCGGCGCGTTTTCCAAGTCCACCGCCGAATGCGACGATGCGATCGCCGACAGAAAAAGACGTCACCCCCTCCCCGATTTCAATCACTTTCCCCGTTACATCACCCTGGAGAATTCCAGTCGTTGAAGCCGCCGCCACATGTCCGAAAAACATCTTCGTATCAAGTGGATTGATGCTTGACCCCTCGATTTGAACCCGTAATTCGTACTTCCCCGCTTTTTCGGGTGTGACGTCTTTTTCTGTAAGTGATGCATTTTTTCCGTACTGATCGACTACGAATGCTCTCATGAAGAATTCCCCCTTTTTCAATATTAGTCTATCATGATTCAGAATTCTCTCACATTAGTCGTTCATGCTATGATGAAGATATCTTATGACGAGAAGGGACGTTTTTGATTTGAAACAAGAATTGATTGATCGTCTAACTACATACGTGAAAGTCGATACACAGTCGAACTATGAGAGTATGACTGTTCCAACGACAGAAGGGCAATGGACACTAGCTCGTTTGCTCGTAGAAGAATTAAAGACAATTGGCATGGAAGAAGTCACCGTTGATGATAATGGTTATGTCATGGCGACATTACCTGCCAATACAGACGCAGACATTCCTACAATCGGTTTTCTCGCTCATCTCGATACAGCGACAGACTTCACAGGTACGAATGTCCGTCCACAACTCGTGGAAGCGTATGACGGACATCCCATCACGTTAAGTGAAGTGCCATCCGTCATTCTATCGCCAACTGATTTTCCTGCACTGCACAACTACGTCGGTCACACCTTGATGACGACAGATGGGACGACATTACTCGGAGCCGATAATAAAGCCGGAATCGCAGAAATCATGACAGCCATGCATCATTTGATTTCACATCCGGAAATTAAGCATGGTCGTATTCGTGTTGCCTTCACACCTGACGAAGAGATTGGTCGTGGACCACATCACTTTAATGTCGAAGCGTTCGATGCCACGTATGCTTATACGGTCGACGGCGGTCCGCTTGGTGAGCTTGAATACGAGAGCTTTAATGCGGCGGCGGCTAAAATCGTCTTCCACGGAACAAATGTCCATCCGGGAACAGCAAAAGATAAGATGGTCAATTCGCAGAAACATGCGATGGCGTTCCACGATCGTCTTCCCGGAGAAGAGTCTCCTGAATTCACGGATGGTTTTGAAGGATTCTTCCATCTGATTTCATTTGACGGTTCGGTCGAAAAAACGACGCTCGACTACATCATTCGTGATTTTGATCGTGAAGCCTTCGAGGGACGGAAACACTTCTTGTCTGCCCTTGTCGATGAGTGGAACAAAAAGTATGGTGCTGGTAGTGTGGAAATCGACTTACACGATCAGTACTACAACATGCGTGAAAAAATCGAGCCCCACATGCACATCGTCGATATCGCTCATGCAGCGATGGAGTCGCTTGACATCACACCGATCATTAAGCCGATCCGTGGTGGAACGGATGGCTCACAACTTTCATACATGGGTCTTCCGACACCGAACATCTTTACCGGTGGCGAGAACTACCACGGCAAGTTTGAATTCATTTCGGTCGATAATATGGTCAAAGCAACACAAGTGATCATTGCCATCGCTCAAGGATTTGAACAGGCTTCGCGCTAATCAAAAAGCAGATTCTCAGCGCTGAGAATCTGCTTTTTTTCATGTCTGGCGTTGTGGTCTTTATGCGGTTTATCTTAGACATATTTCAATTAGTTTTTTTCTTGTGTCGTACCGTCAGGAATCGGTAGTTGAACCATACTCCCTGATCCACTGACGAGTGGTGATTTCCCGTCCCACTTCTTGACGGCTTCATATTGAATCATTTCTTTCGTCAACGTCTTCTGTAATTCTTTTTGTGCTTTTGCCAATCCTTGAGCTTCGATCAAACGCGCATCGGCTGCTCCTTTTGCTTCTACGCGAAGACGTTCTGCCTCTGCTTTAGCGATTTCAAGATCCGTTTTCTTTTTATCGAGTTCCTGCGACGCTTTGACACGCGCATCGATTGCTTCCTGTGTCTTTTCATCTGGTTTTGGTGCACCGAGTGCGACATCCTCGATGATGAACCCGATGTCCTTGACGTCTTCTGCAAACTGCGTCTGAATGCTCGTCGAGACGTTTCCTGATTTTTCACCGAACAGTTCAAGGACGGTAACTTTCGAGATTTGCTCACGAGATGCATCATAGAGTCGTTGTTTCAAGTAACCTTTGGCAATCTCATCGATTTCGATTGGTCCGAACTTGTTGAAGACTTTTGTCACCTTATCCGGCGAAACGGAGAAGCTGTATGTAAAGTCGACGACGATGTTCTTTCCGTCTTTAGTCGCAAGCGTCATGTTATCAAGCGATTTCGTCTGTGTACGGATCGGATACTCCGTCACCCGTGTGATCGGTGAAACGACATGCCAGCCTTGCGATAACGTCTCATCTTTGACACCGCTTGACGGGGTATAAACGACACCAACTTGTCCGGGTTCGATTTGTTCGACGACGAACGGCGTTGTAGCCAGCAGGGCTAATACAAGTACACCGGCGATGATCATCGATGGACGAATTTTTTTCTTCGGTTTGATTTCTCTCATTCTGAATCTCCTTTATCAATCTTTTCTTGGATATAGCGATAGAGTTCCATGCCAAGCAAAACGATGAGGGCGAAAAACAATAACGTGAAAAAGATGGCCATCTAACGCCTCCTCTAGCGAATTCCTTACTTTCTTCTACGCATCCATCTGGAAAATGTTTCATTATTTTAAATGTCCGGTTGCTTATTTTTAATTTCTGTCCTAATATGGAAAGAACTTTGCCTGCTCTACGACAGATCACGATTTGTGGTACACTCGAATGAGCACATCACTTACTAGAAACGAGGGTTCATCTCTATATGATTACAGTACAAAACGTCGGTCTTCGCTTTGCGGACCGAAAATTATTCGAAGACGTCAACATCAAGTTCACGCCAGGTAACTGTTACGGTCTGATCGGTGCGAACGGCGCTGGTAAGTCGACATTCCTGAAAATTCTCGCTGGTGACATCGAAGCACAACAAGGCGATGTCATCATCACACCAGGCGAACGCTTAGGCGTCCTTCGCCAGAATCATTATGAATACGAAGAATTCCAAGTCATCGAAACAGTCATGATGGGACACAAACGTCTCTATGAAGTCATGAAAGAAAAAGATGCCATCTATATGAAAGAAGATTTCTCAGACGAGGACGGCATGCGTGCTGCTGAACTCGAAGGTGAATTCGCTGAGATGAACGGTTGGGAAGCGGAGTCGGAAGCAGCGATGCTTCTTCAAGGACTCGGCATCAAGGAAGACCTTCACTCGAAAACGATGGCTGAGCTGACAGGATCTGAAAAAGTTAAAGTCTTGCTTGCGCAAGCGTTGTTCGGTAAACCAGACATTCTCTTACTCGATGAGCCGACGAACGGACTCGACCTGAAAGCTGTCAAATGGCTTGAAGAATTCTTGATCGGATTCGAGAACACGGTCATCGTCATTTCCCACGACCGTCACTTCTTGAACAACGTCTGTACGCACATGGCGGATCTTGATTACGGTAAGATCCAACTGTATATCGGAAACTATGATTTCTGGTATGAATCAAGTCAGCTTGCTTCGCGTATGGCAAGTGACCAAAACAAGAAAAAAGAAGAGAAGATTAAAGAACTTCAAGCCTTCATCGCACGTTTCAGCTCAAACGCCTCAAAAGCGAAACAAGCGACGTCACGGAAGAAATTGCTTGATAAAATCACACTCGACGACATTCGTCCATCGTCACGCCGTTATCCGTTCGTCGGCTTCACACCGGAACGTGAAATCGGAAATGATCTCTTGATGGTCGACGGCATCTCGAAGACGATCGATGGCGTCAAAGTCCTTGATAACGTCCGCTTCTCGTTGAACAAGACGGATAAAGTCGCGTTCATCAGCCAAAGCGATATCGCGATCACGACACTATTCAAAATCCTTATGGGTGAGATGGAACCGGATAGCGGTACGTTCAAATGGGGCGTCACGACTTCCCAGTCATACTTGCCGAAAGATAACTCGGAATTCTTCGAAGGCTCGGATAAGACGATCCTCGATTGGCTCCGTCAGTATTCACCGGCAGATGAGAGTGATACGTTCCTCCGTGGATTCCTCGGTCGGATGCTCTTCTCTGGAGAAGAAGTCATGAAAAAAGCATCTGTCTTATCCGGGGGCGAAAAAGTCCGTTGTATGCTTTCAAAAGCGATGCTCAGTGGTGCTAACGTCCTTGTACTCGACGATCCAACGAACCACTTGGATCTCGAATCGATCACGGCACTCAACGATGGTTTGATCGCTTATAAAGGCGCAATGCTCTTCAGCTCGCATGACCACCAGTTCGTCGAAACGATCGCGAACCGCATCATCGAGTTGACGCCAAACGGTATCGTCGATAAAGAAACGACATACGATGAGTATTTGAACAACGATACGATTCAACAGCAATTAACAGCGTTATACGCACAATGATTTTAAAAGAGACCGGAACTGTCGTTTCGGTCTTTTTTTTTGAACATGTTGAAGGAGGAATGCGATATGCGACATCGGGTATGCGCTGCGTTGATTGAAGAGCAACAGATCCTAATGGTCGAATTACATACCCCTTACCGGACATTTTGGACGTTACCCGGCGGAGGTGTCGCGAATGGTGAAACAAAAGAGCAAGCCATCATGCGAGAAGTGTTAGAAGAAATGCATCTTCACGTCACGGTCGAACGGAAACTTTACGAGATTTCAATGGATCAAGGAACAGAGACATGTTTTCTTGTTCGCCGTGCCTTAGATAGTCCTGAACCTCGACTCGGGATCGATCCTGAACTATCGCTTGATCAACAAGAATTACGAGCTGTTCGGTTTCGACCACTGAATGAGATGCAAAATGATTCACAGATTTCTCGTTTGCGTCTACTATCGTAACGATATAATCTTTGGATTAAATGAAAATTTAATAACCGTATTTATACTTAAAAATAGTAGTCGGTAACTAAGCATTTTGATAATCCAAAATCGCTCGATCCAGCGATAGAAAACGAGAACGTTATCAAGGTGTCGACTGCCTATCCGTTTTACCGAGTGATCATAAATCGTATACGAATCGATAAGATATGAAAAAACGGATTCCCCAGTGCGGGAATCCGTTTTTTCATGCATTGTTCTTCTTTTGTTTCGCTGCCTCTTCTTCGACACGTTGCAACAAGCCTTGAACAATTTTCTCGTTTTCTCGTTCGCCACCGAGTGACAAGAGACTTTTCCCAACGAAGTTCACTCCTTCATTTTTTCCTGTATAAATCAACAGACAACGATCGTGTCCAAGTGGTTTGAGCGTAAACGTCATCTCGATCTTGAATATTTTAGCCAATGTGAATCCAATCGTATTTTGCTTGAAGTCAGGCTCGTTCGTATAGGCTAAATCGGTCACGATATAGGTTTCGAGTCGATTACCCTGCATGTATGTTTGACGATACGTCGAACCGACGACACCCGGTTTTCGTTCAATCACCTCGTGCTGGACGACGTTTGGAATCAAACGCTGCAATCGCGTGTGATCAAACAAGTGCCATGCTTCCTCAATCGGGATATCGAGCTGTCGTTCTTCTCTCCACGTAATCATAGATCCGCCCCCTTTTCTATAGAAATACCCTGTCATCCGGTCTTGTAACGTCCGGTGACAGGGCGGGAGCAGATTCTTATTTTACTGTGCTTGTTTCAAGGGCTGCACCGAGGAACTTCGCTAGTTCGAGCATGCCGTAGCGTCCTGCAGCTGCCTCGGCATCCGAATTATAGTTCGTATTCGTATTGACGTCATACGTATAGATCGTACCTGACGCATCCTTAATGAACTCGATGCCTGCGACCGCGATTTGGTTCGCTTGGAGGAATGCTTCATACTTTTGGATGATCGGGTTATCGAAGCCTTCAACGATTTGGAACTTCATCGGTGTTTGCGGTGCTTCTTCACCGACTGGGCAGAACAAGTCGTCGATCACGCATGCATCCGCTGGGCAAAGCTCAAAACCTTCTGATGTATCGACTCGAACCGCATAGACGAACTTTCCACCTACGAACTCACAACGTGTGATGTACGGTTCTGGTGCTTGAATATACTCTTGAATCAACGTGATGCCATCGACTGGTTCGTCGAATGTCGGACCGTCGAGATAAGCTTCAAGTGCTTCAATCGAATGGAATAACTGGACGCCGAGACCTTTCCCGGCACGGTTGTGTTTCGTGATGAATGACGAAACACCGATCTCTTTTGCTGCTTGTACGATTTGATCGCGTCCGACGGCAGCCGTCGTCTTCGGTACACGAATCCCAGCCTTCCGCAACGCCGTGTATTGATTGACTTTGCTGACTTCAAGACGAAGCGCACGCGTTCCGTTAAAGACGGTCCGGTCATGCTCTTCTAACCAAGCGAGGACCCCTTCCGTCAACTCCGGCGCGTAACGATGCCCCCGCGTATGCGAAGACGCACTCATACGACTGTAAAAGACACCTTCTGGCGGCAGTTCATCTAACGGTACGATTCCTTCATTTAAGTGCCACTGCTCGTACGGCAACTTGAGTTCTTCGAGACGTTTGATGAGATGATCCGTCCATTCTTGGTTTTCGTGGAGAATATGAA
Source organism: Exiguobacterium sp. s130 (assembly GCF_018619055.1). Classification (NCBI taxonomy): domain Bacteria; kingdom Bacillati; phylum Bacillota; class Bacilli; order Caryophanales; genus Exiguobacterium; species Exiguobacterium sp. s130. Next base: position 94,275 of record NZ_JACSNI010000006.1, on the reverse strand, counting down.
TTTTTGTCATGATTGTTGACCTACCTTTCGTTTCGCTTCGACCAGTGGCATTACGTCACGGGCAAAGCGTTCCATTTCTTCAAGTTGTGGTGAGAATTGTAACAAGAGCAACGTGACACCAACGGCTTCGAACGCTAGAATCCGTTCGGCAATCTGTTCTGGTGTTCCGATCAAGTTCGGTCGCAGACCACGGTTCGAGACGGAATAATCATTTCGTTCGACCTGTTGTTCGAGTTGCGATTTACTGATGAAATCTTGATAACCGGCATAACCGGCGCTGTCTTCCTTAACGTCCGTGATGCGTTGCCACTCAAGAAGCGCTTCTTCTTCCGTATCCCGACAAATGATGTAGGCAGCAAGACCGAAGCTCTCAAGCGGTGCGTGTCCCGTCGCTTCCCGGCGTATTTTCATATCATTGATTTTATGAGCTACTTCTTCAACAGTGCCTCCATGCATGACGTAGGCATCACAATGTTCGACGATCGTCCGTTTTCCGGCTTCACTCTCTCCACCAGCGTAGAGCTTAATCCCCGGACGCTGGACGGGTTTCGGATGGAGTTCTGCCTGTTCGATCGTGTAGTGATGACCGAAGAAGCTGTACGGTGACGCATCTGCCCATAGTCCTTTCATGACCGTGACGAACTCTTCCGTCCGGGCATAGCGCTCAGCATGTGCAGTAAAAATACCGTTGTATTGTTTTGCTTCTTCTGCCCACCAGGCTGAGACGACATTGAGCGTAAATCGCCCTCCACTCAACTGATCGATGTTTGCCGCCATCTTCGCCGTCGTCGCTGGATTATGGAACCCGGGACGAACCGCTGTCATGATCTCAAGGCGTTCTGTTGTTGCAGCAATCGCCGCTGCCGTTGTCCATGCCTCAAGACTCGGTTCCTTGATGCCTTTGATATCGTTCAAGTTCAATTCCGCAATCAACGTCGTCGAGAAGCCGATGCGTTCAGCTGTTTGTGCGACTTGTTTCGCATAATCGAATGTTGCTGGCATCTGTTCATCCTCGACGTTACGTAACCATCCCCCAAAAATCGGTAACCAAAAACCATACTCCACTCCATCGTCCCCCTTATCATAAAAAAACGCTCTTTTCGAAGTTCGAAAAGAGCGACGGTATCTTGTCCTGTCCGCTCTTATCTTCAGAAGGTATTCCTTCCTGGAAGTAGCACCTTCCGCCATAGCGGGGTTGCTGAAGTGTCTTCGGGCCAGTCCCTCGACTTCTCTAGATAAGATGTGTTGCATTCATCGTACAGAATTCATTGAACTAAAGCAACCATTAAACCGTCTTTTCCTATCGGATTTATTTCAAAGAAAAATCCCGACGTAGTGTCGGGATTCCGGATTAATATGGTGCGACGAAATCTGATGTTGGCTCTGGTGCTTGTTCACCACGAACACGATCATAGAATTTGGCAAGCGTGACGCTGAAGTATGGTCCAACCCATAAGACAGCAAGACCAAGTGTAACGATTACAAGTAATGCCCAACCAATGAATGATAGGAAGAGTAAGAATGCTTCCATCTTGTGACCATCCATGAGTTGGCGTGAACGCGTGATGGCCTCTAGGATACCGATCGATGGTTCATCTCGAAGGATGTAGAACGTCAACAAGTAAGAGAATGACTTGATGATACCAGGGATGATTAAGAGTAACGTCCAGAGCGCGATAAAGATGAACTGAACAATGGCCAGCCCCACCACTTTCAGGAACATACCATATGGCTCAAACAAATCCGTCACTTTCGTTTCTTCGCCACGAGCAATCGACATGGCAATCCATGTCCAACCGACTCCTACTGGAATCAATAAAATCGACACCAATGATACAACGAGATCTATACTACTAGACGGCTCATCGATATCCGATCCAAATAAATTAGGAACACCCTGAATAATACTAAACAGCAGAAAAGCTAGGACTGCAAATCCCCAACGACCGCTGAGCGACTCCTTCGCTGCTTTCTTTAATTGAGATGACATGAGTAAGGTCCTCCTTGAAAAATAAGTTCTCACCTTACTCTACGGCTTAAAATTTCTAATGTTTCACTCTTTTTTCAATAATTTCCCGTCTCGTTGCTGGTTGAGCCAAGCACGCTCAAGTTGTCGTCCACATGTTAGAACGAACGTTGAACATCGAAGCGCTTCATCGCAAACGAAATGTCATATTTTTCGTCTATGTACGCTGATATATCTCCACAGCCGGATCCTGACGCTTGTATTTCGCGACGATGACGATCAAAACCGTGATGATCACAAGCAGGAACCAAGAAGACAATTTTCCAAGATCAACGACTGCCCAGCCTCCTTCCTGATGCGGATAGACCCAGCCTTTAAAGAACGTCACGATGTTCTCCGCGATCCAAATGAAAAAGGCAATCAGTAAAAAGGATAGGACGAGCGGCATCCGGTAGATCGTCTGCTCGATCGTAAAATGAACCCATGACTTATAGAAGACAAGGACGACGAGGACCATCAATAGCCAGCGTGCATCGAAGATCCAATGGTGGGTGAAGAAGTTGAGATAGACGAGACTGCCTACGCTGATCGCAAGCCAAGGCGGTGGAAATGCTGTGAAGCGTAAATGAAATCTTCGGAACGCTTGACAGACATAACTTGCGACACTTGCATACATGAATCCTGCATACAAGGGAACACCAGCCACTTTCGTTAGAGCCTGTTCCGGATAACTCCAAGACCCAACGTTCACTTTGAACAGTTCAAGTGCTAGACCAATCACGTGAAAGAGTAAGATCAGTTTGAACTCTTCCAGCGTTTCATAACGCGTGACAAGTAAGACGATTTGGACGAGAAGACACCATAGCAACAGGAGATCGTATCGCGCGATCGGTTCAGCAGGAAGATAACGTGAAAGAGCAAGCGCTGCGAAAATCATGACGGGAAAGACGCAACAGACGGCTTCTATGTATGTAAAACGAATCAGGTGCCGGATCGCTTTCATCCTGTCATCTCCTTTTTTCTTCAGTATACGTTTCTCTTTCGACCTTCCCCTCCTTCTTAAGATGGAAAAAACGGAAAATTTCGTCTTTCTTCTTCTACTTTCCTCATGATACAGTTAACGAATCAATTATTTTTAAGAAATGAGGTGTTAGACATGACGCGTCATCGTGCTTCCTGGTTATTACGCGCTACGTTAAAGTGGGGACTCTTCCTACTCGGTTTATTTTTACTCGCTCTCGGCTCATCGATGATGATCACGGCTGAACTCGGTGTCTCGACGTGGGATGTATTACATCTTGGTCTCCAAAAGAAGACGCCGCTATCCGTCGGAACGATCATCTTGCTTGTCGGTCTATTACTCGTTTTCGTGAAGTACGCGTTAGACCGCGTCACACCGCAAATCGGAACGCTCGTCAACGCGATTTTCGTCGGTGTCTTCATGAATCTTGTTCTTGGTTCTCATCTCTTACCTTCTTTTGAGTCGATCTGGTTGAATACGCTCTGGCTGATTTTCGGTATCTTCATCATTGGGATGGGCGCTGGTCTGTATGTCGCTGTTGGATACGGGGCCGGTCCACGTGATGGGTTGACGCTGACACTTGCAGAGCAATTCGGAACGTCAATTCGTCTGATGCGGACGATCATGGAAGTCACGGCATGCGGCATCGGTTGGTTGCTTGGAGGACCTGTTTTCTTCGGTACGATCCTCTCGATTTTCCTGATCGGACCGTTCCTGCAATTTTGGTTGTTCTATTTCCGCCGGATCATTGCAGCAATTGATGCAAAAGGACTTCCAGCGTCTGAACGCCAAATTAGCTAAGTCGCCTGACTCGATATCATTCCGCGTGAATGATATCTTTTTTTATGTCAGAAGCAGATAAGTTGCGTCATCAAAATAAACACGTTATATTCGTTTACATATCAATCTTTGATACGTCAAAGGTTTCTTCGAACGAAGGGAAGGATGTGATGGATTGAGTATTTCCTGCACCGAAAAAGGACGTTTGATCTATGCACTCGTCTCCGTCAATAAGACGATTGCTCAAAAATTCGATCTCTGTACGGATGGTTTCAGTCAGACGCGAATGGACCTACTTGCTCAACTACAAGTCGATCAAACGATCAGTCAAAAAGAATTGCAAAAACGCGTCAATGTCGATCACGCGGCGGTGACCCGTCACCTCAAACACCTGGAATCGACAGGGATGATTGCTCGCGAGCGTTCAGCCGCTGACAATCGGGTGATTCTTGTTTCCTTAACGGAACAAGGGGCGACGCGCATTGCACGATTACGCGAACAAAAAGAGGAGTTCCTCGAGAACTTACTCGAAGGATTCTCTGCTGAAGAACAACGGACTTTAGCTGAGATGATTCAACGCATCGAAGCGAACGCCGAAACATTACCTAAATTAAAAGAGGAGTCGCTTTAATATGGCAACGCAAACTCAAACAGACTTCATGGAAATCGTCAAAGGACGCCGTTCGATTCGTAACTACGATACAGACGTGAAGATCTCAAAAGAAGAAATGACACAAATTCTTGAAGAAGCAACACTCGCACCTTCTTCTGTCAACATGCAACCATGGCGTTTCCTCGTCATCGATAGCGAAGAAGGCAAAGCGACACTTGCACCACTCGCGAAATTCAACCAAGTCCAAGTCGAAACATCTTCTGCTGTCATCGCCGTCTTCGGTGACATGAACGCTGTTGATCAACTCGAGAACATCTACGATACAGCTGTCGCAAAAGGGCTCATGCCACAAGAAGTACGCGATCGCCAAGTACCAGCGATCCAAGGGATGTACAGCAGCGTATCAGCAAACGACTTGAAAGACAGCATCTTGATTGACTCGGGTCTCGTCTCGATGCAATTGATGCTCGTCGCTCGTGCACACGGTTATGATACAAACCCAATCGGTGGTTACGAGAAAGATCAAATCGCGGAAGCATTCGGTCTTGAAAAAGATCGTTATGTACCGGTCATGTTGCTATCGATCGGTAAAGCGGTGGACGCTGGATATCCATCAGTTCGCCTACCAATCAACGACATCGCAGACTGGAAATAAGTTTTTTTACACTATAAAAAAAGAAAACACACACAAGGGAGATTGAATAATTATGACTACTCAAACAACAACGGACTTCATGGAAATCGTCAAAGGACGCCGCTCGATTCGTAACTACGACACGAACGTAAAAATTTCAAAAGAAGAAATGACACAAATCCTTGAAGAAGCAACACTTGCTCCATCTTCAGTTAACATGCAACCATGGCGTTTCCTCGTCATCGATAGCGAAGAAGGTAAAGCGACACTCGCACCACTCGCAAAATTCAACCAAGTTCAAGTCGAGACATCTTCTGCTGTCATCGCTGTCTTCGGTGACATGAACGCGGTCGACAGCATCGAGACAATCTACGACATGGCTGTTGAAAAAGGTCTTATGCCACAAGAAGTACGTGATCGCCAAGTACCAGCCATCAAAGGTTTCTACCGTCCAGAAGACGTTGAAACATTACGTGATAGCATCTTGATCGACTCAGGTCTCGTTTCAATGCAATTGATGCTCGTCGCTCGTGCACACGGTTACGATACAAACCCAATCGGTGGTTACGAAAAAGACCAAATCGCAGAAGCATTCGGTCTTGAAAAAGAGCGTTACCTCCCAGTCATGTTGCTTTCAATCGGTAAAGCCGTGGACGCAGGATACCCATCGGTTCGTCTACCAATCGCTGACATCGCAGAGTGGAAATAAGCGATCTCACTCAGTCCGGATTCCTTTCATAGGCATCCGGCTTTTTTGTATACTCAAAGAAAAGGAGGCGTCAGTAATGTATGATGTGACGATTATCGGAGCCGGTGTGGCAGGAATTTTCCTCGCCCATCAGCTTGTTGAAGACGGGCAACGCGTCTTACTGCTCGATGCCGGAAAACCAATCCGTGAACGAACGACAGAAGATGCGTATCTTGGATTCGCAGGGCTTGGCAAATCAGAAGGAAAGTTCAATTATGCGACAGGATTCGGCGGGGAACTCGTCTCAAAAATCGGTGAAGAGACGACACGACGACTGTTCCAAGAAGTCGATGATCTTTTATGTACATATGGTGGAGGTACAGTTGAGACCTACTCGACGCATTCCTCTACTGTAGCGTCTCGTGCCCGTCGCGCCGGTCTACATTCGGTCGAGACGACCGTCCGTCATTTAGGCACAGTACGGACAGCTGCTGTCTTCACGGCGTTTGAGGACGCCTTATTACCACGTCTCGGTGCCCGGTTCGAAACGACAATCGAGCAGATCACGAAATCAGAGCCGTTTACGATCAAAACAGCGGACGAGATCTTCGTCAGTCAACGGATCGTGTTCGCGACAGGTCGTTCAGGTGCAGACTTTACGTTGCAAAAGTTAGCGACGCTTGGTGTCACCCCACAGCGGACTCGACTTGATCTCGGGGTGCGAATCGAGACGGATGAGGCGCTATTTCGGACATTGTTACAGGAGACGTTCGAGACGAAGCTCGGTTACGACTCGCCTTACGGTCAAGCCGTCACCTATTGCATGAATCCGCGCGGACGGATCATCCGCAAATATCAAGAAGGACTCGTCATGCCGGACGGCCAAAACGTCCACGAGACGGCAGACGGCTCGACGAATCTGAACTTTACACTATTTCTCCCGCGTTATTTTTCGACGCTAGCGAAAGCGAATGCGTATGCCGCACGCATCATTGGCGGAATCAACCAAGGTGGTGATCGCATCCTCGTTCAGCGACTCAGTGATTTCCGAGCATCGCGAGCGACGGCAAACGATCAACTGAGTCGTAACACCATTGTCCCTTCCCTAACCGCGTCCCCCGGTAATTTGCATGCAGAAGTGCCTACAGAAGACCTGCTCGTCTTAGAAGGGTTTTTAGAGCGCCTTGAGCAACTCCTTGAAGTGGAACTTCCGGGAGATACGTTGCTTTACGGATTAGATGGCAAGTTTTACGCACCGATGCTCGAGACGTCAGAGACGTTTGAGACGACATGTTCCGGTGTCTATGCGATCGGGGATTGTTCCGGTGCCACACACTCGCTTGCCCAAGCAGCTGCTAGCGGACTCCATCTTGGACATGCCTTGACGCAAAACAGCCGGTCCCTCTTCGCTTAAGCGGAGAATGACCGGCTTGTCTTATTTCTTGAATGCTTCGTACACTTTCAATTGTTTCCCTTTGACCTTCGTCGTCTTCATCGCCCGGAGGACAAGCGGACCTTTCCCGTTGAGGATATCGACATACGTCAACGTATCCTGAATCGAGATGATGCCGATGTCGTCTGCTGTGACGCCTTCAATCTTCGCAATCGTTCCAACGAAGTCGACGGCACGGAGTTTTTTCTTCTTCCCACCGTTAAAGAACAATTTCATGATGTCCGCATCAAGCTGTTCCGTTTTCGAAGAACGCGTATCTTCCGTCGCCATTTTCTCTTCGAATGCATCCGCTGTTCGCATCAAGTCCTTTTCCGTTGGTGCTTGGCGACGTGTCAGTTTCCCGTGATACTGCTCGATTTCCTTTAGGCGACGTTCGTCTGCCGGTGTGACGAGACTGATTGCTTGTCCGGCTGCTCCTGCCCGCCCCGTCCGACCGGTCCGGTGAACGTAGCTTTCTCGTTCGACAGGGAGATCATACTGGATGACGTGCGTGATGTTCTCGATATCGATGCCGCGTGCTGCGACATCTGTTGCGACAAGAATTCGGAACTTCCCGGCACGGAAGGCTTTCATCGCATCGAGTCGATCGTCTTGTTCCATTCCACCGTGAATTGCTTCAACCGGATAGTCATGGGCGCGGAGACCATTTGCGACGAAATCGACATGTTCTTTCGTCCGACAGAAGATCATGCAGCGATCCGGGTTTTCAGCGACCAGGACATCTTTTAAAATGGCGAACTTCGTCTTGTCCGTCACCGGAATATAACTATGCGTAATCGTTGAGACGACGGTCTCGCCCGCTTCGATTCGTTTTGGTGCCTCCATGTAGCGGTCACTCAACTGTTCGATATCTTCTGGGAAGGTCGCAGAGAACAACAGTGTCATTCGCTCTTTTGGTAACTCGGACAAGATGGCATCGACTTGATCGAGGAAGCCCATATTCAGCATTTCATCCGCTTCATCTAAAACGACGTAACGTACTTTCTCAAGCGATAACGTGCCCCGCTCGATATGATCGCGTACACGTCCCGGTGTTCCGACGACGACGTGTGTCTTTTGTTTGAGCTCCGTGACTTGCCCGCGGAACGGTTGCTTGCCGAAGACGGCTGTCGCTTTGATCCGCTTATAGCGTCCGATGTTCATGATATCTTCTTTGACCTGCAAGGCCAGCTCACGTGTTGGCGTCAAGACTAAGACTTGTGGTTTGTTTTCTTCCCACTCGACGAGTTCACACAGTGGGATCGCAAACGATGCCGTCTTTCCGCTCCCCGTCCGTGATTTGACGATGACGTCTTTTCCGGATAATACGACGGGGATGACCGATTGTTGGACTTCGGTTGGTGTCGTGTAACCGAGTTGCTCGATTGAATCGAGAATCGGTGTGCTTAAGTTAAAATCATTGAATCGTGTACGTGTCATAGAATGTCCTCATTTCTTATCGTAAAAAAAGCTTCCCACCGAAACGATGAGAAGCCCAACGAATTATTTGGATGCTACTTTATCTTTTTTGATTTGCTTACTACGTAATTGACCACATGCCGCATCGATGTCTGTTCCGTGCTCGAGACGAACACCACAGTTCAAGCCGTTCTTTTTCAACGTATCGTAGAACGTCGTGATATCTTCAGACGTACTGCGCTGATATTGACCGTGCTCATCGACTGGATTGTACGGAATCAAGTTGACATACGTCAGGTGACGTTTGTCTTCGAACAGTTTTGCTAGTTCGACTGCGTGTTCTTTTTGGTCGTTGACGCCACGAAGCAAGATGTACTCGATCGTGATTTTACGGTTCGTCGTTTGAACGTAATAATCGATCGCTGGCATCAATTTCTCAAGCGGGATCGCCCGGTTGATTTTCATGATTTGCGTACGCAATTCATTGTTTGGTGCGTGAAGCGAGATGGCTAAGTTGACTTGGAGTTTCAAGTCAGCGAACTTGTAGATCTTGTCTGCCAAACCACTTGTTGAAACCGTGATGTGACGTGCACCGATCGCAAGACCATTGTGGTCCTTGATGACGTTCAAGAAGTCAACCATGTTGTCGAAGTTATCGAACGGTTCACCGATACCCATGACGACGACGTGGCTGACACGTTCTTCGTTACCGACTGCATCGAGGTGATGTTGGACGTTCATGATTTGCTCAACGATTTCGCCTGCTGACAAGTCGCGGCTCTTCTTGATCAGACCACTTGCACAGAAGCTACAGCCGATGTTACAGCCGACCTGTGTCGTAACACAGACAGAAAGACCGTACTTATGACGCATCAGAACCGTTTCAATCAAGTTGCCATCATATAATTTGAAAAGGAACTTGATTGTTCCGTCTGCTGATTCTTGCTTGACCGCTTCTGTCATCGAGTCAATCGTAAAACTCTGATCTAACAACTCAAGGCAATCCTTGTTGACATTCGTCATTTCCGCGAAAGTCGTGACACGTTTACGGTAGAGCCAATCCCATACTTGTTTGGCACGGAATGGTTTGTGCCCTTGATTCGATAACCATTCTGTCATCTGCTCAAGCGTTAATCCATAAATGGATGGTTTATTCATTTCGAAAGACCTCATTTCTTTTTCCAGAACTACAACATTCCTTTATCTTAGTAAAAATCAGCGCGTGACGCAACGTTCAAATCCTAAATGTTCACTTTCTGTAAAGTTTTTGCGCCACTTTCGATCAAATCGACAGACTCCGACGTCCGAATTGAACGACTGCTCCGGTCAAGAACACGAGACAGAGGACGAGTAAAAGAATGGAATGAAGAAGAAAATGATTCGTTCCTTCTAGTAATTGTGTCGTATTGAATAAGGAGAAGACGGATAGATAACGGAGCCACTCCGTCTTGTCACTTAGTTCCGACAGAATCGTCAAGACGATCGATAGGACGAGTACACTACCGGCAAGCGAAAAAGCACGACGTTCTTCGTCAAATAACGTCGCAACGAATAACGTAAAGGCGCCGATCGCCAAGAGTAACAATAGCGCATTGAGCTGAATCCGCCATAAGATGACGTCATTGATCGAAATATCTGTCATCCACCAGTCGGATACCATCAAGACAAGTCCATTCAGTCCTACGAGAACCATACTTGCGATACCCATGACGATCGCGACAGCAAACGTATACGCATTCCGGGTGATCGGGGCTGCGAGATAGACGATCAGCTCTCCGTTGTCGATCGGTCGCGCAACGAGGCGCGCTGCTAATGAGAGCAAGAATAGACTCGCAATGACTTGAAAGATCAATCCATAATAGTTCCCTCCGAGCAGATCCAGTACATTATCGAATCCCGTCACCTTATCGTATTGAAATGCTTTTAAGACTTCTGGAGGTAACGCTTCTAGTTTTGTTTCTAGTAAACCAGTCTTCATCATCGATGGATAAAGCAACGCAAGCATCAATAAGTAGAGACTCGTTCCAATCGCATAAGCAAGCACGGGCTTTCTGACCTGCTTGAATAAAGAGCGGATCAACAATATCACGACGATTCCTCCTCTCCATAATAATGCAAGAAGACCTGTTCTAAATCATCTGCTGACGGACGAATCAGCCGTACATCGTACTGGGTTAAATAAGCGATCGCCTGATTCAAGCTCAGCGTCTCATCCGTTTGAAAACTGACTTCCAGCCGCTTCGGTTCAACACCGACTTGCATCGCGAACTGTGCTGCTTCCACCTCCGTTCGGAAGACGATCGTATACGTCTTTCGACTCGATCGAACCAACTCATGAATATCCGATTCGACGATGATGCGCCCTGCTTTGATTAAAGCCGCTCGATCGCACGATTTTTCCATCTCCGGAAAGTGGTGTGAACTCATCAGAATCGCTTTTCCAGCATGCTTCTCCTGTTCGATCCACTCTAAAAAACGCTCTTGCATCAAAGGATCAAGTCCACTGGTTGGCTCATCAAGTAGATAGACCGGTGCATCTTTCATGAAGCAACCGACAAGTGCCAGTTTTTGTTTCATCCCTTTTGACATCTTGCGGATTTTCGTCTTCGTCTCAAAAGGAAATCGTTTCAACAACAGTTGTCGCCGTGCCGGATTGCTACCGTGTAGTCGTTGCATCAAATCCAGCATGTCTGCTCCCGTCATGTCTCCAGGTAAACTAATCTCCCCCGGCAAATAACCGACCAACTGCTTCACCTCTTTACTTTGCTTCCAGCAATCAAAACCACCGATCGTCGCCCTTCCATCGTCCGCAACCATTAGTCCCATCAAATGTCGGAGTGTCGTTGATTTTCCAGATCCGTTTGGTCCGATGAAACCGAATATCATACCTGGATCAACTGTAAAACTGACATCGAATATTCCACGCCCCGGCGCAAATTCCTTCGTCACATGCTCCAAACGGATCATCATCCGACCTCCCTATTTTTTATTTCTTTCCTCACTGTATTCATACCCGTTTTGAAGCAGTTTGTTCGGATCAAAGCGATAGATGACGAACCGCTCGTCATGATTTTTTTCATAGAGGTCTCGTAATCGAATCTCATCGATTTGCTCGAATACGGTATGGCGCTCCAGGTACTCCCGGTATTCATCGGTCGGGTAATACAAGATGAGATCAACCGAACGCGGGGAACGTTCGACCGAACTTAAAATGTGATCGATCACTTTCATGAAAATTTGTGAAGAGAATGGATTAAAGAAATAAAACTTATTCGCCTCATCCGGAATGGTATACTGCTCGGCATACGTCTGTTCGAATCGCAAACTTCCGGAACGCCGCTTCCTTCGACTTTGGTATTTCGCCATATTCCGAAGTGCGTCCTCGTAAAATTGTCCATTCATCTCGATTCCGATGACGGAACAGTCGAATCGGTCGTGTAAGTAAAAGTTTAAACGCCCTTTCCCACACCCGAAATCAATGACCGTGTCCTGTTTTTGAAACGGATAGGTTTCGCATAATTCGCCGAGTGCCGCATAAGGCGTTGGTTCATAGCGATTGTAGTGACTAAATACACCATAAAGGTGTTGCATCTCAATGGTCTCAATTCGTAATCGTTGATCATATTCCTGTTCATTCATCGTCTTTTGTTCCTTCTTTCCGGCATTCTTGCCTTCATCGTACTATACTGAAGAAGTACGTTACTCGTTTTTTGAAAGGGGATTTTATGATGATCGTCGTTACGAACCGGATTAAAGTCAAAAAAGGGATGGCTGCAGCTCTCGCTCCTCGTTTTACGCGTCCAAGTGGACTTGATACGATGGACGGATTCATCCGTGTTGAGGTCTTATTGACGCAAAATATCGAAGAACACGATGAAATGAACGTCAACATGTACTGGGAAGACATGAAGAGTTTTCAAGCATGGCGGGAGAGTGACGATTTCAAAGCGTCACATAGTCGACCTGCGAGTAGTGAGGCAGGAGAATCGCCAATGCTCGGAAGCGAGATTCTGACATATGAAGTCGCTTCGGTCAAAGAACGCGCATAATGCACGAAAAGGACTCGTATCGAGTCCTTTTTTATATACCTATATACAAATAGTGAAAGGGTCGAATTGTCACAAATGGTATTATTTGTTATCATAGTGCCATTACAGAGAGAGAGGGTCCTTCATGAATTCATTAACTATATTTGAACAAGCCATTCGTAGCTTACCTGACGATCGTACGTTACGACGTGATGAATTATGGACGGACGATTTTTTATTGCAACAGGAGAACGAGCTGACCGTCTATTACTCTCCGATTGGCGAATACGTCAATACTGAAGCAAAAGTCGTCATCATCGGGATCACACCAGGTTTTGAACAGATGCGGATCGCTTTCGAAGAAGCGACAGATGCCCTTCACCATGGTGTTTCATTAGAAGAGACGGCACGCCTCGTCAAATATACAGCAAGCTTTGCCGGAACGATGCGACGTAACCTCGTCCAGATGCTCGATACACTTGAACTTCCAGCATTGCTCGGAATCGAGACGACGGCTAGCTTATTTCATCAACACCAGGAATTGTTACATCCGACGTCACTGTTAAAGCAACCCGTCTTTTATCGCGAAAAAAATTACTCGGGTCATCAACCGAAGATCAATCGTAGCCCTTTATTGAGGCACTACGCGGAAGAACACTTCGTCGCTGAGATCAATCAGTTACAAAAAACAGCGTTATTAATTCCACTCGGTCGGGTCGTCGAGACGCAAGTCCGTGGATTGATTCATGATGGACGAATCGAACAGCATCAGCTTCTTTCCGGATTCCCCCACCCATCTGGCGCGAACGGTCATCGAAAAAAACAATTCGAGGAAAACCAAGCCTATTTGATGAAACAGCTCATTCAACATTTTGCTGAATAAACAACTTTATCTTAAATTATCAGAATATATGGTTGAATCGCTTCTGAAATACATGATAAAGTGTCCATAAGAACAGAATATGACTATTCTATCGATGAGGTAGAGGCGCGATTTCAATCAGTACTTGGTCCGAGGATGACAACGAAGACGACTACAGGAAAGGTGACATCGCCGAAATGACAGTATGTGTCGAGCATATCGTCGTTGGTCGATTCGGGAAACACCCGATCGATTGCCATACATAACAGTTGTATGGAGCGCTCCAATTCGGCTAAGAAAGACGCATCCAGCGAGGGTGTCGGCTTTGTTGCCGGTGCCCTTGCTTTTTTTGTGCCGCGGGGTCTCATCTTTAAGCCATTTTTAAAGAGGAGGATATTTTTCATGGTCAACTATTCAGATTCCATCATTGCCCTTGTACCTGCTTTACTAGCTATCTTATTAGCCATCTTTACGCGAAAGGTCGTTCTTTCGTTAGGTGTCGGCATTCTCGTCGGTGCCCTGTTACTCCACCGTTTTAACCCGATCGATACGGTAACCTATCTCGGCAAGAACATCTTCAGTCTCTTTTGGGCAGACGGTGCCTTGAACGAGTGGAACGTCTTATTGCTTGTCTTCTTGTTATTGCTCGGCGTCCTTTCCACGCTCATTCAGACATCAGGTGGTGCTCGCGCCTTCGGTGAATGGGCTGCTACGCATGTCAAAACGGCGCGTGGTGCACGCTTAGTCGCCTTCGGACTCGGTATCTTGATTTTCATCGATGATTACTTCAACAGTCTCGCTGTCGGCAACGTTAGTCGTCCGTTAACGGATCGCCGCGGTGTCTCACGAGCAAAGCTTGCCTATCTGATTGACTCAACGGCTGCACCTGTTTGTGTCATCAGTCCGCTTTCGAGTTGGGGTGCATTCATCATCTCCATCATCGCCGGTATCTTAACGACGCACTCGATTACGGATTACTCAGCGTTTAGTGCCTTCATGATGATCGTTCCAATGAACTTCTATGCGATTTTCGCGTTACTTTTAACACTTTACATCGCTTACTCTGGCGTCTCTGTCGGACCGATGAAACAACATGAACACCGTGCCGCGAAAGGTGAACTTTTTGATGCGTCAAAAGGAACACCGATGGGGATGGCAAAAGAGGTCAACGAACATACGAACGGAAAAGTACGGGATCTCGTCGTTCCAATCGTCGTTCTCGTCATTGCTACGATCAGTGCGTTACTCGGAACAGGTGCTCAGGCACTTGCAACCGACAATCGCCCGTTTACTTTAATTGGAGCATTTGAGGCAACAGACGTCACACGGTCACTCGTCGCAGGTGTCGTCATCAGTTTAATCGTTGCTTTCCTGATGCTGATCGGACGGAAAATTCCGGGCCGCGATTACCGTGCAAGCATCGTTGCTGGTATGCGTTCCATGTGGCCAGCAGTCGTGATTCTGTTATTCGCTTGGACGATCATCGCTGTTATTGGTGATATGAAAACAGGCGATTATCTCGCAAGCTTCATCAGCAACTCGATTTCTGCTTCGTACTTGCCGTTCTTGTTATTCTTGATTGCCGGCTTGATGGCATTCT
Organism: Exiguobacterium sp. s130; assembly: GCF_018619055.1. NCBI lineage: Bacteria > Bacillati > Bacillota > Bacilli > Caryophanales > Exiguobacterium > Exiguobacterium sp. s130. The sequence goes on along the minus strand of NZ_JACSNI010000006.1, from coordinate 79,232 downwards.
CGACAGGAACAAGTTGGGGCACATTCGGGATCGTGTTGCCCATCGGTGCGGATCTCGTCATGGCTGTCGATGCCTCACTCTTGTTACCGACGCTTGCTGCTGTTCTTGCTGGATCTGTCTTCGGTGACCATTGTTCACCGATTTCCGATACGACGATCCTCAGTTCGACAGGGGCTGGATCCCATCATATCGATCATGTCACGACACAGTTACCGTATGCGCTAGTCGGTGCCGTCACTGCGGCAGTCGGTTATTTAGTCATCGGTTTCACGGAGTCTTCGGTCTTCGGTTTCATCGGAGCTCTTGTCACATTCGTACTCTTCGTCGTCGTCTTGAACGTTCTCTCGAAAAAAGGAGAAACCGCTTCGGATTTACAGACGGATTAATGTAATTCTTTACGAAAAAAGGCATTGGATGCGCGCATCCAATGCCTTTTTTATATCTATTCGTTTCACACCATCAATAAACACACATCATTCGCGAACGCTACTGGATCCTCGAGTGGAAGTCCTTCGACAAGTAATGCTTGTTGATACATTAGTTTGGTATAGCGCTCGAATTTCGAACGATCGTTTTGATACGCTGTTTCGAGAGACTCGAACACCGCGTGTGACGGATTCAATTCAAGAATCTTGACCGCTTCTACCCCTTCGTTATTCGGCATCGCCTTCAAGATTTTCTCCATCTCGATCGAGACGGCGCCGTCCGTCGCAAAACAGACGGGATGCGATTTTAGACGCGTTGATGCTTTGACTTCCTTGACTTGTCCACTTAGCACTTCCTGCATTGCTTGGAACATCTCCGCTTGTGCATCCGTCGTCTCCGCTTCTTCTGCTTCGATCCCTAAATCGCTACTCGTGACCGACTTGAACGTCTTCTCGTTGTACGTCACGAGCATCTGGATCGCGAACTCATCGATCTCTTCCGTGAAGTACAAGATATCGTAACCTTTATCACGGACGAGCTCGGATTGTGGTAATTTATCCAGACGATTCGTACTCTCACCAGCGGCGTAGTAGATATGCGCTTGGTCTTCCGGCATCGCTGCGACGTATTCTGCGAGCGTGATCAACTTCTTCTCCTTCGCTGAGTAGAAGAGGATCAGGTCCTGTACCTGTTCTTTATGCATGCCGTAATCATTGTACATACCAAACTTCAGCTGACGTCCGAACGCTTGATAGAACGTTTCGTACTTCGCGCGATCTTCGCGTAAAAGTGCTTCGAGTTGTGTTTTAATTTTACTTTGGATATTTTTCGCGATCAGTTTCAATTGACGATCGTGTTGCAACAACTCACGCGAGATGTTAAGCGATAAGTCCTCCGAGTCGACCATCCCTTTGACGAAACTGAAGTGATCCGGCAACAAATCACTGCATTTTTCCATGATCAAGACACCATTCGCATAAAGCTCGAGTCCTTTTTCAAATTCTTTCGAATAATAATCGTACGGTGCCTGTTCCGGAATGAATAAGATCGATTGATAACGAACGGCGCCATCGACGCTGATATGAATGTGTTTTGCCGGTTTGTCAAAACCATACCGCTTCTCTTGGTAGAAGTTCGCATAGTCTTCGTCTGTCAATTCTCGTTTGTTCTTCCGCCAGATCGGCACCATGCTGTTGATCGTCTTGACGACCTCGACCTCTTCCGTCTCGTCACTGCCCTCGATCGGCTGACGTTCGAGTTCCTTCATCTCGATCGGATAACGGATGAAATCCGAGTATTTCTTGATGATGTTGCGCAGACGATACGTCTCGAGGTATTCATCATACGATTCTTCGTCTTCATTCGTCTTAATATGAAGCGTAATCTCCGTTCCAACCGTGTCCTTGTCGACTTCCTCGATCGTATAGCCTTCGACACCACGCGATTCCCATTTATAAGCAATCGTACTACCGAACGGTTTCGTAACGACAGTGACGACGTCTGCGACCATGAAGGCGGAATAGAATCCGACACCGAATTGACCGATGATATCATGACCATCTTGTGCTTCATTCTCTGCCTTAAAGGCAAGCGATCCACTTTTTGCGATCGTACCGAGATTCTCTTCTAGTTCTTCCTTCGTCATTCCGATTCCCGTATCACGAATGATGAGTTGACGCGCTTCTTTATTTGGTTCGATCGTAATTTTGTAGTGTTCCTTTTCGAACGAAATCGTCTCGTCCGTCAATGCTTTGTAGTACATCTTATCCATGGCGTCACTTGCATTCGAGATCAATTCGCGCAGGAAAATCTCCTTATGCGTATAGATGGAATGAATCATCATCTCCAGCAATCGTTTTGATTCCGCCTTAAATTGTTTCGTTTCCATGCTCATTCTGCCTCCCCTTTTTTAGCACTCATTCATATAGAGTGCTAATTCATCTCCTATTATTAGGGAGTTCTAAATATCTGTCAATCTTCTTTCCCGCTATTTTTTACGACTTTTTCACGGACGATTTTTCCGATTTGACGTAAGTGCTCTGCTGACCCGTAGGTGCCATGGCTGACGCCGTTTTCATCTTTTCGATTACCGAGACCGATGAATTGCTCACTTGGTTTGAAGTGGAGACCGACGACGGGGACCTGAAATTGTGACGAAAAGCCGATTTGAAAAATCGCGTCCGGATAATCTGTTGGTTGATACATATGCCAATCGATTGCTGGTTCAAGCTTTGCAAATCGTTTCGTGTGCTCCTTCCCGAGCAGAATGATTCCTTTTATCGAAAACAGTTCAAGCAGGCGTAACAAAAATGTCTGACCGAACGGACTATCTTCTAACACCCCGCGTTCTTTGATCGCTCCCATGTAGTGGTGCGTCGGAAACGGGAAAAAATCCAGATGAACGACTGGATCAAGCGCCTCCTCGTAAAACGACGCACCGAGTCCGTTCAAGAATCCTTCAAGCTTACCGCCACCAGGTCGACCGAACCATATCCGGTAAATGTTCGGTTGTTTGAAATAATCATTGAAGCGCCGGATTGAATCTGTCAGCGTCTCCTCCTGGAGATAATCCTCCCATGACATCGACTTCGGACGAATAAAGAGCGGACCGGTCTCGTCGAATCGTAATGCGCCCGTCCGGTCTAAAAACTGTGTTCGGGATGGGTTCGTCGCGATCGTCACCCAACTGCTACGCGTCGCATCACCAAACCAAAGGACAGGTGTCGTTTGATCAATCAGTTGATCTGCGAACGCACTTTTCTCGAGCGTCATTTGATACTCGACAGCTTCCTGTAATAATTTTTTGGCAAGTTGCCATTGATCGGATGTCAGCGTTCTCCTCTCCCTTTTTACAGCGATTATGCTGTTGTAGATGTACCCCTTATCTTCTATTACTAGACGCATCGATGGGTTTAACCTCCATTTCTCCGGGAATGTTTCATAAGGTGAACGATACGACTTAGGAGGGATTTAGCAATGGGTAGACTGGATCAAAAAATAGCTGTCATTACCGGCTCGGCAACAGGAATTGGACAAGCAACTGCGCTTGTATTCGCAGAACAAGGAGCAACGGTCGTTTGTGCCGATGTCTCACTTGAAAAAGCACAACAAACAGTAGAACAGATTACACAACAAGGCGGGAAAGCGGAAGCCGTCCATGTTGACGTCTCAGACGTCGAGAGTGTTGAGCAACTTGCGAAGCATGTCAAAGAGACGTACGGTACGGTCGACGTCCTCTTCAACAATGCCGGAATCGATGAACAAGGTGGGAAAGTCCACGAGTATCCAATCGATCTCTTCGACCGGATCATCGCTGTCGATTTACGCGGTACATTCCTCGTCAGTAAATTCTTGATTCCACTCATGCTGGATAACGGTGGTTCGATCATCAATACGTCATCGATGTCGGGTCGCGCAGCTGACTTGAACCGGTCTGGTTATAACGCGGCGAAAGGCGGGATTGCGAACTTCACTCGCGCGATGGCAATCGATTACGCGCGTCATGGCATTCGTGTCAATTCGTTATCGCCAGGAACGATTGAAACACCACTCATCGATACACTCGTCGGTGAAAAAGAAAAAGAAAAAGGCAAACAGTTCCGCGATGCGAACGCCTGGATCACACCACTCGGTCGACTCGGTAAACCACGCGAGATGGCAACGGTTGCCCTCTTCCTTGCTTCTGACGACAGCTCGTATGTCACAGGTGAGGACATCACGGCGGATGGCGGCATCATGGCTTATACATGGCCGGGAGAGATGTTAATCGATTCGAAGTGGAAAGACGAAGCAGAAAAAAGTGAATGAGCAATGCGCGGTGTAACCCTTTGGTTGCACCGCTTTTCTTTTACCTCAAGACGTTCAGTACCGCAAATTATTTTCTGAATTAGTGTACCTCCCTGAAGTATTTTTATCAGGGTATAGGACAGGTAAAGGGGGAAAAAATCATGCAAACAGCGATTGCTTACTTACAACAGTGTCTTCAAATTCCAAGCGTCAATCCGATGGACGGAGAAGAAGCCGTCGCACGTTACGTATACGATGTACTGGTCGACCATCAGATCTCGACAGAATGGATTGAAGTTTCACCAAAACGAATTTGTCTCGTCGCGACCGTTCCTGCGAGCGAAGATGTTTCACGTCCTGCCGTCCTCGGTCTATCTGGTCATCTCGATACGGTTCCAGTTCAAGGAGACGGCTGGACGAAAGATCCATACGGCGGCGAAATCGAAAACGGCCGCATCTATGGTCGTGGGGCTTCTGATATGAAATCAGGTGTCATGGCAATGGTGCAAGCACTGATTCAATATAGAGAACGTCAAGACCGACCAAACACTATCAAACTTCTGATTACATCCGATGAGGAGAATGGAATGACGGGTGCTCGTCATTTGACCGAACAAGGACACGCGGATGATTTAGACGCTTTACTGATTACAGAACCAACAAGCGGAATGATCGGTTATGCACAAAAAGGTGTCGTTGGGATCGAAGTGACATGTCGTGGGAAAAGTGCACACAGCTCTGCCCCTCAACTCGGACGTAATGCGATCGATGACGTCTATCGCGTCATCCAGGAAGTGAAGTCGGAACGCTTCTCGATTACGGCGAATCATCATCCGGCGCTTGGTCCGGTCGTCGCGTCAATCACATCCATAAAAGGAGGCGAAGGACCGAACGTCGTTCCGAGTCAGGCTTCGTTTTATATGGATATTCGGACGATTCCCGGGTTCGATCGAGCGGACGTTCTTGCTGCCTTTACAGCTATCGAGCGTCGTCTTGTAGCAGAAGATCCCGAGTTTGATATGAACGTGACCGTCATCAAGGATATTCCTTCTTGTGAAACCGATGAACAGGCGCCTTTCTTGCAACAGGTCGCGGATACGATGGAGCAGGTTAGCGGCGTGACACCACGAAAAATCGCTATTCCAGGTGGAACGGATGGTGCGATGTTCAGCCAAGCGAAAAAGTCATTTCCAATCGCAATCGCTTCATTCCATGATTTCCGTCTCGCACACCAAGTGGATGAATCGATTCCGTTATCCGAATATAAAAAAACGATTGCGTTTTGCTTCAACTTGATCAACACACCATTACATCAATCGCTCCCATCACATAAAAAAAAAGAAGGGACGACATTCGATATTGTAACCGAATGTCGTCCCTTCTTTTTGTGTTAGCGCCTTTCATCAGCTGATTCAGTAGACGCCAAGTTGTGCTAACGCCTCACTTAAATAACTTTGATCACTGCGAAACTGGTGACTCGTTTGTCCGTCAGACCAACTGATGAAGACACGACCAAGTCGGTCATAGCGTAAGCGGAGACGAATTACTCCCTGCTCGAATACGACTTCACCGTGTAACGACTCATGGACGTGAGCAAAGTTACGGATGAACGCATCATATTGATTGAATGTAACTGAAAACTGGTGTTCACTATTCCGCCCTACCATCTGAATCGTTAGTTCTTCTTGCGTTGGATATACGTGTAAGATTCCCCATAGTACACTGCTTTCTTCTCCTCGAAACACGATACGATGCTTCATTCGATTTCCACCTCTGAGCCACAGGATATTTACTAGTACTTCTCGAAAGTAACCCATATCTTCTTCATCCGAAAGGAGTCTGCTTATGCCTGATACGCCAAAGACAGGTCCTACCGAACAGTCCGTTGATGCCTTTCTGGCACAAGTCGAACCGCCGCAACGTCAAGCAGATGGTATCACACTACGTCAGTTCTTCGAAGATGTCATGGGATATGAAGCCGTCCTTTGGGGTTCATCCTTGATTGGTTTTGGTTCCTACCATTATCGCTACGCCTCCGGCCGCGAGGGCGACAGCTTTTATGTCGGCTTTTCTCCGCGGAAGACGAACCTCGTCCTTTATCTCGCGCTTGGTGAAGACGCAGTCTCAGAACGACTGCTTGCCAGTCTCGGTACGTATCGACGCGGTAAGTCCTGCATCTACGTCAAACGACTGACTGACATCGACTTAGGCATACTTCGTGAAATGATCGAGCACTCGATCCGCACGTTAAAAACCATGTACCCCTCTTGATTTCAATCAAAAACAGCCGAAGCGAATGCGCTTCGGCTGTCTTGTTATCGAATTAATGTCCGCCTTCCGTCCGATCGATATGGCGAATGTGTTTGAGATTGACCCCGATGATGATGACGGATAAGAGGACGAAGCCACTTCCGACATAAAACGGTAGATTTGCGTTGAAGATTTCAGCCAATTTACCGGCCATGAATGGCGCGATGGCTGCCCCGAGAAAACGTAGGAAACTGTATGCCGCAGATGCTGTTGAACGTTCGACAGGTGCTGCATCCATGACAGCTGTCGTGATGAGCGTGTTGTTATTCCCAAGCACAGCTCCCGCCAAGATGACACAGACGATGACGACGGCTGGAGTTTCCGTGAAGATCCCCATCAACAGAAGCAAGATCGCGAATGTGATCAACATCATGATCATCGCTTTGATCGTTCCGAACCATTGTTTCAGTTTCGGAGCCGTTAAGACTGATGTGATCGCAAGCAACATCCCCCAACCGAGGAAGACGAATCCGAGTCCTTTCGCTGGTAGTTTCATGACGAATGGTGCATAAGCCATGATCGTAAAGAAACCAACGTTATAAAGCGCTGCAACGATTCCGAGTGTCAGTAATGAACGATGTTTCATCGCTTGGAACGGTGCTTTTAATGATAACTTCTGTTTCGGTGCAACAGATGCTGCTTGTTTTGGCATCAAGAAAAGTAAGACAAGAAACGCGATGATCATGATCGTCGCAACACCCATGAATGGGGCGCGCCATGTGATCGAACCGAGCGTTCCGCCTAATAGCGGTCCGATCGAAATCCCAAGACCAACGGCTGCTTCATATAAAATAATCGCTTTTGCTGTTCCGCCTGATGACAGCGAAACAATCGCAGCAAGTGCTGTTGCGACGAATAAGGCGTTCCCAAGTCCCCATCCACCGCGTAACGCGACGAGCGTCCAAATGCTGTCTGCTTGTGAAGCAAAACCAGCAACAGTTGCGATGACTGCAATCCCGAGCATCAATGTTCCTTTTTGACCAATCCGTGATGAGATCGCGCCTGTAATTAACATCGCGAATGCCATGACGGCGTTATAACTTGTAAATAAGAGCGTTACTTCACTTTTGGACGCTTCTAAATTTTCAGCAATCGTCGGTAAGACAGGATTGACGAGCCCCATTCCCATGAATGCTGTGATACTGGCGAAAAAGACTGCCCAAACAGCAACCGGTTGATGGAATAATCCATGTTTGCTTTCCGCTAATACCGTTTCCGGCTCAAGCGTCGTTGTTTTTTCAGCAAGTGCCATAGTGTCCCTTCTTTCTATTGGATGTGTTACATGAACTGTTTAAACGAATGGCGGATGACGTCACCTCGACTAATGATCCCAACAAGACGTCCTGCCTTGAGGATTGGAAGCTTTTTGATCCGTTTTGCGCCGAGTGTCGCTGCAATCTCTTCCATTTCTGTGTCAGCGTCCGCTGTTACGACTTTCCGGCGTGCAAGTTCCATGACAGGTCGATTCAAGATATGACGAATTCGATCTTCATAATCTTCTTCGTCTCCTTTGATGACATCTACATATAAGAATGTATCGACGATGATGTCCTTGTGTTTTCCGATCGCTCGCATGATATCTCCGTCACTGATATAACCGACGACCTCTTGCTCGGCATTGATGACAGGTACGCCGCTAATACCAGATTGAATGAATCGTTCGATGACCGTACGAATCAGATCTGTATCGTTTACCGTGATGACCTCTTGTTTCATCGACTCATAAGCTTTCATCTGAATTCTCCTTTGTCGTTCGTTTCTCATCTACTAAAGTTGTATGATACAATTAAAAGAACAAAAATAATTGTATAATACAACTACAACTCTGTCAAGCCTCCTGCTTTTCGCATTGACAGCTTATCCACATTGGGTAATCATGAGGGACAGAGAGACTTTTTTGAAAGGGGAGATACCCGATGTCTCAACAATCACTCGAAACCATTGAACTCGAGTTAGCGATCCTGATCCGGCGCTTAACGACGGCGACGGCAGACAATCGTAATTTGGACCGTGCTTCTTATCTCTTACTGCGACAATTAGCGGATTCCGGCAACGTCGGTGTTAAAACACTTGCCCGTGAACTTCAGCTCGATGTCTCGACCGTCAGTCGCCAAGCAGCGGCACTCGATCAGAAGCAACTCGTTGAAAAAGTAAAAGATCCGACAGATGGGCGAGCCTTTTTCTATCATATTACAGATAAAGGACAACAAGAACTCACCATCTACCGAACCGCACGTCTCGCAAGCATCGAACGTCTACTGACAGACTGGCCAGCGGATGATGCAGAAGATTTCGGACGCCTATTGCAACAATTCAATCGCGCCTTGCGCGAACGGTAATGGAATTACACCATAAAAAAAACGGACGCGAAATCGATTGATTTCGTGTCCGTTTTTTCGTCATCATTCATCACGTATGAGAAACCTGGCAAACCGAACGAATTTGCGCGATATGTTCCGGTGAAGTTCTACAACAACCGCCAATCAATCGTGCTCCAGCTTCATACCATGTCTTTGCGATGGCTTGGAACGACGTACACTGATTATTCGTACCTGACCATGTTTTTGCGACCGGATCATAGACCTCACCGGAGTTCGGATAGACGATGATTGGAACACTCGTCAACGTCTTGATGTGACGGATGAAGTCGGTCGCGTAGGATGCTGGAAAACAATTTGCGCCGATTGCTGCAAGTTGCGGATGCTGTCCGATCGTCTCGATGCACGTCGCAAGTGCCGTTCCTTCACTGATGTGCGTCGCATCTTGAAGCGAGAACGTCAGCCAAGCAGATACTTCCGGGAACGCTTCGAGAATCCCGAACAACACGACAGCTTCCTCAAGCGACGGAATCGTCTCGAATGCCAGCAGATCAGCCCCCGCTTCAATCAATGCTTCGATGCGCGGTCTGTGGAAGGCTTCTAGCACATCTGCTGACACACCATAATGACCGCGATACTCAGAACCATCTGCTAAGTAGGCACCATAAGGACCAACTGAACCCGCGATCAATGCGGCACTCTTTCCGCTACGCGTCCGTGCATCTTGCGCTAAGGTAACCGTTTGTCGAATTAACGCTTGTGCTTCCTCGGTCGTGATGTGACGTTGCTTGAATCCTTCGATATTTGCTTGATAGCTTGAGGTGATCGCAACATCGGCGCCCACTTCAAAGTAATCGTGATGGACACGCTCAATCTGTTCCGGTGCTTCGATTAAGAGGCGTGCTGACCAGAGTGGATCGTTCAGGTCGAATCCCTTTTGTTCGAGTTCAGTCGCAAGCGCACCATCTAAAATTAGGAAAGGAACTTCCTGTAATCGTTGATCAACTGGATTTTTGATTCGGGACATCTTCAACACTCCGTTTCTGAGAAGAATTCGTGAACGCATGAACGACATAACAGATCACGATGAATGGGATACCGCAATACAAGGCGACTCGTTGCGTCGGATCAAATCCGATACCAATCAGGGAAATCAAACAGACGACGAAAGCGGCGATCGGTATCAATGGAAAGAGTGGTGTACGATAGACCAATTCGTCGACCATATGCCCTTCGCGGAGGAATTGTTTCCGGAAGCGATACTGCGCAACGCTGATACTCATCCAGACGACGACGACAGCAAGACCGGAAATCGAGACGAGCGCGATATAGACACTTCCTGCTGCATAGATGCTAGAAAGCAAAGCAAGTCCTCCGCCAAGCATGCTGAACAATACAGCTCGAAGTGGAACCCCACTTGGTGTCACCTGGGCGAAGAAGCGCGGAATCATGCGTTCGTTCGCAAGCGACCAAAGCATCCGGGAGGCAGCGTAAAGCCCAGAGTTCGCTGCCGATAAGATCGCTGTCAGAATGACGAAGTTCATCACGTCTGCCGCATACGGAATCCCGATTCGTTCAAACACCGCAACGAATGGACTTTCGAGCACACCCTTCCCTTCCGTTGGCAATAAGACGGCTAATACGATGATCGTACCGACGAAAAAGAGGACGAGTCGCAAAATCGTTGTTCGGATCGCAAGCGGAATCGTCCGCTTCGGATCGACCGCTTCACCCGCTGCGACGCCGATCAATTCCGTTCCTGAGTAAGCAAAGTTCACGGCAAGCATCGTCATGAAGATCGCAAATGCCCCATTTGGAAACAATCCTCCTTCCGTTAAGGAAGAAAAGAATGGTGCCGGGCTACCATCTTGTAATGGGATGAAGCCAACGATCGCTCCCGCACCAAGTAAAATGAAAGCAATGATCGTTACGACCTTAATGGCGGAGAACCAAAACTCGACTTCAGCAAATACGCGGACCTTCAAGACGTTGATACCAAGGATCATCGCAGCGAATAATGCACTGAACACAAAGACTGGAATCGACGGGAACCAACGTTGCATTAAAATGCCTGCTGCCGTGAATTCTGAACCAAGGGCGACCGTCCACGTCAGCCAGTAGAGCCAGGCCACCGTATAACCGGTACCGGGTCCGATATACTTCGTTGCGTACTTATGGAATGATCCGGTTTCCGGCATGTGTACAGCGAGTTCGCCAAGACTTAACATGACTAAGTAGACGACGACGGCTCCGATTAAATACGACAAAATCGTTCCGACACGTCCCGCTTGTTCCAACGTATAACCTGTACTTAAAAATAATCCTGTTCCAATGACGCCTCCTAACGACAGCATGATCAGATGACGTGATTCCATCTTGCGTCGAAACGCTCCGCTCGTTTTCATGAATCCATTTCCTCCTCGTTCCCCCTATTTCAAACAAAAAACGCATCCTCACGGATGCGTCGGTCGACAATTCGGAAATCTTATCGATCGGGTGCAACACCCGCAGGAATTAGCACAGTATCTTTCGACCTGTTGCTGAGGTTTCATAGGGCCAGTCCCTCCACCTCTCTGGATAAGTATGTAATTGTTCCTAACCCTATCAAGTCTTTTCTGAATTGTCAATACAATTCAGAATACTCCTACCAAAAAACATTCCGTATCGTAATGACCCGGAATGTTAGAACACTTTATTTTTTTGCGAATAGATCCGCTGTTTTTAAGGCTGCCCGAACCGCTTTCCGGTTCAATGTTCCTTGCTGATGCTTCATTTTCTTCGTTTGAGCAGCAAGTTGTGCTTTGAGCGCCGCAATTTCTTGATCTTTTTGAGTCGTCGTTGTCTGTTTCTGCAATGCTTTGATTTTCTTATCTTTTTCGGCCAATTGCGCTTTTGCCTGTTTTTGCGCATCCGCGATCTTCTTCTCTTGTTCCGGGAAGAACCGTTCGAAACGGGCGACTGCTTCTTCGAGACTCACGCCAGAAATCGGTTGAACCGGTGGAAGTAGTTCCGCTTGCGCCATTTGACGGTCAAACGGCACATTCTCAGGATAATTCGTCTCTTGGTAAATGTGTTCAAGATCATTCACGTTCAAGAAATCAACGAAGTTGTCGAAGTTACGTGCTTGAACACGTGCCGGACTTTGGAAATCAGCATTGGCTACGACGTCGGATAATTGTGTATCCGCTTTGATGTCGTTCGCCCAAATATGCGTCAACTGATGATAATCCGTTAGTTCGCGCATTCGTGCATCCTTTGGAATGAGGATACTCGGCGTACCCGCAAGCGTTGCTGTGATATTTCCATGCAAGCGCGCACCAAAACTGAGGTCTGCCTGCCCGATGAAATCGAACCATGTTTGTGCGTTCAAGAAGAAACGAACACGATCGTTCATGTAAGCAGGATCCGACATCTTCACCGGATAGTTCGTCACGGACAAATCTGCGATCGGATGCGTTCCTGTATACGTCAATTTCAGTTCCTTCATCCATTGGGGAATGAAGTAATGATTCGGATACTCTTCCATTCCGCGCGTAATGAAATCAAGAACATTTTGTGGTGCTAAACGTGACGAGTTGACCGTAATCATCGACTCGGGCGTAATGTTCGTTTCACGAATATGTAAGTCGCGACCAAACGCGTACATCGAAGGACATCCGATGACACGATGATCAATGCCTTCGCGAAAACCAAGACGCGTCAAGTATTTCGACGTGATTTCCCCACGAAGACCAAGCATGCTTGAGCGCTCAAGTACAGCGCTGACGAATGCTTTGACATCTTCATCGAATGGGAATCCACCGTCTAGATCTGGTTCAAACGGTGCACGTAAGCCTACACCGATGACGACGACTGGAATTTTTAATTTCTTGATAAGGCGGGTGTACTTCCGCAACGTCGGTACGAATTCTTTTCGGAATGCGTCCGCTAACGGAATGACGTAGAGATCGAAGTTGGCATTGATTTCGTCCGCCCGTTCTTCATCGTAATAGTAATAGTCCGGTGTAATCGTCGTTCCTTCTGTCATCAACGTCCGAAAGATACTGTATTGATAAATGAGATTTCCAACGTTTCCTCCAATGGAATTATGTTTCATCAAATAAGGAGCATCGAACTGTTCGAATGGTGTCATACCTGCACGAATAATAATACGTTTCATAATGGATAAACTTCCCCTCTCGTCTGCTTCATTCGTCCTTGCAAGAAAAAATGCGGAAAAATATATTATCACTTTTTTTCAATCTCATTAACAATAGATGAACTTTATTTCGGAAGTCAACGATTCTTAGGGGAAACAGGTCTTTCGTCATCAAAACGAAACATTTGTACCACTCCATTATTTTTCTAAAATAGAAAAATGCAACTATTTAATCGTTCCAAGATACATGCGTAAGTTTGCTTCGACTAATTTTAAAGCTCTGAACCGTTCTGTCGAAGTGGGTTTTAACAAGGCGCTGAAAAAATGTTCCACTTCGACTGGCTGACCTTTTTCCATATCGCGCAACATCGACGATTTCATCGTATCTTCCATCGCATCCATCTGCTTCAATAGCACCGTTTCTGTATCGTCATTGAAGACCGCGCCCTGTTCTTCCATCGCCTGTTTCGCTTCGTTCATGACGTCTACAATCATCTGACGCCCGACAGCTTCTTCCCGAATCGAACCGATCGCTGAACGAAATAGTGTCGTCACACCCGCAAATGTCGAAATAAAAAGATACTTTTGCCACATGTCATCCATGATATGCATCGAGTACGCCATCGGTGCCTTCGCTTTCGCAAAACGTGTTGCGATCTCCTGCAAACGAGCTGTTGGTTTGCCGGTTCGTGAGCCAAACAACAGTCGATGTGACGGACTCGTCTGTAAAATGCGTCCTTCTGCATCAAGCGTCGATTCAATGAAGCAAAGACCGCCCAGTACACGCTCTTCTCCAAAGACTTCTGTTAACCGACGAATATGTTGCATGCCATTCAATAAAGGAATGATATACGTCTCGTTCGAAACGAATGGCGTAAGATCCTTTAAGACATCATCTAAGTGATAGGCTTTCGTCGAAAGCAAGATGACATCAAATGCACGATCCGGTCGCATGTCTCGTGTCACTAACTGAGGCGTGATCGTGATATCGCCATGAGGACTAGTGATCTGTAGACCTGTTTTTTGTAATTGTTCATATCGCTTCGGACGGACGAGAAAGGTCACCTGTTCACCTTGCTCCGCAAGACGGCCCCCGAAATAACCTCCGACTGCTCCTGCACCTACAACTAAAATATTCATATGTACTATCTCCTCCTTACCCGTTCTGATTATTGATTACTCCTTCACCCTAACATATTTGGAATCGATTTCCTGATTGCCAGTTGAATCGTTAAGATTTAAGTGAAGCGTTTGCATTTTAGAAAAAAACGTATATACTAACTTGTATACAAGTATACTCACTCTAGAAATTAGGTGATTTTATGTCAGAACTGTTATACCCCTTGAAGTGGTTGTCAAAAGCTTCTGCCGGAGATCGTGTCGCGCACGAACTACGAATGCGGATCATTTCAGGAAAAAATGAAAGCGGTACCATTTTATCCGAAAACAAAATAGCCTCTGATTTTTCAGTCAGTCGCTCACCTGTCCGTGACGCGTTAAAGGTGCTTGCAGCCGAACAGTTGATTCGTCTCGAACGAATGGGGGCGGTCGTCGTCGGTTTATCCGAGCGCGACATTCAAGAAATCTATGATGTCCGGCTACTTATCGAAACGTTCGTCTTCGAGCGACTTGTTAAGGTCGAACGGGCAGAACTCGTCCGGGAACTCAGTAAGATTCTCGAAATGATGAAGGTTGCCATCAAATACAAGGATGCCGATGAATTCTCCTTCCAGGATGTACTGTTTCATGAAACAATCATCCGCTCGATTGATCATGGATATGTCAGCATGATTTGGCAAAATCTCAAACCAGTCATGGAAAGTTTCATCCTCCTATCGATGCGGGTACGATTCGAGGAAGACATCGAAGACTTTGAACGCATCCTCGCGAACCATGCTTTGTATATCGAAGCGATCGAGACAGGAGATCGTGAACGGATGGTTGCTTCCTTACATCAGAACTTTGATGATGTTCAGGAAGTCGAAGATCTCTGGAAAACGCAACAAATGATGTCGAAAGGAGTCGATTCACATGACTGAATACATGTTAGGCGTCGATATCGGAACGACGAGTACGAAAGCAGTCTTATTTACGACAAAAGGAGAGGTCATCGGACAAACGAACGTCGGTTACCCACTCCACACACCAAACCGTTCGACGGCGGAACAGGATCCGGAAGAAATTTTTGATGCCGTACTCGAATCCATCCGATTGATCACGAAACGTCATCCGAGCATGCCACCGAAGTTCGTCGCGTTCAGTAGTGCCATGCACAGTTTGATTGCGATGGACGCACAACATCAACCGTTGACTGCCTGCATCACATGGGCGGACAGTCGGAGTGAAGCATGGTCGAACAAGATTAAGGAACAATATGGTCTCTCGATCTATCACCGGACCGGGACACCGATTCATCCGATGTCACCGCTTAGCAAAATCAGTTGGCTCGTCGAAGATCGTCCGGAGCTCCACGCTCAAACGAAAAAGTATGTCGGGATCAAGGAGTTCGTGTTCCAAAGACTGTTCGGAACATATGTCATCGACCACTCTCTCGCTTCAGCAACTGGTCTCTTTAATATTCATGAATTAGGTTGGGATACGGGCGCACTGCATGTCGCGGGTATCGATGCAAGCTATTTATCGGAACCCGTACCGACAACGACGTCATGTACCGGACTCAATACTGATTACGCACGACAAATGGGACTATCCGTCGATACGCCGTTCTTAGTCGGCGCCAGTGACGGTGTCCTCTCCAATTTAGGTGTCAACGCGATTCGCAAAGGGGAAATCGCGATCACGATCGGAACGAGCGGTGCCATCCGAACGATCATTGATCGTCCACAGACGGATGAAAAAGGACGAACGTTCTGTTACGCACTGACCGAGGACCACTGGGTCATCGGCGGCCCCGTCAATAACGGTGGAATGGTCTTACGGTGGATTCGAGACGAACTCGCTTCAGCAGAAGTCGAGACAGCAAAACGCCTCGGCATCGATCCGTATGCTGTCCTGACGAAGATTGCCGAACGCGTCCGCCCGGGGTCCGACGGTCTGTTGTTCCATCCTTACTTGTCCGGTGAACGAGCACCGCTATGGAATCCGGACGTCAGCGGTTCATTCTTCGGTTTGACGCTCTCACACAAAAAAGAGCATATGATCCGGGCGGCACTAGAAGGCGTCATCTACAATCTGTATACCGTCTTCCTCGCACTCGTCGAATGCATGGATGGTCCTGTGACGCGGATTCAGGCAACCGGTGGGTTTGCCCGGTCCGAAGTCTGGCGCCAAATGATGGCGGACATCTTTGAATCAGAAGTCGTCATTCCGGAAAGTTTTGAAAGTTCATGTCTTGGTGCTTGTATTCTCGGACTGTATGCGACAGGGGAAGTCGATTCGTTCGAAGTCGTCTCTGAGATGATCGGGGAAACGCATCGCCATGTACCAAATGAAGAAGCGATGCATGAATATCGTCAGCTCTTACCAATTTTCATTAGTCTAGCGCGGACATTGTCTGAAGATCACAAACGAATCGCTACGTATCAACGGAGCTTGATTCAAGAAGAAAACTAACTTAATCTTTTGGGGGAAGTCATCATGCCTTTAGTCATCGTAGGAATTGGGATCGTCGCGTTGCTCGTTCTCATCATGGGGTTGAAATTAAATACGTTCGTCTCACTCATCATCGTTTCCTTTGGCGTTGCACTACTACTCGGCATGCCGCTCGATCAAATCGTCAAGACGATCGAAGCCGGTATCGGAGGAACGCTTGGTCACTTGGCACTGATCTTTGGTCTCGGTGCGATGCTTGGAAAGCTGATTGCTGACGCCGGGGGGGCGCAGCGAATCGCGATGACGCTTGTCGCCCGATTCGGGGAAAAGAACATCCAGTGGGCAGTCGTCGTCGCTTCGTTCATCATCGGGATCGCCCTCTTCTTCGAAGTCGGACTCGTTTTGTTGATTCCAATCGTCTTTGCGATTTCACGTCAACTTCGTGTCTCGATTCTATATCTCGGGATCCCGATGGTCGCTGCCCTATCCGTCACGCACGGCTTCTTACCACCTCACCCGGGTCCGACCGTCATCGCTGGGGAGTATAAAGCCAATATCGGGGAAGTCTTATTGTATGGTTTCATCGTTGCTGTTCCGACAGTCATCATCGCTGGTCCTGTTTTTACGAAGATCGCGAAACGCCTCGTACCTGAATCGTTTACACGCACAGGAAACATCGCGTCACTCGGGGAACAAAAAGAATTTGATTTAGACGAGACGCCAGGTTTCGGTATTAGTGTCTTCACTGCGATGCTACCGGTCCTCTTGATGTCGGTCGCAACGATCTTCACGCTTTTACAAGAAACACTCGGCTTGAGTGAGAATAGCGTTATCTCGGCGATCGAGTTCATCGGGAACGCCTCGACGGCGATGTTGATTTCGTTACTCGTCGCGGTCTACACGATGGGGATCGCCCGTAAGATTCCGATGCAAACGGTCATGGAATCTTGTACGACGGCCATCGCCCAAATCGGGATGATGCTATTGATCATCGGTGGTGGCGGTGCCTTCAAACAAGTCTTGATTGACGGCGGCGTCGGTACATTCGTCGCACAATTATTTGAAGGATCGGCGTTATCTCCGATTCTGCTCGCTTGGTTGATCGCTGCGATTCTGCGAATCTCACTTGGTTCTGCGACAGTCGCTGCCCTTTCGACAGCAGGTCTCGTCATTCCGTTACTGGAGCAATCTGACGTCAACTTAGCGCTCGTCGTCCTTGCGACTGGTGCGGGTAGTCTAATCGCTTCACACGTCAATGATGCGGGCTTCTGGATGTTTAAAGAATATTTCGGTTTATCATTAAAAGAAACGTTTGCGACATGGACTGTGCTTGAGACGATCATTTCCGTTTGTGGACTTGGGTTCGTTCTTCTCCTCAGCCTCGTCGTCTAAGAAAAGGAGTCGTTCTACTTATGCAACATTCTATCGGAGTCATCGGGCTTGGCGTCATGGGACGCAACTTAGCACTGAATATGGCGAGTCATCAAGAAGAAGTCGCCATCTATAACTACACACGTGATTTAACGGATGATCTCGTCGCACACGATGAGGGATTACCACTTCATCCGTACTACGATATCGAAGCATTCGTACAGTCACTCGCCCGTCCGCGTAAAATCTTCATGATGGTCACGGCCGGCAGCGCGATTGATTCAGTCATCGAATCGTTACTTCCACATCTCGAAACAGGCGACATCATCATGGATGGTGGGAATTCCCACTTCCTTGATACGGAACGTCGCTTCGACGAACTCCAACGACACGGCATCGAATACATCGGCGTCGGTGTATCGGGTGGTGAAGTCGGTGCACGAACCGGTCCTGCGATCATGCCGGGTGGATCGAAAGAAGCCTACGAACATGTCGCACCGATCTTGACGAAGATCGCCGCTCATGTCGAAGGCGATCCATGTTGTGTCTATATCGGTCCGAAGGGCGCTGGTCACTTCGTCAAGATGGTCCATAACGGGATCGAGTACGCTGACATGCAATTGATCGCTGAAGCTTACAGCTTCCTTCGTTTCCGTCTAGGACTCGACGTGACGGAAGTCGCGGACATCTTCGT
This sequence comes from Exiguobacterium sp. s130, assembly GCF_018619055.1. Lineage (NCBI taxonomy): Bacteria > Bacillati > Bacillota > Bacilli > Caryophanales > Exiguobacterium > Exiguobacterium sp. s130. Next base: position 60,637 of record NZ_JACSNI010000006.1, on the reverse strand, counting down.
CGAGTGGAACGCAGGCGAACTGAAAAGTTACCTGATTGAGATCACAGCGGACATTCTCCGGAAAACGGATGACGAGACAGGGAAACCGTTGATCGATGTCATTCTCGATCAAGCCGGTCAAAAAGGAACCGGAAAATGGACAAGCTTACAAGCAATTGATAATGGAATCGCCTCTTCAATCATTACAGAAGCTCTGTTCGCGCGTTACCTTTCAGCTGTTAAAGAAGAACGCGTCGCAGCGTCTGCTGTTCTGAAGGGACCAGAAGACTTGTCATCGCTTGAGCGGGACGCGTGGATCGAACGGATTCGTCAAGCGCTTTATATGGGGAAAGTCGCCGCATACGCGCAAGGCTTTACCCAGTACCGGACATCGTCTGAACTATACGACTGGAACTTACGCCTTGAAGAAATCGCCTTGATTTTCCGTGGTGGATGTATCATCCGGGCCGACTTCTTGAATGTCATCAGTGAAGCGTTCAAAAACGACGCGAACCTCTCGAACTTAATGCTCGCCCCATTCTTCGCTGAGAAAGTACAGGCGTATCAAGAATCGTTACGCCACGTCGTTGCCGAGGGTGCGTTATCTGGTTTTGCGCTCCCATGTCTATCGACGTCGTTGACGTATTATGATAGCTACCGGACAGCAAACTCGAATGCCAACATGTTGCAAGCCCAACGCGATTATTTCGGTGCGCATACGTATGCCCGGACAGACCGCGAAGGGATCTTCCACACGGACTGGCAATAAAGAATACAGCTCCCGACTCCTGTTTCATTTAGGAGTCGGGATTTCATTTTTTGTTCACACAATTTTTCCTGAAATAAGAAATTGCCGATTATACCTTGACAAAAGTGTTGGTCTATATGAAATTAGTATTAGATTAGAATTATTCTAGTGTGATAAATACAGATTATCTGTATGCACTAGAACAGATTCTAAAAATAGAACCCTTGAGGAGGATTTTTATCATGTCTTTAATCGGAAGTGAAGTAAAACCATTCAGTGCATCAGCATTCCACAACGGAGAATTCGTTGACCTAACGGATGCCAACCTTCGCGGTAAATGGAGTGTCGTATGTTTCTACCCTGCAGACTTTACATTCGTTTGCCCGACAGAACTCGAAGATCTCCAAAACCAATACGCAACACTCAAAGCGCTTGACGTTGAAGTTTACTCTGTTTCAACAGATACGCATTTCACACATAAAGCATGGCACGAAACGTCAGAAACAATCGGTAAAATCGAGTACGTCATGATCGGCGACCCATCACACGTCATCTCACGTAACTTCGAAGTCTTGAACGAACAAGATGGTCTTGCTGACCGCGGTACGTTCATCATCGACCCAGACGGCGTCATCCAAACAGTTGAGATCAACGCAGGCGGCATCGGTCGTGATGCGAGCACGCTCGTCAACAAAATCAAAGCAGCACAATATGTACGTAATAATCCAGGCGAAGTCTGCCCAGCGAAATGGGAAGAAGGCTCTGCAACACTCACACCAAGCCTTGACCTCGTCGGAAAAATTTAAGGAGCGGATTCGCGATGGCTTTAGCACCAGACATTAAAGCACAACTCGCGCAATACCTCGAGCTTCTCGAAGGCGATCTCGTCCTAGCCGTTAGTGCTGGGACAGACGCCGTCTCGCTTGAGATGAGCGCACTCGTCGAAGAGATCGCAAGCATGACACCACGTATCTCCGTCGAGCAGGCAAGCCTTCCCCGGACACCAAGTTTCACAGTCAACCGTGTCGGTGAGACAAGCGGCATCACGTTCGCGGGAATTCCACTCGGTCATGAGTTCACGTCCCTCGTCCTCGCACTGCTCCAAGTCAGCGGTCGAGCACCGAAGGTCGACGCAGATGTCATCAAGCAGATTCAAGGCATTCAAGAAACGTACCACTTCGAGTCGTACATCAGCTTGAGCTGCCACAACTGCCCGGATGTCGTACAAGCGTTGAACGTCATGAGTGTCCTCAACCCGAACATCAGTCACACGATGATTGATGGTGCGGCATTTAAGGAAGAAGTCGAACAAAAAGAGATCATGGCTGTTCCAACGGTCTTCGTCAACGGCGAAGCATTCGGTAACGGACGGATGTCACTTGAAGAAATCTTAGCGAAGCTTGGCACAGGTGCCGATGCTTCTGATTTCGCTGATAAAGATCCATACGATGTTCTCGTTGTCGGTGGTGGTCCAGCTGGATCGAGTGCTGCCATCTATGCAGCCCGTAAAGGCATCCGGACAGGAATCGTCGCAGAACGCTTCGGTGGACAAGTCATGGATACGATGAGCATTGAGAACTTCATCAGCATGAAGTACACGGAAGGACCAAAACTCGTCGCAAGTCTTGAGGAGCACGTTAAGGAATATGGCATCGACGTCATGAACCTGCAACGAGCAACGCGCCTTGAGAAGAAGGACCTCCTTGAGCTTGAGCTCGAGAACGGTGCCGTCTTGAAAACGAAGAGTTTGATCCTTTCAACAGGTGCACGCTGGCGGAACGTTGGTGTCCCAGGCGAACTCGAATTCAAGAACAAAGGCGTCGCGTACTGCCCACACTGTGACGGTCCATTGTTCGAAGGAAAACGTGTCGCGGTCATCGGTGGCGGAAACTCAGGGATCGAAGCAGCCATCGATCTCGCGGGAATCGTCAAGCATGTCACGGTCCTTGAATTCGCACCGGAACTAAAAGCGGATGCTGTTCTTCAAGAACGCCTCGCTTCTCTTCCGAACGTCACGGTCGTCGTCAACGCACAGACGAAGGAAATCACAGGAACGGATAAAGTAAACGGGATCACGTATATCGAGCGCGAAACGAACGTCGAACGTCACGTTGAGCTCGAAGGTGTCTTCGTCCAAATCGGTCTCGTACCAAACACGGACTGGCTCGGTGAAACGGTGAGCCGTAACAAGTTCGGTGAAGTCCAAGTCGATCGCCACGGCGCAACGAACGTACCAGGCGTTTTCGCTGCAGGCGACTGCACGGATAGCGCGTATAAACAGATCATCATCTCGATGGGATCTGGTGCAACAGCTGCACTCGGTGCTTTCGATCACTTGATCCGGAATTAAACGAAAAGAGCGGAACTCAGACGAGTTTCGCTCTTTTTCTATTTCAATAGTAGATTTCACCGTACCATGAACAATGATATTCTTTCGTGATGTGATGTCTTGTTAAGATGCCTTGCTTCGCGTATGTACCGCTGACCGTTACGACCATCGTTTGCAAAGCATCGATTGGAGTACCAGAGAATCCGGTTTGCGTCCACTTTCCATCATCGACGGCAAGAGATGTCATCGAAAAGACATCGGATAATCGTTGTCGTTTACTCTGTTCCAAGAGTTCTGTCTCGAAATTTCCGATGATCCGGACTTCGTTTCCACGTTCTGTACGTTCAAGCGTTCGTTCACTATCCCACTCTAGACTCGTTTGAACACGTAACGGCTTTAACCGTTTGACTACCCGTTCCTGAAAACGTTTCGGTGAAACCCAGTCCTCGTCTGCGAATTGATCTGCTGCAAGCAACGTAATGTCCGCATTTTCATTCGTCCGATTTATTTTCTGTACGATTTTCTCGTATGCTACGTAATAACGCTGATGTTGTGTCGTCTGATCCTTTGCCTCCGTTTTGACTGGTAACAATGAAGCAAGTATGACAATGGCTGTTGCGATCTGATATTTCATTGACTTCCCCTTCCCTTCTCTATTCATTGTATGAAAAAAATGACGAATAGATTCGAAAAGAGCGACTGTTTTATAGATTTTTTCATTCTGAACTGTATCAATAGATCGTATTCTTCTGGAATTAAAAACAGATGAGGATTTGTATTCAAATCTGACCCCTATAAATAATTCAAAGTTGACACTTTTGACTAGTCCAGTCATCTGATAGATTGAAGATATCTTAAAATCTATCATAAAGAAGGTTAGCCACATGCAAAAAGCAGCACCGTATTCTAGCACTCGTACCCGTCAACTCGTCATCACTGCGATGTCGATCGCACTTGTCCTTGTTGCGACGATGTTGATCAAGATTCAATTACCAATCGCACTAAACGGTGGTCTCATTCACATGGGAACAGCGATGCTCTTTCTCATCGCGATTTTATTCGGTCCACGGACAGCATTGATTGCCGGTGCTGTTGGAATGGGGTTATTCGATCTTCTAACGGGCTATGCGATTTGGGCACCTGGTACGATCATCGCACGTGGACTTCAAGGATTGATCGTCGGTTACATCGCGTGGTCAGGTGGTCGTAACGGAACGAATGTCACGTTCAACTTGATCGGGATGATCGCTTCCATTCCTGTCATGCTACTCGTTTACTTCGTGCACGAAGGAATTGCATTCAGCAACTGGGTCGCACCAGTCGCTTCAATTCCAGGAAACATCACACAAAACGTCATCGGAATCCTCGTTGCGATTCCAGTCGGGATTGCTCTAAAGAAAACACGTTTCTTCCGTAGCTTCCGCTAAACGAAAAACCGTCCGGCTCTCGTAGAGTCGGACGGTTTTTCGTTTAGCGAATCGGTTGACCTTGTTCGAGTTCAAGCGTTTTTGCTGTTTCAGCATGAATCTGTTCGAACAGTTCTGGATGTTCAACGAGTGAGATCCCGTATGACGGAATCATCTCCTTGATTTTTGCTTCCCACGCCGGTAACTCGGACGGGAAACATTTGCCGAGTACTTCTAGCATGACCGGAACCGCTGTTGAGGCACCTGGAGACGCCCCGAGTAAAGCAGCAACAGATCCGTCGGCTGCGCTGACAACCTCTGTTCCGAACTGGAGTGTCCCTTTTCCTTGCGGTGTATCCTTGATGACTTGGACACGTTGACCAGCGACGACGACATCCCAGTCTTCCGTCTTCGCATTCGGGATGAACTCCCGTAATTCGTTCATCCGTTGCTCCGTCGACAAGAGGACTTGTTCGATCAGATACTTCGTCAATCCCATCTCTTTCGCTCCCGCAGCAAGCATCGTCAAGACGTTGTTCGGTTTAACGGACGCGATCAAATCAAGATTTGATCCTGTCTTAAGGAACTTCGGTGAGAAGCCAGCAAACGGCCCGAAGAGGAGTGATTTCTTCCCATCGATGTATCGTGTATCCAAGTGCGGTACTGACATCGGCGGTGCTCCGACTTTCGCTTTTCCGTAGACTTTCGCATGATGCTGTTCGATGATCTCAGGATTTTTACAAACTAGGAATAAACCACTGACCGGGAAACCACCGATTTGCTTCGATTCCTCGATGCCTGTTTTTTGGAGCAACGGTAGACTACCGCCGCCACCTCCGATGAAGACGAACTGCGCCGTATGATGCTCGATCCGGTGATCGCGCTCATTCTTCACTTTGACTTCCCAACCCCCGTCAACACGCTTCAAATCCTCGACGCCGTGCTGATAGTTGATCTCTACATCGTGCTGTGCGAGATATTCAAACAGGATTCGTGTCAACGCACCGAAGTTGACGTCCGTTCCTGAATCGATTTTTGTCGCGGCGATCGGCTCTGGTGACGTCCGACCGTTCATGATGAGTGGAATCCACTCGGCTAATTTCGCTGGATCCTCTGAATATTCCATCCCTGCGAACAACGGATTCGCTGATAGCGCTTCCAATCGTTTTTTCAGGAATTCGACGTTTTCCGTTCCTTCGACCATGCTCATATGTGGAATCGGCATGATGAATTCTTTTGGATTCGGCAAGACACCTTCCTTGACGAGATGCGACCAGAATTGACGTGACAGTTGGAACTGTTCGTTTACTTTGACTGCTTTACTGATATCGATCGAACCATCGGCGTTTTCTGTCGTATAGTTCAGTTCACATAATGCGGCGTGACCTGTTCCAGCATTGTTCCACTCATTCGAGCTTTCTTCCCCGGCACTCGCGAGTTTCTCGAATACCTTGATGTTCATCTCAGGCGCGAGTTCTTTTAACAAGACCCCTAACGTCGCGCTCATGACTCCGGCACCAATTAAAATAACGTCTGTTTTTTTAGGCATACTGCTCATGATATCCTTCCTATCCCCGTTGATATTATGGACTACCTGTCATGAAAAACTTCCCCCTCATGACGACAACTTACCTTTCCATTATAACCCTATCATAGCTTGCACAGAAAGGAACTTCTTTTACATTCAGAAATGTGTAAAAGCGATGATTCAAAATAAGAAGATGTTCGTCAGCCGGCACACAATCAGGCATGACTTTGACGAAAAACGGTAATCATATAACGAAAGTAAAAGGAGGAACACTCATGGCGACACGCTGGATATTCGGCAATCAATTGAATCACGATCTCCCTTTATTGAAGGAAGCAAACAAACAAGACGACGTCATCCTGATGGTCGAAGCGACCTCGCGCTCCAAGTGGAAGACGTACCATAAACAAAAACTTGTCCTCGTCTTCTCAGCGATGCGACATTTTGCGGAAGAACTGCGCGAAAAAGGCTTCACCGTCGATTACCGGGAAGCGGATTCGTTTGATCAGGCATTTAAGGCGCACCGGAAAGATCATGATCCGGATCATGTATTTTATACGGCGATCACGGACGAACCGATGCGCAAGGCGATGCACAAGTGGCAAGACGCTTTACCGAAGAAGATCAAGGTCGAGGTCTGTTCCGACGTGCCGTTGTTTTTACTGACACAGGAAGAAGCGGTCGAAGCAATTGGCGACAAGCCATACAAGATGGATCGGTTTTATCGCAAACTGCGCAAGGAACGAAACGTTCTCATGAACGGCTCTAAACCGATCGGTGGAAAGTGGTCGTTTGACGTCGATAACCGGAAACCGGCGAAGTCCGGGACGACGTTTCCGGATCCCGTTCAGTTTCGTCCCGACCACATCACAAGGGATGTCATCGATAAGGTCGAGCGTGATTTTTCCGATCATCCAGGAGCACTTGATTCCTTTCATTGGCCGGTTACGCGAAAGGAAGCGATGCAGGCTCTCCATCGTTTCATCGAAGAGCGTCTTGAAACGTTCGGGACGTATCAAGACGCCATGCTGACCGGGGAAGATACGTTATCGCATTCGCTCTTATCAGCAGTAATCAATCTCGGCTTACTGACACCGGAAGAGGTCATTCGTCAAGTCGAGGCAGCACTTGAAGAACAGGATGCTCCGCTCAATGCGGTCGAAGGTTTCATACGCCAAATCCTCGGCTGGCGCGAGTACATGCGTGCCGTCTATCTAGCCGAGATGCCAGACTACGCTTCCGTCAATACGCTGCGTCATGAAGCGGATCTACCGGACTTTTTCTGGACCGGGAAGACGAACATGAACTGTGTCGCTGAATCGTTACGTCCTGTCGTCGAGCATGCCCATAATCACCATATCCAGCGCTTGATGGTGCTCGGGAACTTCGCCAATCTGTTTGCGATCTCGCCGCAACAGACGGCAGATTGGTTCAATGAGATGTACATCGATGCCTATGACTGGGTCGTCTTACCGAACGTCCTCGGGATGGCGCTACATGCCGACGGGGGAACGTTATCGACTAAACCGTACATCGCTTCGGCAAATTACATCCATAAGATGAGTGATTATTGCAAGGGATGTCCGTTCCATCAAAAGGACATGCTTGGCGAAGATGCCTGTCCGTTCAACGCCTTGTACTGGGACTTCATCGACCGGCACGAAAAGCGCTTTGCTGACAATCCGCGGATGTCGATGATGTATCGGCAATGGGGAAAGCGCGATGCCGACAGCAAACGCGATATTCGAAAGAAAGCGAAAGCACTTCGGAAACAACTACAGGACGGTGCTTTCGATACACCATGAAACAAGCCGGTCGGATTAGATCCGACCGGCTTGTTTTGGCTTACGCACTTTTTTGTTCAGCTGCTTGTTGTTTCTTTTTCCGGAGATGATACAGTCCGAATAGTCCGAGGAACCAGACCGGTGTCAGCAACAAGGCTGGACGTGTATCGTCAGCAAACAGCATGACGACGAGAATGACGGCAAACAATCCGAGCACGAGGTAATTGACGAGTGGTGTCAATGGTGCTTTGAATGTCGACGCCGCATGTAATTCCGGATTTTGTTTCTTGTACCGGAGATGACAGACGAGGATGACACCCCAGACCCAGATGAAGCAGATCGCACTGATCGTCGTGACGATACTGAACGCTTGTCCTGGTAACAGTTTACTGAGCAAGGCACCGACCGAGACGACGATCGTCGAAACGAACAAGGCGTTTGCTGGGACATGGTTTTTATTCAACTTCGAGAACTTGTTCGATGCTTGCTGTTGATTTCCCAGGTTATACAGAATCCGACTCGTCGAGAACATCCCGCTGTTACACGCAGAAGCAGCTGATGTCAGTACGACGAAGTTGATGATTCCTGCTGCGAGCGGTATCCCGATCAGACTGAACGTCTTGACGAACGGACTTTCTGTCGCACTTAATCCTGTCCATGGGTTGATCATCAAGAGGACGAGTAAGGCACCGACATAGAAGAATAAGATCCGAAGCGGAATCTTATTGATCGCGGACGGGATGTTCTTCTTCGGATCCGCTGTCTCCGCTGCGGATACCCCAACGAGCTCGACGCCGACATAGGCAAAGACGACCATTTGGAACGAGAGCAGGAATCCAGAAATCCCGTTTGGCATCCATCCGTCATGTGACCAGAGGTTCGACACGGCTACGGGGCCGGCGTCTGTTTTAAAACCGATTGCGAGCAGGACGATTCCGACACCAATCAAGGCAAGGATCGTCACGACCTTGATCAAGGCGAACCAAAACTCGAGTTCACCGAACAATTTAACAGTCAATAAGTTAAAACCAAGTAAAATCAAGAGTGCAAGAACGGCTGGAATCCATTGCGGGATATCAAACCAATACTTGACGTACAGACCGACAGCGATAATGTCCGCCATCGCTGTCATGATCCAACAGAACCAGTACGTCCAACCGGTCACGAATGCGGCACGTGGTCCGAGATAAGCTTCTGCGATATCCGTGAGTGACTGATAACCTGCTTTTGACAATAACAATTCCCCAAGTGCGCGCATGACGAAGAAAATTGCGATCCCGACGAGTAAGTAGGCAAAAATGATCGATGGTCCGGCGAGTTGGATCGCTTTTCCTGATCCTAAAAACAACCCTGTTCCGATCGTTCCACCAATGGCAATCAACTGTACATGACGATTCGATAAATCCCGCTTTAATCCTTGCTGTTCCAAACCTGAACTCCTCCTTGTGATGGTTTCTCTACACTTCAGACCGTTCTGTCGGTCCTGAAAAAGAAAAAAAGAGACTGGACGAATGTCCAATCTCAACAAAATCAAAGGAATAACCCATACACGCCACTACGACATTCCATGAATGCCCGTCGCTGCATGTGATTACTCTTCTGTCCGTTTGCCTGAGATTGTGAACCCTTCGGCGCCGTGTCGACACGGTCTCTCCAGAAGCTGCTCCTGCCATAGTGTGACCCATGACAATCATAGCTTTCTCTTTATTTGATTATCCGATGCGTCGCTGCATCGATGAATTGTTTCTAATTCTAGTAATCTTAACAGCATTTGTCAACGCCTTTTTCAAAATCATTTTTCAATCTATGAAAAGGACTTTACCATATTTTCCAGAAATCATATAGCACCACTTGATCATGAAAGGATGAAACATTCATGTCGACGATTTACTTGATTCGCCACTGTGAAACGACTGGTCAAGCACCCGATGCCCCGTTAACACCTCGCGGAGAAGAACAGGCGCAACGACTGTGTACGCAGTTATTTGAGCTTCCGATCATACATCTTATTTCGAGTCCGTATCGCCGAGCGCTCGACTCGATTCAACCACTTGCGACTGCCCTGAAACTTCCCATTACACAGGAGGATGCTTTGAAAGAACGACAGTTAAGTGCTGTTCCACTTGACGATTGGCAGGATCACCTCCGACAAACGTTCATCGATCCAAACTATACGTGTCCTGGTGGTGAATCTAGCCGAATAGCAACTGAGCGCATCACGCGTGTCGTCGATGAAACGTTGCAACAGCATGATGGATCCATTCTCATGACACACGGGAATTTGTTGTCTTTATATTTGCATTCGATCGATCCAACATTTGGATTCGAAGAAAGCTTACAGCTCAAAAATCCGGATATTTTTAAGGTGACACGTATTCAAAAACAAACAATTATAGAACACTTAGTAGCCTTTTGAAATTCTATTTATCTTAGGCATATGAACCGATAGAATCTATTTTTTTATTTATAAAAAGCATAAGAACTACCTATTTTACTTCCCTTCGAAACGGCTTTATATTAAACGAATTGATAACAAAATTAAGTGGTTTTTGATTCATGTATGAAGCGGAACTTCGAAAATCTGCTTAATCAATCAACAAGCCCTTCCGGATCACCGGAAGGGCTGTCTTTATACTTCATTATGAGCACCATAGCTATGGCGAAGGACAAATAACAGTCGAATCAATGATTCATGATAACCGATGAACCATCCTTCTTCGATCCCGTTGACAATGGCTTCTTCTGTCATCCAAGCGACACGCTGAACTTCTTCTTCCTGTAACGTCAAAGTCGTCAGATCCACTTCCCGTTCGACGAGATAATAATCATCAAAACCGATTTCAAATGGAATCGTCAGATGGGGGCGGACACCCGTGAAATCAATATCAAGTCCAAGCTCTTCCGACAGTTCCCGTTGCGCTGCCATCTGACTCGTATCCCCACTGACGGCACTACCTCCGACCGTCACATCCCACATGTTCGGCCAACCAGATTTGAACGGTTGTCGTTGTTGGACGAGCATCTCTCCTTTGGCGTTAAAGACACAGACATGAATCGTCATGTGATAATCGCCGGCTGTATGTGGCGTTCCCCGTGTCCAGAGCCGTCCTGTTTTCTTACGATCTGCTGTGTATACATCCCACTGTTCCATCTTGCATCATTCCCCTTTTTAATTGATGAAAGACGAGTTATTCGAGCTTTCCTCCGCTTTGACGCAATCAATCGCGACGACGAGGGCGATCAACAATTCTTCCATCGCTTCATCTTCGACTTCGATCATGTACTGATCGGTCCAAGAAATCCACTTTTTCTGCACGCGACCAATCCGTTGTCCCTGTTGCAGGACTTCAAAATCGACATCCCACCAGTCGCCTGTGACTTCGAACTGATCCGAGTTGATTGTATAACGGTCCTTGAAGAACGTGAACTCTTTGATGATTTCAAACGATTGTCCCGCTGCTTCGACATAAAAGACCGGACGGAAACTGAACGTTTTTTTCTCGATTTCAGCGACGACTTCTCCGTTTTGATTCGTTACGGTGAAGGTCTTCGGTAATTTCATAAAACTACCCTCAATGTGATACGCATCGTGTCCTTCTTCGTCCTGAATCGCAAATCGTCCACGCAAACTGAAGGCTTTTTGTTTCATATAAAGTGTATGCATACCGGTCTCCTCCTTAAATGTATAGTCTTATTTACGACATTACTGACAGAAAAGATTCAAAATCTGGAAATAGCCAGTTGGTGCAGTTTGTAACAGAAGCTTCAGTGGTATCAACTTACATAACACGAATCTACGGGAAAGAAGGAATTTTGATGTCTATCGATACGATTGTGCTCTTCATTCTACTCGCCATCGCCCTGTTGATCATCCTTGTGCCGCCCCTCCTCTTTTGGCACGTCTGGCGCGCCGATCGTCGCCAGCAAGAACACGCGGTCCTGCGCAACTTCCCCGTCCTTGGAAAGATGCGTTACATCCTCGAAAACATGGGACCGGAACTCCGCCAATACTTATTTCTCAACAATAACGAAGGCAAACCCTTCTCCCGCAACGAATACAAGACAGCCGTCCTTTCTGGCAAATACCAAAGTCGGATTCTCGGTTTCGGATCGGAACGTGACTTTGAAGAAGCTGGTTTTTATGTACAAAATGCCCTCTTTCCAACGAATCGAAATGAACTACGCATCGATCAGACAGAACGTGTCGATACGCACATTTATCAAATCGACCGTGATGAACTATTTACACGTAAAGAACATCTCGTTGAAAAGCAAATCTCACCCTATCTCTTGAAAGTGGAGGATGCACCAGTGATCGGGGCGACGACGTGTCGGCATCCTTATCAAATCCAAGGACTGATCGGTCAATCGGCGATGAGCTTCGGAGCACTTGGTGACCGGGCCATCACCGCTCTATCGATCGGACTCGGTCGCGCTAAAGGAAGCTGGATGAATACCGGTGAAGGCGGGCTGTCCGACTTTCATCTCAAAGGTGATGTCGACATCATCTGTCAGATTGGTCCCGGTCTGTTCGGCGTCCGGACGGAAGACGGTGACTTTTCGTTCGACGAGTTTCAGAAAAAAAGTGAGTTACCGCAAGTCAAAGCCTTTGAACTCAAACTTGCCCAAGGAGCTAAGACACGCGGTGGTCACCTCGAAGGATCAAAGGTCACAGAAGAAATTGCTGCTGTCCGGAAGGTCAAAGTCGGTGTCGGCATCGATAGTCCGAACCGGTTTAACGAATTCACGACACCAGAGACGATGCTCGACTGGGTCGAACGTCTCCGTGAGATCGGCGGAAAACCGGTTGGGATTAAAGTTGTCGTCGGTAATCTTGAAGACATGTGTCAGTTGATTGCTTATATGAAAGAATCAGGTCGTCATCCGGACTTCATGACGGTCGACGGTGGCGAAGGAGGGACCGGCGCGACGTTCCAAGAACTTGCGGATGCTGCCGGCCTACCACTCTTTTCCGCTTTACCGTTCGTCCATCAACTTTTGACGGAAGCTGGTTTACGCGACAAGGTCAAAGTGTTCGCATCCGGTAAGCTGATCAGTGCTGATAAGATTGCGATCGCTCTCGCCCTCGGCACCGACTTCGTCAATATCGCGCGTGGTTTGATGTTTAACGTCGGCTGTATCCAAGCCCAAGTTTGTCATACGAATCACTGTCCGGTCGGCGTCGCGACGACTGATCCGAAACTGCAGAAGGCGCTGATCGTCGACGAAAAAAGCTTCCGCGTGACGAACTACATCATCTCGTTACGAGAAGGTCTCTACAATCTGACGGCAGCAGCAGGACTCGTCTCACCGACGGAACTTCGCCCAGAACACGTCACCTATAAGGACGAAGCCGGACACCTGATTCCGGGTCCAGACTGGATGAAGCAGCATATGGTACACCAATCTCTTTCTTCACGGTAACGAATAGCACTCACTTGCACTTTTTAACGAGAGCGCTTAAAGTGTATAGTTGATGAAATTCTTTAACCACACATGTGCATTACCTTAAGGAAAGGGTTTAATATACTATGAAAAAGAACTTTTGGCAGGACTTACCACGACCATTTTTCGTCTTAGCACCGATGGAAGACGTCACTGACGTCGTCTTCCGTCACGTCGTCGCAAAAGCGGCGCGTCCGGACGTCTTCTTCACGGAATTTACGAATACAGAAAGCTATTGTCATCCGAAAGGCAAACAGAGCGTCCGCGGACGTCTCGAGTTCACGGAGGATGAACAACCCATGGTCGCTCACATTTGGGGCGACAAACCGGAATATTTCCGCGAAATGAGCATCGGTATGGCAGAGATGGGCTTTAGCGGGATCGACATCAACATGGGCTGTCCCGTCCATAACGTTGCCGTTAACGGAAAAGGCTCCGGCTTGATCAATCGTCCGGAAGTGGCGGCTGAATTAATCCAAGCGGCAAAAGCAGGCGGTCTCCCAGTCAGCGTCAAAACGCGTCTAGGCTACACGAAGGTCGAAGAGTGGCACGATTGGTTGCGCCACATCCTCGAGCAAGATATCGCGAACCTCTCGATTCACCTCCGGACACGTAAAGAGATGAGCGCCGTTCCAGCGCACTTCGAATTGATTCCGGAAATCAAGAAGTTACGCGATGAGATCGCACCACAGACGTTACTGACGATCAATGGAGATATCAATGATCGCCAACACGGTCTTGAACTCGTCGAGAAATATGGTGTCGATGGCGTCATGATCGGTCGCGGGATCTTCCACAATCCGTTTGCGTTCGAAGTCGAGAAAAAAGAACATTCGAGCCAAGAATTACTCGATTTGTTACGTCTACAGCTCGATCTACACGATCACTACTCGGCTCAATTCGAGCCCCGTCTCTTCAAGCCATTACGTCGGTTCTTCAAGATTTACGTCCGCGGATTCCGCGGTGCGAGTGAACTGCGGGTCAAATTGATGGAGACGAACTCAACGGACGAAGTCCGTGCCTTACTCGACGCTTTCGTTGAAGAAGAAGGCATTCACGAGGTCAACTCGTTTTCAATCTAACAGCAAAGCACGCCTCCTCGTCTTGAGGAAGCGTGCTTTTTCGTGTCACCAGCGCTCAACTGTTTGGCGTGTACGTGCACACCATTGTTCAAAGTCTGAAGCATGTGTCAGTAACAAGAAACGTCGTTTCCCGAGTCGTCGGTCGAGCCGTGCGATACCACGGATGAAAGGATGTGGATGAACGAGCGCTTGTTCAAACGCAAGATTCGGGTACTGTAACAAATCTTGTTGCATCTCGTAGTTCGCTAGATATCCGTCTTGTTTGACCTGTCGTTCGATCTCAGCCGATAACGCATGCGACTGCTTCAACCAGTCGGACTGCCATAATTCTCGGAATGACACTTCTGGTTTATCCGGTAATTGTGCAGCTTGTAACGCGTAACGCCGATCGACTTCCCGTTCGAAGTGAAAGTCGTCTGCTCCGAGAATCTCTTCTCCGTCAAACGCCACCCAGACGCGACTAGGGTTATCTTGAATCCGGTAGACGGCGGCGTGAAAAGCGATTCGCCCTTGTAACGACGGGGCGAGCAGTTGCTCGACCCGTTTTTTGATGATGGAAAACTGCAAACGATCCGTCCTTTCCGTCCGGCTAATGTGATTAGCCGTTCTTCATATGAAACGATTCCGCAAGCGTAAACGTCAACTCTTTTAACTCAAGACCTCCGAGTGCAAAGTAGAGTTTTAAATAGTTGTGCGGGTTGAAGACGAAGACATCCTTCGTCTGACTGACCCACTCGCCGTTCGTCCCGTTGAAGGTGAAGGTCGCGACCGGCATGTTGTTCGCAAACAACGTCACCGGCATTTGCGCCAGTTCGCCGGCGTTCGAACGTGCCGTCAACGTGACCTGATACATCCCTGTCTCTTCTGCTGTGACAGCGAAGACATGACTGCTGCCCGTCGTCGTCACGACGTCCGTTAACGGGAACGCATCCCCACTGACGAGCCGTTGGTGCGAGACCGCTTGCTCTTCAAGTGTCTCTTCTTCGACCGGTGCCCCGAGGACCTCAATCGATGTCGCGGTTCCCATCACACGATCCATGACCGGTGACCGCAGTAGGAACTGACAGATGATCGCGGCACTGCGCAGTAACTCGGAACGTCGAAGTGTTCCGTCGGCTAAAGCCGTCAACGTATCATCCTCGAACGGGTTCGTTCCCGGTTCCCCGACGACCATGTAGAGATCGTTTTGTGAACGGACCATCGTCGCTGTTTGCTGACGGTTTGCTTCCGTTCCTTCGGCGTTGATTTTCGCCCACCAGTCGGTCATGACGATTCCGTCAAAGCCCCACTCATCACGTAGGATCCGCGTGTTCTGATCGTACAAGCCAGCAGTCCAGATGCCATTGACGGCACCATACGTCGTCATGATCGAGTAGGCTTTCCCGTCCTTGACGGCCATCTCGAACCCTTTCAGGTACAACTCACGCAACGCCCGTTCTGACACAATCGAATCCAGATCGTGTCGGTGGAATTCTTGGTTGTTGGCACTAAAGTGCTTCAACGTTCCCGTCACACCCACCCGGTGCATCCCGTCGAGCTGTGCCACTGCCATTTTTCTAGTCAGGTACGAATCTTCCGAGAAATACTCGAAGTTCCGTCCGTTGAGTGGATGACGATGGAGGTTCATCCCGGGTCCAAGCAACGTATCAATCTCATTCTTCCGCAACTCAAGACCTGTCATCTCAAATAGATCCGCAATCAACGTCGTGTTGAACGTCGAAGCCAGCAACGTTCCATTTGGTAACGAGAAGGCTTTCGTCCCGATGTCCATCCGGATTCCGGACGGACCATCCGCGCAGCAGCCTGCTGGAATGCCGAGTGCTTCGAGTTCTGTCGTCACGCCACCGAAGGCGCCCGCCGTTCCCGGTGTGACGCGCGGTGAGTTCATCCCTTCCCCTCGGACGATCGCTGCGAGATCCGCATCCGTCAATTGATCGAGGAACGTCTCGAGCGTGACCCGTCCTTCTTTAACGTCGCGTAACTTCCAACCGGCATCTTCCGTCTGCGTCCGTTCAACAGGACGATCCTGTTGACGACGTTGTTCCGGATTGATCGTCCGTAGTGGTGTCGCTTCATACGTCACCGTATATCCCGTTTCGGTCGCTTGTGGTTTGATGCGTTCAAACGCCGTCACCGGTGCCATGTTTTCCGTTAAGACGTCGGTGACGTCAAGCGTCTCGACGGAATGGTTTGCGACTAGAACCGCCGACCGGACGTCCGTCCCGAGATAGAGTTGATACGCGCCAGGTTCAATGACATAAGACGACTTATGCCCGGTAACGCCACTATCGTCATAACTCGCAAACGAGGCAAACGGTACGACGAGTGTGAGAGATTCTTGCTCGCCCGATGCGAGTTCTTTTGTCTTTCCGAACGTCACGAGTTGACGCGTTGGGTTACCGAGTTGTCCTTGTGGTTTCTCAAGGTATCCTTATATGACTTCCTTCCCGCTCGTCTGCCCAGTATTCGTCACTGTCGCCGTCACCGTCCAGGCGTCAGCTGACATCGTCACGTCTGTCGTGATGTTGAACGACGTATACGATAATCCATATCCGAACGGATACAAGACCGTTTCCGGTGCGAACGTCTCAAAATAACGGTACCCGACATAGAGGTCTTCCTGATACAGCGCGTGATCGGCGTGACCGAAATGGGGTGTCGACGGATAATCATCAAGTGAACGGACGATCGTATCCGGTAGTTTCCCGGACGGCGAGATGCGTCCAAGCAAGAGATCACTCAGCCCGGTTCCCCCTTCCATTCCTCCTTGCCAGGCGTAGAGGACAGCACTTGGCGCTGTCTCTTCGACCCAGCGCATATCGATGATGTTCCCGACGTTCAATACGACGACAGTCTGCTTGAAGTGTGTCGTCACGAGTCGGAGCATCTCCTGTTCCGTCTCCGTTAAAAAATAACTCCCTGGATCCGCCGTATTATCGCGGTCTTCCCCAGCCGTGCGACCGATCATGATCAAGGCAACATCGGAGTCAAGCGCTGCTTGCTGAACGAGTGTCGCGTCAAGCGGCATCTCTTCTTGCGACCACGGCTCGGCTGCCCAGCCTTCACCTTGGTCAAACGGATGGTCTTCAAGCCAGTTCTCGTACGCCTTGAGGACGTCCGTATTCAATGTCACGTCTTCGCGTAGCATGTCGAGCGGACTAACGACGTTCGTGACGTTGACCATCCCGCCTGATCCTGTGCCACTTTTATAGTAGTTGAACTGATTACGTCCGAAGACTGCGACCGTTGTTGCGGGTTGCAACGGGAGTACACCATCGTTTTGTAAGAGTACCGCTCCTTCCGCCACGGTTTGTCGTGCGAGCTTTGTGTAGGCTTGCCAATCGAGCGTGTATGTCATGCGTCATCCACCTTTTTAGTTAGTTTGAGAAAAGAGTCGTTTTAAATCTTTTGCGATTTCGTCCAGACTATCTTCGGCTTGCGGATAAAGACCGAGTTTATCGAGAAAGGCATGTTCCATCCCGCGATAATGGAGATAGCGGGTTTTGACACCGGCACGCGCGAGCTTTTTCGCATACGCCTCCCCTTCAAGACGTAAGTGATCAAACTCTCCCGTAATGACGAGTGCCTCTGGTAGATCGTCGAGCGTCGCGAACAATGGCGAGATTCGTGGATCCTTCGAATCGCTTTCTTGGACATACCATTGCTCGAGGATACCCTCTTCATCTTGCAGCGATAAAATGATCCGTTCGAGTAGCTCGGGTTCCGTTTGTCGGTCGTATACCTCAAGCGTCCAGTCATATTCAGGATTCGGATGTTCGCCGACATTAACGACTGGATAATACAAAACTTGATAGCGAATGTAGGGCGTCGGACGCTCACGGTCGAGCAGACAACAGACCGTCGCTAAGTTCCCACCGGCACTATCGCCAGCGACAGCAATCGCACTTGGATCGATTCCGAGTCGATCGGCGTATTCAACTGCCCAATCGATTGCTGCATGACAATCCTCGAGCCCTGTCGGAAACGGATATTCCGGCGCTAATCGATAGCCGACCGACAAGACAGCGACATTCCCCTTATCAGCTAATGCCTTACATGGGTTCTCGACTGTCTCGAGCGTTCCACCGAAAAAACCACCGCCGTGGAAGTAGACGACTAGCGGGAGCGGACGCGCTGCTTCTGGACGATACAGCCGTGCTTCGATCGTGGTGCCGGGTCTTGGAATCAAGAGGGCGTCCGTTGAAATCTGCCGTGTCGTCACGTCTGCGTTGTCCCAGCCCATTCCGGCACGCGCCAGTTCGACTGGCGACGTACCTTCTGGAATCGAGACCGATGGACACTGCATGAGGACGACCTCACGGACACGCGGATCGAGTGTGCCTGGAGTCGAGACGTCGGGAATCGGCTTATCGACGATTTCAAGACCGTCTTGATGGATCGATGAACGATTTCGTAACGTTCGCAGTAAATCTTGCATTGATGTGGTAGACAATTGAATTGCTCCTTTCCTAGTCAAACAATTATCGAAAGCGCTTTCGATAACGGTTAAAAAAAATTCGAATGTCTCTTTTCTAAAAAAGAGACCGCTTACATCACAATATACCTGTCTTTGACAGGAGAAGCAAATGTTTCACCTAAAAAAAATCAGCGCAGTCGCCTGCGCTGATCCTCATCGTAATTGTTCTTGTGAAACGATCGTAAAGCCATCGATGACCGTATCTTCCTCGACCTCGATCAACAAGCAGCGTTTACCTTGATAGTTGACCTGTTTGACGTACTTCAAGTCTTGCGGACTGATTGCGATGTTTGCGACCTTCGTATTGATTTTAATCGATTTCGCTTCATAGTTCGGAACGATGTTACTCGCCTTCATCTCGTACGTTGGATCGTCGACGACCGTCTTGAACGCTCGTTCGACCTGCTCCGTGTTGACGTCTTCGACACCACTCGCCTTGAGGACACGCTCGACTTCCTGAACGTCGAGCATCGGTACGTCTTCCTCATCTTGATCCTCTTCGACGACGATCAACTGATTGATGTTTTCATAGACACCGGCTAACGTCTTCGTATCCATCGATTCACCGACGACCGATTTGACGATTTCCTCGAAGATCGCTTTATCCTCATCTGCCGTGACGATCGGTTGACCGTTCAAGACGTTTTCAAGGAAGCCAAAATCCGGTTTATTCGGCTTACCCGCCGCATACAAGACATGATTGACGTCTGCTGCATTGTCGGTGAAGGTCGGGAAGAGGAATCCACCGATCGGCGATGCGAGTTTGATGACCGGATTGATGAATAAGTTCGACTTGAATTCGCGTTCGACGAAATCAAAGACGAGCGATTGTTTCGGTAACTCTGTTAAGTTCAGGCTACCGAGAATGAACGGCGTCGTATAGACGTCGTCATTCGGATCGATTTCCGTCTCATCCGCTTGGCGTTTCGTCGTTTTATAGTATTGCCCACGAATGAACGTGACGACGAGGTCATTCTCGTACTGGACGTCTTGGACCATCTTCAACGCCATCGTCTGCATCTGCTCGACCCAGTCCTCTGGCTCTTCCGCATACAGTCCTTCATAAAGAAGTTGTTGCGTGTGCCCCGTCTCCCCTTCTTCTGGATGCGTGAACTTGACCTCGAACAGCTTGACGTCGAGTTTTCCACCTAGTACCTTCTTGAAGTTCGCAAGGAACAGTTCCTGTTGTTCCGGATCAAGCAACGGAAACGGTCGTGCTTCCTCATGATAGATTTCACTTGTCTCTTTTCGGATATAGACGTTGTAGATTTCATGGATTTTTAGTAAATCGGCATCCATCTTGAAGTGACGACGGATATCGGCGATGTCTTTTTTATTCATGCATACCAGCTCCTCGAATCATTAAAATCCTGCTTCCTGAAAAGCGTACCATATGCGAGATGACCCGACATCTTTTAGAAAATCAATACGCACTGAACGAATAAGCGCGTGTGACGGGATTAACGATCTCATATTCATATTCTTGGTGGGCAGCGCGAGCTTGCGCGATGCAATTATCTAGTTCTTTTGTATTGAAATAACGTTGTGCTTCCGTTAGTGTGCCACTTACGACTAAAAAGACGCCGAACACGACCAACCAACCTCTGATTCGTTCGTTCATTATACTGTCCCCTTTCTTCTCCACCTAAATCCTAACATCAGACCCTTTCATATAATGACAAAAATTTAATTTTAGTAACATTTACACGATATTTATTTTCTCCTAAATGAGTGATGCCATACTAAAAATTGTGAAGGGTATCTTCACATCATCTCGTCTCATACATAGGAGGAATGACACGTGTTCAAAGCCATCAAGTCCATCGTCATCACTACGCTCGTCTGCCTGACCGCTTTCCAATTCGATACGACGTCTGTTTCCGCGTTACCATCAGGCATCTCGTCGAAAGCGACGGCTCAGTCTCAACTCAATGCCTTAACGGTTAAAACAGAAGGCAGCATGACTGGTTATTCGCGTGATTTGTTCCCGCACTGGAGTAGTCAAGGAAGCGGCTGTGATACACGACAAGTCGTCTTAAAACGTGACGCTGATTCATATGTCGGATCGTGTCCCGTTACATCTGGTTCTTGGTATAGTTACTATGACGGACTGACATTTACGAATCCATCTGACCTTGATATCGATCACGTCGTACCGCTTGCCGAAGCATGGCGCTCAGGAGCAAGCAGTTGGACGACGACGACACGTCAAGCGTTCGCAAACGATTTAACAGGTCCGCAATTGATTGCTGTCTCTGCAAGCTCGAACCGTTCAAAAGGGGATCAGGATCCGTCGACATGGAAGCCGACACGTGCCGGTGCGAGCTGTGCCTACTCGAAGATGTGGATCAATACGAAGAGCCGCTGGAACCTCAGCTTACAATCGAGTGAAAAAACAGCGCTACAGACGATGTTGAACACATGTACATACTAAAAAGGAGTCGATTCGATGGAAAAGAAAACCTCTACTTTTACCGCCAAACATGGTGTCATGACGCAAGAAGTCGGTGTCATCAGCGGTGAACTGGAACTGCGGACGACCTGTCAGGAGGATGGAACGTTAGTACTAAAGATTGCTTACGTCGGGGCGATAGACGTCTATACGTTACCCGGTAGTTATCGTGTCCATGACGTTCGGGATCATGACGTCATTCATAAAATACTAATAAATGTATTAGAAAGAAGTTCATAAATAAAAAATAAACTACGCATTTAGGTAAGCGTAGTTTATTTTCAATTACTAATCATTACATTAGGATAAAAATAGTCACACTACTTTGTAGAACTAGTTTCAAAATAAAATGATTTAGTTATAGAGTTATTTATTTTTATTTTATATTCAAGATTATTTTCTTGAGAGTATCGAATTAATCTTCTGATCTCAATAGAATTATAATGACGTTGAATAGAAATTATTACTGATGAAAAAATAAAAAAGACAATTACTATATAAGTAATTTTATAAATAAGTTTGGTTCTGTTAAGAGACAATTTAAAAAACTTTAATTTATATTTTTTAGTTCCTAAAAATTTATCGTTTACTATTTGGTACAATTCTTTTATTTGACGCCGAATTTTAGTATTAAATATTTCTATATCAGTTGTTGATAAAGGTCGCTCCTGCTTTTCTAAAATATAATCCTCTATTTCTTCACATTTTGATCTTAATGTATTATAAAAATTTTCATCATTATATTGATAATACACAGAAACTTGAAACATTTGTTGTAATGATTCCCTTAACCTTTCAGTATCTTTTATATCTCCTGTTGTACTAATACGCATATATTTAAGACCTGTAGGTATATCTTTTATGAGTATTTTTTTATAGATATCGTTAAAATAGACTGATTCCAAATTTGTTTGATTCAGTCTATTTTCTCTTAAATGTTGTACGACACTAAAATAGATTGTAACTATTACAGATATTAAAGATATGATTATAGCTGCTAATGCCAATACTAATACCTCCAATAAAAACTATTATATTAAGTTTTGAATTATCAATTGTTTTAAATTCGGAATCGAAGATTGGATAGTTATTTTTTCTTCAATTCCTGCAATTCCAATATTTTTAACTATCTCTTCAAAAAAACCTTGGATAAACGAAGACGCTATTGAATCAATCCTATCTGGGATTATTATTACAATATCTTCATTATAATTAATTTCACTTTTTATCTGTTCTTGAAAAATTCTTTTTCCTAAAGGATTACCAGCTAATTTTGTTATTATTTTATCAATATTTAATTCAAAATTATTATTCATTTTTATTAATCCTCAACTTTCATGACAAAGTGTAAGTTATAAGCTGTACCGGGCATGTTGATATTGTTTGGTCCAAATGTACGTTCGTTAGGAATCTCATTAAAAAAGTCTCTTGTATTGTTAAAGCCAATCCAATTGTCTTCATTATAAAATAAATACTCATGATGGAAAAAAAGCGCTCTTTTTCCACTTATCATATAACAGGAGTAATCATCTGATTGTTTTTCAAGTCGTTGAATTAGCTTTGTTAGTCCAGTTCCTCCAGTGGTTTCATTTTTAGCTCTACCTGTTATTTTATGTTGAAAAGAAGCTATATTGTAAAAGTCTTCTTCAATATAGTCATTATCAAATTTTCTTTTATGTTCTTGAAAAGCATCTAATAAACATAAATGTCGTTCGTTTAATATATCTATTTTTTTTAACTTTTGAGATATAGAATGACCTAATAATTGATTTGAGAAGTTAACAATTGTTATATTCAAACCATAAAAATTTCCAGGTTCTTTTTCTTTTACATAATCACTAGCAACATCTAAATCTATTAGACAATCTGTTTTAGTGTGTTCTAAAGCATTACCTACTAATTCAGTAATTACTTCAGCAATTGTATGTCTATTATCCTTATTTACATTAAATGGTTTCAAAAAGGAATCAATATCTCCCATAATCTTAGATAATAAATAAGGATCTTCTTCTTCTTCCACGGCTATCAATCTTCTGTAGTGTGAATTCTGAATTTCTTTTTTAAATTTCTCACCATATATTTCAAATTTATTTTTTGGTTTATACCCTATACTTAAAAATTTTAAAGGCGATGAGGCTATACCATCAGTTACTATATTTTTATCCGCTTTAAAATTTAAAAGTACCTTTCGATTTTTAACCCTGATTAAATACTCGCAAATACATTCAAAAATAATATATGTTAGCTTATCTTTAATTTCAATTAAACCTAGGTCGAAGTATACTGGAAGTTTAGCTCTGCCAAACTTTTGTTCCAAATTATTTACGAAATATAAAATGTCTCTAATCACGGCACCGTCAAAAAGCGTTTGATTTAATTTATACTCAAACACTTTCAATTTAGAATTGAATTTAATTTCAATTTTAGATTGAACATTTTTATTGTAATCAATCAACATATATTGATTCTTCAATTAGATCATCCTATTCAATTTAAGAATGTTATTGCTAGCAAATCTTTTAGAAATATTTTTATTACTTATAGCTTTATTTCTTCGGGTCTTATACTTTTCCCTTTAGAATTTTTTTTATACAGCTATATTTCAATTTTTACAGTTAGCGTATGAATATTTATAAGAAGAGATTCATTCAATATTGAACGAATCTCTAGAAAACACATACCTATAGTTACTTATGATACGGCTCATTCCGATTAATCCGGTACGCCCGATAAATCTGTTCACACAGAATCATCTTCATCAATTGATGCGGGAATGTCATCTTCGAGAACGAGATCGTATCATTCGCCCGCTGCATCACTTCTGGTGCGAGACCAAGCGAGCCACCGATGACGAAGGCAATCTTGCTCTTGCCGTATGTCGCGAGTTGATCGAGTTCTTTTGCGAACTGTTCACTCGTCCGTTGTTTTCCTTCGATAGCAAGTGCAAGGACATGAACGTCCGGTCCAATCTTCGCCAAAATCCGTTCGCCCTCTTTTTTCTTCACTTGCGCCATCTCCGCTTCACTCAACTGCTCCGGTGCCTTTTCGTCCGCGACCTCGATTTCTTGGATCGAGCAGTAGGCGCCAAGACGCTTCGTATATTCGGCGATGCCTTGCTTCAAATACTTCTCTTTTAGCTTTCCGACCGTAATGATGGTAATTTGCATCTTTTTTCTCGCTTTCTGACAGAAAATTCAGGAGTTATCCACAGAGTTATCCACAAATCCACATGTTGATATTTATTTTTTGCTTGACACAAGATATGTTGCCGGTGCCTCGCAGTATTCACACGTGATGTTTTTTTCTGGATTTAGCTGATCGAGAATCGGGTATTGTTCTGTTTCATCTACGATTTCGTCAAGTGCGAGCTCGACATGTTCTAAACAAACATACTTATCCACAGGTGGTCTCCTCCTTTCACTTATCCACATTTATCCGCTTCCAGTATAACAAATATCGACCTTCCTGACCGGAAAAGGCGCAGGTTTCCTCACTCAAAAAACCATCCACAGATCGGACCTGTGGATGGTTTTTCAGGTTATGCCTTATTGAACAGTTGGTGACTGAGCCGACAACTTCACATCTGCTGTCTGTTTTTCACCGCCTCGGTAGAACGTGACTTTGACTGTTTCACCGACTTTTGCATCCCGGTACAGTACACTTTTTAAATCGGCGAACGATGCAATTGCTTTTCCGTTGATCTCAACGATGACATCGTTTGCCTTCATTCCCGCTTTTTCGGCTCCACTATTACGTGTCAGACCGACGACGACGATTCCTTTCGTGACATCATCCGGTAATTTCAGACGATCTTCGCGATATCCGCTTGGGAATTCCTGCACGTCACGAATCTGAATCCCGAGCTGTGGACGTACGACTTCACCGTTTTGCTCGAGGTCACGCATGATTGGTAACGCTTCGTTGATCGGAATCGCAAATCCGACTCCTTCGACACTTGCTTCCGCAATCTTCATCGAGTTGATTCCGATTAATTGACCGGCTGTGTTGATGAGCGCTCCACCGGAGTTCCCCGGGTTGATTGCTGCATCGGTTTGAATGACTTCTGTATTAAAGTCTTGCTGCCCATCCTTGTTCGTATCAACTGGAACCGTCCGTTCCTGCGCACTGATGACACCGCGTGTGACTGAGTTCGCGAAGATTCCGAGCGGGTTCCCGATCGCAAGCACCGTTTCACCGGCACGTAACGTATCCGAATCCCCCAGTTTTGCGACTTGTGTCACTTTCGATGAATCAATCGACAGGACCGCTAAATCGTACGTCGGATCTTCGCCGAGGACTTTTGCCTCGAGTGCTGTTCCGTCAGATAACGTGACAGACAGGCGGCTCGCGCCTTCGACGACGTGGTAGTTCGTGACGACGTAGGCTTTATTGCCGTCTTTTTTATAGATGACGCCGGACCCCGCACCCGTTTCCTGATCGGTTCCTTGGAACGAGCTCTGGAGGTTCGTCACGCTCACGACGGCTTCCTTCGTCTTACCGACCGCACCGACGATGTCGGCTTCATCCTCTGTCGTCTGTGTCGCAGTCTGTTCCGCTGTCGTCGACGAAACCGGAGTCGGACTCGTCATCTCATCGCGGACGAACGGCCACGCGACGAGGGCGATCAATAAGGCTCCGACGATTCCGCCGATTAGACCGACGAAAAAGGCTTTTCCGGCACCGCGACGCCGTGGTGGTTCTGGTTGTTCTTCATATGGTTCACGATAAGGGCTGACCGGTTCGCTCGTTGCCGGCTGACGGGGCGGGAAGCCGCTCTCATCGGATGATTGTTCGTATCGTTCGGATTCGTTCCGTGGTTCTTCGGGTCGATCCATCGACATACGCCTCCTTTATGACTCTCTTTACACAAGTATACCCCCATCACGTGGCAAGTGAGCCAAATGTGGGGGTCTTTTGAGCATATTCAGTAATTTCCCATAATCAAAGCTTCAGGAGCGGCGTCGGAATGACCGGATCCGTGTCGAGAAGCTGAATCTTACTCAGATCGACGTCACGGCTTGCGAGCGTCTGGGAGACACTCATCCGGGCGAGTTCCTTCATGTTGTTATCCTTGCTCAAGTGGGCCATGTGGATCCGTTTCGTCCGGTCGTCAAGGACCTCGCTCATCGCGATCGCAGCGTCTTCGTTCGAGACGTGTCCGTAATCCCCGAGGATCCGTCGTTTGACGCTCCACGGGTAATGTCCCATCTGGAGCATACCGATATCATGGTTCGCTTCGAAGATATAGGCATCGGCGCCCCGAATGACACCTTTCATCCGGTCCGAGACGTATCCGGTATCCGTGATGTGTGCTAACCGTTTTCCCTCATGAGCGAACTGGAAGAACATCGGATCCGCTGCATCGTGACTGACGTTGAACGATTCGACTTCGATGTCACCGAACTGCTTGACCTCTCCGACTTCCCAGAGGAACTTCAGCGCCGGATCAATCTTACCGATCTTCGCTTCCATCGCTGCCCACGTTTTTTCATTCGCATAGAGCGGGATATTGTACTTGCGTGCCATGATGCCGACGCCTTTGATATGGTCGGAGTGTTCATGGGTGACGAACAGACCATCGATGCCATGCGGCGACCGATCAATCTGGTCGAACAAGGCGAGCATCGCCTTTCCAGTCAGTCCGGCGTCGACGAGCAAACGGGTCTGTTCACTTTCGATATAGAGGGCGTTCCCCGTCGAGCCACTGGCCATGACGCTGTAGTGTAGGCTCATCGTGCATTCCTCATTTCTCTGAGACTGTATCCAATCGTTCAACGGTTTGGACACCGCCATCAATTGCATTGACAAAGTAGACTTCCTCGTTGTCGAGCTCGATTTGCCACGTCGGCGGCAGGATTTGAACGGATTCCGTGCCTTCCGTGACGAGACAGAAATATCCGAGCTTATGACTCGTCAACCGTTTCGATACCGGGAACAAACCTTGCTCCGACAACTGGACGATCGCTTCACTTGCCGATAACAACGTCACGTCCTGTGCTTGCCGGACGACCTTGTTCAAGTGGCGTTGTTTGTAGCTGACAATTTCCTTCGCATCGTTGAGCTGCAAGACGAGCAGGGACGGTCCGATCATCGCATCGTCCTCACGCGACTGCTGTGGTGTCGAATAGAGCGGCTGTCCCTTATACGTCTGAACGAATGTCATCTCCTGATACTTACTATCATACTTCCAAAATGTATATTCGGCACCATACCGAACGGACGCTTGAACGAACGATGAAGCGGAATCCCGCATCGTCTTCGTTTCGAGTCGATACGGTTTCGTCAACCGGACCGACCACTCGACATCGTTCTTGACGGAAGCGACCGCGTCACGAATCGGTGAACTCGCGAGTGGCGCTAGCGTCCGCGCATCGACTTCGGCTGTTAAATAGCCGATGTCTCGCGTAACCGGTTGTAGTTTTTTCTCATCGATTTGACGATCCTTCAAGATCGATTTACCGGTCGCACTCGTCGCGACGATCCGCGGTTCGACCATCCGGTCCATCAATTGAATGGCAAGGTAGACGTTCAGGATCAAAAAGGTCAGCATCAATAAGGTCTTCGCTTTACTCCAGTCCATTCATCCTCACCCCTCATTCCCGACAGCTTGATTGATCGATTGCCAAACCCCATCGACCTTGATGAACCACGTCGGCTCAAAGACAGCGTAGCGGCTCGTTGAAATTTTATAAGTCATCTCATATCCGACCCGGATCCCACTGATTTCTTTTAAGAGATCGGCGCGTCTTAAACGTTCAAGAACCGTTTCAACAGCCGGCACCGTCTCTTCCCGAAGGATCAACTTCCGCTTCGCTCGAAGCATGCTGCGGCTGAGCGACCGGACTTGATTTTCTTCATACATGATCTTCAGTGTCGCGAGATCGAACTTCGTCTGTTCGAGCAACGGACCGCTCTCCCCGAACACCGGATATCGGTTCAAGTACAACCGGAACGTCGCCGTCTGTTCCTCGCCCTTCTTACTCATCTGATCGAAGTAATAGCGGAAACCACTCCGTTGCGTCTCTTGATCAAGCCAGCCTCCATGAATGTTGACGTAGCTGACGAGCGTGCTGTAATCGACGGTCGAGCTTTGGGTGTTCGGCGATAACGTGTTGAAGCGATAGACATTGTAGTTTCGGTCGTACGTCGAGACGCTGACGCCATCCGTCAAGACGTCGAGATCATCGCGACTCTTGATTTGCTGGACGTTCGAATTTTCGGCAAAGAAGGCACTCCGGATGCGATCGAGTGGTTGCGGCGATTGCCCGACCTCGTCATAGACGAAGACTTGTTCCAGCCGTGTCGTACCACTCGCGACATACGTATAATCGCCCCCTTTGAGTTCGACGCGCGTCATCGGTTTTTTCCTATCGTACGCGAACAGTCGTTTCAGAACCGTCTCATCGCCGACGAGTTTAAAGTCCTTTAGGCGCCCCGTCGCCGACTCAAGACGGAGAATCGGACCATCGTAATCGAGGAGATAGAGCCGTTTGATCGGTTCTGAGAACGCGATCTGTTTTTCTCCGAGTAACTCCTCAAGCATCGTTGCGCTGATCGGTGTCGGAAAAATCATCTCGACGCTCCGCTCGCCGACCGGGATGTTCTTTGCTTTATCCGTCAGGACAAGGACCCCGATATTGAACGATGCACCGATCCGGTTGAGGAAGGTCCGCCCGATGATTTGCGTTTGGTACGTCCCTTCCTGATCCGAATAGACAAGTAATTCCGGATTAATCAGCTGGTTGCTTTCAATCGTCTTTGAGGCATCGATTTCGTTGAACGAGACTTGTTCCCGCTCGATCGATTCACTGCTTGGATGATAGGTCCAGAGCATCGCTGTCTGAGCGATCGAACCGGCGACGAGCAGGACGAGTAACAGCGAACTCCAGTGTTGTTTCTTCATCCGGCATCCACCTCTTCGATCACCTCATACGGAAGCGTGAAGTAAATCGTCGTACCGCGTCCCCATTCGCTTTCTGCCCAGATGTCGCCACCGTGAGCCGAAACGACGTCTTTCGCGATCGACAGACCAAGACCAGTTCCGCCGATTTTACGGGCACGGGCTTTATCGACACGATAGAAGCGTTCGAAGATTTTTTGGAGATTCGCTTTCGGGATTCCGACACCTTCATCCTTGATGCTGATGACGATCCGTTTTGCCCGGAGCATCGTCCGGACGGTGATTGTTCCGCCTTCCGGTGAGTATTTGATCGCGTTCGTCAGGATGTTATCTGCGACCTGAATCAATTTATCCTGATCTCCACGGATATAGACTTTCCGCTTCATGATCTTACGACGGAAACGAATCCGTTCCGGCTTCGTCATGTCATGGCGATCGAGAATCTCATTCAAGAACTGAATGTAATCGAAGCGGACCTTGTTCATCTTGTATTCCTTACTGTCCATCTTCGACAGCTGTAAAAGATCGGTGACGAGGCGGATCATCCGCTCCGTCTCATTTTGTGTCGTCTCAAGGAAACGCGGTGCGAGTTCCTCATCCTGATAGGCGCCTTCTGCCAAGGCTTCGAGGTAGCTGCGCATCGTCGTCAGCGGTGTCCGGAGCTCGTGACTGACGTTCGCGACGAATTCACGTCGATCCTGTTCGACCTGCTCCTGTTCCGTGACGTCATGTAGGACGACGATCATCCCGGTAATCGGTCCACTGTGTTTCTTGACGGGCGAGAAGAATGCCCGGACGAGGAACAGTTCGTCCTCACTACTGAAATCGAGCAGACGCGGTGGCATCGTGCCGTCTTCCGAAATCATGAAATCGTCACCGAGTGCCAGTAGGTCCTTCAAGTTCGTTCCGACGACGCTCGCATCGTCGGCGCCAACGATATCCTTCGCTTGATCGTTCATCAAGATGACACGCAGCGTCCGGTCCGTCGCGATGACCCCGTCGGTCATGTTCTCAAGGACACTCGTCAACTTCCGCCGTTCGGCTTCCGTCGTCGCGTTCGCTTCGAGCAGCTCATCCGTCAATTCATTGAACGAACGAGCGAGTTGCCCGATCTCATCATCCGAATAGACCTTAACCTTCCGCGAGAAGTTCCCGCGTCGCATCTCGATCGCTTGACGCCGCATATCCGAAATCGGACGCGTGATCGTCCGCGACAGCAAGACTCCGAGAATCGACGTGATGACGAGGGCGATGACTGTTCCGGTCGCCAAAATCCGCGTGACCTGTTGCATCTGCGAATAGATCGACTCCATCGAGGCACGGACATAAATCATCCCGGTCGTCACACCGTCTCGTTCCGAGGTGACGGGTACGGCAAAGATCCGGATCTTATCTTCTGATTCCGGATCGAGTACGGTGTCCGTCCGGGTCGAGCTCGTTGCCTGCGCTTTTTTAATCAGTGAATTCGTCGCCCGTTGACCGACCGCCGACTGGTTCTCGTCATCCGATGTCGCTTGGATGACCGAGTCCTGATCGATAATCTGGACTTCGAGGATGTCGTTCCTTGAGGTGGAGCCATTACTAAACTCAGACAGCAGTTGCCCTAATGATTGGGACAACTGCCGTTTGGAGGCTTCATCATCGCCTGTTTTATCGAATTCCTTCCCGACGTTATAGGCGACAAGACCTGCCCGGTCCTCGACCGACTTCGAGAAGTTCGTAATGTACTGCTTTTCAAGGGAACGAACGAAGTAGACACCAATGACCTGCATCGCCACTAAAATCAATAAGGCATAGATGACGACAAGTTTCCATTGGATGGATTTAAAGAAGTTCGTTCCTTTTAACATCGTTATTCATTCTCCCCGTCTTGGAGATAGTAGCCGACCCCACGACGCGTCATGATATAGACCGGCGTACTTGGGTTATCTTCGACTTTTTCACGAAGACGGCGCACTGTCACGTCGACTGTCCGGACGTCACCAAAGTAGTCATAGCCCCAGACCGTCTGCAACAAATGCTCACGCGTCATAACTTGACCGATGTTTTTCGCGAGGTAATGCAACAATTCAAACTCACGCTGCGTCAGCTCGATCTTTTGATCCTTACGCGTCACTGTATGTGAATTCGTATCGATATACAGTTCTCCGACTTTGAGTGGACCTGGTCCAACCGGTTGTGGTGTAGCTTCCGGACTCGTATTGCGCAAGTGGACTTTCACGCGGGCGAGTAACTCACGTGAGCTGAATGGCTTCGTCACGTAATCATTCGCACCAAGCTCAAGACCAAGTACCGTATCAATTTCAGAATCCTTTGCTGTCAGCATGATGATTGGAATCTTCGACGTCTTCCGGACTTCCCGGCAGACTTCCATCCCGTCCATTAGTGGAAGCATGATATCAAGTAACATCAAATCCGGTTTGAACTCCTCGAATTTTTCTAATGCCTCCACGCCGTCGTTTGCGATCGCGACCTGGTAGCCTTCTTTTTCTAATTTAAACTTGAGTATATCTGCAATCGGTAACTCGTCATCGACGACTAGAATTTTACGTTCCGTCACTGGGTGTGCCCCCTTAAAAATTTCTATTCAATCTATTTTACCTGTTTTTTCGGCATATAGAAAGGTGGCGACGGAAACTCCCGGCGCCACTCGCTCTACTGTTCGTCGTCTCACGGGAGAAGTTCCACGTGAAACACTGTATTTAGTATACCTGTTTTTGCTTCCGTTTGTGAACCATTTCGCACAAAAAACGGTGCTGACTCAAAAGTCAGTCTCGACAAAGAGAGGGGTGGCAGAATAATGATCTGCCACCCCTATTCCGTAACAAAAAGAATGACGCGTCACACGCCACTCCTACAGGAAAAGCGCATTTATGCGCTATCAGAGACGAACAAGACCCGCTTTCCTGCTTAAATGAAGCAGGAAAACTGGCTTGTGTCTCGCCTGAGGAAAGGGCGTGAAAAGACACGTCATTCTTTTTTTAGTCAGTCCTGTTGAGACTTATGCTTCTTCGTAGAGATCACGCAAGACGACTGTCTGTTCACGACCCGGTCCGACCGAGAACGTGACGAGCGAGATACCTGTCAGATCTGCAATCCGCTTAACGTAGTTCTGTGCGTTCAACGGTAGATCTTCAAAGCGACGGACACCTGTGATGTCCTCTTTCCAGCCTGGAAGCTCTTCGTAAACTGGAACACATGCTTCGAGATCACGGAAGCTTGCTGGATACTCATCGATCTGTTTACCGTTGAATTCGTATGATGTACAGATCTTCAATGTTTCGAGTCCTGTCAGAACGTCGATCGAGTTGAGCGAAAGATCCGTCAATCCACTTGTACGACGCGAGTGGCGAACAACGACAGAGTCGAACCAACCAACACGACGCGGACGTCCTGTCGTCGTTCCGTATTCACGACCGACTTCACGGATTTGATGACCGATGTCATCGAACAATTCCGTTGGGAACGGACCGTCACCGACACGTGACGTGTACGCTTTACAGACACCAACGACGTGGTCGATTCGGGCTGGACCGACACCGACACCTGATGCGACACCGCCAGCTGATGCGTTCGATGATGTAACGAACGGATACGTTCCGTGGTCAAGGTCGAGTAAGACACCTTGCGCGCCTTCGAATAACACTTTTTCACCGTGGTCGAGACTATCGTTGACGACGACGGATGTATCACAGACATATTTCGCGAACTCTTGTCCATAGGCATAGTACTCTTCGAAGATATCGTCGAACGCGATTGGTTCAGCGTCATACATCTTCGTGAACATGCGGTTCTTTTGGTCGAGAACGATCTTCAACTTCTCAGCAAACGTTTCTTTGTCGAGTAAGTCTGCCATCCGGATACCGATTCGTGCGGCTTTATCCATGTAGCACGGTCCGATTCCTTTTAGCGTCGTTCCGACTTTTGCGTCGCCCTTCGCTTCTTCTTCCAACTGATCCTGCAACTGATGATACGGCAAGATGACATGCGCCCGATTCGAAATTAACAAGTTATCCGTTGAGACACCACGATCGTGCAGATACTTCAATTCCTTGACGAGTGATTTCGGGTTGACGACAAGACCGTTCCCGATGACACATTTCTTATCCGAGTAAAAAATACCTGATGGGATCAAGTGCAATTTGTACGTCTCGTTATTGAATACGATCGTATGTCCTGCATTGTCTCCACCTTGATAACGTGCTACGACGTCGGCTTGTTTCGAAAGAAAATCGGTGATTTTCCCTTTTCCTTCGTCGCCCCACTGTGTTCCGACTACTACTACTGATGACATCTTATCATCCACCTCCACGTACGATTCAAAACCACGACTAAGTGTAACGCGATAAAAAAAAGAAGTCAACCAAATACCGAACAATTAATTGTTACAATTCTCTTTCGTTCGTTTAATTATTGTTTTTTAGCGAATAAACTGAGAATCTTTAGGTGAAAATAAAAAAAGCTACGTTTTGCCTCCGATTCATCGAGGGCAAGACGTAGCTTGGATTAAGCAGGTGGCGCGTACGAGTTACTTGGCTCGAGATCCACGAACTTGTTGAATTCTTTTCGGAAGGCGAGCTTGACGGTACCGGTTGGACCATTCCGCTGTTTCGCGATGATGATCTCAATCGTATTCGCATCTTCCGTTTCTTTATTGTAGTAATCATCACGGTACAAGAAGGCGACGATATCGGCATCTTGCTCGATCGCTCCCGATTCCCGGATATCCGACATCATCGGTCGCTTATCTTGACGACTCTCCACCCCGCGCGAGAGCTGCGATAAGGCGATGACGGGAACTTCGAGTTCACGCGCGAGTGATTTCAAGGAACGAGAAATTTCCGAGACCTCTTGTTGACGGTTGTCGCTGGAGCGACCGTTCCCTTGAATCAACTGCAAGTAATCGATCATGATCATCCCAAGACCATGCTCCTGCTTCAAACGACGGCACTTCGCCCGGATATCGTTGACCCGAATCCCTGGTGTATCGTCGATATAGATACCAGCTTGAGACAGATTACTCATCGCAAGCGATAACTTGCCCCAGTCCTCTTCTTCGAGTTGACCAGTCCGGAGTCGCTGGGCGTCGACGTTTCCTTCGGCACAGAGCATCCGCATGACGAGCTGCTCGGCACCCATCTCAAGACTAAAGATGGCGACGTTCTCGTCAGCACGTGTCGCGACGTTTTGCGAGATGTTCAAGGCGAACGCCGTCTTCCCGACCGACGGACGTGCTGCGACGATGATTAAATCGTTGCGCTGGAAGCCGGCCGTCATCTTATCGAGATCCTGGAAACCGGTCGGAATCCCCGTCGTCTCGCCGCTTTGCTTATGCAATTTATCAATCGTTGCATAGGCACTCGTCAAGACGTCCGAGATCGGGATGAAGCTTGCGCTCCCTTTTCCTTGTGATACTTCGAGAATCTTCCGTTCTGCCTCGTTCAGCAGGACATCGACCTCATTTTGCCGTTCGTACCCGTCAGTGACGATTTCACCCGCCGTCCGAATGAGACGCCGAAGCGTCGACTTCTGGTCAACGACGTTGACGTAATAATTGATGTTGGCTGCGGTCGGTACCCCTTCCGCTAGTTCCGCTAGATACGGTAGACCACCGATCTCATCTAGGATACCAAGCGTACTGAGCTCGGCTGTGACCGTGACGAGGTCGATCGCTTCGCCTCGGTCGGACAGCACGAGCATCGCTTCGAAGATCCGTTGGTGAGAGGCACGGTAAAAGTCCTGCGGTAACAGACGTTCTGATGCACTGATCAAACGATCCGCATCAATCATGATCGCCCCTAGGACGGCTTGTTCTGCCTCGATACTTTGGGGAGGCATATTTTGCATGACTTCACTCATCACCGTTCCCCTTTTCTACTCACGCCTCTTTGACCTGAACGTTCAGCGTCGCTGTCACTTCGTTGTGTAGCTTCAATGGTACCTTCGTAAAGCCGAGTGCCTTGATTGGGTGCTCGAGCTCGATTTTACGTTTGTCGATCTTGTAACCCATGCTCTTGAGTGCTTCCGCGATCTGTTTGCTTGTGACAGAACCGAAGACACGACCGCCTTCACCGGCTTTCGTCGAGACGACGATCGTCTCTTTTTCGATTTTCTCTTTTAACGCTTGTGCGTCAAGCAAGTTTTGTTTCGCTTCTTCTGCTGCTTTACGTTCGTGTGCTTCATGTTGCTTCAAGTTGCCAGTCGTCGCAGGGCGCGCCAACTTTTTCTTGAAGAGTACGTTATTTGCATAAGCATCGGCCACGTCTTTGACGTCTCCTGCTTTCCCTTGTCC
This sequence comes from Exiguobacterium sp. s130, assembly GCF_018619055.1. NCBI lineage: Bacteria > Bacillati > Bacillota > Bacilli > Caryophanales > Exiguobacterium > Exiguobacterium sp. s130. The sequence continues at coordinate 25,215 of NZ_JACSNI010000006.1, read as the reverse complement.
TTTTACATCCTGTAAGAAAATAACCTTCATTCTGATTCCTCTCCTTTTGTCTCATCTTCTAGATATTGATCGATTGCTTTACGCAACGCATCCGCGACGGTGACGACTGATTCTGACATCTGTGTCGCCGCGTTCGTCAAGTGACCGCCGCCACCGAGCGTCTCCATGATCAACTGAACGTTGACATCCCCAAGCGAACGGGCGCTAATTGCCGTTCGTCCGTCTTGAAGTTCCGCGATGACGAAAGCGGCGCGAATGCCTCGAAGCGATAACAATTGATCGGCTGCTTGCGCGATCAAGACTTGATCGTGAATGACGCCAGGTTCCGCTGTCGCAATCGCCATCCCTTCCGTATAGACCTCGGATCGCTCGAGAATATGTGACTGCTCGACGTACGTCTCAAGATCCTGACTGAGGAACTCTTGTACGAGCACCGTGTCAGCACCTTGTGAGCGTAAATAGGATGCAGCATCGAACGTCCGAGAACCGGTCCGCAGGGCAAAGCCTTTCGTATCGACGATGATCCCAGCGAGTAACGCCGTCGCTTCAAGCATCGCCAGTTTCTGATTCGTCGGTTGATACTCGATCAGCTCGGTGACGAGCTCCGACGTCGAAGAAGCATACGGCTCAAGATATACGAGAACCGCATCTTCGATGAAATCTTCCCCCCGACGGTGATGATCAATCACGACCATATGCTCGAATCGGTCGAGTAATGCCGGTACGACGACAAGTGACGGTTTGTGTGTATCGACGACGACGAGTAACGTCTGATCGTCGATCAATTGATCGGCTTGAAACGCATTGACGAACCGTGTCTCGAGTTGTGGTACTTCAGCGATCTCATCCATCATCCGGCGAATCCCGCGTCCGATTTCTTCCGGTGGTAAGACGATATGTGCTTCCTTATCGTTCATTTCCGCAAGCTTTAAAATGCCGATTGCTGATCCGAGTGCATCCATGTCTGGATTCTTGTGACCCATGATCAGGACACGGCTCGATTCCTGCATTAAGTCACGAAGCGAGTTAGCGATGACCCGGGCCCGGACGCGCGTCCGTTTTTCCGTCGGATTCGTCTTACCACCGTAAAAGCGGACCTTCCCATCGCGTTTGATGACGACTTGGTCGCCACCTCGTCCCAGCGCAAGATCGAGACTCGACTGAGCCATCTGACCAAGCGCCGGAATCGGGTCACTTCCGCAACCAATTCCGATGGATAACGTCAACTGGACGCCGCGTTGACTCGTCTCTTCCCGAACCGTATCCAGAATCGTAAACTTCGATCGTTCGAGAATCCGTAGATTCTCTTCTGTCGTAACGATGAAATACCGATCGGACGCAGTCCGCTTGATATACGTCCCGTGTTCGGCTGCCCAGTGATTCAATAACTGCGTGACCCTGCTGTTCAGTTCACTGCGTAACTGATCCTCGATGCCTTGTGTCATCTCATCGTAGTTATCAAGATAGATGACACCGATGACCGTCTGATTATCGACGAGTTGTTGTTCGACTTGTGCTTCTTCCGTCATATCGAACAGGTAAAAGGTCCGGTTCTCATGATTCGAAAAGACACGATACACGGCATCGCCGATTTCAAGCGTCGCTTGATCCTCATTCGTCGCGACCATTTCGATGAATAAGGGATCGAGCTCATTGAGCGTCTGTCCCATTGCTACATCATCAAAGATATCCCGCATTGGATCATTGAACCAGGTGACAAGTGTTTCCTCATCGTATAACAAAATTCCGATCGGCATGTTCGTCAACGCATCTTGTCCCGTCTCCTCGACCTGCATCGAGATTCCAGCGACGTACGTCTCCCATGCCCTGCGTGCACGACGTTCTTCGTATAGGTGCAATCCGAAGAGGAGGGCAGTCACGACGGCTCCGATGGCAGAGATGATCGGTTCGCGGACAGCGACGACGAGAAGTAGACCGACGATTAATAGATACGGAATGAAGCGAACGATACGTCGTTCGCGTTCCGGTGATACTTGTTGACCTGACTCCATCGTGTCCTCCTTATATGCTCTATAGGGTTCATTAAAATTTTTAGTAACTTGTTTATTATAACCGAAAAGCAGGAGGTGATGAAAGAGAAGCGAAAAAAAGCACCACCCTCACGCTTGAGGATGGTGCTACGAAATCAGTCAGCCACGTATGGGATTAAAGCCATTTGACGTGCGCGTTTGATTGCGATTGTAAGTGGACGTTGGTATTTCGCTGAAGTACCAGTCACACGACGTGGAAGAATCTTACCGCGTTCCGAAATGAAACGTTTGAGAAGTTCTACGTCTTTATAATCGATATGAGTGATGTGGTTCGACGTGAAGTAACATACTTTACGACGACGTTTTCCACCTGGACGACGTGCCATGTGATTAACCTCCTTTTTTAACTTGGATTTTTCAGAACGATTTCCTTAGAACGGGAGATCGTCGTCTGAAAGGTCGATCGAACTACCGCCGCTGAACGGATCAGCGCCGAAGCCCGAATTCGATGAAGCGGGTGCTGGCGAGGAAGAGTTGTTCTGCTGTTGCTGTGAACCCCATCCTGCAGCATTCCCGTTTCCACCAGTAGATGAAGCGTAGCCTTCGCTACCATCCGAAGAACGGCTCGCGTTGCGTGACTCAAGGAAGCGAACGCTATCAGCGACGACTTCCGCACGGTAACGGCGTTGCCCTTCTTTATCGTCGTAGCTGCTAATCTGGAGGCGACCCTCTACACCAGCAAGACTACCTTTCTTCAAATACTGAGCAACGTTCTCTGCTTGCTTGCGCCAAACGACGCAATCGATGAAATCAGCTTCTCGCTTCCCATCTTGCCCTGTGAAAGGACGGTCACATGCGAGTGTGAATCGCGTTACCGCAATCCCGCTCTGCGTATAACGCATTTCCGGGTCACGAGTTAACCGACCGACTAAAACGACGCGGTTAATCATCAGAATCACTCTCCTGTTTCAGCTTATTTCTCGTCTTTTGTGATCATTAAGCGAACGATATCGTCACTGATCTTCATGAGACGGTCAAGTTCTTTTGTAGCTGCTGGTTCAGCAGTCACGTTAAGAAGAACGTAGAACCCTTCACGCATATCATTGATTTCGTAAGCGAAACGACGTTTACCCATTTCAGTTGTTTTATCAACTGTACCACCGTTATCAGTGAGGACTTTGTTAAAACGCTCCACTGTTGCTTTGCGTGCTTCCTCATCAAGTTCCGGACGGATGATGTAAAGTACTTCGTATTTACGCATATCTGTCACCTCCTCTTGGACTGGCGGCTCGAATGTTCGAGCAAGGAGCAATAATTCATTACTCACATTCGTTAATACTACCAAAGTATTTTGCTTTATGCAATAACGATTCGATTTCGATTAGACGTTGAAGCGGAATGTGACGACATCGCCGTCCTGGAAGACATATTCCTTACCTTCTGAACGGTAACGACCTTGTTCCTTAACTGTCGCCATGTTACCTGCAGCTGCTAAATCTTCATACGCAACGACTTCTGCACGGATGAATCCGCGTTCGAAGTCCGAGTGGATGACACCCGCACATTGTGGGGCTTTCATGCCTTTTTTAAACGTCCAAGCGCGTACTTCTTTTTCACCTGCTGTGAAGTATGTCGCAAGACCAAGTGTGCTGTACGCCGCATGGATCAATTGATCAAGACCCGACTCTTCGATTCCGAGATCGACGAGGAACTCTTGACGTTCTTCTGGCTCAAGCTCCGCAATCTCTTCTTCGATGCGAGCACAGATGACGATGACTTCTGCGCCTTCTTTTGCTGCGAACTCACGGACGAGACGAACGTTCTCATTGCTGTCTGCATCTGCGACTTCATCTTCGCCGACGTTTGCGACGTAGAGCATTGGTTTCATCGTCAACAATTGGAAGTGTTTGACGATGGCTGCTTGATCTTCATTCAATTCAGCGAGACGTGCTGGTTTCTCATCTTCGAGCAACGCTTGCACGATTTCAAGTGCTTCAAGCTCAGCCGCTGCGTTTTTATCGCGCGACTTGACTTGTTTTTGGACACGCTGAATCCGTTTTTCGACCTGCTCAAGATCTGCGAGGATCAATTCGAGGTTGATCGTCTCGATATCATCGATCGGTGAGACTTTTCCGGCCACGTGTGTGATGTTCTCATCTACGAAACAACGCACGACCTGACAAATCGCATCTACTTCACGAATGTTCGCGAGGAATTTATTTCCGAGCCCTTCCCCTTTAGACGCACCTTTTACGATACCGGCGATATCCGTGAATTCGAATGCTGTCGGGATCGTCTTTTTCGGATTGACGAGTTCTGTCAATTTCCGAAGACGTGCATCTGGTACTTCAACGACACCGACGTTCGGGTCGATCGTTGCGAACGGATAGTTCGCTGCCTCGACACCTGCTTGTGTGATGGCGTTAAAAAGTGTTGATTTTCCTACGTTTGGTAAGCCAACGATTCCTGCTGTTAATCCCACTTGGAATTCCTCCTTTTCGGTATTTCCTAGGAAATCCGTGCTAGCGGCCGCAGTGGGTAGAATGATTACACCACATCAGCACATCTTTCACAATTATAGATAGTTCATTTTTTTTAAGCAAGGAGCTCGACCGTCTTTTTTAATCACGCTCTAATCGAACACAATCACTTCGCTTATGAAAGACAACGAAAAAGCGGATGTGATCACGAGAATCACATCCGCTTTTTCGTCACTCTGGTAAGACTTTTTTCAATCGTTTATCAAAATCACGACGTGGCATTAAAATGCTTGCCCCGCAACCTTGACATTTGATTCGGATATCCATGCCGACCCGAATGATCTGCCATCGGTTCGTTCCACATGGATGCTGCTTCTTCATCTCAACATAATCATGGAGTTGATACGTTTTTGGAATCATCCGTCTGTCCACCATTCTTTTGTTCTGGATTCATCATGACCATCCGTGGATACGGGATCTTGATGTTTTCTTCTTCGAGTCCTTGCTTCAATTCCTTCCGGATCAGGCGACCAGCTTGGAAATGTTGCATCGGTGGTACTTCTGCCATCAAACGATAGACGACCTCTGAAGGGCCAAGTGTCTGAACACCGAGCATCTGAATCGGCTCGACGAACATATCGACATACTTCTTCGTCGTCCGGTCTGCAATCTCATGCAAAACTTGTTCGACGCGTTCAAGATCCTCATCATAAGAGACTTGGACATCGACGAGTGCGAAACTGTTGTCGACCGAATAGTTCGTGACTTGTAAAATCTGACCGTTCGGGATGATGTGGATTTCTCCGTTGAGTCCTTTGAGTTTTGTCGTCCGGATACCAAGTTCCGTCACGACGCCTTCGATTACACCGACGCGTACATAATCTCCGACTTTAAACTGACGTTCGAAGATGATGAACGCTCCGGTAATGATATCTTGCACCAAGTTCTTCGCACCGAACGAAATCGCGAGACCGGCGATTCCGGCACTGGCGACGAGACCGGTGATGTTGATACCGAACTGACTGAGCACCGTCAACAACATGATGATTCCAAGTACGTAGCGAATCGCATTTTGCAGTAGCTTCAACAGCGTCTCGTTCTGACGTTGTGCTAGATAGTCCTGTTCATTGATTTTCCTGATCGTAAAGAGACGTGAGACTGCCCCAGTCAAAACGCGCGTCAACACATAGAACGCCGCGATGATGATGAGCGCAATCAGTAGTTTCATCCCAAAACGAATCCACATATCCGCATCCATTACTTGGTTGATCAATTTATCGACTTGGGCGACGGATTCTTGTACATCTTGATTGGTAGCCATTCTCTCATCCTTTCTTATTCTCTCTATTACGACAGTATACGTGATTTTAATCGAGTTTCAACCAAAGAGCCGATTTTGACGTTAGATTTCTGGAAAAACCGGGAAAGGAAAATCATCTAAGAACCCTTCACTCTTGCCAATCCACCACGACACCGACACCAAGAGAAGAAAGGATGATTTCGATGAACTTCCGCTTTCATTCGCACGAGCCCAAGCCCTATTCTTTCTTTTTAGAATATACGGAACCGTTCGCGAAAGAACGCTTAGCCGAACAATTATTCGAACAAGTCTCTGCCGTCCAAGAAAAACGTCCAATCGTACTCGTCTGCATTGGTTCTGATCGTTCAACAGGTGACTCACTCGGTCCACTCGTTGGGACATTCCTCGAGAAACAAGCGCCTGCTCATCTTCACGTCTACGGTACACTCGCTAAACCCGTCCATGCACTGAATCTCGCGGAAACCATTCATTCGATCCAAACGACACATTACCGTCCACTCGTCATCGCGATCGATGCGTGTCTCGGTCGGCTTTCAAGTGTCGGACATGTCTTTTTCTCGGAAGGTCCACTCGCACCCGGCGCCGGCGTCCAAAAAGAGTTGCCTGCGGTCGGTGACTTCAACATTAAGGCTGTCGTCAACGTCAGTGGATTCATGGAGATGATGATTCTCCAGAACACACGGTTACACCTTGTTTATGAACTAGCGGAACTCGTCGCGAACAGCTTCCATTTACTTGATGCGAAACTCTCCGCTGAATCCACACGAACGACGATTTCTTTCACGCCGCGTTCAATGTAAGCAAAAAGAAGCGAACCGTCGCCCGGAACGCTTCTTTTTCATTGATTCGATTCAGGTAACAACAAGTCGAGCAACCGGTTAAGGTCGTCTTCGTCTGTAAAATCGATCTCGAGTTTCCCTGCTTGTTTTCCTTGTTTAATCCGAACGGTCGCCCCGTATTTTTCGCGAAGTGATTCCTCGACGAATTGAACAGCGGTCGCTTGCTGCGGACGGACGGATTCCTTTCGCTCCCGAAGCGCCTGCTCTAACCGACGGACGTTCCAGTTCTCCGCCATGACCCGTTCTGCCATCTGTTCGATCTTCTTTGGATGTTTCAGCGATAGGAGCGCGCGGGCATGTCCCATCGACAACCGTTCGTCCATGACCGCTTGTTGAACGAGCAATGGCAACTGTAACAGTCGAAGGCTGTTCGTAATGTGCGAACGACTTTTCCCGACACGCTGTGCAAGCTCTGCTTGCGTAATGTCGAATTCCTCGATCATCTCCGCATACGCCATCGCTTCTTCAATCGCGGATAAGTCCGCTCGTTGGATGTTTTCAATCAAGGCGAGTTCCATGACGCGTGTCTCGTCCGCTTCAATCACAAGGACCGGCACACGTTCGAATCCTGCGCGACTTGCTGCCTGATAGCGCCGCTCACCGGCGATGATTTCATAGTAGCCATCACGTGGTCGAACGACGATCGGTTGGATCATCCCGTGACGAACGAGCGATTGGGCTAACTCTTCTAATGCTTTTTCATTGAATCGTTTCCGAGGTTGAGTCGGATTCGGGCGAATCGCCCGAACAGGTAATTCATTCACGTGTTTTCTCTCCTAAACGTAGCGGAAGGCACGACCGCTTATTCCGGACGTGCCTTCACGATGCGAATTCGCACCTCTACATATTCTTCGCAATCGACTTCTTCTTTTTCGATCGTCAATCCAGTCTGCTCGATCATATCCACGGAGTCCCGCAAGGTGTTTAACGCGATCCGTGTATCTCGTGCAAAGCTTTTATGACGTTTTTTCTTCGGTGGCTGTGGTGTCATCAATCGTTCCACCCGGCGCTCCGTCTCCTTGACGTTCCATTCCCGTTCCAGAATTTCAGCGAGTACCGTTACTTGTAACGCTTCATCCTTGAGCGGCAATAGCGCACGGGCATGACGCTCCGTGATCGTCCGTTGCTTCAATGCTTCCCGGACATCGGTTGGCAATCGAAGCAAACGTAATTTGTTGGCAATCGTCGATTGACTACGTCCGAGCTTACGCGCTAACACTTCTTGCGTGATGTCCTGTAACGCAAGCAAGCGCTCATAGGCTTCTGCTTCTTCGATTGGTGTCAAATCTTCGCGTTGCAGATTTTCAATCAATGCCAAGGAAGCAGTCGTCTCGTCCGTCATCTCTTTGACGATGGCAGGAATCGTTTCCCAACCAAGCGAGCGCACTGCTCGGTACCGTCGTTCTCCGGCAATGATTTCGTATCCTGTTCCTTGTTTTCGAACGACGATCGGCTGGAGTAACCCATGCTCTTCGATCGTAACCGCTAGTTCTTCAATTCGGTCCCCGTCAAACACAGTCCGTGGTTGGAACTGGTTCGCGACAAGTTCTGTCAATGGTAATTCCTGAACCGTCTCTTGTGGGTCAAGCTCGATCGTAGCAGGTTTACCGAGCAGTTTGGCAATTGCATTTCTCACGTTGGCGCACCTCACCTTTATCAGTCATCGTTTCACGTGAAACGGTGTTTAGCTTAATGGATCTTTCGCAGGCGTACCCGCTTTACGCGGATATTTCCCGGGTGTTGTTCGTTTTTTATCTACAATAACGATATTACGCTCACTTTCCTCGCCTGGCAATTGGAACTGGAAACTTTCCCGTAAATTCCCACCGAGTACTTTCAAGGCAATCGCACCATCCTCGAGCTCTTCACTGACTTTCGCTGCCTTCAAGGCAACGAATTGTCCTCCGACTTTCGCAAGTGGTAGGCAATATTCCGCGAGAACGGACATCCGGGCGACCGCACGTGCGGTCACGACGTCAAACCGTTCGCGGAATTGTTTATTTTTACCGAACTCTTCTGCGCGTCCATGATGGAACGCGACACCTTCGAGTCCGAGTTCCGTCGCCAAATGATTCAGGAAGCCGATTCGTTTGTTCAGTGAATCGACGATCGTCACTTGAAGGTGCGGGAACATGATCTTGATCGGCAGACTCGGGAAACCGGCGCCCGCTCCGACATCACAAACCGTCGTGACCGTCGTGAAATCAAAATAGAACGCTGCTGTGATCGAGTCATAGAAGTGCTTTAAATAGACATCTTCTTCATCGGTGATCGCCGTCAGGTTCATCTTTTCATTCCACTCGACGAGCAGTTCATAATACCGCTTGAATTGATGCAACTGATGTTCTGAGACCTCAAGTCCCTGTGCTGCCAATGCTGTTACGAATTGCTGTTGGTTCATCTCGTTCACTCCGCAGTCAATGCGTATTGGCCTTGTTCGATATAGACAAGCAGGATCGAGATATCAGACGGGTTAACCCCTGAAATCCGGGATGCTTGTCCGATCGAGAGCGGACGCACTTGGTTTAGTTTTTGTTTCGCTTCAATCGCTAATCCACTGATCGCATCGTAATCGAGACGATCCGGAATCCGTTTTTGCTCCATCCTCATCATTTTTTCGACTTGATCGAGTTGTTTATCGATGTAGCCGGCATATTTGACTTGGATTTCGACTTGTTCTGCTGCTTCTGCAGACAATGGTGTTTCCGGTGGTGTCATCTGCGCGATCATCGCATATGTGATTTCCGGGCGTTTCAGCAACGTGATCGCATGCAAGGCTTCCTTGAGTGGTGACGCACCGATGGCTTCAAGCTGTGCATTCACGTCCGGTGTCGCTTTGATGACGACCTTCTCAAGACGTTTCATCTCAAGACGGATTTGTTCTTGTTTGTCGAGTAGCTTCGCTTGGCGTTCTTCCGAGATCAATCCGAGTTCATGTCCGATTTCTGATAAGCGAAGGTCCGCATTATCATGACGGAGCAACAACCGGTACTCGGCACGTGACGTCAAGAGACGGTACGGTTCGTTCGTACCTTTCGTGACGAGATCATCGATCATGACACCGATATAGCCTTGCGAACGTGACAAGATGAGTGGTTCTTTGCCTTGGACTTGTAGTCCGGCATTGATCCCTGCCATGATCCCTTGTCCCGCTGCTTCCTCATAACCACTTGTTCCATTGATTTGACCCGCTGTGAATAAACCAGGAACCCGCTTTGTCTCGAGCGTTGGCCAGAGTTGTGTCGGAACGACGGCATCGTACTCAATCGCGTAACCAGGACGCATCATTTCTGAATTCTCAAGCCCAGGAATCGAGCGGAGAATATCATGTTGAACGTCTTCCGGTAAACTTGTCGATAATCCTTGGACATAGACTTCTTCCGTATCGCGACCTTCTGGCTCAAGGAAGATTTGGTGACGCGGTTTATCGTTGAACCGGACGACCTTATCTTCGATCGATGGACAATAACGGGGACCTGTCCCTTTAATCATCCCAGAGAACATCGGGGAACGGTGTAGGTTCGCATCGATCAACTGATGCGTATACTCCGTCGTATACGTCAACCAGCATGGGATCTGTTCCGTGATCATCTGAGTCGTTTCATGACTAAACGGAAGCGCTACTTCGTCACCTGGTTGGATCTCCGTCTTCGAATAATCGATCGTTTTCCCATCGATGCGCGGTGGTGTACCTGTCTTGAAACGTGCGAGCTCAAATCCGAGTTCTTCAAGGTGTTTCGATAGATTGATCGATGGCATCTGATTGTTCGGACCACTCTCGTACGACAATTCACCGATGATGATTTTCCCGCGCATGAACGTTCCTGTCGTGATGATGACTGCTTTCGCCCGGTACTCTGCTCCGGTATTCGTGACGACACCAACGCAACGTCCGTCTTCATCGATCAACAACCGTTCGACGAGTGCTTGACGTAAAAGAAGATTCGGCTCATCCTCGAGCGCTTTTTTCATCCGGTTTTGGTATTCGAATTTATCCGCCTGTGCCCGTAATGCTCGTACAGCAGGACCTTTAGACGTATTTAACATTTTCATTTGAATATACGTTGCATCGATCGCGCGTGCCATTTCACCACCGAGCGCATCGATTTCCCGGACGACGATCCCTTTTGCAGGACCACCAATCGACGGGTTGCAATACATGAATCCAACCATGTCGGGATTCATTGTCAACATGACCGTTTTCGAGCCCATTCGTGCCGCAGCAAGAGAGGCTTCGATGCCGGCATGTCCGGCTCCGACGACGATGACGTCGAATTCACCTGCTTGATAAGCCATAGTACTGGTTCCTCCTTCTTATTCCACACGCAGTCGTCTTGGATTATTTCCCGAGACAAAACTGCGAAAACAACTGATCCAATAAACTATCCTGTGCTGTATCTCCATTGATTTCGCCGAGCGTGTCCCATGCCCGTCGTAAATCGATCTGTACCATATCGATCGGCATCGCTGCTTCTGCTGCGCCGAGGGCATCTTCAATCATTTGACTCGCGCGTTTGATCAGTTGGATATGTCGTGCATTCGAGACGTACGTCATATCTTGGCTCTCGACACCCTGTTCAAAGAACAGACTCGCAATCGCCGCTTCAAGATCGTTGACGCCTGCTTCTTCGAGCAAGGACGTCGTAACGATCGGTCGACCATCGGCAAGCTCCGTGACACGCGCTAAGTCAATCTGTTGCGCCAAGTCACTCTTGTTGACGATGATGATTGCGTTCATCCCTTTAATCGCTTCAAACAGCAAGACATCCTCATCCGTCAGGACATCGTTCCCGTTGAGGACGAGTAAGATCAAATCGGCCGTCTTTAAAGCCTGGCGTGATTTTTCGACACCCATCCGTTCGACGATATCTTCCGTCTCTCGAATCCCTGCCGTATCAATCAACTTTAGTGGTACACCACGAACATTGACGTACTCCTCGATCGTATCGCGTGTCGTTCCCGCGATATCCGTGACGATAGCCTTCGCTTCTTGCACCAATGTGTTGAGCAAAGACGATTTACCGACGTTCGGACGACCGATGATTGCTGTGGATAACCCTTCACGAAGGATTTTTCCTTGGCGTGCCGTTGTTAATAACTCTGCTAGAATCGCGCGGACAGCACCCGCGTCACGTTCGACGATCTGTTGTGTCATCTCTTCTGCATCATATTCCGGGTAATCGATGTTGACTTCGATCGCAGCAATCGTCTGCAACAGTTGTTGACGTAAGTCTTGGACGAGTTTTGAGAGACGCCCTTCAATTTGACTGACGGCGACATGCATCGCTCGATCCGTCTTCGCGCGGATCAGATCCATGACAGCTTCCGCCTGCGACAAATCGATTCGTCCGTTCAAGAACGCGCGTTTCGTGAATTCACCCGGTTCCGCTAATCGGACTTCCGGTTGTGCGAGAATGAGTTCGAGGACACGATTGACCGCGACGACTCCTCCATGACAATTCAATTCGATGACATCTTCACGTGTGAACGTCTTTGGTGCGCGCATGACACTCACCATTACTTCATCGACGACACGGTCCGCCTCGTGATCGACCAATTTCCCGTAATGAATCGTATGGGTTGGTACTTCCGTCAAGCGGTTGGTTCCTTTATAGACGCGGTCGGCTACAGCGACTGCATCAGGACCTGATAAGCGCACGATCGCAATCGCCCCTTCTCCCATCGGCGTCGAAATCGCGGCAATCGTATCAAATTCCATCATCCGTTCTTCCACCTCGTTTTTCTTCTGTCTTTTTATGAGTATTTAATCCTTAATCGTTGCAATGGGTATAACGAAACAACTATACACGAAATGACGCAAAAGAAAAAGAGCGACACTCTGTCAAAACAAAGCGTCGCTCTTCACGTATTAGCGTTTCTTTTTCGATTTTTTAGGAGCCGGTGCTGCTTGTGCCGCTTCTTTTTCACGTTTAGCAGCCATTGCCGCTTCCGTCTGCAACTTAATCTTTTCACGCATTGGTTTCATGATGACGATCGTGACGATGATCGAGAAGATGTAACCGACGACCCAGTAAAGCGAAAGGGCAGAAGGGAGTGTGACCCCCATGATGAAGATCATGATCGGGAAGACGTAGAGCATGATTTTCATTTGTGGGTTGTCTTCTTGACCTGCCATCGAGATCTTTTGTTGCAGATACGTCAGTACCGCAGACATGATCGGCAAGATGAAGAATGGATCCGGTTTACCAAGGTCGAACCAGAGGAATGTGTGTTGGAAAATAGCCGGTGTATAAATGATGGCGTTATAGAACGCGATCAAGATCGGCATTTGGATCAAGATCGGTAAACAGCCTGCGAGTGGATTGACGTTGTGCTCTTGGTAGAGCTTCATCATTTCCTGTTGCAATTTCTGTTGCGTCTCTTGGTCTTTTGAGCTGTATTTCTCACGAAGCTTCATCATTTCAGGTTGAATGACTTGCATTCCACCCATACTCTTCGTTTGTTTGATCATCAATGGAAGGATGACAAGACGAACGAGAAGTGTCGTAATGATGATTCCGATACCGTAATCACCGCTAAAGAACTGTGAAATCTCACGAATCAACCACGCCATCGGCCAAACGAAGTAATGTTTCCAAAAACCTTCTGTGTCTGCTGTGATCGGTTCACCAGTACCATACGAACTAGGTGTACAGCCGGATAACACGATCGCGAGCACGGACATGAGTCCGAGAGTTAACCAAATCTTAGTTCTCTTGTTCATAGTTCCTCCTAGAAATTGTTTACGCTTTGTCGAACGCCATCTTCTTCTATAGTAAGGCAAGGAAAGGGAGCGCCGTACAAATCAACAGGATACATTGCTACGATTCATTTTTTTGATCGCATCCAGACACCGGAACGTTTAAGCACGTGACGGAGACTGTCAGCCACTTCTTGCGCGGTCATCTTCGCGGCCGGATTGCGCGCGATGATCACCAAATCATAATTCGGGGCAATCGAGGCTTCATGCTGCTGGCATGCTTCCCGAAGATACCGTTTCACCTGATTCCGGACGACGGCATTCCCGATTTTCTTACTGACGGATAAACCAACCCGAAAGTGAGTCTGTTGCTCCTTTTTCAAGGCATACACGACAAATTGCCGATTTGCGACAGAGGCTCCTTTAGTAAACACCGCTTGGAACTCCTTGTCTTTCTTGACGCGGTATTCCTTCTTCACCTTATTCACACTCCATCCTGACACTACGAAAATTCGTCGTCTCTCATCATATCATAGAATAAACATGCGACGCGATAGGGCGCATGTGACAAAAGCACGAACACACGAAAAAACATAAAAAAAATCACCTCGGATCATGCCCGAAGTGATGGATGCATCAATGCATTAGACAGTCAAGGCTTTGCGGCCCTTAAGACGGCGAGCAGCCAAGATACGGCGGCCACTCTTCGTAGCCATACGCGCACGGAATCCGTGAACTTTTTTACGCTTACGGTTGTTTGGGTTGAAAGTTGGTTTCATTCGTCTGCACCTCCTTTAAAAGATCTTTATAACCAATTGTTATTTTCTACTTTAAGGCAGTCTTGTACATTATATAAACTGATTGTGGCATTGTCAATGAAAGTTCAGAAGATTTCTTGTCCTGCTTAAGGGATTTCTGGTTTGAAAACAGGCAATAGGATTCGACTGCGCAAACTCTATTACGCGATAGAATGCGTGTGGATCATGGAGGGGATGTTTGTAGACTTATCCACCTATCCACAGACTTATCCACATTATCCACACTTTCCGTGGATAACTCTTCACTTTGTCTACGATAGTATTTTTTAAAATCGACGTCAATCCTCGATTTTGGATTTCCTTTTTCCACTTCTTTTGTGTTTTGTGAATAACTCTTTTTTAACGCTTCCTCTTTCAAAAAGTTATCCACCTCTTATCCACAATTTATCCACACTATCCACAGCTTGTGGGTAACTACCTGTGGACGATTGAATTTACTTGTGGATAAATCATTCCAACCATTGCCAGAGCTCATTTCTTTTGATACACTAATTGTGCATAACACGATCCTGATTGCTTAGGACCAAACAAGTTATACACACCCTGTGGATAACTTTATACACAGATTCAATTGCCTGTGGATAACGTTATCCACAGTTTTTACGTTATGGGGATAAGTCGAGTTTCTTCATTAACTTTGTCTGTGTATAAGCCTGTGTACAAATTTTTTCTATCTTGATAAAAAAAGGGGGGTATTTATGAAAAACGCTGCCGAACTTTGGCATAATGTCTTATCTGTGATTGAGGAAGAGGAACGAACACCGAAAGCCAGTTATGATATGTGGTTGAAGTCCACAGAAGGCGTTACGCTAAATGGAACGACTTTACTCGTTTCAGCACCGGCTGCATTTACGGTGACGTGGCTTGAGCGCCAGTACTTATCTTTACTTGAAGACACAGTTGAGGAAGTAACCGGAAGCCGACTCGATATTCAGTTCATTGAAGAGGGACAAGCGAAGAAAATGCTCGATCGACAAGAAGAGGAACGGATCGAAGCAACACCGGCTCCGAAATCGCGTCCATTGAACACGCGCAAACCGACAGATGAACTGACGATGAGTGAACTTGGACAATTGAATGAGAAGTACACGTTCGATACATTTGTCATCGGATCGGGGAACCGTTTTGCACACGCCGCTTCACTGGCTGTTGCTGAAGCACCTGCTAAAGCATATAATCCGCTTTTCATCTACGGTGGCGTTGGTCTTGGCAAAACCCATCTGATGCATGCCATCGGACAGTACGTTCAAGATCAAAATCTTGGGACACGGATTGCCTATGTCTCTTCTGAACGCTTTACGAATGACTTTATTAACTCCATCCGTGATAATAAGACGGTTGAGTTTCGAAATAAATACCGTAACATCGATGTCCTCTTAATTGATGACATCCAGTTCCTTGCGGGCAAAGAACAGACGCAAGAAGAGTTTTTCCACACATTTAATGCACTGCATAACGATCAAAAACAAATCATCATCTCAAGCGATCGACCACCAAAAGAGATTCCAACGCTTGAAGATCGGCTCCGTTCTCGTTTTGAATGGGGATTGATTACCGACATCACGCCACCGGATCTCGAGACACGGATTGCGATCTTACGGAAAAAGGCGAATGCTGAACAGCTTGATGTCTCAAACGAAGTCATGCTCTACATCGCGAGTCAGATTGATACGAATATCCGTGAGCTCGAAGGAGCGTTGACGCGTGTCATCGCTTATGCGAATCTCGTCGGACGACCGATTGATCCAAATGTCGCTGCAGAAGCCTTGCATAACATCATGCCAGTCGCCGAACCGCGTAAAGTCACGATTCGTGACATCCAGGAGTCGGTCAGTAAGCATTTCAACTTGCCGTTTGATGATCTTAAGGCGAAGAAACGGACGAAATCGATTGCCTTTCCACGTCAAATCGCGATGTATCTTTCGCGTGAGATGACGGAAAGCTCATTACCGAAGATTGGGGAGGAATTTGGAGGACGCGACCATACGACCGTCATCCATGCCCATGAAAAAATCAGTATGTTGATCAAATCAGACGGTGAAACAGGAAAAGTCATCGAACAAATCAAGCATGAGTTAAAGCATTCGTAAAACTGTGGATAAACATGTGGATAAAGTAGGGTGGTTATCCACAACTTATCCACACCGTTTTTGGCTCTATATCAAGTTATCCACCGACTTATCCACACTATCCACAGCCCCTAAGACTATTATTAAAAAAATATATTATTATGTTATGATGGGCGCATGCCCATTATTTTCGAGAGGAGTCTAACGACGATATGCATATCACCATTCAACGCGAAGCTTTAATTCAAGCAGTACAAGATGTAGCCAAAGCGGTCTCATCCCGCACGACGATTCCGATTCTGACAGGGATCAAACTCGAAGCTCATGGAGATGGCATGACGCTGACAGGAAGCGATACAGAAATCTCGATTGAACGGACGATCTATGCAGAAGAGAACGGAACGTCTTATGTCACGGTCCACCGTGCTGGTAGTGTCGTCTTGAATGCTCGCTTCTTCGGCGATATCGTCAAAAAGATGCCAAAAGACGAAGTGACACTTGAAGTCTCACCGAACTTCATGACACGGATTCAGTCAGGAACAGCGGAATTCCATTTGAACGGTCTTGATCCAGATGAGTTCCCACGTCTTCCACAAGTCGATGGGGGACAACGTTTCCGTTTACCGGCTGATCTCTTACGGTCGATGATTCGTCAAACAAGCTTTGCTGTCGCTGTTCAAGAAACACGTCCTGTTCTCACAGGTGTGAACTTCTCAGCCGACAAAGGTATCTTGACGTGTGTCTCAACGGATAGTCACCGTTTAGCCCTTCGTCGTGCTCAGTTTGAGACAGATACGGATATCTCGTTCCAGAACGTCATCGTTCCTGGTAAGAGCTTAAATGAATTATCGAAGTTACTTGGGGATGGTCATGTGGATATTACGATCACGAACCAACAAATCTTGTTCAAGATGAAACACGTTCTCTTCTTCTCGCGTCTACTTGACGGAAACTATCCGGATACATCACGTTTGATTCCAGAAGAGTACCGGACAGCTGTCCGCATGAACGCGAAAGAATTGCTCCAAGCGATCGATCGCGCGTCACTGCTCGCACGTGAGGACCGTAACAACGTCATCAAGTTTGCAGCTGAAGGAACGACAGCGGTCGAGATTTCTTCGCATTCACCAGAAGTCGGGAAAGTCTCGGAGCAAGTCAGCATCCTTTCGCTTGAAGGGGAAGAACTGAAAATCTCGTTCAACTCGAAGTACATGATGGATGCCTTAAAGGCGCTTGACGCGACAGATATCGAAATCCAGTTCACGGGTTCGATTCGTCCATTCATCTTGCATCCAGTTGATCAAGATAACGTCTTGCAACTGATTCTTCCAGTCCGGACGGCGTAAGCATCAACATAAAAACACGTGACAAGACGGGTTCGATCGTTTCGACATCGGACCCGTCTTTTTCGTATACCGTATATACGTTCGGGAATTTTGCTAAATCGTTCAATATTTAGTACAATAAAGAGTACGTCATTTATAATATGTAGGTAGGAGGAGTCAATCCATGCAAGAAATCAGAATTACAACGGAATATGTCACATTAGGGCAGTTCCTGAAACTGTCGGATATCATCTCAAGCGGAGGGCAAGCCAAACCGTTTTTAGCAGAGGTGCCAATTCTAGTCAACGGCGAAGTCGATCAGCGACGTGGTCGTAAATTACGGGATGGAGACATCATTGATGTAGAAGACTACGGTCAGTTCATCATCAAGAACGAGGGTAACTAACGTGCGGCTGGATTCAGTCCGACTCAGTCATTATCGCAACTATGACGCACTCGAACTGTCATTCTCCGAAAAGACGAATGTTCTGATTGGTGAAAATGCACAAGGGAAGACGAACTTATTGGAAGCGATCTATGTTCTCGCTCTCGCGAAGTCTCACCGGACGACACATGACAAGGAACTGATTGGTTGGGACCAGGAGACGGCGCGCGTCGAAGGACGTGTCGTCAAACGAACAGGTTCTCATGTCCAGGAGATCGTCATCTCGGGTCGCGGGAAAAAAGCAAAACTAAATCATCTAGAGCAACGACGCTTGAGTGATTATGTCGGGGCACTGAACATCGTTTTATTCGCCCCGGAAGATTTGCATATCGTCAAAGGCAGTCCACAAGTCCGCCGGCGGTTTCTCGATATGGAGATCGGTCAAGTCAGCCCGGTCTATTTGCATGAATTGAGTCAGTATCTGAAAGTGTTGAAGCAACGCAACGCATTGCTGAAACAACTGTCCATGAAGGGAGGAGACGAGACCTTCCTTGATATCTTGACGGAGCAAATGATTACGCTAGCCGTTAAAATCGTTCAGCGCCGCCATCATTTCATGGCCCAACTCGAAAAGTGGGCACGACCGATTCATGACGGAATTAGTCGTGGACAGGAAGAACTCGCGCTCATCTATCGTTCGGACACATTTGGCAATGAATTACTCGATGTCGAAGGAATGACTGCGTCCTACACGCAGAAGTTTGGTAAAATAAAAGAAAATGAAATCCGAAGAGGAGTTACGTTGTTTGGACCACATCGCGATGACTTTGAGATGGAAGTCAATGGACGAAACGTCCAAACGTATGGTTCACAAGGACAACAACGAACAGCAGCCCTCTCGTTAAAACTTGCAGAGATCGAATTGATTCACGAGGAAGTCGGAGAGTATCCACTTCTTCTACTCGACGATGTCTTATCCGAGCTTGATGATCATCGTCAAACACATTTGCTCGATACGATGCAACAAAAGGTCCAGACGATCCTGACGACGACAAGCGTCGATGGGATTGCGCATGAAACGATCAACCAAGCGAAGTTGTTCCACGTGAAACAAGGGACGGTCGATTTGGAAGAGACATCATATAAAGAAACAGTAGGTGAGAAAACCGATGAGTAATCATGAAGATATGGAATTGGAACAAGGATACGGTGCCGATCAGATTCAAGTTCTTGAAGGATTAGAAGCAGTACGTAAACGTCCAGGGATGTATATCGGCTCGACGGCATCAAAAGGTCTCCATCACCTCGTATGGGAGATCGTCGATAACTCGATCGATGAGGCGCTCGCAGGATACTGTGACACGATCAAAGTCACGATCGAACCAGGGAACTCGATCTTAGTCGAGGATAACGGACGCGGTATTCCAGTCGACATTCAAGAGAAGATGGGTCGTCCTGCCGTTGAGGTCATCCTGACAGTCCTCCACGCCGGTGGTAAATTCGGCGGCGGCGGATATAAAGTATCGGGTGGATTACACGGTGTTGGGGCCTCAGTCGTTAACGCCCTGTCGACGAAACTTGAAGTATTCGTCAAACGGAATGAAAAGCTGTATTACCAAGCGTACCATCGCGGTGTACCAGCGCAAGACCTCGAAGTGATTGGAACATCAGAAGAGACCGGAACGACGATTCGTTTCTTCCCAGACGGTGAGATTTTCCAAGAAACGCTCGAGTATGACTACGATTTGCTAGCGACACGCCTGCGGGAACTTGCTTTCTTAAACAAAGGCTTGAAGATCATCATCACGGACGATCGTGCGGATGAGCCGATGACGCGTAGTTTCCACTACGAAGGTGGGATTAAATCTTACGTCGAACACTTAAACCGTTCAAAAGAAGTCGTTCACGCAGAACCTGTCTACGTACACGGCACAAAAGACGGCATCGAAGTCGAAGTTGCACTTCAGTACAACGATGGATTTGCGTCAAACATCTACTCGTTCACGAACAACATCCCTACGCATGAGGGTGGTACGCACGAGACCGGCTTCAAGACAGCTTTGACACGCGTCA
This sequence comes from Exiguobacterium sp. s130, assembly GCF_018619055.1. Taxonomy (NCBI): domain Bacteria; kingdom Bacillati; phylum Bacillota; class Bacilli; order Caryophanales; genus Exiguobacterium; species Exiguobacterium sp. s130. The sequence goes on along the minus strand of NZ_JACSNI010000006.1, from coordinate 5,214 downwards.
TCAATGATTACGCGAAAAAGTTCGGTCTGATGAAGGATGCAGACGGTACACTGTCCGGTGAAGACGTACGGGAAGGGATGACAGCGATCGTTTCTGTCAAGCACCCGAACCCGCAGTTCGAAGGACAGACGAAGACGAAACTTGGGAATTCCGACGCACGTACGGTCACGGATTCGCTCTTCTCTGGTGCATTTGAGCAATTCATGCTTGAAAATCCGACGAACGCACGCGCAATCGTCGAAAAAGGGATGATGGCGTCTCGCGCCCGGATGGCAGCAAAACGCGCACGTGAATTGACACGCCGTAAAGGTGTTCTTGAAGTCAGCTCGCTTCCAGGTAAACTGGCCGACTGTTCGTCACGTGATGCGTCGATTTCCGAATTGTATATCGTTGAGGGTGACTCAGCGGGTGGTTCTGCGAAATCCGGACGTGATCGTCATTTCCAAGCAATCTTACCGATTCGCGGTAAAATCTTGAACGTTGAGAAAGCACGTCTTGATAAGATTCTTGGAAGCGATGAGATCCGGACGATCATCACGGCACTCGGGACAAGTATTGGTTCTGAGTTCAATATCGAGAAGGCACGCTACCACAAAGTCATCATCATGACCGATGCCGATGTCGATGGTGCCCACATCCGGACACTCTTGTTGACGTTCTTCTACCGTTACATGCGTCCGCTTGTCGAGCATGGATACGTCTATATCGCTCAGCCACCGCTATACGGAATCAAACAAGGGAAGAACATCACGTACGTGCACAACGAACGTGAATTGACAGAGGCGCTTGCAGCGCTTCCTGAAAACGCACGGTACGATATTCAGCGCTACAAAGGTCTTGGAGAGATGGATCCAGAGCAGCTTTGGGAAACGACGATGGATCCAAGTGGTCGTCAAATGTTGCGTGTCGAGCTTCAAGATGCGATCGAAGCGGATGAAGTCTTCGATATCTTGATGGGAGATCAGGTCAAACCACGACGCGACTTCATTCAATCTCACGCACATTACGTCAAGAACCTGGATATTTAACGCTGAACAGAGAGGGTGGCCAGAAGCATGTCCGAACAAAATCACGGAATCATCAAGGATATTAATATCAGTCAAGAGATGCGTACGTCCTTCATGGACTACGCGATGAGCGTCATCGTCGCACGTGCTCTTCCGGACGTACGGGACGGTTTAAAACCCGGACACCGCCGGATTCTCTATGCGATGAACGACCTCGGTATTCGTGCCGATAAACCACATAAAAAGTCTGCCCGTATCGTCGGGGAAGTCATCGGTAAGTATCACCCGCACGGGGATTCTGCCGTCTATGACACGATGGTCCGCATGGCGCAAGATTTCAGCTATCGTTATGAACTCGTCGATGGACACGGAAACTTCGGTTCAGTCGATGGAGACTCGGCGGCTGCGATGCGATATACGGAAGCTCGTATGTCAAAAATCGCAATGGAAATCGTTCGCGATATCAACAAAAACACAGTTGACTTCAAAGATAACTACGATGGTTCGGAACGCGAACCGGAAGTCTTACCGTCGCGCTTCCCGAACTTGCTCGTCAACGGTTCAAGCGGGATCGCGGTCGGGATGGCAACAAACATTCCGCCGCATCAGTTAGGTGAGGTCATCGATGGTGTCTTAGCACTGTCTCACGATCCCGAAATCACGATTCAAGAATTGATGCAGCACATTCCGGGACCTGATTTCCCAACGGCTGGTGAAATTCTTGGTCGTAGCGGGATTCGTCGCGCATATGAAACAGGACGTGGCTCCATCATCGTCCGTGCGAAAGCAGAAATCGAACAGACGAAAAAAGACCGGGAACGGATCATCGTGACAGAGTTACCTTATCAGGTCAACAAAGCCCGCCTTGTTGAAAAGATTGCCGATCTCGTCCGCGAGAAAAAGATCGAAGGCATTACGGATTTACGGGATGAGTCAGATCGCCGCGGTATGCGGATCGTCATGGAAGTCCGTCGTGATGCAAATGCAAGTGTCATCTTAAACAACTTGTATAAACAGACGTCAATGCAAACGACGTTTGGTGTCAACATGCTTGCGATTGTCGGAGGGCGTCCAAAAACATTGACGCTTAAAGAAATGCTCTATCATTACCTCGAGCATCAAAAAGAAATCGTTCGTCGTCGGACACAGTTCGATCTCGAAAAAGCAGAAGCACGTGAACACTTGCTCGCTGGTCTACGGATTGCGCTTGATCATTTGGATGAAGTCATTCAAATCATTCGCGGTAACCGGACAGCAGACGCAGCACGTGAACAGTTGATGGAGCGTTTTGCGTTATCTGAGAAACAATCACAAGCGATTCTCGATATGCGCTTACAACGCCTGACAGGTCTTGAGCGGGAAAAAATTGAAGCAGAGTATGACGAAATCATGCAATTGATCGCAGAACTAAACCGCATCCTTGCAAGTGAAGAAGTCTTGCTTGATTTGATCCGGACAGAACTCGAGGAGTTGAAAGAACGTTTCAACGACGAGCGACGGACGGAAATCCGGATGGATCATATCGAATTCGAAGATGAAGACTTGATTCCAGAACAAGATATCATCATCACGTTGACAAGCAGTGGTTATATCAAACGGATGACGACGGATTCGTACCGGACACAGCGCCGCGGTGGACGTGGCGTTCAAGGAATCGGAACGAACGACGAGGATTACGTTACGCGTCTCTTATCTTGTTCGACGCATGATACGATTCTATTCTTTACGAACCGCGGGAAAGTCTACCGGATTCGTGGGTACGAAGTACCAGAGATGAGCCGGACATCAAAAGGTGTGCCGATCATCAACCTCATCCAAATTGAACGCGATGAAAAGGTCGAGACGATGATTCCAGTCAACTTCAAACGTTATCTTGAGGAGCAACAAGCAACTGAAGCACCTGTCGAGGTGGTTGAAGGAGAGATTGAAGAGACGGAAGAAGCGCTCGAAACGGAAGAAGTCGTTCAAGATGAGCAAAAATCATTGATCTTCATGACACGTAAAGGACGCGTCAAACGTTCACCGTTGTCCGCATATGCCCGGATCAACAAAAATGGTTTGATTGCGATTCGGTTGTTTGAAGACGATGAATTGACATCTGTTCGTCTTGCATCGACGGATGATGAAGTCTTTGCTGTTTCAACAAGCGGGAAAGCGATTCGTTTCCCAATCACGAATGTCCGCTCGATGGGACGTGGTGCTCGTGGTGTCAAAGCGATGACGTTACGCCCAGACGATTTCGTCGTCGGGATGGAACTTGCACGTGATGCACAAGATGTTCTGGTTATTACGGAAAAAGGATTCGGTAAACGAACACCGATGACCGAGTTCCGTAGTCAATCGCGTGGTGGGAAAGGATTGATCGCGAGTAAGGTAACAGATCGCGTCGGTCAAATCGTTGCCATGCGAATCGTTGATGTCGATGATGACATCATGATCATGACAGAGAGCGGTATCGTTATTCGGACAGACTCGCAATACATTTCACGTGTCGGCCGCAACACCCAAGGGGTGAAGGTCATTCGAATTGAAGAAGGTGACCGTGTTGCAACGGTTGCGAAACTGAAACGAGAAGAAACCGATGAAACGGAAGAAGATACGGATCTTGTATCAGAAGAGAATGTAGTCGAATCGGATACTTCAGAAGAAGTGGAGGAGTAAGCAAGACGTTAGTAAGGAAGCAGCAGAGTGATACCACTCTGCTGCTTTTATCTACATATATAGAAAGAAGAGAAAGGAACGAAGCGATATGCGAGTGGCAAGTGATCAATTACGCATCGGGGATCGTTTAACCGAATCGATCTACTTACATACAGATCATCCGATCGTAGAAGCAGGGAAAAAAATTGGAACCGACGAGTTACGACGAATCCAACGGTTTTTGATTAAAGAAGTCACCATCGAGGATCGTCCTGATCTTGTCGAAGGTGAAAAGACACAGATTGAAACAGTGGCTGCGCAGATAGAACATCCTTTTGAAGAGTTCATTCGCTCCTATAATAAAGTCTTCATGTCATGGGAACAGGGGATGAAGCCAAATGTGTATGAAGCTTTGAGCTGGGTCAAACAGTCCGTCCCGGAACAAATTACGAGACAAGATGTTCTGCCATTCTTCCTTGAACGGGGAACGGAAGCTTACACTGTGCGACATGCCATTTATCGAGGAGCAGTTGCCCAAATGCTTGCTGAAGCAGTCAGAAAAGAACGGAAAATGATCCATGAGCTGTGGACGGCATCTTATTTTGCGGATTACGGACTAGCGCGGATCATGGAATGGCGTCACACGAAACGTTATGAAGCGATGCAACAAGAAATTTTTCAACGTCACCCGGCAATGGCATATCAAGTCTTGCAAAAGGAGACGATTATCTCTGACACGGTAAATCGTTTGATTGTTCAACATCATGAACGTTTAGATGGATCTGGTTATCCTCTAAAGGTAAAAGGTGATAAGATTGCAGATCATGCTCGATTGTTCATTGTAGCGGATGTTTTTGCTGCAATGACAAGTTGGCGCCCATACCGGGAAGCGTATACGCCGTTTGACGCATATCGTCATTTAAAAGCGCGACCGATGCAATATTGTTCAAAATATGTATTATTGCTTGGACAGTTACTTCTACCGATTGAAGTCGGTGATCGCGTATTGATGAGTAATGGGAAGATTGCAACAATCGCTCAAAAGAATCCAGTCTTTGATCGTCCTGTCATTTCTTATGAAGACCAGGGAAGAATGATCACCGTTGATTTAATGGAAGAACGACAGCATAGCATCATTCAATTGATGGATTGATAAGGAATAAGTAGCCTCTTGAGCCGAATTCGTAAGGTTCAAGAGGTTTGTTCATGATTTTAAAAATAATTTCAAAATAAGTGTTGCGCAATAATAAAACGCATGATATATTATTACATGTCATTAACAAAGACAAGCGCTTGAAACAAACGAAAAAACAATTTCAAAAAAGTTGTTGACTTCTTGTTTCAGACTTGGTATTCTAATTGAGTCGCCAAAACGGGCGCGGACGAACTTTGAAAACTGAACGATGAGGCAAAAATCGTATTCTACGGAATACAAAAACGAATGAAGCGCAAGCTTCGTCAACCGTGACTTCGGTCACACAACGAGCAAGTCAAACACTTCATGGAGAGTTTGATCCTGGCTCAGGACGAACGCTGGCGGCGTGCCTAATACATGCAAGTCGAGCGC
>NZ_JACSNI010000005.1:0-223188 GCF_018619055.1 Exiguobacterium sp. s130 | reverse complement strand
CTTGCATGTATTAGGCACGCCGCCAGCGTTCGTCCTGAGCCAGGATCAAACTCTCCATGAAGTGTTTGACTTGCTCGTTGTTGTGACCGAAGTCACGATTGACGAAGCTTGCGCTTCATTCATGTTTGTATTCCGTAGAATACGATTTTTGCCTCATCGTTCAGTTTTCAAAGTTCGTCGTGTCGTTTTCAGCGACTTTAATAAGATATCACGGAATAACTTAAGCGTCAATCCTTTTTTGAAATCTTTTTTCTTTCCCGTCACCGTCCAGCGCGTGTTGCCCTGTCGACATGTATTAATATACTATCTCGGTATAATACCGTCAATAGTTTTTCTAAAAAAACTTTTGAAATCTTTTTTCTTCTATATATAGCAAAAACAATTCTAGGAAAAAGTAAAGCCGATCGTCATACGACCGGCTCATACGTCACGAGTTCGACTCCCGCCCCTTTAGTCGTTTGATATGAGATACGAATCAAACCTTTTCTCATGAAGAAATCGATTAAGCTGCTCAAATCTACTTTAACTTCTTGCAATCGTTCTTCTTCCATCAATTCATACATCGTCCAAGGATCCGTCCGTTCACGCATAATTTCGAATAAATAGCGTCCTCCCGATAAAACCTTGGACTGCAAAAGGTGCTCAAGCCCAATCAAAGCAAGATGAATACGTTGATCTAGTGTCTCTTCACTCATCAATAATTGCTCGTATAGTTTATAGACATCCGGGTCATCGAGTCGCGCCTGTTCCCAAACGACCGTTTCAGGATGTTTTCCTTTTTCGAGGACGGATAGCCGTGCCAGGTGATGCAACGCATGATGGACATGTGTATAGGCATCATAATGATGTCCGCGACTAAACAAGTTTCTTCCATCTTGGAAACGACGCAACAATTTAGCAAAGGAAATCGTCATCTGTAAATGTCGTTCCTCATCAGGAAAATCGAGTAGTTGTCTTTTTAAGTCAACTAAGTAATCGTTTCGTTCGAATACGATCGTCCCTTCAGCAATCCAGTGAATCGCGCGTCGATTGGCATTTAATAAAATCCATCGTGATAACACATCTTCATGTACGAGGTGTAACGACACCTTTAGTGTATTCAGTCGATAATGTTTGATCGTCCACTCGACTTCTGGGTCTCTCGTGATGACAACAAGAAGTGTATCAAATTGATCCGTCAGGGAATCCCGTGGTTGCCGTTTCTCAACAGCAATGATCCCTTGTGTTTCACGATAAGCCGCGTACTCCGAATAAATCGTTCGTGTTGCTTGTTCCATGTACTTCTCACCCTTCTATACGAACTCGTCGTTACCATTTTCGACAAAAAAACAAGCTTTCCTTCTTCAGGCAATCCCACTTCTTATGCTAGACTGACAACAGGGGGAATTCACTTGAAAAAACAACGTAAAAATAAAATAAACCGCGCGCGAAACTTAGCTATGTTTCTCGTCTTCGGTGGGATGCTCGTCATGTATGGCGGTCTATTACTCAAACAATTCGAGATCATCATGGTCTTACTCATGCTTCTCGGTTTCGTCATGGTTCTCGCCAGTACGGCACTCTATTTCTTGATTGGTCTGACATCAACGAAGGCAGCTGTCGTCACTTGTCCGAACTGTGGAAAAGAAACAAAAGTCCTTGGTCGCGTCGACTTATGTATGCATTGCGATGAACCACTGACGATGGATCCATCTCTTGAAGGTAAAGAATTTGATGAAAAATATAATAAACACAATAAACGAGCTCCCCGCTAAGGCAGCTCGTTTTTTTATTGGACATTCGATTGACAGTCCGGGCAAGTTCCGTACACTTCTAATCGGTGACGATCGACTTTAAAGCCTGTTAAGTGCGCCGCAACCGTTTCGACATCATCGAGCACAGGATAGTTGAAGTCAACGATCTTTCCGCAATTTTCACAGATCATGTGGTAATGGCGTGTCGTAACGAAGTCGAAGCGACTTGAAGCGTCTCCGTAATTCATTTCCTCAACGATTCCTTTTTCTCGAAACACGCGTAAGTTATTATATACAGTCGCCACACTCATGTTTGGAAAACGATGTTCGAGTGCACGATAAATCTCATCCGCTGTCGGATGCGTGTGTCCCGTCGTTAAATATTCCAAAATCGCGTGACGTTGTGGTGTCATTCGAACGCCTGATTCCCGAAGTGACTTCACGGCGTCATCCAGCATTTCGTTAGCCACGTCCATCCCCTCATTTCTATCTTTCATTGATTATCAGATTGTAATCTTTATAATTAGTCTACCTACAAATAGGCATTCCGTCAACGGCTCTGCACCGGATTTGACGTCCATGATACAATCATATCGTGATATTTTTCACGAATCATCGATTGGAGGAATCTTCATGTCTACCCACACTACTCGCCCTACTTCAGAGGCGTTATATGAAATCGCACAAGAGTGTATCGTTGGTGGCGTCAACAGTCCATCCCGTTCATTCAAAGCCGTCGGCGGCGGTGCACCTGTCTATATGGAAAGCGGAAAAGGTGCTTACTTTTATGATGTCGATGGCAATCGCTACATTGATTACTTAGCGGCCTACGGTCCGATCATCACAGGACACGGTCACCCCCACATTACGGAAGCGATCACACACGCTGCCCAGAACGGTCTTCTTTATGGCACGCCCCACCGTCTAGAAATCGACTTTGCACATAAACTACAAAAAGCAATTCCTTCGCTTGAAAAAGTACGTTTTACGAACTCCGGAACGGAAGCCGTCATGACGACGATTCGCGTCGCACGAGCATATACAGGTCGTGAGCTTGTCGTGAAGTTCAGTGGCTGTTACCACGGTCACTCGGATTTGATGCTGATCGCAGCAGGAAGTGGTCCAGCGACACTTGGTTCTCCCGATTCAGCAGGTGTCACGAAAGCGACGGCAAAAGAAGTCATCACGACACCGTTCAATGATATCGAATCATATCGTCAAATCATGGAACAATGGGGCGATCAAGTCGCTTGTGTACTCGTTGAACCAATCGTCGGAAACTTCGGTATCGTCGAACCGCAACCTGGATTCCTTGCTGCAGTCAACGAAATCACGCATGCTCACGGCGCACTTGTTATTTACGATGAAGTCATCACTGCATTCCGTTTCACATACGGCAGTGCACAAGAACTACTCAATATCCGCCCCGATATGACGGCGCTCGGCAAAATCATCGGTGGTGGTTTACCGATCGGTGCTTATGGTGGCCGTAAAGAAATCATGGAACACGTCGCGCCACTCGGTCCGGCTTATCAAGCAGGTACGATGGCAGGGAACCCAGCATCCATGGCTGCCGGTATCGCTTGTCTTGAATTACTTGAGCAGCCTGGTGTCTATGAAAAACTTGATCACCTCGGTGCCTTACTCGAACAAGGTGTACTGGAAGCAGCAAAACGTCATGACGTCACGATTACGATCAACCGTCTAAAAGGTGCCATGACGGTCTACTTCACGGATGAAACAGTCATCGATTACGATGGTGCAGAACGTGCAGATAGCGAGATGTTTGGACGTTTCTTCAAATTGATGCTGGAAGAAGGCGTCAACCTCGCTCCTTCGAAATACGAAGCGTGGTTCTTGACGACAGAACATACGGAAGCCGACATCACAGAGACGATCGCAGCAGTCGATCGTGCCTTTGCTCGACTTTAAGTCTCTTCACTAAAAAAGCAGCGCCCTCGCAAGGGGCGCTGTTTTTTGTTATTCGACGAGTTCCAGATTTTGAATGGCATACAGTTCAAAATAAGCGCCTCGTTTTTGCATGAGAACTTCGTGTGTGCCAATTTCCGTAATCTGACCATTTTCAATGACGACGATCTTATCGGCATCGGTAATCGTTGATAAACGGTGCGCGACAGTAAACGTTGTCCGCCCTTTTGCAAGACGTGCTAACGAATCTTGAATCATCGCTTCGCTCTCTAAATCGAGCGCACTCGTCGCCTCATCCAAGATTAGAATCGGCGGATTCTTCAAGAAGACCCGCGCAATCGCAAGACGTTGTTTTTGACCACCCGATAGCTTAACGCCTCGTTCTCCGACCGGCGTATGATAACCGTTTGGTAATCGTTCGATGAATTCGTGGGCATTCGCTGCTTTTGCTGCTGCGATGACTTCCTCGTCCGTCGCGTCCGGATTCCCCATCTTGATGTTCATTTGGACCGACTCACTAAATAGAATCGATTCCTGCATGACCATCCCGATCTGATCGCGAAGACCTCGCAACTTCAAGTCACGAATATCAACATCGTCAAGCGTGATCCGACCGGCAGACACATCATAAAAACGCGGAATCAAACTGACGAGCGTTGATTTCCCGCCACCTGACATCCCGACGAAAGCAATCCGTTCGCCTGCCTGAACGTCAAGCGTCAAGCGATCGATCGCCAGCTCACCGCCTTCTTCATAAGCGAAACTGATGTTTTCAAATTGAACGTTTCCGCGGACATCTTTCGGTTCACGCGCATTCGGTTTTTCCGTAATGTCATACGGCTCATCTAAAAACTCGAACATCCGGTCCATCGAGGCAATCGACTGTGTCAACGTCGTTGAAGAGTTGACGAGACGACCGAGCGGTGCATACAGACGGTCGATATAACCAATGAACGCGACCATCGTCCCAAGTGTCACTTGATTGTTCAAGACGAAGAACGCCGCCGTTCCGAAGATCAGGATTGGTGCGAAGTCCGTAATCGTCGAGACGACGACGTACGTCCGCGCATTCCAGTTCGTTTGACGAAGCGCTGCTTTTAAAAAGCCGTCATTTTGATGTTTGAACGCTTTGTTCTCGTGTGGTTCCAGTGCAAAACTACGAATGACTGCCATCCCGTTGACCCGTTCCGTCAAATGACCTTGTAGTTCCGCAAGGGCTGCCGAACGTTCCCGTGTCAATCCACGTAAGCGACCGTAAAAGAACTTAACGGCAAGGGCATAGAAGGGTAAAGGAATGATGGCGACGAGTGTCAACTTCGGATCAATCGTCCACATGATGGCAATGGCAATAAAAATCGTGATCATATCAAGCCATAGATTCATTAATCCTGTGACGACGAAGTCTTTCGTCTGCTCGACATCATTGATGATCCGTGAAATGACTTCTCCGGTTTTCGTATTCGAATAAAAACGAAGCGACAATTTCTGAACATGATCAAACAATCGGTTCCGTACGTCAAATAGAATCTTCGACGCTGACCATTGTGCGAGATATTGACGGACATATTCAAGCGGCGGCTTGACGATCAAGAAGATGAAGACACCTGCTCCGATCAAATACGCCAATTGCTTACTTTTTTCCGCCATTGGCATTGTGTTCCCGGTTAGGATATGGTCGATGATGTATTTATACAACAATGGAAGTCCGAGCGGGATCGAGAACTTGATGATCCCGACGAAGACCGTCAAGAGGATCTGTTTTTGATACGGCTTGACGAACGCCATATAGCGGCGAATCGAGCCTTGGTGCTTACGTTTTGCTTGTGTTGCCACGTGTTTCACTTCCTTCAATTAAAAAAAGACGATGGCGAACCATCATCTCCGATATCTTGTTTCATATTCACGATACCACATATCCACGAAAGCCGGGTTAAATGGACCCTTGCGACTACGAATCCACTGGATCAGGATTTGAACATTATCCTTTAAAATACGATCAATCGCCTTCGGATAGTTCATTTCACGGCGATGTTTCTCATATTCGTCCTCATCGAGGATCATGTAGGACATGTCAGGATACACTTTGATATCTAAATCATAATCAATGTACTTGACTGCTCGATCTTTCTCATCGAACGTAGAAGGTGATCCGAGGTTGCAGTAGTAGTAAATGCCATCCTCCCGAATCATACAAATGACATTGAACCAGAGTTCTGTTGAAAAATAACAGATTGCAGGCTCTCGCGTTCGCCACTGACGACCATCTGATTCACTGACCATGATACGATCATTGAACCCAATCAATTCTTCTTCCGTCGATTTCAGCACGAGCGTTTCTTCCCAAACTCTGTGTAAGCTCCCGTTATGTTTGAAACTTTGAATCTCAATCTTGCTACTTTCTTTTGGGAATCGACTCATGTGCTACTCCTTTCTAAAGCGTTTTTCTTCCATTCTGTTATACTCTCGTGCTTATTATACCCATTTTCAGAACACATGAAAAACGAAAGGGTATTTTTTCAGAAAAATGACGGAATTCAGCCTTGAAAGTGATTCAAAATCGCATTTTTTCGCTGTTTGAACATCGGTTTTAAGATGAATGCTTCAATGACGAAGGCGGGTAAGAAGGAGGCATACGTCACTTCATCCATGAAATAGACGCCAGATTCACGTTCTTCGACTCGGTGCACGTGGCACCAGGCACGAAACGGATACGGCACTTTTGTACCGACATCGACGAAGACATATTCTTCTACGAAAGGAATCCAAGACGTCCACGAGACAAATAGTGGTGAAACTCCGACACGTAGACGAATCGTGTTCCCGGCTCGCGTCCGTGTATCACCCGACGTCTTCACTTGCGGAAATACCGTCAATCGACTTAAGGCCTTGGCATCACTTAAAAAATCCCACGCTTGCTTCTTTGATGTATCGACACGCGTCTCAAATCGAAAAGTATGCATTAGATCTCCCCCTTCAATAGTCGATCAATCTTCATTTGGGCGACAGATACCGGATGCGTCGCATACGTTTCCTGATCAACTAGTATCGTCTGGTCCGGCTGTTCCGTCACGCGATAGACAGCAATCTCCCAAATCCGGTGCGAAAAGATGTGTCGAACATGCCCGATAAGCGTTCCGTCACGCGCTTCTTCTGCTTCTCGAAGTGGATATTGCCACATGCCAGCAAGCAAACCGGTCTCCGCCCGTTGTTCAATTGCGATTTTTCCGTCTGCTTCATAAACAAGAGCATCATACGGAATAATTTGCGTCTTCCCTTTCTTCGTCTTCACAGGTAGTTCTTCCTGTGCATTTCGATCATATGCAAAACAAACGTCTTGAACAGGACAAAGTCCACACATCGGAGACTTCGGTGTACAGACCATCGCGCCGAGTTCCATCAAGCCTTGATTGAAACTGGACGGATCAGCTGGATCAATCAATTGATGTACCGCCGCCTCAAACAATTTCCGTGTCTTCGGTGCAGCAATGTCTTCATAAATCCCAAGTACACGTGAGAGGACGCGCATCACGTTTCCGTCTACTGCTGGTTCTGCTTGCCCATAAGCAATCGATAGAACCGCTCCTGTCGTGTACGGACCGACACCCTTCAGTTGACTGAACAATTCCTTTTCGTCCGGAACGATCCCATCATATTTTTCAACAACTTCCTGAACCGCGATTTGAAGATTCTTGACACGGGAATAGTACCCTAAGCCCTCCCAATGTTTGAGCACTTCACTTTGATCCGCTTCTGCTAAATCATGCGGTGTCGGAAAACGTTTCGTGAAGCGCTCATAATACGGGATGACTGTATCAACGCGCGTTTGTTGAAGCATGATTTCACTAATCCAGATATGATATGGGTTTTTGGTTCTTCGCCACGGGAGATCCCGCTGTTCACGAAGGAACCAGGCAATCAGTTCTGTGGTAAATTGTGTTTTATTAAAGTTTGTGAAATATTCTTGAACGACAGTCAAAAGGTTACCTCTTTTCTCTTGGATACGATATATTTATTAAAAATTACTCGGCAGAACCTCGATGGATTCACCATCACGATTTTATAGAAGGAGCGAATTCGCATTGGATACTGGTACGCATATTGGCATGGGACTTTGTCTCGCCGCCATCTCGACGCTACACCCTGACGTCGCAGCGAGCACGACGATGTTTGCTGCCGTGACGACGACGGCGCTCGTCGGCTCACACGCACCGGACTTCGACACTGTCTTTAAGTTCAAAGGAAACAGCGCCTATTTGCGCCAACATCGCGGAAAATCACACGGATTGATCGCCTTACTCGCCTGGCCGTTATTACTTTCGATCGTCATCGGTACGTTATTCGGTATACCTCCGACTTCATTATGGCTAATGGCGCAGATCGCTGTCGCTCTTCATGTCTTCGTCGATCTGTTTAACGCTTACGGAACACAAGCCTTACACCCGTTCAAAAAATCCTGGATTGGTTGGGGTGTCATCAACACATTTGATCCGTATCTGTTCACGATGTATTATGCCGCGTTCGGGATTTGGTTATTGACGAAAGCGACGATCGTCATCTTCCCGATTTTAATTGCCATCGTCATTATTTACTACGCTGTTCAATTCAAGTTACGAAATGACGCGCTTGCGACCGCAGCGCGCTATTATCGCGGCGCACACAAGCTTTTCATCTCACCTGGCATGAAATGGGATGAGTGGCATGTCGCAGCACGTTTACGCGATGAGTATTCCGTCGTTAAGATCAACAGTGGAACCGTCGTCGAATGCGGAAACTTCCGGATCAAGGACGAACCGCATGGTGACGCCTTGTACGAAATTGTTAAACAAAACGCGGACTTGCAAGCATTTCTTGAGTTCTCGAAGATTCATACGTATACGGTCTCACGAAAAGATGGCATTGTCGAATACCGTTTCACCAACCTTCGTTATTTCACGAAGGAAGTCTATCCATTCGTTGCCGTCGTCAGAATCGACGCTGCTACACAAGAAATCGTCAGCTCCTATACCGGCTGGGTGTTCAGCGAACGGACTTTGCAGAAAAAACTGTTCATCCCTGCATTATAAAGACAAAGCTCCGCGCAACGGAAATCCCGATGTGCGGAGCTTTTTTCATTCGACGTTTCGACCTGTCATCAAATGCTTGAATTTTTCGTTCGTCGTATTAAATCGGTGTAACATCGCCCCATGCTGTTTAATCTGTTGCTCGACGAAATGAACTGCAACGGCTTCACCTTGATACTTCTCACCTGCGCGCGCGAGTGTTGCTTCGAAATCTTCCCAAAGCACTTCGACCCACGTCAGTGCTTCTTCCGGTGTCAGTACTTCATTCACTTGCAATAATTCTTCAGCCAATTGCTGAAGGGCTTGTTCTCGATTCGTCATGTCTGTTCTCCCTCTCCTGTGAATAATGCGAGCGGAATCGCGACTTCTTGAGCGGTACCTTCAAAATGTCCCCAACCCATGACGCCATTGACGAAGTGTAACTCAAATCGCGCCTCTTCTCCTTCAATTCGGTAAAAGGCTCCCCGTTCGAATCGTTTCGGATCGATCAAATAACTTTTCGCAATAGCGATTTTTCGCGTCACAACTTCCACTTCACTGACGTTCCCGTGTTGCTCCGCTTTTCGTTTTTGTTCACTTAATTTCGTGATCAACATCTCAAGTTCGTATTTCGATAATTGACTCATCCGTGTCTCCATTACAAAAACTCCCCCTCTTCGTTTTTCAGTATAAACGAAAAGGAGGAGAAACTGGATGGATTAGCTTGATTTCAATTCTAGATTCCGCTTACTTTGTAATGCATACATTTTCGCATAAATCCCGGACATCGCGAGGAGTACATCATGGGATCCTCGCTCGACGATCTGACCATGATCGAGAACAAGAATCTCGTCCGCATCCTTGATCGTCGACAAGCGATGGGCAATGATGAACGTCGTTCGTCCTTTCGTTAATGTCAGCAAGGCATCTTGAATGACCGCTTCCGTTTCCGAGTCAACACTCGCTGTCGCTTCGTCAAGAACTAGGATTGCAGGGTCAAACGCTAGCGCACGGGCAAAACTGATCAACTGTCGTTCCCCCGCTGATAACGTGGCACCTTTTTCGATGACTGGTTCATCGAGCCCGTTCGGTAAACGATCAATGAATCGATCCGCGCCGACGGCTTCGATCGCTTGTCGTACCCGTTCTTCGGAAATATCAGGATTGCCGAGTGTGATGTTCGAGCGAATCGTTCCTGTGAAGAGGAACGGATCCTGTAAGACGATCCCCATATGCTCACGAACCGCTTGTTTCGGTAAAGTCGTCACGTCCTGTCCGTCAATCAACAACTGTCCTTTTGACGGATCATAGAAACGCATCAGCAGGTTCATGATGGAGCTTTTCCCGCTACCCGTATGACCGACGAGGGCAATCGTCGCGCCAGGACGAGCATCGATTTGAATTTCACGTAATACGGGATTTCCCGCTTCGTAACTGAATTCGACGTCTTTGAAGGATACCGCTCCTTTAAACCGAGCAACGCGCCCTTGTTCGACCGGCTCGCCCTTTTCGTCGAGCAACTGGAACATTCGGTCCGCTGACACGAGCGCTTGTTGCAGCGGTGACAGCTGATTCATGATTTGAGTGACCGGTTCGAATAAACGGGACACGTAATCGATATACGCATATAAGATCCCGAGTGATAAAAACGATCCATTCGTCAGACTTTTTCCGCCGACGACCCAAATCAACAAGGCGAGCGTCAAGTTTTTCAAAAAGTAGGATAAGTTGTGTGACATCAAGGCATCAAGTCGTAACAACTTTGCCCGTGTCTGATAGTTCTCTTCATTCTTTTGTTCGAATTCAGCAAGAACTTCCTTCTCACGTGCATAAGCCTGAATGATCGGCATCGTCTGGATGTTCTCATTCAGTTGACCATTCATGTCGGCAACGAGGGAGCGGACCTTGAAGTTATTCTTCGTCGCGAGTTTCTGGAACAGCTGAATCCAGAAATAGACGATCGGAATGATGATCAGCGAGACGAGTCCTAAGCGATAATCGAGGAAGAACATCGCGACGAGAATCCCTGCCATCGTGATGATCCCCGAGAAGACCCGGGCGAGCACACCGAGATAAAGATCGCGAATCGTCTCCGTATCATTCGTGACTCGACTAACGATTTTCCCGATTGGCGTCTGATCGAAATAACGGACCGGTAACCGTTGCAGATGCGTAAAGACATCAAGACGCATCCGTTTAATGATTTTATGGGCAGAGCGTTGGAGCAAAATTTGTTGAATCCAGTTCAAACCAGCTGCTGCAAGCAGCAAAAGGACGTAGATCAACGATAACCAGCCAATCGCTTTTAAGTCCTTTGAATAAAAATCATAGACCTGCCCTTGTGTCAGCTTTTGAATACCGTCATACGTGTATACATCGTTTCCACGCGTGACCGTCAGCGTATTCCCACTAATTTTCCGTTCTCCTCCACTGACGACTTGTTTTGGTACGAACAAGTATCCCTTAGCCGTTTGGACGATCGAGACGGATTGAACGATTTCACTTTTAGATACGTCTTGTGCTTTGGCGAACTGACGACCATCATACGTGACCGCACCGTCCGCTTTAACTTCAACCCAGTCCTTTTCAATCGCAACAATATGTTCATCAATGATGACTTTGGCGATATACGGACCTGTCAATTCCGCTCCGACTGCTAATACGAGTAGAAACAATCCTAAGAAAATTGCTTTTTTCTCATGCATCGCATAGCGGATTAACGAACGGATCGTCGTCTTCCGACGTGCCGGATCGAGTTGATATAATTCCAATTCATTCATGCAAAGGCACCTCCTTACATCTCTTCACTTTGTCGCTCGAATTGTTGAGCGTACCAGCCATTTTGTGCCATCAGGCTGTCATGTGTTCCTCGTTCAGAAATCATTCCGTCTTGTAAGACGATGATTTCGTCCGCATGTGCCACTGCCGATAAGCGATGGGCAACAATTAATGTCGTGGATTGGTGGCGATTCGATCGAATCGAATCAATGATATGTGATTCCGTTTTCGCGTCTACCGCTGATAATGAATCATCCAGCAACAGCAACTCTGGTTTTTTTAACATCGCCCGCGCGATTGACAGACGTTGCTTTTGTCCTCCCGACAACGTGATGCCACGTTCACCGACCATCGTCTCAAGTCCTTGTTCCAGCGTTTCGATATCTTTTTCGAACGATGCGAGACGAATCGCTTCCTGCAATTCAGCTTCTGTCGCTTCACCTGCACCAAACAGAATATTGTCCCGGACGGATTTTGAGAACAGCAAATGTTCTTGAGAGACGTAACCCGTCCAACCGCGAACCGTCTCTAGCGCAACATCTTCATACGGTACGCCGTTGACTGTCAACATGTCCCGTCCGATTGGATACTCACGTAAGAATTGACGCAAGAACGTCGTTTTCCCGGATCCTGTTGGTCCGACAATACCGATCGTTGTTCCTTGTTCAATCGTCATATTCAAATCTCGTAAGACCGGATGCGCTGTTTCTGGATACGTAAACGTCAAATCGTTCATCTCGATCCGTTCAGGGCGATCGACGTGTTTCCGCGGTGTCGAAGCAATCAACGGTTTGACTCGCATCGTTGCTTCTAAACGATCAAGACTTGCTGTTCCGCGCTGGATGACATTGATCAATTCACCAAAGGCGTACATCGGCCAAATCAGCATCCCGAGATAGATGTTAAAGGCGACCAATTGTCCGAGCGTGATGTCGTTCGTAAAGACGAGATATGTCCCGAACGATAAGCCGATCAAGTAACTGAACCCGACGAGCAGCTTGATGATCGGTTCAAATAAGACATCGATTTTTGCGACGTGCATATTTTTCTCAAAAACATCCGTCGTGACATCATCGAACCGTTTAACATCGACTGGTTCTTGTACGAATGAGCGGATGACACGCAGTCCGGAAATCGATTCGACGACCTGGTCATTCATCGTTCCGAATGAATCCTGAGCCGTGATGAAACGTCCGTGAATTTGACTCCCGAGCTTATTCATCGCGTAAGCGAGAAGTGGCATCGGTAACAAGGCAGCAAGCGTCAGCTTCCAATCGATCGCTACCCCCATGACGACGAGCGTGATTGCCGTCATGTTCAACGAGTCGACGAGCGTCAAGACACCAAATCCGGCTGTCCGCTCGACCGCCTTTAAGTCGTTCGTCGCGAGTGCCATCAAGTCTCCCGTCCGATTCTTTTGATAGAACGTCGGCGTCAGTTTCAATAAGTGCGTAAAGAAGCGGCTCCGAAGTGTCCGTTCTAATAAAAAGGCCGTTCCGAATAATTTCGCTAACCATTGATACGTCAAGATGAAGGACACAATGGAGATGACCGTTAATCCGCCGACATACTGTAAGAGTGTCGTCCGGTCCATCGATCCTGATCGTAAACCGTCGATGACCTTACCGATCAGCCACGGTGGCGTTAAATCGATGAAGCCGGTGATGATTAACAAGATGACTGCTACGAGATACGATGATTTGTGTTCTTTAAGAAACCAACTCAATTGCTTAAATAAACGCATGAGGGTCCCCCCTTTACTGTAAAATGAAGTACTTTTTCCGAGCACGCAAAAAGGCATACGGATTTCCGGATGCAGTCCGAGAATCAGTATGCCTTGAAATGGGCATGATCCATTCTTGTTCGTCTGCGCGCTCGGGAGACGAATCCCCTTGCTCGCACATGAAATGAATTACTTAAACGCGCTCAAGAGTCTCCGTCGTATTCAGCTGTTGGATATGAGTGAAACCAATTGGCTTTTTCATAGGACGGTTCCTCCTTTTCTTAGTCTGTGCGTAGAATAGCACAATTGTCGGATAATTGTCAATTTTTCGTCTTGCTTTTATTATTCCGCCTCTTCTTCTTTGACTTGTTCAAGGACTTGAGCTGCTAAACCGTATGGAAATCCTTTTCGAACAAGTGCTTGCTTCACCTTTTGTTCACGCTCGAACGGTTCAAGTTGCCGATATTTCGGATAATACTTACGCGCTTGATAAAGGGCCGCCTGTTCTTCTTCGTCACCTTCTTCAGCTAAAAACACCTCTTCTATGCCCGCTTTAATCAAATCGGACGAGAAACCACGTTGCATAAGCGTTAATTGTAATTTTTGTGTCAGTTCCCGCACGGATCGTCGTTGAAGCTCTTTTTGTTTTTGCCGCAAAAACTTCAGGACTTTTTCGTATTCCTCTTCATCAGTAAACGTCACGATCGCTTCATCAATCGCCGTCTTTGGTATCTTCAATGCCTCAAGGTCGCGGCGAATCCGTCCCGGTCCTTGAGGTGTCGTCGCTTTTTTCGTTGCCGTATAAGCAAGTGCGAACTGTTGATCATCCAGATAGCGTTGCTCCGTCAATCGCTCGATTGCATGTTTGATCGCATGCTCCGGTGTCTCTTTCTCCGTTAAATAGGCGACGACTTCACTCGTCGCCCGCATGCGGTACGATAGATGATTCAACGAGAGACGATATGCTTTTTGCTGTTCTTCAGCCGTCAACACTTCCTTGACGAAGTCGTCATCGAGTTCCTTATCGCGTTGCAGATTGTATTTAATTAAGATATCGACGTCTACGGCAAAGGCATACTCTTCTTTGCCATCACGCTCGACATAGATATTGAATCGTTCGCTGTTCTTTTTCTGCGTCGAGATCCGTTTGATCTTCATGTCGTTCCCTCCCCTAACCTGATTCGGTAGTTCTACGATATCATGAACAGGCAGGTCTATGTTTGAGTGAAACCATGGAACGGGAACAAATGGAAAGAAGCTACTTTTACTTATTTCAAGGAGGATGGATTACATGAACATTGCGATTACCGGTGGAACCGGTATGATTGGTCAAGCCTTGACGAAGCGTTTGCTCGAGCAAGGACATCACATCTTTATCTTGACGCGTCATCCGAAAGCGAACGATGCGCATATCACATATATCAAGTGGATGACAAAAGACGCAAAGCCGGAACAGCACTTAGAGGGCGTCGATGCCTTCATTCATCTTGCTGGTGCTTCGATCAACGATGGACGTTGGACGGATGAACGCAAACGTGCCATTCTCGACAGTCGCGTCAGCACGACGAAGGAACTCGTCCGGATCGTTGAAGCACTCGACCAAAAACCAGACGTCGTCTTATCTGCTTCTGCGGTTGGCATTTACGGACAGGATCGGCATCAGACCTTCTCTGAAGATCATCCCCTTCCACCGACCGCTGACTTCTTAAGTCATGTCTGTGTCGCATGGGAAGACCTTGCTCGCCCGATTGCTGACGCCGGCATTCGACTCGTCCATCCACGAATCGGGGTCGTCTTGACGAAAGCCGGTGGCGCTTATCCGTTAATGCGTCTCCCTTATGTCTTGTTTGGTGGTGGGACGATGGGCGACGGAAAGCAGTGGGTCTCCTGGGTCCACATCGATGATCTAGTCGAGTTATTCCTATTCGCGCTCGAGACCCCGACAGTCGAAGGACCGCTGAACATCACTGCTCCTCATCCGGAGACGATGCGGCGTTTCGGACAGACGATCGGAAAAGTCTTACATCGCCCACACTGGCTCCCGGCGCCACGCTTCGTGTTAGAACTTTCACTCGGCGAAAAGAGTACGATTGTACTAGAAGGAGCTCGTGTCGTTCCGAAAAAAGCGCTCGAAAACGGATACAAGTTTCGGTATGCTGAACTAAAGGATGCGTTACGAGCAATCGAGCATTCAAACTAGTACAGGGGTGGACGATACTTGGATATCTTGATTCGAAATGCACATATTTATCCGATTACTTCGGACAGTTTTTACGGTGACATCCGCATTCGTGATGGGAAAATCATTGAAATCGGTGAATTACTGGATCATTTAGAAAGCGATCAAGTCATTGAAGCAGAAGGTCACTTTTTATTGCCCGGTTTTATCGATGCCCATACACACCTTGGATTATATGATGAAGGTACCGGAACAGTCGGAAATGATGCGAATGAGACGATTTTCGCGATGACACCTCATCTTCGTGCCATTGATGGCGTCTACCCGCTTGATGAAGGCTTTAAGGAAGCCGTCGAGCATGGGATCACGACCGTTCAAGTCATGCCCGGTAGCATGAACATCATCGGTGGCGTCACGAGTGTCATCAAGACGCACGGACGGTTCATCGATGATATGATCCTGCGAAAGTACGCGGGTCTGAAGGTGGCACTTGGTGAAAACCCGAAACGTGTCCATAGTGCTGGTCGTGCTGGTGAACTGACACGGATGGGCATCATGGGGATGTTGCGCGAAGCCTTTCTTGAAGTTCGGACGCAGCCGGTTTCTGAAACGTTCGCCCATCAAATGATCAAACGGGTCCTTGATCACAAGATGCCGCTTCGTGTACACGCACATCGAGCAGATGACATCCTTTCTGCTATCCGTTTTGCGGAAGAGTTTGATCTTGATTTACGCATCGAACATTGTACGGAAGGTCATCTCGTTGCAAAAGAGATGGAACAGCTACCGATCGAAAAAGTGACGGTCGGTCCAACCTTTACACGAAAATCTAAAATCGAACTGAAGAATAAAACATGGGAAACGTATCGAGTTCTTCACGAACATGGTCTTGAAATCTCGATTACGACCGATCATCCGTACACACCTGTCCAGTACTTGAACCTTTGCGCCGGTCTTGCCGCACGAGAAGGTCTACCGGTCGATGTCGCTTTACGCGCGATCACGATTCATCCAGCCCGTTCGCTCGGTGTGGACGATCGGGTCGGATCGATTGAGATCGGAAAAGACGCGGATCTCGTCTTGTGGAGTCACTTCCCACTCGACTATTTAGCGAAGCCGCTCATGACGATGATCGATGGAAAAATCATTTTTGAACACGCTCAACTGAACTTGACTTAATCCGCCCCCCGCTAGGTGTTTTTTACACCTAGCGGGGGTTTTAAACGCTTATGGAAAACATCTTGTTTTTGTATCTTTTTTCACAAAAATTATTTTCTTGCAATTTTAAAAAAAGAAGGTAATATTATCTTATCCGACAACTGAAGAAGGCATACCATGCGCGGTTCAAACGAGTCAGACAGGTAGCTTTCGACAATCATTCTTGCGGTCCTAAAAGGAGGAATGGAAGTATGCTCAAGCAACGGGAGCTGAGCGACTGCGCTGATTTGTTCGAACTGATGCAGCATCAAGACGTATATCCGTACGTCCGCCAAAAAACACGGTACTTTGATGAATTTCTGTTTACTACAAAGCAGGCAATCGAAGAGGAAGAACGTGGCGAAATCGTATCACGTACTATCCTAGATGAATTCGATCAACCGATTGGTACGATCAGTTTACTCGATATCGAAGGACAATATGGGTTTCTCGGTACATGGTTAGGTAAACCGTATCATGGTAAAGGATACAATCATTTAGCGAAAGAAGCCTTTTTCTCTGAGCTGTTCTTCGATCTTGGATATGAGAGTGTCTTCATGAAAATTCGCAAAAGCAACATTCGGTCACAAAAAGCAGCTGAAAAATTGCCGTATGCATTTTGTGCGGATGAGTTGCGCCCTGCGCTTCTTGAGCAATTGAATGCTGGCGAGACGCAGTTCACGCTATATGAAGTCTCAAAATCTAGTTTCCACATGTACATTCATGGTCGGGAACTCGAAACACTATACGATCATCAACAACTCGAAGCATGAGAGCCTTGTCTCTCATGCTTTTTTGCGTCCACGCATGCGTTTATAAAGTTTGAAATGGTATGATAAATAAGAAAAATTATCTTTATGGAAGAAACCTTTTCTTCTACAGGAAATGGAGCGAAGACTAATGCCAGAATCGTTTAATATTCTCGTAGTAGATGATGAAGCACAAATGCGTGACCTTCTCGTCTCGAATCTCGAAAAAGAACACTACACGACGATGACAGCTTCTAACGGACAAGAAGCGATCCATCTCATTCAACAAAATACATTCCATCTCGTTCTACTCGATGTCATGATGCCGGAAATGGACGGCTTGACAGCCTGTATGCGCATCCGTGAGTTCTCAAATGTTCCGATCATCATGCTGACGGCACGTTCGGACGAGCTCGATCGGATTCACGGTCTGAAAATCGGAGCTGATGACTATATTACAAAACCATTCAGTCCCCGAGAATTGCTTGCTCGTATCGAAGCGACTCTTCGTCGTTCTCACCGCTTTACAGTTGATCAATCTTCTACTTTAACGCTCGGTATGCTTGAACTCGACACTGAAAGTCGGAGTGTCCACGTCAATGGCAAGCCGGTCAGTCTGACGCGTAAGGAATTTGATTTGTTACATCTGTTTGCTCAAAACAATGATAAGGTCTTTTCTCGCGAACAGCTACTCGATCAAATTTGGGGTGCGGATTATATCGGTAACTTACGGACGGTCGATACGCATATTAAAACACTTCGCTTAAAGCTCGGGGAAGCCGGTGGCTCGATTCAAACAGTTTGGGGCATCGGTTATAAATTCGAGGAAGTATGATTAAGCGCTATACGATCCGGCGCCGGATTTGGATTACGATTTGGTTTACAAGCGTTTTTTCTGCCATTTTATTTGTCCTGCTGACGTTTTATCTCTACGACCGGTTCTATCTTCAGACGCAAGAAGATATCTTATTGAACCGTGGGGAAAAGCTAATCAACATTTACAAATCCGAAGGCTTATCTGGTGCTTTTTATGATGGGATGACTTATACGAATGAATTGACGGAATCGAAAGTCTTCTTCATCGATTTTCTAAAGAAAAATCCGGCAGGACTCCGTTTTTTGACGAATGCGGACATCGAACAGCTTCGTAATGGTGAGACTGTCGTCTCGAGCCGGACCCATCCGATTGAAGGAACGGATATTCTAATGACCGGATTTCCGATCATCGAAAACAATCGACTGGTCGGTACGCTAATCTTGTACCTGGAACTTGGACAAATCAGTGAACCGTTCCGTCCACTCCGCCTGATGATCTTCTTCATGATTGGGCTGATCGTCTTGAATCTCGTCATCTTTGGTCGTCAGATTATTGATACAATCATTCGTCCGTTAATCGATATGAAGCGCGCATCAACGGTTTACGCGCAAGGTGACTTTGATTACCGGATTCCGATTCAATCGGATGATGAGATTGGCGAACTCGCAGAAACTCTGAATAAGATGGCGGAATCGCTTGGGGAAGTCGACGAGCAGCGGAAGGAGTTCCTTGCGAACGTCAGTCATGAATTGCGGACACCTCTCTCCTACATTCGTGGCTATACAGAGATGATGCAGGATGATTCGCTGGAGGAAGAAAAGCGTGCGCAATATTACCAGATCATCGAACGGGAAACGGAACGTCTGCAACGTCTCGTCAATGATCTGCTCGATCTCGCTCAACTTGAGCGCGATTCCTACCCGATGTCGAAGCAACCGCTCGTCTTCAGTCAAGTACTTGAGGATGTCATCTACCGGATGGAACCAATTGCTCAGTCGAAAGGGGTCACGTTCGTGATGCATCTCGATCCGGATCAAATCGTCTTAGGCGATACAGACCGTCTCGAGCAAGTCTTCGGCAATTTACTCGATAACGCCTTACGGTACACGCCGCCTGGCAAACAGATTTTCTTGTCGACTGAAACGATCGGCGACCGGACGCATTGCCTTATCCGGGACGAAGGAGAAGGCATTCCGGAAGAGCATCTTGATCGATTGACAAAACGCTTTTATCGCGTCGATAAATCACGGACGCGGAAAGATGGCGGAACCGGTCTTGGTCTTGCGATCACGAAACACATCATCGATCGTCATGATGGAACGATCCGGTTCGACTCCGTTCTTGGAGAAGGAACGACTGTTCACATCGAGTTACCACTTCTTCCGGATGAAGAAGATGGATTTGAATGATGGAACAACATGTCATCCAAACCTTTGAACTCTTCGGACCGTTCGCTCCGTTCGTTAGTGTCTTGATCGGCGTCGTCGTCAGTGTACTTGGTGTCCTACCGAGTACGTTCGTCACCGCTGCGAATCTCGTCTATTTCGGATTATGGATCGGCACATTGCTTTCTTTCACCGGTGAAGTCTTAGGTGCGGTTTGTGCGTTCCTAATTTACCGACAAGGACTGCAGTATGCCCTTCGTCGCCCGCTTCCAGATCGAGTCAATCGTTTGCAACAAAAGCTCCAAACACAACAAGGACATGAAGCTTTTTGGACGATCATCTTGTTACGGCTGTTACCATTTGTCCCGTCAGGCATCGTCAACATTGTCAGTGCTGCTAGTGGTATTTCCGTCTTACTCTTCCTAACTGCGAGTACGATTGGAAAAATTCCAGCGATGTTAGTCGAAGTGCTCGCTGTCCATCAATTCTTGCAATTCTCGTCCATCGTCCAATGGTCGATAGCAGGCGTGGCACTCGTTGGTTATCTGATTTATCGTAATCGTCAAAAACGAGCATCATCGATATAAAACTACAGGTTGTCTGAAAGGAAGTATCGTTCATGGAGTTAAGACGTTTTGGAACATCCGATCTATTCGTATCCCCGCTTGGGTTCGGAGCTGGTCACATCGGCGCAGAACAGATGACGGATCGCGAAGCAGTTTATTTACTCGAACAAGCACGTGATCTTGGCATCAATCTGATCGATACAGCACGCGGCTATGGCTTATCGGAGCAACGCGTCGGACAATTTCTAAAGAATCGTCGGCACGACGTCATTCTGTCGACGAAAGTCGGCTATGATGTTCCCGGTACGCAGGACTGGACCTTTGAAGCGGTCCATGGTGGCATCGATCAAGCCTTACAGACGATGCAAACGAATCATCTCGACATCGTACACTTACATTCTTGTAGTCGAGAAATCCTCGCTCAAAGTGACGTCATCGAAGCGCTTGAACAAGCAAAACAAGCTGGGAAAGTCCGAGTCATCGCTTATTCTGGTGACCGAGAAGATTTGCAGTATGCCATCAAAACGAAACGCTTCGATAGTTTCCAGACATCCTTCAATCTGTTTGATCAACGCGTCGATCAAGTCTTACCTACACTTTTGAATCACGGGGTCATCGCCAAACGTCCAATCGGTAATGCACCGTGGCGCTTCACGGATCGTCCGGTCGGACAATATGTTGAACCATACTGGGAACGAGCACAACAATTGGCTTATCCACTCGAGGAATCTAGCTGGCTTGAGACCGCGTTACGTTTTACAATTTTCGAACCAGGAATCACGACGGCCATCATCGGAACGTCTCGACCAGAACACCTCGCTTTGAACCAGCAATTGATTGAACGTGGTCCACTCCCAGCTGACCGCGTCAGTCAATTGAAGGAACGTTTTTCCGAATGTGATGCCACGTTCGATTATGTTTCGCAAACGTAAGTGAGCAGTCACAGAAAAAAAGCCCGTATGTCCACTCGTTCAAGGAGTGCATACGGGCTTTTTTCGCGCTTAGAACTTTTTCTTTTTCTTCTTTTCGAGCACGACGATCGCTTCGACGTGCGCTGTTTGTGGGAACATATCATACGGTTGAATGTACGATACCTTATATCCCGCTTTCATCAAATGATCGCAATCACGTGCAAGCGTCTGCGGGTTACACGAGACATAGATGATTTTTTTCGCCTTAGACGAAATCATTGCGTTCAATAACTGCGTATCACAACCTGAACGGGGGGGATCGACGATAAAGACGTCTGGAATCCAGCCTTCCTTCACCCAACGTGGAATCCATGCTTCTGCCTTACCGACGACATAATGCGCATGGTCAAAGCCATATTGCTTCATATGCGCATTCGCATCTTCAACTGCTTCTTCGATGATTTCCATACCACGGACTTCTTTTGCACCCTTAGCAATCCAAAGTCCGATTGAACCGACACCTGCGTAAGCATCGACGACACGTTCTTCGCCTGTCAAAGCAGCAGCACGCGCGATCTCTTCATACATCCGCTCTGCTTGTTCCGGATTCAACTGGAAGAAGGCGCGTGGCGACAGTTGATACGTGAACTCGCCCATCTCTTCTTCAATCCGTTCGACACCACGCAAGACTTCCGTCTCTTCTCCAAAGACACGTGACGTTAACTTATCATTGATGTTCAGCGCGACCGAGACGACACCTGGAATGTCCATGATATCGCGCGACAAACCCTCTAGATCACGGAAGCCGTCTTTAAAGGCAACGAGCACGACTTGAATTTCACCCGTTTTGATTCCTGTCCGGACGACGATATGGCGCATGACACCGTCTTGTTTTGCTGCATGGTAAACAGGTACTTTATAATCGTTGAGTAATTTCGTGACAGCTTGGTTGACACGAAGCGTATCCTTATTTTGGACGACACAATCATCGATTGCGACCAGACGATTCGAATTCGCAGAATAGAGACCACTAACGATTTCATTGCCTTGTTTCCCGACGACGAATTGTGATTTATTGCGGTAACCCCACTCCTTCGAACCAATCGTCGGACGGATATCGGCCTTTTCGACATTCAATTTCGTTGATTTTAAGAACGCATTGCGAAGCATCTCTTCCTTATAACGCAATTGCCCATCGTAACTCATATGTTGTAATTGACAGCCACCACAGACACTATAGACTGGGCAAAGTGGTGTCACGCGGTCTGGTGAACGATCGTCACGCTTTAAGATTTTCGCATTCGCATAGTTCGCATGAATTTCCGTGATCTCGATTTGTGCCGTCTCACCTACAAGCAATCCTGGGATGAAGACGATTTGTCGCTCGAGCGTCGCGATCCCTTCACCGTTGATGCCCATCCGTAGACACGTGACTGAACGGACCTCACCTGTCTTTAATTTGATTTTTGTTGCCATCGATTTCATCCTTTCCGTTTGTGCAAATGAAAAAGCGGTCTCAATCTACCGCTTTTTTCGTTTCTTCTTGTTCTTTCATATCCTTCGCATACCGAACGACTTTTGCCTTGAGTTGATCTAGTGATACGATCAGTCGTTCCAAATCTTCGATATCTGATGATTCATCGAGTGAATCGATTGTATGACAGAGAAGCTGTATTCTTGATTTTAGCACATTCATTTGACCAAGTTTATCAGTTCTTGCTTTTCCCATTATTCAGACTTCCTTTCTTCCGCTGGATTCCGACGTTATTTTAGCATACGATACGAAGTGGAGAACTAAAAAGGAGGAGTATCTATGTCACATTCATCACACATCACGATCGCGAACGATCCGTGGGAAGCTTATCGCGACATTGAACAATACGGCACGGTCCGTTTGTCGAACATTGAAGTCACGACGACAAAACTGTGTAACATGCGCTGCGAACATTGTGCCGTCGGTTACATGTTATCCAGTAGCGAGTCACCTGAAATCCCTGTCGAACTGCTTATTCAACGTCTGGATGAAATCGAACACCTACGCGCCTTTTCCATTACAGGCGGCGAACCGATGCTTTCAATGAAGTCCGTCAAGGAGTACGTCGTCCCTTTACTTAAGTATGCCCACGAACGTGGCGCTAAAACCCAAATCAACTCAAATTTAACACTTCCATTATCTCGTTATGAATTAATTATCCCTTATCTCGATGTCTTGCATATCTCACATAACTGGGGAACAGCCGATGATTTCATCGATGGTGGCTTTGCGATGATGGAGCGAAAACCGTCACGTGAAGCACGAACGAAACTATTTGAAACGATGAAAGAGAATGCTCGTGTCTTGAATGCACGTGGTGTCATCGTGTCTGCCGAAACGATGATCAATAAACGGACGTTGCCACATCTTGAAGCGATCCATAAGGAAATCGTCGATATGGGCTGTGTCCGTCACGAAGTGCATCCAATGTACCCAGCTGACTTTGCGTCGATGATCGAAGCCGCTAGCTTATCCGAAATTCGCAATGGAATCCATCGTTTGCTCGACGTCCGCGATCCGAACGTCTGGATGTTGTTCGGAACACTTCCTTTCTACGCATGTTCGATGGAAGAGGCAGATTTAGAATTGCACCGTCGCTTGCGTCAAGAAAAAAGCGTATCGGTTCGCAATGACCCTGATGGTCGTTCTCGTCTTAACGTCAACATCTTTGATGGTGAAATCATCGTAACCGATTTCGGTGACGAACTCGCTTCGCTCGGTACGATTCACGAGACGTCCTTCAATGATGCGTATGCCCAGTGGCAAGAGACAGAACTGAATAAAAGCTTGTCATGTCACTGTCCTGCGGTGCAGTGTCTTGGACCGAACGCGCTTGTGAAAAACGCATATTACCCTGAGATTGATTTCACAAAACAATCGAGTCGGCTTTAAGAATCAAAAAAAAGGTTTTGAACGATGGCGTCCCGGGAAAAATGTCACAAAGTAGACACATTCTGTTTTATAAAAAGGGGTGACCGGGATGGAATGGCTCGTAGGTATTGTCGCAATCATCGGTACGTTCAGTATGGTCTTGTTCGTCATGATGGTTGGTATTCGTGCTTCACACAGTATCGAACATGATGAAGTGTTCGATCAGACAGATTGGGATGAACATCTCCTGCACATGCCTCGTCCGACACGGTTTGAACAAGAAAATAAATGAAACACGCCCCGGTCTCCCTTTTCGAAGTCCGGGGCGTGTTATGCTAAAAGAAAAAAGAAAGGTCGTCGTTACTTGTGTCACGTCGTTTTGCTCTCATCTTATCGATCGTCTTCATTTCCGGTTTCACACAAGGATTACTGATTCCATTACTGTCCATCTTGTTAGAACGTCAAGGGACATCTGCTTTCATTAACGGACTCAGTGCCGCCGTCCTCTATATCGGTGTCATCGTTGCCGCACCTCTTATGGAAGGTCCGTTACGACGGCGTGGTTATATTCCTGTCATCTCATTCGGTCTTGCCCTTGTCGCAGTGGCTGTCTTCTTATTCCCATTACTCCCAAGCATTATCGCTTGGGTAATTCTCCGCTTCCTCGTCGGTTTCGGTGATCAGACGTTACATTATGGGTCACAAGTCTGGGTAACGTCCATTACACCAAACGAGCGGTTAGGACGAACGATGTCGTTATACGGGATGGCATTCGGTCTCGGTTTTGCCTTAGGTCCTCTTGCTGCACCGCTCGTCGATGTGATCGATTGGTTACCGTTCGTGTTAACAGGAACTTTGACCGTCATCGTTCTGATTTTATTATTCCGTATGCCAAATGAAAAACCGTCGTCCGTTATGCCAGAGGAATTGCAAAGTGCTGCTTCACGGTATCGACTCGTCCTATCGACTGCTTGGTTTACATTACTTCCTGGTTTTACATACGGTTTTCTCGAAGCCACACTGAATGCCAGTTTTCCCGTTTTTGCGACGCGTAACGGATATGGTTTATCCGAGACAAGTACCTTAATCACGACATTCGTCGTCAGCTCATTGATCATGCAGCTACCACTGGGGCGACTTGCCGATCACTTCGGAAAACGTCGGACGTTAGTCACTGTACTGTCGATTGGTTCCGTCGCTTTTCTCACTGCTTGCTTCGCCTTCGAACGTTACGGTTGGTTGTTCGCGATTTTTGCCGTCAGTGGAATGGCACTCGGCTCGACGTATTCGCTCGGTGTTGCCTATATGACAGAACAGCTACCACGTCATCTTCTACCGACGGGTAACTTACTTGCCGGGATTGCCTTCAGTCTCGGTTCGATTCTTGGTCCAATTGCCGGTAGTCTGTTCGTCATACTCCCTTCCATGCTGTATTTCAGTTTATTCGTTCTTGTCTTGACGACGCTTGCGCTTCTATTGCGGTATGCCAAACGTCATGAGACACCCGGAATCTAAAAAACGGACCTTGCGCCATCGATGCGCAAGATCCGTTTTTTTCATTTCACGATTCCTTCTTGCCGAAAACTCCGCCAGAGCTTATCGTCGATCGCATACGGCTGTTCTTTTGCACGCTTCAGCTCTTCTGTCTCGAGCAGCACGACGACCTCTCGACCGTTGATTGACCACACTGAATCGTAACCTCTCTCCGCCTCGATGATTTCCACATCCACATCTCCATGGGTTTCCTTCAACTGCTGACTGACGCACGTTACGACGAACCGGGCAAACTCATCACGTGGACGACGAGTGGCAATGATCTTTCGAACGATCTCATTCCGTTCCATTCGTTTTCATCTCCTTCCGTTTTATAGTCGCACTAGCCTTTCAGACAAGGCCGAATCGGTCTTCACTTGACCGTACAGAAAAAAGCCGAACGGGTCGGCTTGAGCAACGAACGATTGGGAGTTACTTTGATTGAAACTATTTTTGCACGATTCTGAATCTTCGTCAACCTCGCTTTTGAAACCATAACGGAAGGTACGTCGAGACTAAAATACCACTGACAACGAAGAGTAACCCAAGCAACGCTTGCGGTGGAATCGTCTCGCCGAGAATCAAGGCCGATAAACTGACACCATAGATTGGTACGAAGAACATGAACAACGACACTTTACTGACTGGATTATATTTCATTAGTAAGTTCCAAAGCGTAAATCCAGTCGCTGATAAAAATGCAAGATACACGAGCATCCAAGCACTTGGCGTTGAAAAGGTGAATGGTGCGACGTGACCATCGAGAATGACTCCTGCGATAAAGAGACCGATTGATCCAATGACCATCGCCCATCCAGTCATCGGTGCCACCGGATAACGTGCCGAGTATTCTTTGGCAACCAAGTTACCGAACGCCCCGGAAACCATTGCTGCGATCAATAATCCTTCCCCTACTCCAAACGAAACACCTTGCCCACCTTGTGGCGAGTTGGCCAAGATGACACCTGTGAATCCAAGGAATAAGGCGAGTCCTTTAAATCGATTCAGTCGATCGTCTTCATATCGAAAATGTGCCAGTAACATCTGGAAGAACGAAGTCGATCCGGCAATGATTGATCCTTGTACGCCAGTTGACAAAGATAGACCGATATAAAAGAAGACGTACTGCAAGAACGTCAAAAAGAAGCCGAGACGACTATAGGCGTAAGTCCGCTCCTTCAATGTGATCGTCTGTTTGAAGACGAAGACACTGACGACAAGTAACAGCACACCTGCTAAAAAGAAACGATAGCTCGCAAACAGCAATTGCTCTCCGTATTCGGAAGATGTGATCTGTAATAAGTCATAACTTTTTTTAATGAAGGGAAACGCACTTCCCCACAAAAAAGTCGTCAATAATGCAAAGACGACGAGTCCAATCCGATGGGTTAAAATTTTTTGCATCTTTCTAGTTCCTTTCCTGTTCCTTTTCACTGAAACATGATATAGTAATTCTACAGATAATAATAATTATAATCTAGAGACAATGAAACTCATTATCAATCAGTTAAACTCATTGATATATCACATTCTCATTCTCTTTCTATAATGATTTCATTTCTCATTTACATTTTGAAAGGAGTTTTAATATGACGACTTCCACTACTACCGATGTTCAACAGCGTTCCGTATTCCGTCATGCTTGGGATGAGCATCACGAATTGATTCTAGCATTGTTTAGCGGAATATTGATTTTAGTTGCTTACGGACTCGAAAAATTCAATACGGCGTCTGCCGTTTATGTCACGTTGTACTTATCAGCATATGTGATTGGAGGATATGCGAAAGCGAAGGAAGGCTTGACGGAGACGTATCAAGAAAAAACGTTGAACGTCGAATTGTTGATGATTTTAGCTGCCATCGGTGCTGCTGCCATCGGCTATTGGATGGAAGGTGCGATCCTTATCTTCATCTTCGCGTTATCCGGTGCTCTTGAAACCTATACGATGAATAAAAATGAACGGGCTTTACAAAGTTTAATGTCTTTACAGCCAGAGGAAGCAACGCGTCTGAATGCAAACGGACAACTTGAAGTCGTTGGAATCGAGCAACTAGTAATCGGTAACCTCGTCTATGTTCGTCCCGGGGAACGCATTCCGGTCGATGGTGTCATCATTCGCGGTCAAGCAGCAATCGAAGAAGCATCGATTACAGGCGAATCGATTCCGGTTGAAAAACAAACGGGCGATACCGTCTATAACTCGACCGTCAACATGAATGGTGTCTTGACGATTGAAATGACGAAAGCCGCTGATGAATCATTGTTCCAAAAAATCATTCATATGGTCCAAAACGCACAAAGTGAGCAGTCTCCCTCTGCTCAGTTCATCGAACGATTTGAAAGTCGTTATGTCAAAATCGTCCTCCTCGTCGTTGCCCTGATGATGGTCTTTCCTCATTACGTCGTCGGCTGGACATTCGAGACAAGCATTTATCGGGCGATGATTTTACTCGTTGTTGCTTCGCCTTGTGCGCTTGTCGCGTCGATTACCCCTGCTGCCTTGTCCGCAATCGCCGCATCTGCGAAAAATGGCGTTCTCTTCAAAGGTGGAGCACACATCGAGACACTCGGACAAGTCGACACGATCGTCTTCGATAAAACAGGGACTCTGACAACAGGTAAACCCGTCGTTACTGAAAGTCGATACGCGGAAGGAATCGATATCCGAGCCGTCGAACAAGCCGTTGCTTCCATCGAAGCACAGTCGAACCACCCGCTCGCACAAGCGATCGTTGATCACTTAAAAACCGATGTTCGCGAACCGTCAACGTTCAAAGATGTGACAGGATACGGGATTGAAGCAACTGTCGATGGCGTCACGTATCGCATTGGCAAGCGAGCATTCCACGATGGTCTAGACGATCCATTCGTCGCGATCGAACAGTCACTGAAAGAACAAGGGCATACAATCGTTTATGTCAGCAATGGATCACAAATCGTAGCACTTTATGCATTACGTGATACGATTCGTCCGGAAGCTAAAACAGCAATCGCCGCTTTAAACAATCTCGGCATCGCGACGATCATGTTGACAGGTGATAATCCTGTCACGGCAGCAGCCATCTCGCGTGAAGCGGGTTTAACGGACTTCGTCGCTGAATGCTTACCGGAAGATAAAGTGCGCTATATTAAGCAATACCAAACAGAAGGTCGGACCGTTGCGATGGTCGGTGATGGTATCAATGATGCTCCGGCGCTCGCACTGGCACATGTCGGGATTGCAATGGGTGAAGGAACGGATGCTGCGCTTGAGACTGCTGACGTTGTCTTGATGAAAAACGATTTAGGTCGTCTTGCCTACGCCGTGCATAAAGCCCGGAAGATGAACCGGATCGTCAAACAAAACATCACGCTTGCGATCGGTGTCATCCTTCTATTGATCGCATCCAACTTGTCACAGTTCCTAATCATGCCGTTCGCTGTCGTCGGACACGAAGGATCGACGATTCTTGTCATCCTGAATGGCTTACGTCTTCTTCAACAGGATGCTTTACCAACTCTCCCACAGCGTGTATCCGAAAAACGATTAGCCGCTTAATCATTAAAAAAAACGTCTGACTGCCACACGGCAGTCAGACGTTTTTTTGTCTCTTCATCCGAACGTATTCGTCGGAATCGAATCGAGTTCTGCTTGTTCCTTCAAGCGCTTTTCTTCCATCTTCTTCGGATCCGCTTTTTTCATGAATCGTTCCCATGACGCGTTCAATTCAGAACCAAGTAAGATGATCAATCCTGTGAAATAAAGCCATAATAACAAGATAACGACACTACCGAGCGAACCGTACGTCTGATTGTAGTTTGAGAAGTTCGAGACGTAGAATCCAAATCCGACCGATAGTAATTGCCAGACGATGACACCAAAGACGGCTCCTGGGATCGCTTCCTTAAAGGTAATCGGGCGCTTTGGTGCGACGCGGTAAAAGATCGACAGTATACCAATCAATAGAATCGTTGAAACGACGTAACGCAAGACCGTTAATAAGATTTTTTGCCCCATATCGATCGGGAGAACGAAATTCGCAAGATACGTGATGATTGGACCACCAAGAACGTTCAAGACAATCAATAATAACATCCCGATTCCGAGAACAATCGTGAGTAGTAAAGCAATCCCGCGTGCTGCGACAAAACCACGTGGCGAGAAATCACCATAGGCATGGTTCGCTGTCGTGATCAAGCGATCGACACCTTTTGAAGCGGACCAGATGGCAAGAATCGCACCAATCGATAACAATCCCCCCTGCGGATCCTTGATGGCTTGAAAAATCGTATCCGTGAATGTATTGACGGCCCCACCCGGTGCTAAGTCCCGGATTTGCGACTCAAGTGTCTGACGATCAATATCAAAGAACGACAAGACGGAAATGACGAAAATGATACCTGGGAAAATGGATAAAAACCAGTAATAGGCGAGTGTCCCTGCATAATCCGTAATGTTGTGATCGGACATTCGCTGCTTTAAGTTCAAGGCAAGCCCTTTAGGATCGCGTGAATGCGCCATCGTCATCTCTCCTTCCTGAAAAAGAGGCAGTCAAAGACCACCTCATTGTTTTAATATACTTTTCCCATTTTATTTCAACTAAAACCTCATTCGTTTTCAGAAAGAATCAATTTATAGAACGGTTCTGTCATTTCTGCCAATTGTTTGGCAAGAGACGGTGGACGAATCGGCAATGATGGCAATTCGGATCGTTTAATCCAGACTGGTGTATAACCAGACCCTTCCTCTTCGAATTCTTCACCCATACCTGTTCCAAAGCGACCGCCAATTGCTTTCGCCCAAAAATAAGGGTTATCGAATCCGTTAAAACGGACGATGGCAGCAATGCCATTCAACTCCACGTCGACACCGAGTTCTTCATGTGCTTCACGAATCGCTGTCTCTTCTAGTGATTCTCCATCATCTTTTCCACCGCCTGGAAAGACATAATACGTTTCGTTCGGTTTATCCCGTCGAATCAACGCAATTTCATCCTGTTCATTTCGTAAAATGATCGCACTTCGTTGAATCGGCATGACGCCACCCCTTTTCAAAATTAATTCATTGAATGGCATCCAGCATTTCTGGAACGAGTCCATTTTCTGTCGAAGCGATGACTTCTGCCGCGATTTTCATGCCAAGCTTTAATGCCTCTTCTGCTTGTTTTTCTTTTGTCAATTCAGATAAGACAGCAGAGAAGAAGGAATCGCCTGCTCCCGTTGAGTCGACGACTTTTACTTTTTTCGTTCCAACATGACCTGACGTCGCCGTACGACGATCGACGTAGACCGCCCCTAGTTCACTCATCGTCACGACCGTGAATGGAGCACCTTTTTTCGCTAGCTCATTTGCTACATGAATCGCATC
Organism: Exiguobacterium sp. s130; assembly: GCF_018619055.1. NCBI lineage: Bacteria > Bacillati > Bacillota > Bacilli > Caryophanales > Exiguobacterium > Exiguobacterium sp. s130. The sequence goes on along the minus strand of NZ_JACSNI010000005.1, from coordinate 192,396 downwards.
TTCTACCGTCACGATTGACAGATCAGACAAAATTTCTGCTTCTTCGCGACTGCAAATGAATCCAGTGAATCCTTGTAACAGATGACGATTCCGTTCAATGACGCTCAAGTGACCACAAACACCAAACAATGGCAACTCCATTTTGCGACATAGATGAATCAAACGTTCCAAGACTGTAACAGACAAATCAAGATCGATGGCAACGGCATCGACTCCATCGAGCGCATAGATTGATTGACGTAAAATCGCCTCTTCGAGCAACTTCGCATCCGGTTGTTTCGAGATTGAGGTTTGCAAGTCACCTTCGTTATCCATGACCGCTAGCCACATACCCATACCATGATCTTCTAACATTTCGACATGATCCACATTCGCACCGTAAGATTTCAGCTCATCGAGCACTCCCACGCCAATCTGATCATTCGTAACCGTCGAGATAAAGCGAACTTCATTCCCGAGGACGGCTAAGTTTTGTGCTACGTTGCGTCCTGTTCCTCCATTCGAAAACGTGATGTCTCCTACGTTTTTCGCATCCTTGTGCAAAGGAGCGAACGAAGTTCCTTTTATGTCGACGAATACTTTTCCGATTACCGCGATTTTATTCATTCCAGTTCCACCTCTAACCATATTTCCTGATTCCCGATCCTTGAATTGATCTTTCAGGCACATTGCTTCAATTATAGTAAAATTTTAAATCAGTGACAACCGAAGCACTTTTTTTCTAACTGTTCGCTATCTTCTCATAAAAAAAACAGCAAGCGAATCGCCTGCTGCTTTGTTTGAATTTAGATGTTCGCAATCACGAGACTGATTGCGAGTAATAATCCGAAAATCGTATTTACTTTACCAGTCTGCGCCATACCAGGCATCAGTTGTTCTGGTGGCAAGTCCTCCCAGAAGAGACGGACCGTTTTAATCATGAGCGGAATACTCAACAACGCGAGTAAGGCAAACCAAGAGACTTCGAATGCCAGTACAGCAATGATGAGTGACAGGACAGCTGCCGCAAAAAATCCGATCAAAACGTACACGGCACGGCGATGCCCTACAAGACAGGCAATCGTTTTTCGTCCGTTGACCTTGTCATTATCCAAGTCCCGAATATTATTTGCAAGCAGGATTGAACCGATCAAGATGGCAACAGGTATCGAAATCGCAACGGCTTCCGTTGGTACATAACCAATTTGCAAGTAGGCAGAGATCGCAATGATGATATATCCCATGAAAAAGCCAGCAACCACTTCCCCAAAAGGTGTATACGCGATCGGTAGTGGTCCTCCGGTGTAAATATATCCGACGAACATCGAGATGAGTCCTACGACAAGTAACCACCACGAAGTCTCGATGCATAGATACACACCGAGTAGTGCGGAAATGCCATACAACGTAAGTGCAAATGCAAGAATCGTACCTGGCTTGAATCCATCACGTACGATTGATCCACCGATTCCGACCGATTCCTCTGTATCTAAACCACGTTTGTAATCGTAGTATTCATTGAACAGATTCGTTGCGATTTGAATCAACATCGATGCGATTAACATCGCTACGAACAAATCCAAGCGTATCGATTCCACACGTGGTGCGACAACTGCCGTACCGACGACGACCGGAACAAAACTTGCTGTCAGTGTATGCGGTCGTGTCATTCGCCAATAGACAGCGATTGATTTATTCATATAATAACCCCTTTCCTGTCTAAGTGTAGCGGGTTTCGTTTTTTGATGTCAATGTTCAATCCAAGATAGCTTATTCCTTCTTTTTTGTCCGCAAAAAGTTTACACTTAGAATAAGTGAAACATATCACAGTATCTACAGACTAGGGGGCAATGAGCGGTATGGCTTACGCTCAACAAGAGCTAAAACAGTGTATCGAACAGGCCGTCAGTCAGGCGAATGCCTCACAACGACCTATACTTGCTTCGTATTCATGGGAAATCGAAGCAACTGACATGCGTTCTCTCGAACAGGGTATCGAGGAACGATTTTATTTCGCGACACCTGATCGCTCGATGCGGGCCATTGGGTTTGGCATCGTACAACAACTTCAGGCTTCAGGAACGGATCGTTTTTTACGAATTCAATCGCAATGGACAAATGTGAATCGCGACCATGTCGGTCATGATTTATTTGCGTTCAGCGGATTCTCTTTCACTGAACTTAACCAACCGGATTATCGCTGGTCTTCCTTTGGAGACGCTTCGATGACGATTCCGAAGTTTTTATTCTTAGAGCAAGATGGTAAGACACGCGTGACGATCTTTGCCCGTGTTGAACCGATGGATCAAGTCGATTCAATCTTAAATCAGCTCGCACTTGATTTCGCCAAAGTTAATCAACCGCAAACACCGACTTCGACAGGCGTCACGCGTTTACGTCTATCTCGGGATGGAAATGAAGCCTTTGAAGCCTCGTTTCAACAAGCGATGCATTACTTGGAGACAACACTTGAAAAAATCGTTTTGGCGCGGGAAGTCGTCTACGAACTGGACCGCCCACTTGATGTAGCCGCTGTCGTTGCTGAACTCGAAGATACACAGCCCGGTAGCTATGTCTTCTGCTTCCAGCCGAATCCGGAAGAGGCCTTTATCGGAGCCACACCGGAACGACTCGTCCAAAAACGTGGACGTCGCCTTGAGACAGCAGCCGTCGCCGGTTCTGCACCGCGCCACGCGACGGATGAGATGGATGAGGCACTCGGTCAATCGTTATTACAAGATCAAAAGAACCGAATGGAGCACGGGATTGTCGCTGATTCGATCGAACGGACGTTATCTGCTTTTTCAGAGCAACTGGATTGTCCGGATACCCCGATTCTCTTAAAAAATCGTCATATCCAACATCTCTATACACCGATCACGGCGCGTTTAAAAGCAGATGTCACGTTATTCCAACTGATTGAGAAACTTCATCCGACACCTGCACTTGGTGGCGAGCCAAAGCAATTAGCGGTCGATGCGATCCAAGAGATTGAAACGTTCGAACGGGGTTGGTACGGTTCACCCGTCGGTTGGATGAATGGACAGGATGATGGGGAATTCATCGTTGCCATTCGCTCTGGATTATTTACGGAACGGGCTGTCATTCTTTATGCCGGTTGCGGTCTTGTTGAAGGTTCTCATTTCGACAGCGAGCTAGCAGAGACGGAAACTAAACTATCACCGATGTTACAAGCTCTTTCACACATTGGTTCGATTGAAAAGGATGATATTTATGTTGACTAAGTGGATGCACACGTTAATTGATACGCTCGTCGCGTCTGGTGTCCGGGACTTCGTCATCAGTCCCGGTTCCCGCTCAACACCACTTGCTATTGCAGCTTTTCTGCATCCGTCTAGCCGTACCCACGTCCTGGTTGACGAACGGTCGGCTAGTTTTTTTGCTTTAGGTTTAACACGGACGGAAGAGCGTGTTCGTCCCGTTGCGCTAATTTGTACAAGCGGTACCGCTGCGACGAACTATTATTCAGCAGTAACCGAAGCTAATATTTTTGAACTTCCATTGATCGTTTTGACTGCCGATCGACCTCATGAATTACGTAATGTCGGGGCACCTCAAGCCATCGATCAGGTCGGACTATACGGCAAGCAGGTTCATCATGCATTTGATCTTCCCTTAGCGGAAGAAGCGAGTCTTCCTTACGTCGCTCATGTCGCACAACGTGCAACCCTGCTCTCCCTGACGGAACCGGCGGGACCAGTTCAAATCAACGTTCCATTACGTGAACCACTCGTGCCTGAACTCGATCTTTTACGAACAGGTCGTTCTGTCGGCGTTTTACCTGAACCGACATCGGGAGTAAATAACGCCTTAGCGATCGTGCTTCAGAAAGAGCGCCTTCTTTTTGTACTTGGACCACAACTTGCTGCCGCGGACAGTCAGATTGTCATCTCGTATGCAAAACAAGCAGGGATTCCGGTCTTAGCAGATCCACTCAGTCAAGGACGGCAATCGCATGATGATCACGTCTTTGCCTACTACGATACATGGCTAAAACATCCGGCCACCGCTCAGCACGTCCGACCGGATCGAATCATTCGTTTCGGCGCCATGCCGACGTCAAAACCTTATCTGCTTTGGTCTCGGGATATTCCGACGACAGTCGTTGGTCATCCAGGGAATTGGCGCGATCCCCAACTCCATTCGGATTTCGTGATTGGTCACGCGCGACAACTCGAACATCATGAGCCCGTTCCGCATGACCCTACGTACCTCAATCTGTTACAACAGGCAGAGCGACGCGTCACCGATGCCTTTACGACGATCGATCAAGAGGAGATGACGGAGTATAACGTCGTCCGCGCGTTAACGACGTTACAAGAAGGAAGCCTATTCGTTTCGAACAGTATGCCGATCCGAGATATTGATACGTTCTTGCCTACAGGAACACCCCTTCGTCTACTCGCGAACCGTGGAGCAAATGGGATTGACGGCATCCTCTCGAGTGCGCTCGGGGCAACGTTTGATGCCAAACACCGCTATTTACTCGTTGGTGACCTGGCATTCATTCATGATATCAACGGGCTGATGACAGCGCGCACGCTTCCGTTAACGATCATTCTCGTCAACAATGCGGGTGGCGGCATCTTTAGCTTCTTACCGCAACAGCAACTGGAGCAAGCGGTGTTCGAGCCACTATTCGGTACACCGCAGCATCTCGACTTCGCCTCCCTCGCCTCCGGCTACGGTGTGACCTATCAGGCGATTGATTCGATTGCTGCGTTACGTCAAGCACTTGCGGAAGAGACGAATGTCACTCGGATACTTGAAGTCAAGACAACACGAATCGAAAACGTACAGATGCATCGTTCGATTTGGGACGTGACGAATCAAGCGTTAGCCGAGGTATTCCGATGATTTTACGCGGTCATCCCTATCATGTGAAAATCGAGGGAGCTGGTCCACCGCTCTTATTACTCCACGGTTTTACAGGCTCCCTCTCGACGTGGGACATGCTAAGTGAGCATTTATCGACTCACTTCACCGTCTACCGCCTCGATTTGATGGGACATGGAGAAACGATACCAGCGTCTAATCAACGAATGCGTTTGACACAACAAGTCAAGGATCTTGAGGCGCTGCTCGCTACACGATACGAGCCATGGATTGTCCTCGGTTATTCGATGGGCGGACGAATCGCCTTAATGTTGAGTGTCGTCTCTGAGCAAATCGCTCGAACAATCGCTGTTAGTACAACACCAGGTATCAAGACGGCAGTGGAGCGAAAAGTACGTCGTGCATCCGATCGTATGTTAGCGGAGCGACTCGAAAAGGATGGACTCGAAGCCTTCATTGATCATTGGGAGACACTTGGATTATTTAAACCTCAAGCGCTTCTCAAAGAACAACAACGCACGCGACTGCGGCAGGAGCGTATGTCTCAAACGGTTGAAGGTCTGAGCGCTTCGCTTCGAGCACAAGGTACAGGAAGCATGCCCTCTCTTTGGTCATGCCTTCCGAAAGAGATTGATTGGATTGTCGGGGAAGAGGACGAAAAATTCCGCGCCATCGCCTTACGAGCGGCATCACCTGAAAAAATTCACGTGATTTTGGATGCTTCGCATGCCCCACATATCGACCAACCGCAAAAGTTTGTTACAATGGTAAAGAATCTACTTATTCATCACTAACATATTGGGGGAATTCAAATGAAATACGCTCCGGAATGGGTATCAGCCCGTAGCTATGAAGACATCAAATATGAACAATGGAACGGGATCGCAAAAATCACGATCAACCGTCCAGAAGTTCGCAATGCGTTCCGACCACACACGGTCCATGAACTCATCGACGCATTTTCACGTGCACGTGACGATCAAAACGTCGGCGTCATTATCTTAACAGGTGAAGGCGATCTCGCATTCTGCTCTGGTGGAGACCAAAAGGTACGCGGACATGGTGGATATGTCGGCGACGATGAAATCCCACGTTTAAACGTCCTTGATCTTCAACGTTTGATTCGTGTCATCCCGAAACCAGTCATCGCTATGGTCGCAGGTTATGCGATTGGTGGCGGGCACGTCCTTCACCTCGTGTGTGACTTGACGATCGCTGCAGACAACGCCCGCTTCGGACAAACAGGTCCAAAAGTCGGTTCATTCGATGCTGGATATGGCTCTGGTTACCTCGCGCGCGTCGTTGGACACAAGAAAGCGCGTGAAATCTGGTACCTCTGCCGTCAATATGATGCACAGCAAGCACTTGATATGGGACTCGTCAACACGGTCGTTCCACTCGCGGATCTCGAGCAAGAAACGATTCAATGGTGTGCCGAAATTCTTCAACATTCACCAACGGCTCTTCGTTTCCTCAAAGCGGCATTCAACGCCGATTCAGATGGTCTCGCAGGGATTCAGCAACTCGCAGGAGATGCAACATTGCTGTACTACACGACAGACGAAGCAAAAGAAGGACGCGATGCGTTCAAAGAAAAACGCAATCCTGACTTCGGACAGTTTCCGCGTTTCCCATAATGAAAAAAAGGTTCAATCGTCTTACGACATTGAACCTTTTTCGTATATTCATCAAAAAGGAAGTGACTATTTTGTATCCTTGGATCTATACACGGGCAAAAGAGCAACCGGATGACATCGCGCTCATTACGGAAACGGAGCGTTGGACGTGGTCTGAACTATATGCACGCGCGCATCGTTTGGCGAGTACGTGGGCGACGATTGTGACACGCGGAGACCGGATTGCTCTTTACGGTCCATCCAGTGCACAGTATATCGTCGCTCTTCACGCTGCTCAATTGCTTGAATTAACCGTCGTCCCGATCAACACTCGACTAACGCAAACGGAAGTGCTGCGCCAATTCAAACAGGCAGATGTGCGGCTCGTCGTAACAGACCGGATACTCGATACAGCGATTCCGTGTCGAGCTTTTTCTTATGAAAAAGAAGCGCCCGATCTGTTAATACGCCATATGCCTAAACAATACGTCCAATCAATGCTCTTTACGAGTGGTACGACCGGACATCCGAAAGCTGTGGAACAAACGATGTTGAATCATTTCTCGAGTGCGACGAATGCCGCTCGTCATATCGGATCACTGCCAGAGGATCGTTTTTTGATTGTCACACCACTGTTTCATATGAGTGGGTTAGCCGTCGTCTATCGAGCGGTCATCTATGGAGTGCCGATCATTCTCGAGCCACATTTTTCACCAGAACGCGCCTTACACTGGATTACGACGGAAAAAATTACACATGTCTCACTCGTCTCAGTCATGCTTGATCGGTTGCTCGAAGCCGGACTACGTCGTCACGCGCTTCGCGTCGTACTGACAGGGGGTGGTCCTGTTCCATTACCGATTCTGACGCGTGCACTCGACCGCAATATTCCCGTCATGCAGACATATGGGATGACGGAAACAGCTTCTCAAATCGCGACTCTTCTGCCTGAGGATGCCTTACGAAAAATCGGATCAGCTGGACAAGCCATTTATCCGACGCAAATCCGGATCACGCGCCACCAAGAAATCGAAGTCAAAGGACCGACAATCATGAAAGGCTATTTTCATGATGAAGAGAAAACGGCAGACGCCTTTACAGCAGACGGTTTTTTCAAGACTGGTGACTTAGGACGTTTGGACGCCGATGGATACCTGTATGTCCTCGATCGTCGAAGTGATCTCATCATCTCAGGTGGGGAAAATATTTACCCAGCTGAGGTCGAATCAGCACTTCTCTCGATTGATGGGATTCAAGAAGCAGGTGTCGTCGGACGATTCGATGCTAAATGGGGACAAGTTCCGGTTGCCTTCATCGTAAGTTCACTCGATGAAGCCATCATCCGAACGGAAATCAGTCAATTGCTCGCCAAATATAAATGTCCGGTTGATTACATCTATCATAGCGTTTTGCCACGCAATGCGAACGGTAAACTATTGCGGAAACAACTGAAGGAGTCATTATGAGCATCACCCTCCGGTCTGCCGAATTGTTCGATGTACCGCTCGTCTTTCGTCGTCCGATGCAAACAGCACTCTCGACGTTAACGATACGCAGGACGACGATTTTGCGCCTGACCGATTCGGAAGGACGAATGGGTTATGGGGAAGGAGTCGCGTTTGATACACCGTGGTATACGTCCGAAACACAACATTCTCTGCAAGGAATCGCTTCACTGCTGTACCAGTTACTTGACCAACCGCTCCATCATCCAGCAGATGTCACGCACCGCTTCCGCATCGTGCAAGGCAATCCGATGGCAAAAGCGATGTTTGAAGGAGCAATTTATGAATTATTCGCAGCAGCTGCCGGACAATCGCTCGCTACGTATCTCGGAGGTGATGAATCATCCCTCGTACCTTGCGGGAAAGCACTCGGACGGGCTTCTGCAGCGCAGACCGTCGAAGCCGTCGGACAAGCGATCGCCTCCGGATATGGACGGATCAAACTGAAGCTCGCTCCGACGGATACTGTCGTTCTTGAGCAAGTACGTGCGGCTTTCCCTGATGCGCCCTTGATGTTTGACGCTAACGGCAGCTTCATAGAAGCAGACTTTCCTTTATTACAGCATTGGGATTCATTCGGTCTCGTTATGATGGAACAACCGCTCGTAGCGTCGGATTGGTCCGGACATCAACGTCTCGCTAAACTCTTGCAGACACCGATTTGTCTAGATGAATCCATCGTCGCTCCAGCGGATGCCGATTTGATGAAGACGCTTCACGCTGGTCAGATTCTGAATATCAAGCCGGCACGTGTCGGTGGGCTGACGAACGCTTTGTCCCTTCGAACAAAAGCGCCCTACTGGCTCGGAGGGATGTTCGAGAGCGGCATCGGACGTCGTCAGACCCTTGCTTTCGCGACACTTCCAGGGCTCGCTTATCCGATCGATATGGCAAGTACGGAGGATTATTTTGAAGAAGATTTGCTCGAGACCCCGTATCATGTCGAACACGGACACATTCGTTATTCCGCTCCAGCCGTATCCGAATCACAGTTAAACAAATTGGCAACGTCCCGGATATCCTTATAATAGGAGCACTACGACGAAAAAGGAGGCTGACTCAAAAAAGAATGACGCGTCTTTTCACGCCCTTTCCTCAGGCGAGACACAAGCCAGCTTTCCTGCCTTATTCAAGCAGGAAAGCGGGTCTTGTTTGTCTCTGACAGCGCAAAGATGCGCTTTTTCCTGTAGGAGTTGCGTGAAACGCGTCATTCTTTTTGTTATGAGATAAGGGTGGCAGATTATCATTCTGCCACCCTTACTTTTGTGGAAACTGACTTTTGAGTCAGCCCCCTTCTCGTGTTTTACTATATGAGCTTTTCTTAGAACGATTCTTTGCCTTCGACTTTCGTCAAAATCTCATACCCGTCCTTTAAGACGACGACAGTGTGCTCAAACTGTGAGACAAGGCTCCGATTTGGTGTGTATAACGTCCAGCCATCCCGCTCATCTTCGATACAGAACTCGTCTCCTGTTGAAATGAACGTCTCGACAGCAATGACTTGCCCTTCCTTCAGCAGATCGTTTTCTTCACGATTGAAGTAGTTCGAGATGGATTCCGGCTCACCATGAAGTGTCTTCCCGAGACCATGCCCCGCTAAGTTACGGATGACGGTGAAACCACTCTTACGCGTTTCAGCATAGATCGCTTTTCCGATCTGATTGACCTTCGTTCCGGCTTTGACCTTCTCGAGTCCTTTTTCAAGCGCCGTCAATGATACTTCAACGAGTCGGACATCTTCCGGACGTTTTGCTTCTCCTGCGATGACTGTTTTCCCCGTATCCGAATAGTAGCCATTCTTCACAGCTGAGACATCGACATTAACAATATCCCCTTCTTGAATGACATATTTACCGGGAATACCGTGTGCTGCGATATCGTTGACACTGATACATGTCGCTCCCGGAAAATCATACATGACGATCGGGGCAGATTCTGCTCCCTGCTCCTTCAGAATACGTGCTCCGATGTCATCAAGTTCCTTTGTCGTGATTCCTGGTTTGACGGCATCCGCCATCTCGTCGCGCGCCATCGCGACGATGCGTCCAATTTCTCGTAATGCTTCATAATCATAATCTAACACTTTCATTTCCTCCTCATTCACTCAATCGTTCTTGATATAGATAATCTGCGGAGATATCCGCAAATAAGAACATGCCATTGCTGAGCGGCATACTAAACGTCCGCGTTTGTTCACTCGAGCTGAAGTCGACGTACCGTTCCGACAGATATCCGCTATGCCGTCTCTCCATTGCTACCGTCGTCCGGATAAAGTAAGGACGAAAACTCCAGTTGTATCCCTTGTAGAAGGAATACAGTTTCCACTCGCCACTCTTTTTACTGACATTCGAAGACTGTTGGAAGCCATTCGCGTCCGTGATGTAAAACCGGATGAATTCCGGCTCCATCTTCCGGGCGAGCATTAGCAACCATTGATCGAGATCTTGCTCCGACTTCAAGGACTGACAATACTCATTAAATCGGACTGTCCAGTCTTGCTCCAGTTGGAACAGGCGATTCATCTGTTCCCGATCATATTTATAGAACATTGGGACTTCATGGATCAAGACCTCCATTCCAGGACAAGTCATGACCCATTCCGGCGCAGCCTCTCCTAAAAGATTCCCCATGTAATAGCGTCCACCATGCTGCCACGCATATCGAAGTTGACCAAGATGACTGATGTTTTTATACAAAAGTGGCGCTCCAAGCTGATCACAAAGGTGCTCCATCGTCTGTAAGAGATGCGGATATGATGCTGAGACGGTCTTTTTCTCAATCATTGAAGATAGATCGACGATCAACATATCCGGCGACATCGAAAAGACGCGTTCGAGACTCGTTGCTTCCGCGCGATCCAGCGCTACCTTCAGTCCAGAATTCTGATAGTACGCGACGATCCGGCCCAGACGATCAAAATCATCGACTTGAACATCCGTCAAAGTAACATACATCCGTTCTTTTGGAAACGACGAGTCGACCGTACGTAAAACATGCAAGAAATCTTCCCCACCGTTCTCAAACAACCAAGCCGGACGACAACGGATCAGGATGAACGCTTGTGTATCGGAGGGTACTTTTTGGAATGCTTGACGGACGACATGTCCCATGACTTCGAGCTGATACTCGATCGGAACATCATCTTCCTGAAAAAATGGTTTTAACGGTTCTCCACGAAAATGGGACTGGATTTCATACCCTTCCACCTTAAAAGGGGCAGCGCCTACGATCGGTTGAAACCACGCCTCTATCTCTTCGGGATGAACGATGACATCTAATGCGTCCATTCTATTCCCCCCTTGTACTCTTGTTCTATCTTAACAAAAAAGGAGCCTCTCTGTAACGAGAGAGCCCCTGTTTTACGATAACGTCGTATCTTTCCGCATTGCGATATACAAATACACACCGAATGTCGCCGTCAAGTAGATGATACTCAGAACACCGTATTGAATCCCAACAGCTCCGCCCTTACCAATGGCCAGCACAAGAAAGATGATGCCACCAAATAATAAGGTCGCTAACGGAATATAACGAAAATGTCCTTTTGTCGTCCGCTCACAAATCTTTTTCGTCGCGACGATCAGTGCAACGAGACAGACGGATGCTGCTACATAAATGGTATACACGAATGATTCAGCCCTCTCCCTATCGTTCATGGCTCATTTTATCATGACCGCTTAGATAAATCATAAAAAAGAACCGACTTGTCTGTGACAAATCGGTTCGAATCGTTTACTTTTCAAAACGTGGTTTGCGTCCACCACGGTTACGATCGCTTTCGCTACGGTTGCTACGTCCAGCATAACCGCCTTCACGACGATCTGATGAAGAAGATGAACGACCACCTTCACGACGATCGCCACCACGCGGGTTGTTTCCGCGGTATCCGCCACTGCGGTTGCCGCTTCCACTTCCACCTTTGTTTCCGTAAGGACGACGGTTTCCACCACCGTTGCTACCGAAACGTTTCACGCGGATTGGTTCGATTGAAGAGATTTGGACTGGTGTTGCATCCGGCTCTTTCGTCAATCCTTTAAGTGCTGCTGAAAGAAGTTCCACTGCTTCGTACTCTTCTAAGAGTTCTTGTGCAAGTGTCGTATATTCTTTTGAGTCTTTTGCTTCAACACGTTTAATGAGTTCTTGTGCAGCAAGCTTCAAGTTGCCTTCTAAGATTTCATCAAGTGTTGGTGCATGACGACGTGACATTTTTTTGTTCGTGACACGTTCGATTGTTTTAATTTGACCGAATTCACGTGGTGTAACAAATGTGACAGCCGATCCTGTTTTACCAGCACGACCTGTACGACCGATCCGGTGAACGTAGCTTTCTGGATCTTGTGGGACGTCGAAGTTATAGACGTGTGTGACACCAGAGATGTCAAGACCACGTGCTGCAACGTCTGTCGCGACGAGGATATCGATCGTTCCTTTTTTGAAACGACGGATGACTTGGTCACGTTTTGCTTGTGTTAAGTCACCGTGTAAACCGTCAGCTGTATATCCACGTTGGATCAAACCTTCAGTCATTTCGTCAACACGTTTTTTCGTACGACCGAAGATGATTGAAAGTTCCGGAGAATCCGTATCGATCAAACGGCAAAGGACGTCGAATTTTTGGCTTTCTTTCAATTCGATGAATGACTGCTCGATGTTCTCAACTGTCATTTCTTTCGCCTTGACTTTGATGTGTGTCGGAGTCGTCATGAAACGATCTGCGATTTTACGAATTTGTGGTGGCATCGTTGCTGAGAACAAGAGTGTTTGACGAGTTTCAGGAAGTGCACCGAGGATTTTCTCGATGTCTTCGACGAATCCCATGTTCAACATCTCATCTGCCTCGTCAAGGATGACCGTTTGAACGTGATCGAGGTTCAACGTCTTACGGTTCATGTGGTCCATCAAACGTCCTGGTGTTGCAACGACGATTTGTGGATTTTTGCGAAGTGCACGGATTTGACGATCGATTTGCTGACCGCCGTAAACAGGAAGTGCATGAACGCGTTTTACTTCACCGATCCGGTTCAATTCTTCAGCTACTTGGATTGCAAGCTCACGTGTCGGAGCAAGGATCAACGCTTGGATGTTGCGTGATTTTGCGTCAAGACGCTCGATTGTTGGAATACCGAATGCTGCAGTTTTACCAGTACCTGTTTGTGCTTGACCAATTAAGTCAACGCCGCTGAGTCCGACTGGAATTGTTTCTGCTTGGATTGGTGTTGCTTCTTCAAAGCCCATTTTTAGGACACCTTTGATAAGTGCCTCACTAAGATTTAATTCACGAAATGTTGTCAATGCTAAATACTCTCCTTTGTCATATGAAAAGCGTCTGCCACTAAACAGACGCTACCGTAACGAATACAATCGACTACCTATTATAACAGAATCTATCCCATAAAGATAGAGTGGTTTCTCTCATAATAATGTTTAGGGAAGTCACCATCATAATCGTTGCCATAAGGGCGAGGGAAAGGCGAAGTGCCCGGACCGTGCGATGAACGTCATCGCGTGCCCCCACTAGTGATGGGGTATATTCAGTAAATGGTCGCCGGTAATCAAACCAGCCGCAACCACCAAAATGATGAATTCCTTACTATCTATTCGAAACGCAGGCTTACTCGGTTTGATTATTGCGTCAACCGAATACCCGTTTCATTTTTTTCTATTTTTTTATCTTTCAACAGGCGACCGAGCGCTCGTTTGAATGCTGCCTTACTGAGACCGAATACTTCATCGATCGTCTCGGGAGCTGTCTTATCACCATACGGCATCTGACCATCATGTTCAAGTAGATGGTTCAGAATCAACTCCGCGTCTGTATCAATGGCTTCAAAGGCACGTGGTCGTGCTGAAAGTAATACTGTACCATCTGGTTTTACATTTGTCACTCGTAATTTCAAGACTTCTCCAAGACGCGGCCAACGTTCCATCTCGCGTTCATGCAAGAATCCGATTGACTGATCGTTGACCCAGACGTTGACGCCTGGTTCGCGTTGTGAGAAGACGAGACCTTCGACGTCCATGTTGTTCCATTCTTCTGGAGCTGGCTTCGCTCGTAAGTTGAAGTAAGCATATGGTGCAGGGTCTCCGAGTAAACGAAGCTTTTGATCATGTTTTAGACGAATGAAAAGTTGATCGCCTTCTTCCGGCCAGAACATCCGACGTTGCGGCAAATCGTCAAGTGAGACAAGAACATCTTTTTGAATCCCGATATTCGCGAACACTCCTGTGTTATAGCGTGTCCCATTGATCGTCGTCTTGACATAGTCCTCAAATGAAGCTTCTGGAATCGTCATCGATGATGCCAAACGTCCTTCATTATCTTGATACAAGAAGACTTCTACTTCATCATCAAGAGCTACTTTTTGTGTCTGTTCATTGTTATGCAACAACACATCTTCATTTCCATCTGTCAAAAACACTCCGAACTCTGCTTCACGTTCTACTTTTAATGTGACAACCTGTCCTGCGCGTAATCCCATTTCGGGTCATCTCCTCTCTCTATTTGAATTGGTTTAAGTTCATTCGAACCATCCTTCTGTTCTTTCCCTACCATACTATACTCTTTTTCTGTTCACCTCTGAAATCGACCCCACGATGACAGTTGTGACATATTTGTGAACGAAACACATTTGCGTGATTTTTTTGAAAAAAAGATATATGATTAAATAACAGGAAAAAGAAGGTTTAGTTTAGGTAAATATGGGGGATAAAAATGTTTCATAATATTCAATCGCGTTCGTTCGCTCGACGCTTCACGAAAACATTGGTTTTTGCATTTTTTGCTTTCCTTGCTACGATTGGAATCGTTTTTGCAGAAGGATCCAACAGTACAAATATGACTCCGAAGACACCAGCGCTTCAGCAAATCGATCGCCCTTAAAATCTACACCTTCCGTGTGGATTTTTTTATTTTTTCCGGACATTTACAGGACGATAAAGGAAAATCAAGTTCAACCTCGAATTAGATGAACACACCTATATTTTAATTTTGAGGAGGAAACGGACGTGCTCTTCTACTTATTCACGACGATTGCGGGTCTCATCACTACATACTTAAGTTTTGTTACCGGTTATTATACAAGTTCGATTGGTGTTTTCGTCTTTACGTTAGCGATTTGCCTATCGTTATCATCGATTCGACAGTTACTCCGTACGTCCTATCTGACTTACATTGAATACATTCAATACCGTCGCGTCAAAAAACAGTACGAACGCATGAAAAAACGAGAACAGTCTTTTCAAATTGCCTATCCTAATCGAGATTCGAGTACACCACTTGCATTCTCCGGAACAGACCAGCATGATAAATAAAGAACACGATTTCATCACCTAGGAGGAACAGATTCATTATGAACGAAATCCCTTTATCAAACGGTTGGACACTCCGCTACTCACCTGTCATCGACTTATGGTTGAAGGAAGATGGCGTACTGCTCGTAGATCACGAAGATAAGGTCCGCTTGACTCTCATCTTGGATGAAGAGACGATGGAAATCAAACAGATTGACAACACGAACGCTACGTTCTCCGTTGATCCGACGACACGTCGCCTCACTTTCGAACTTGGAGAAAGCGAAGAGGAATCTGAGCCTCGTTACTGGGAATAATCATGGAGACCGGGTGCGACACCTGGTCTTTTTTTGTACAATAACATCAGCAATGAAAAAAGGAGTTGTCACTTTACCATGATCCGCACTGTCATTTGGTTCATTTATTTTGGACTTGTCTTACCCTGTACCTTACCGTTTTTACCAACCGCAAAACGTCGAACACATCTCGTGCGCTACGCATTCGTTCAGCGTGTAGCGAGCGCCTGGGCGAACTCTCTCCTCCGACTCGCTGGCGTTCGTGTCCATGTGACGGGGCATGAACATATCCCGGCAAATGAACCTGTCGTGTTCATCTCGAATCACCAAGGAAACTTCGATGTTCCGATTCTACTTGGAAAAATCGATAAACCAAAAGCATTCATCTCAAAAATCGAAGTGAATAAAATTCCAATCGTTAATGTCTGGATGAATCTGATGGGGTGTGTCATGATTGACCGAAAAGACCGACGCCAATCACTAAAAGCGATCCGCTCTGGTGTCGACACGATCAAGGACGGACAATCAATGATCATCTTCCCAGAAGGAACACGTTCAAAAGGCGGACCGATGGCGGAATTCAAAGCAGGAAGTTTTACCCTTGCGACATCAAGTGGCGCACGCGTCGTACCAGTCGCGATTTCAGGTAGTTATCGTGTCATGGAGGAAACGGGTAAGATCCGTCCGGCTACAGTCGAAGTCACGATTTTGCCGTCGATTGACCCGAGCACGATGACACAGAAAGAACTCGTCCAGACGGTCGAACATCAAATCAAACAGATTGTAGAAGGTGTCTAATATGTTAATGAAAGTAGAAAATCTCAAAAAAGAATTTGCCGATAAAATTGTCTTCGAAGATGTCACGTTTTCCGTCTCTCCTGGTGACCGGATCGGTATCATTGGCGTCAACGGTACCGGTAAATCGACCCTCCTGCACATTCTAGCAGGCAAAGAAACAGCAGATGCTGGTACGATCCATCATCCAAATGATTATCGGATCCGTTTGCTATCGCAAACGACCGATTATCCGGAAGATCGGACTGTCATGGAAGTACTCCTGTCGGGTGACACACCAACGATCAACGCGTTGCGCCACTACGAAACGGCACGACTAGCGCTCGAACACGATCCGACAAGTGAGACGTTACTCAACCGCTTCATCACGGCGCAAACCGAGGTTGATGCCGCGCAAGCGTGGGACACGGAATCGCGTTTAAAAATGATCTTAAACAAACTCGGCATCCTCGACTTGAACGCGTTGATCGGCTCTCTTTCCGGAGGACAACGAAAGCGTGTCGGACTCGCTGAAGCCTTACTCGATGAAGCCGATCTCCTCCTGCTTGATGAGCCGACGAACGAACTTGATGCCGAGACGATCAGCTGGCTTGAGACTCAAATCAAGGAATACCGTGGTGCGATTCTACTAATCACTCATGATCGCTATTTCTTGAATCGTGTCACGAATCATATGATGGAGATCGCAAATGGAACAGCTTATTTCTATGTCGGAAACTATGAATCGTTTCTTGAAAAACGTGCCGAACGTCGTGAACGGACGGCTTCTATGGAGGAAAAACGTCAAAACATCCTCCGTCGCGAACTCGCTTGGTTGCGTCGCGGAGCAAAAGCACGGACGACGAAACAAAAAGCCCGGATCCAGCGCGTGGATGCTTTACAAGACCTTTCGTACGAGGAAGAAGAAGCGACACTTGAAGTACAGGTCGGTTCGACCCGCCTCGGCAAGAAAGTCATTGAAGCATATGACGTCTCGCACCGATTTGGTGAACGGACACTTTTTGAATCGTTTGACGCTCTGATCGGACGCAAAGAGCGGTATGGCATCGTTGGTCGAAACGGTAGTGGAAAATCGACACTTCTTTCAATTCTCGCGAAACGCTTAGAGCCAACAACGGGTGAGATCATTCACGGCGAAACGGTGAAGATTGGTTTTTACGGTCAATTCGCCGAATTCACGCATCCCGAACGCCGCGTCATCGATGAGGTCGAACGGATCGCAAAAGTCATTACGACACTCGCCGGTGAGGAGATCACAGCAAGTCAGATGCTCGAACAATTTCTCTTTAAACCGGAAGCACAATATAAACAAATCGGCAAGCTTTCTGGTGGCGAAAAGCGACGTCTGAAATTGTTAACGATTTTGATGGAAGAACCGAACGTCCTCTTCCTTGATGAGCCGACGAACGACTTGGATACCGAGACCTTATCCGTACTAGAAGATTATTTAGAATCATTCCCAGGTACTGTCATCACAGTCAGTCATGATCGCTACTTCCTCGATCGGGTCGTCGATCGCCTGATTGCATTTGAAGATGGAAAAATCATTTTTTATTACGGACAATATACAGACTATCTTGAGCAAATGGCAGCATCCGTTCCCTCAATCGTCGTTGAAAAAACGGCAGAGGTTGCTACAGCACCAAAAACAGAGACGCCAAAGAAACTAAGTTATCAGGAACAACAAGATTGGGCTATCATTGAGCAACAAATTGAAGAGAGTGAAGTTGAACTAGAGCAATTAGAGGCTGATCTCGCTTCAGCAGGAAGTGATCTCGGAAAGGTCAATGAATTGTATCAAGCCATCGAAAAGACCAAAGCGACGCTTGACGAGCGAATGGAATATTGGACATATCTTTCTGAAAAAATCGAGGCATTTGAAAATCATCGCCAATCTCATCAATAAATCCGATAAGCGGAGTTCTTCACTTAGAAGAGCTCCGCTTTTTTTATGAAATAGAAAACATCTCTTACTTTTATTTTTAATTATGAAAATAAATGTGAATTCATATTAGATATCGGGTAATGTTATAGCATATTTCGTTTTGGAGGAAGGCTTGCGAAAGGAGGAGTTTCGGTGAAACGGATGGTTCAAAACATCTACCCTATCGTCGCATTCTACTTAGTCATTACTTACATACTGCTCTGGCTATTGCCACAAGACCTTTCGTTACAACTCTCGGCAGTCATTAGTTTAAGCGGTTCTTTCATGATTTTCTTATTTAGTCGATCGACGGCTTTCAAACAACCTTCCCTTCCGTACAAGTGGTTATCCATCGCTTTCTTCTCTTATTTTTTAGGCGATTTCCTGAATATGATGGGACGTTTCTTTCAATGGAACGATGTCAATTTGAACGTCTTGCTGGATTTACCTTATACGATTCATTTGACAATGATGGTCCTTTTCTTTTTCCGACAATTAGATTTGACATTATTCAAAAAACAAAAGTTATTGATTCTTGATTCCTTGACTTTATTCGCTGTTTCAATGATTGCTGGATATATCGCTATTTTCCGCTTTGTTCCCTCTTATACACGAACGACACTCGAGCAAATCAGTTGGACATTTTATGCCTTCTTGACAATTTTGTTGACGCTTTTCTTTTTTTTACTCTATGCGTCTGGGTTAAGACGGAACGTATCACGATCAGGATTTATCTTTCTTGTCCTCGGAACATTCATTCTCGGCATGACGAACTTCGTGTTTTATACCTTGTTATTAAACGGTGAACCGCAAATATCGGGTCTATTGCTTCCGCTATATCCACTTAGCGGTCTGTTCCTCATCGCCTTTCTGAACACACGTACACTTCCCATTAGTCGTGAGGAGCAAGCAAATCTCATTCGAGTCGAGACACTTACGCGTTCACTGTTGGTTTACATCTTATTATCTGCGCTGATTCTTTATATTACGTTTTTTCCTGTCTCTCGAACCTTCTTCTTATTGTCTATTGGTATTACGTTTTTATTATTTTTAACACGACAGCTTTTTTCATACCGGGAAAATCTTCGGTTGTTACAGGAAACAACGGCATTACAAACGAATCTAGAAGACATCGTTCATCAAAAAACAGAGTTGCTACAGTTGCGTGAAAAAGAACTGACGTCACTTTTTTTGTCTTATCCAGAAATCGTTTTTGAAATCGATGACATGTATCAGATTCGATCCGTCAATCCAGCCGCTGCAGAAGCAGGATGGAATGATTTACCGCTCGGACCGAGTCAACGTCGTCAACTTGATCGGCTCATCCCGTTGCTTCAACAAAAGCAGTCGACCTATCCTGCTCACCTCCTACATGTACCTGCTACGGAGGAACATCCAGAAACCTTTTTGAATACGACAATCATCGATATTCCACATCAGCAACGCTATTTCGTCGTCTTAGCGGATGTCACAGAAGACTATCAACAGG
The DNA here is from genome assembly GCF_018619055.1 of Exiguobacterium sp. s130. Lineage (NCBI taxonomy): Bacteria > Bacillati > Bacillota > Bacilli > Caryophanales > Exiguobacterium > Exiguobacterium sp. s130. The sequence continues at coordinate 172,645 of NZ_JACSNI010000005.1, read as the reverse complement.
AAGTATGGCTAGAACGTATGGGATACCATGACTCACTCACACGTTTACCAAACCGGCGTTACTTCGAGGAGCAACTCTATCTAACTTTGCCAACGCTAGATTATGGCTCCTTATTATTCATAGATTTGGACGGATTCAAACAAATCAATGACACCTATGGACATGATGTCGGTGATTTACTGCTACAAGAAACAGCAACGCGTCTTCAATCGATGACGACGCCAACTGATCTCGTCGCACGCCTTGGTGGAGATGAATTCTTGATCTTCATTCAGGCATCTGCCTCGGAAACTCGACAGTTTGCCGAACACGTCCTCGAAATCCTAAATTATCCATTCTATATCAACACGTATACGCTTCGTATCACACCATCTATCGGAATTTCCTTATACCCTGAAGACGGTAAGAGCTCAGAACAGTTATTGATTCGGGCAGACGAAGCCATGTACCAGATCAAGAAGAACGAGAAAAATAACTATATGTTCGCTGTCCACATCAAACGTTAGGAGGGATCCCGTGCTTAAATCAAACTACTTCATCCGTTGGTTCCCTGCCATGCTCGTAATCTCTTTTATTCTAATGATCCTTACTACATGGACTCCTTCCATCTCTAATGGGATTGTCGAACAGGTACTTCAGTATGTATCACTTGGGTTGATTGCTTACTTCATTCTTACGGCTTATCGTAAGGAACAAATATTAGTCGTACCCAGACGAAATTTCTGGCTGATTGCTTTAGGATCACTGGTTTTATCCTATATCGGTTCCATTTTTGAGACGTTACGTTTTGTCTATTCAGACTTTCCAATTCCATCTATTTATAGCCTTATTTTATTTTCAATATCCCATTACGTATTCTTATACGCGATTTTTTACCGAATCATCACAAAACGAACACTCGGACAACATGTACTTGCTTTCGTTGATGCCGCGATTATCGTCATTTTCATTGGACTTGTCGCATTCCATGTCCTCAATGAACTGACGAACCCTGGGCTTCAGACTGTTCCTTATGCCATCATCGTCATTACGAACACATCACTCGGTTTGTTCGTTTTTTTCTATTTTACGTTCATCCAAGAAACACATTGGGTATCACGGATGGCCTTATTTCTATTATTCTTATCCATTTTCATTCGTGGTATCTATGAAGTCTCTAGTGTCTACTTCCCTGATTTTTCAGCGAATTATCTGGTGTTCTTCCCGATATTGGTTCGTTTGGCGCAAAGCGCAGCTATTCTATGGCATGTTGATCATATTGAAGAAGGAACTGCTCGAACGACGGTCATTCCCCGTTCGTGGCTTCCTTTACTGGCCATCCCTTTGTTCATCCACTACATGGTGGAACAAGAAGGTGGAAAACTCGACATCTTTATCATCTTATTCCTACTAATCGTTCGACAAATCTTGATTGCCCGTCAACATGGGTTGATTGTCGCACAATTACACGAACGAAATGAACAACTCGCTTCACGCATCGAACATCGAAAACAACAAATCCAAGATAGTGAACAACAGGTCATTCCACTCTTCCTCGGTCATCCTGATCCGATGATTCGACTCGATCAGTCCGGCACTGCGCTGTACGCGAATTTAGCTGCCCAATGTCTGTTTCATTTGCCAGATATGACGATTGAACATGTTCCTCGTACGATGCGTCATTTGTTAGAAATGCTCGAAACGAACGTTGATGAGTATGAGGATGAACAAAGTCGACGCTATGAAATCATTGATATTCCGATTCAAATTGCCGCTACCTCGATGGGACGATTCACGATTTTACATGATGTCACGGAAAGCAAAATTCGTCAAAAGCGAATCGAATACCATGCCTATCATGATGCTTTGACTAATATCGGAAACCGTCGTTCCTTAGAACGAGATTTCTCAAATCGACTCTCCGATAAGAATTATCTTGCCTTAGTCGATTTAGATGGATTTAAGCAAGTCAATGATACGTATGGTCACGAGGCAGGAGATTATGTATTAATTGAAGTTGCGAAGCGATTGAACGAACATACAAGTTCTTCGGAATCCGTGTATCGCCTCGGTGGAGATGAATTCGCGATCCTTTTACAAGCCGATGATGAACTCTCCTTACGCCGAAAATGTAAATCCTTTTTACAATTTTTAAGACGTCCCTATGTCTACAAAGGACAATCTTTATTCGTTTCCGCAAGCATCGGAGTGACAGCGTGTCATGAGGCCGATCTTGAAACATGTTTAAAGCAAGCCGATCTTGCCATGTATCGCGTGAAACATCGGGATAAGAATGATGTCGCTTTATATCGAGCGGACCCATGAAAAAAACCTAGGACATATGACTTTTTGTAGTCAACGTGTCCTAGGTTTTTTGAGTTATTCTTCTGGTCTTGGTGCAATGTTACCTTCTTCGATATCGAGGAGCAAGTCGATTAATTCCGCACAAAACTCTGGATATTGACGAAGTAACGCGTCTTCTCCCACTTCATCCACGAAGTCCGTCAACAAAGCGAGGACTTCTGGTACTAATGCGCGCGCTACCTTCATGTAGGCAATCGCAAAGCGCCACTTACCAGAAATATAGAGCAGTTTCCCAATCAACAGATCCCCCGGTTCGACTTCAATCTCAGCCAAATCCGTTTGATACGTCTGTTTCGACATTAAATCAACAACACCATCTGCATCGACTTGAAACAGCGACGGCATCGGGTCAGCTAATCCACGCAAGGCGCGATAGAGACTAGGTGATAGCTCGTCTTTTATCTGCTCGAGAAAACGACCGTGCGGTGTTTTTCCTTGATCATCCGTTTCATAGAAGATCGCCCAGTCAACGAATAAGTCCCGGAACAATTCAGCATCTTTTAAATACCAACGTCCTTCTGTCGCAATCTCTTCAATGAAAGCGACCCAGTCCGTACTGCGTGCTGTTGCTGCTTCCTGATACATTTTCTTCAAGGCTGCATTCATTTCCGCTTCAGAAACCGTCGTCGGAAATGGAATTACTTTTCGATCGTTCTTCATTTCGATCGCCCTTTCCGGTGAGGAGTAGCCGGTCGCTTAATCGTCTGAGGAGCTGTGAATTCACGTTTCGGAATGACTTCTCCGCGGTAAATTTCCATTGGCTCCATCTCGACGCCCATTTGCTTTGCAAGTGTTTTTAAGTGTTTTAAATCTTGATCCGTGACAAGTGCAAGTACCATCCCATTTGCGTTTCCGCGTCCCGTCCGACCTGAACGGTGTACGAAATCGTCAAGCGACTCCGGTAAATCGTAATGGACGACGTGTGTGACCGCTTCGATATCAAGCCCACGCGCCGCAAGACCTGTCGTGACGAGTAAAGGAAACTCTCCCTTTTTATAAGAACGCAAGGTCTCCATCCGCTCTCGTTTTCCTTTTTCAGCGTCTAAAATCCGGTATTTCAGTGAGAATTTACTCAACTCGCCATTCAATGGTCCAAGGAATGAGCGATTGTTGATGAATGTCAGCACTTTTGATCCTTGCATGTTCGCCAGACGACGTAACAATTCCGGTTTCTGACGACGTGAAGTCTCCAAATAACCGAATGTCACTTGTGTGCTGACGACACGCTCAACACGAATCGTCTCAGGATCATTCGCAAGCGTCCGTCCCCATTCTGCTGTCCGTTCCGGCAATGTCGCTGAGACGAATGCCAGTTGTCGATCGCGTAGCGCACTATTTGCGATTCGCGTCGCCGAGTCACTCATGCCACTTTCATAAATTTGATCCGCTTCATCTAAAACGATCAATTTCACCTTATGCATCTTCAGCTTCTTCGAATCAATCAACTCGACGAGACGTCCCGGTGTTCCGACGATGATTTGCGGCTTTTTCTTCAATCGTTCATATTGTCGCTTTAATTCAACACCACCAATGAATGCACCGGATTTGATACCACTTCCTTGAGCAAATAATTGAATGACTTGATGAATTTGCATGACGAGTTCCCGTGTTGGTGCCGTGATGACGACTTGCACGTGTGGCTCTTCCACTTCAATCTTTTCTAAAGCTGGAATGACATAAGCAAGCGTCTTCCCTGTACCTGTCGGCGCTTCAGCTAGGACATCTTTTCCTTCGCGCAACAACGGAATCGCTTGTTCTTGAACAGGCATCAACTCTGTAAAGCGCGCCCGTTCCCATGCTTCCTGTAAAAATGGTTTTGTAAATTTCATAACGATTTCTCCTACTCTCTTAATTCCATCATGCCGTTACGTATTCGACATGATCTCCTGATGCATCACGGTATCCCCGTAATGTCTGTGTATATTCATTTCCTGCGTCGAGCAATCGGATGTGGAACCGGACTTCTTCTTCACCGGCTTCTTCCTTTAAAATCTCGAAGCCTTGGATGACACGATCCTGTAATTCTGCAGCGAGTGCCGGATACACGGCAAGACTCGCATACATCGCTTTTACGTCCACGGGACGGCGAACAAGCGCAATCCAGTACGATTCATCATAGCCGATAAAGTCTTCATAATCAAAATCATCTTCAAACCGAATCCAGAATCCATCACCTTCAAATTCTGTGATCATCCCAGTTCGCGTCGAACCTTCCGATCCGATTTTCAGCGAGACCCAGTCTCCCGACTGATAATCTCCTTGTTGCGTTAATGACACATACTCCATTTGGCACACCTCCACGTTCTATATTCCCTTTTTCATTGTCAACGATACGTCCTAAAAACACAAGATACCGTAACGTGACATTCCTCACAGTTTCAACTGTGCTAGTGGATCTTTTTCAAATCAGCTCATACAGTTTCGTGAAAATCTTGATTTACCAGACTTCAACTGTTTTTTAATCTTCACTCTTTCATAAGTACAGAAATAAAGAAAACCCCTCATATCAACGTTTGTTCACTTGTTAAATTATTCACATGAACGTAAAGGGAATCTCTATCTCCTTTTGTTACACTATTCACATAAGGAACTGATCATTAGCTCAATTTTAAAGGAGTGGTATCCATGTTATTAGAAAAAACGAGTGCCTGGACAAACTTTACGTCTGGCGAATGGATCAAGACAATCGATGTTGCAGACTTCATCCGGCTCAATCGCACGGAATATACAGGTGATGATCACTTTTTAGTCGGTCCGACGCAAGCGACGCAACGGCTTTGGCAACAAATTCTACAGTTGACGAATGAAGAACGACAACGTGGTGGTGTGTATGCCGTCGATGCCAAGACACCATCAACGATTCTCTCGCATGATGCAGGGTATCTTGATCCCTCTCTTGAAAAAATCGTCGGCTTACAGACAGATGAACCGTTCAAACGTTCAATTCATCCGAACGGCGGGATTCGGATGGTGAATGATGCCTTAGCTGCGTATGGCTTTGAAGCAGACGAGACCGTCACGAAAATTTTCAGCGAGTACCGGAAGACACATAACCAAGGGGTTTTCGATGCCTATACCCCTGAGATGCGCGCTGCACGTAAAGCCGGTATCATCACAGGATTACCAGACGCCTATGGACGTGGGCGGATCATTGGCGACTATCGTCGTGTCGCTTTGTACGGAACAGCACGCTTGATTGAAGAACGTAAGCGAGACTTGAAGGCACGTGGCGGCTTCCTCTCTGAATCGATGATCCGCGACCGCGAAGAGATGAATGAACAATTGCGCGCATTAACGGAATTGACCGAGCTTGGAACTCGCTATGGTTTTGATCTCTCCCGCCCTGCAGAAACAGCACAAGAAGCATTCCAGTGGGTCTATCTTGCTTATCTTGCTGCGATCAAAGAACAAAATGGTGCAGCTATGTCACTCGGTCGAGTCTCGACGTTCCTCGATATTTATGTCGAACGTGATCTTGCGACCGGCCGCTTGACGGAAGAAACAGCACAAGAGCTCGTCGATCATTTTGTCATGAAACTTCGGATCGTCAAATTCTTACGAACACCGGACTATAACGATCTCTTCTCTGGCGACCCGACGTGGGTAACGGAATCGATTGGCGGGATGAGTGAAGATGGTCGATCAAATGTCACGAAAAGTTCATTCCGGTTCCTGCATACGCTCTCGACACTCGGTCCGGCACCTGAACCAAATCTAACTGTTCTCTGGTCCACTCAGCTTCCACGCGGATTCAAGGAATTCTGCGCGAAGATGTCGATCATATCAAGCTCGATTCAGTATGAGAACGATGATTTGATGTTGCCGGTTTATGGGGATGATTACGGCATCGCTTGTTGTGTCTCCGCGATGCGGATCGGGAAACAGATGCAGTTCTTCGGTGCTCGAGCAAACCTTGCAAAAGCATTACTTTATACAATCAATGGCGGAATGGACGAGAAGCTCAAAATTCAAGTCGCCCCAGTCACACCATTGATGCTCGATGAAGTACTCGATTACGAGACAGTCATGGCGGCTTACGATCGTCAACTCGATTGGCTCGCAGAACTGTACGTCAACACACTGAATGTCATCCACTACATGCATGATAAGTACAGTTACGAACGGATTGAAATGGCTTTACACGATCCGGAAATCTTACGGACGATGGCATGCGGCATCGCTGGTTTATCGGTCGTCGCCGACAGTCTATCCGCTATTCGTTATGCAACAGTCCGCCCGATCCGAGATGCGGATGGGATTGCAGTTGATTTCAAGATCGAAGGTGAGTTTCCAAAGTTCGGGAATAACGATGAACGGGTCGATCAGATGGCTGTTGATCTCGTGACATTGTTCATGGAGAAAATCCGTAAACATCCAACGTATCGAAATGCGCTCCCGACACAGTCTGTCCTGACGATTACTTCAAACGTTGTCTATGGTAAGAAGACAGGAAATACACCCGATGGACGCCGTGCGGGTGAACCATTTGCACCGGGTGCTAACCCGATGCATGGACGTGATACCCGTGGTGCTGTCGCTGCTCTGACATCTGTCGGGAAACTACCATATGAACATGCGCTCGATGGTATCTCCTACACGTTCTCGATCGTTCCAAAAGCACTTGGTAAGGATGAAGCAACACGTATTCGCAATACGGTCGGATTACTTGACGGATATATGGGTGGTACGACTTCAAAAGGTCATCACTTGAATGTCAACGTCTTCGACCGTGAGACGTTACTCGATGCCATGGAGCATCCAGAACAATATCCACAGTTAACGATTCGGGTTTCCGGTTATGCCGTCAACTTCATTAAACTGACGCGTGAACAACAGATTGATGTCATCAATCGTACGTTCCACGGTTCTCTCTAAAATGATGTGTAGTATGTGAAAGGAAGTGAGCAGAATGACCTATGGTATGGTCCATTCCGTTGAATCATGTGGAACAGTCGATGGTCCTGGCATTCGATTCATCGTCTTTACGCAAGGATGTCCACTACGGTGTCAATACTGTCATAACGTGGATACATGGGAGTTCGGTTGCGGACAGCGTGTCTCAGCAGACGAAGTCGTAAAAGAAGCGATCAGCTATCGCTCCTTTTTCGAGGCGACGGGTGGCGGAATCACCTTCTCTGGAGGTGAACCGCTCGCTCAGCCAGAGTTCCTAGAGGCTGCTTTAACAGAAGCGAAGCGGCATGGACTGCATACGGTCATCGATACCGCTGGATCTGTCGTCCCAAAAAACATCGACGCCATTCTCGATGCGACGGATTTGGTTCTGCTCGATATCAAGCATATCGACGATGCTGCTTGTCGCGTCTTGACTGGACGGAGTAACGCCAATACACTCGCCTTCGCAAAACGCCTAGCCGAGCGAAACATTCCCGTCTGGATTCGCCACGTCCTCGTTCCAGGTATCACGATGTCGGAACATTTCCTCCGTCAGACCGGCGAGTTCATCCGGACGCTCGGAAACGTCGAGCGCGTCGAGGTACTGCCGTATCATCAACTCGGTGTCTATAAGTGGGAAAACCTCGGTCTTGCTTATCCGTTAACTGATGTGCTTCCCCCTTCATCAGAAGAAACAAACGCTGCGCAAACCCTACTTGAATCGTACTTGTGTTAACGTTTCCGATTTGTTACGATGACATCATAGATTATGAACAGGAGGTACAACACCGAAATGAAGCAATCACTCGTACAGGTCGCTTGATGAATGAAATCATCTCTTTCGCAATGCAGTTGCGGATGTCTGACGCTACGAGTCTGCTCTTTTTCGGTGTGACCATCCTCTGGTCATCGCCTTCTTTGAGTTACTCCTGCACACCATCCGCTCGCTTCGGATGGTGTGTTTTCATTTCATCTTACTGGAAATGAAGCCTAAAGGAGCTGCTTTTATGTCTACTGAAACACTTACGATTCAACACCTATCAATGGATTACGACGAACGACGTCTTTTCTCGGACGTCTCCTTTCATATTCATACTGGCGAACACGTCGCTTTGATTGGTCCGAACGGCATCGGAAAAACGACATTGTTACACTTGATCGCTGATCAACTTCAGCCGACTGACGGTTCGATCAAGCGTCATTTCAAAAAACTCGGTCTACTATCACAACACTTTGTGGCGGGCGATCACACCGTTCTTGATGTCGTCGAACGAGCGGATGCGGTTCGTTATCAACTTCGCGCTAATGCCATGAATGGTGACTTGACGATTTATCAACAAGCAATCGATCAGGACGCCTTCTCGCTGGAAGCAGATGCAGCACGCGTCTTAAAAGAAGTCAAATTAAAGGAAGCACTCTGGACACACAAAGCATCCAGTTTAAGCGGTGGTGAACAGACGCGCCTCCAACTTGCCTGTCTGCTTCTATCACGACCTGATTTCATCATTCTCGATGAACCGACGAATCATCTGGATCAAGAGACACTCGAGTGGCTCACGGAATGGGTCAACATGTCACGGACCTCGATTCTCTATGTCTCACACGAACGATTCTTCATCGACGCAACGGCTGATGCCGTCATTGAATTATCCGAATCAGGGGCAACGCGATACAGCGGAAACTATCAGTCCTATAAAGAACAAAAGGAACATCAAGCTCTGTCGCAACAACGAGCGTACGAAAAACAAGAACGCACCCGTAAAGAGCTGACACGCATGATTCAAGGATACCGGCAATGGCATCAAAAAGCTTCGGATCAAGCTAGTGAACGCGATCCATATGCGAAAAAGAAAGCCGCTAAACACGCAACAAAGGTCAAAGCAAAAGAACAACAGCTTGAGCGCTTACTGGAGAATCGTGTTAAAAAGCCAGAGGTTGCACCGACTATTCACGTCGCATTTGAACATGAAGCGATTCATGCGAAGCGACTCGTTTCGTTCGAACACGTCACGTTTAGATATGAGACGAAAACCATTCTAAACGATGTCTCATTTTCAATCGATCGCGGTGACCGGATTGCTGTCATTGGACCGAATGGAAGTGGGAAAACGACCTTACTGCGTCTCATTGAGGGCGAATATGTTCCTAATCAAGGGACAGTCATCCGCCATCCTCGATTAAAAACCGGCTATTTTTCACAAGCTCTTTCCCATTTACCGACATCCGGTACGTTGTTAGAGGCATTACTTGAGTACGGCACGATGAGTGAAACGGACGCCCGGACGTTGCTCGCCTGTTTTTTATTCCGTCGCGATGATGTTTACCGGTCGATTGCCGACGCTAGTATGGGTGAGAAATGTCGAATCGCCTTTTTACGTCTGTATTTTTCTGGTGCTCACTTGCTTATTCTCGATGAACCGACGAACTATTTGGACCTTGCGACTCGTGAACAAATCGAAGCCGCCCTCGATGTCTTCCCTGGTGAGCTCCTCTTCGTCTCTCACGATCGTTATTTTACCGATCGGCTATCGAACCGGACGTTTGACTTAACGACTGGATTCAACGATCATCCAGACGGAACTGCCGTGGTAAGAAATGCACGCCGAAGTGACCCTGAAGCGACTCAATCCGATCTACATCGTCTTGATGCTTTGACAGGTGATGTGCCGTTCGATACAGAAACAAATGAATCACTTTCAAAAGAATAACAAAAAAAGCATCTGCATAGAAAAAGAGACTCCTGTTTCCATTGCAGATGCTTTTCATATTTCAGTCGTATTACCGCTTTTGATACTTCAGTTTCGTATGCGCTTGTGCCTGCTTGTGGATTTTTTTCCACTTTTCTTTCTCCGCCGCCTGCAACGCCACGTTTTGCTTACGTTCCGTATAGGCGATTTCTCGTTTTAGCTTAACGAAGCTGTTCCAGCGCTCAGCAGATAGCGTTCCATCTTCTAAAGCTGTCCGAACGGCACATCCTGGTTCCTTCTCATGTTTACAGTCTCGAAAACGACAGTTTTCAGCAAGCTCTTCAATATCGGAAAACGTCGACGATAAACCGTCACTTCCATCCCATAAGGCCAATTCTCGCATACCCGGTGTATCGACGAGTAATAAACCGTTCGCCAGTCGTTTCAGTTCGCGATGTGTCGTCGTGTGACGTCCGCGTTCATCGTCTTCCCGTACGCCACCCGTCTCCATTAACTGTTCTCCAGCTAAAGCGTTGACGAGCGTCGACTTCCCAACGCCGGACGATCCGACTAACACGATCGTTTGCTTGACTTGTAACTGGGCACGTAGTTCCTCTAATCCGTCACCCGTCAAAGAATCAACGGCAAGGATCGGTGTTCCGAACGCGACTGCTTCAACAGCCTGCAGTTCTATTTCGATCGACGGCATCAAACTTTTTTTCGTCAGGACGATGATTGGTATCACCCCTGCATCCCAAGCAACCGTTAAATAACGTTCCAGTCGACGGACGTTGAAGTCATGTCCAAAAGCCATGACGAGCAAGGCAACGTCGACATTCGCGCAGATAATTTGTTCCTCGGTCTCCGTCCCTGCCGCTTTTCGGGAAAATTGAGACGACCGTGGCAAGACCCGTTCGATTCGTCCTTTGCCTGGCTCTCGCTCTGTTTGAATGATCCAGTCTCCAACCGCTGGCAATTCAGCTTTCGTTCCTGATTGAAAACGCAGCTTACCAGACAGTTCGCTAAGTGATTCTCCTGTGTCCGTCATGACACGATAATGCGTTTGGTAGACGGCCGTGATTCGTCCCAGTTGTTCTGTTCCTGTCGTTTCGTAGACAGGTGGTGTACCCCATTCGTTCAAATGGTTTCCTCCTCTGATTTAAAGGAGGGAAACCCCTCCCTGGTTTTCGACACATGTTACTTTTTTAGCGTTGATTGTTGCACTCATCAACATCACTCCTCTCGATTCGATTCCTTTATAGAATATCATATCAATCAATGTTTCTGGTAGCGCTTCCCTCAAAGTCAGACCTTCTCTCCGCCTTAAGCCCGAGAGCAAATACGGTCCAAAGAGCGTCGTACGAACAGAAGGACTTCCGTATTATAAAGGTATCAACACAAGGGAGGCTTCCTCATGAAGCAATCGAAAGGAAAACAATTGGTGATGATTCTTGCCGGACTCGCATTACTCGCCGTTGTCATCGGAACATTACCACATATGATCGGACTTGGTTTAGGGGCATTACTTGCGTTCTATTCGATCAGTAAGTTCATGCAATCGAACAAATGGCCAGCGAAACTCGGTTTCGGATTTCTAGCAGCCATCGGAATCGGACTTGCCCTCTCAAACATCTGGGCAGTCATCGGAATCGCAGCAGCCATCGCATTGTACGTCGGTTACATGCGTATGAAACTACAGCGTGTCAATGTTCAAGATCTCTTTAACCGCCGCCGTACATCAACAACACATTTTGAAGCTGACTGGAAAGACTTAGACGAAAAACGATTCTAAATTTAAAGATAATACCCATACTGTTTACCACTTTCAAGGAGGAATTTTTCATGAAAAACGTGTTTGATCAACTCAACGATTTTGCGACACAAATGATGACAGAAGTCAAAAAAGCCGCTGAACAGGGCGAAGTACCTGCTAAAAAGCTCGTTCGTCATATTCGATCTACAGAAGCTGATTTAAAAGAGATCGATCGACTACTTGAGCGTCAACGGACACTATTGCTGGAACTGACTCAAAAGCAGGAAGAAGCGAAGGATTTAGCCGATAAACGCTTCAAACAAGTTGAAATCGCAAACGAAGCCGGTGAACAGCAACTCGCCGAACGTGCTGCCATCGAATCGAAACATTACGGAGAGCAATACCGGTTCTTCGAAGAACTCGTCGCTGAAACGAAACGTGAGTTAAATGAGCTTGAACGTGAAGCCCTCGAATTGAAGTTGAAGCTCGAAGACCTACAGAACAAACGGTACGAATGGATGATGCGCGAAAACGTTTCGAACTTAAAAAACAAGATGAACCAGGTGCTAGATCGCGAACCAAATGCTACTATAAAAGAAGAAGCACATCCGTTCACGGCGGAAGAACCTGAAGCAAAACAACCAGCCGTTGATGAAGATGATATCGATGCGCGTATCGCTGAACTCGAACGCCGCATTCACCAATAAGCAGTTCATGACGAAGGAGGCGTATGCCTCCCTTTGTCATGTTAGAAAGGAGATTGATCGTGCGACGATTAAGTACGAAACAACTGGTCGGTTACGTATCGATCCTGTTCGCCCTTGGTCTATTCTATGACCTATTATCCGGTGCAGGAAATGTATTGTTCGGTGTCTTATTCCCTTTCCTGCTGTATTACGTCGGGATTCATTTCCGGCGGCGCAATCATGAAAAACTAGCGATCCTCTTTTATATCGTCGGTACGATCATTCTTGCTGGCGTCGTCCTCAGTTCGGCTGCCATCGGTTTTGTCATTGCCGGAATTTTGCTCTATCTTGGGATCATTCTTGTGACACGGCATTCTGTCCGTGAATTTTTGTTTTCACGGATTGCCCCCCATCAATATGAAGAGGAAGGCATCAAGATTCAACCAGCTTACTCCTTCTCAACCCAGGCCGATGCACCGTATGTCTTACAGGACTTAAGTGAACAGTTCATCGTCAAGGATTTAGAAATCGATTTGACGCATGCCTATGTCCCGGAAGGTGAAACATTGATCGTCGTCAGTGGCGTCGTCGGGGACGTCCGGATTCTTTTACCGTCCGGTTATGATTATACGCTCGACACGTCGATCGGCTTCGGAAGCGTCAAGACGGACATCCGCCGTATTCCGACCTTCTTCAATCGACGCATTCAATTCCGAGCACCAGAATATGGTGACGCGACGCGGAAGGTTCGTATTCATGTCATGCTCGGTATTGGCAACGTGGAGGTGTCTTCGATATGAAACGTGATCAATTTCCGCTTGGTGTCATCGCTCTGCAAGTCATGACGGGCTTTTTGACAGCCGTCATGACGACGTTGTTATTCTTAAGTACACGCCAAGTCGATTGGCATGTTCTGTTCGTCCGTCAGCAAGACTTTCCTGTCCTTTTACTCGTCATCGGACTCTCATTACTACTGCCGCTTGCTATCGGTAGCATGCATTATTTTTTCTTGCGTCGTGACTTCAAGCGTGTCACGACTGCCATCATCGAACTGGAGCAAGGAAAAGATGTCACAATTGTTCCCGGTCCCTATTTTCATACGTTGACACGCCTGTCACGAATTGGAAAACGTATTGACGAGCAAGTCGAGACCGTTCAAAAGATCAGCACGCGTCCGCAGCACGTCGAACAGGTACGAATTCAAGCTGTCACCGAAGAACGCAAGCGACTCGCACGTGATTTACACGACTCCGTTTCACAACAACTTTATGCCATCTCGATGATGACGACAGCAGCCAAACAGACGATTTTGTCTCAACCTGAAGCTGCTGCCAAACAAATCGAAATGGTCGAGACGATGGCACAAACGGCACAGTCTGAAATGCGTTCGCTCTTACTTCAACTTCGCCCCGTCGAACTCGAAGGGATGACGTTACAACAAGGACTTTCTCAACTGCTCGAAGAATTATCTAGAAAGCAGTCCACACAATTGAGTTGGAAGTTAGAAGAGATGTCACTCCCACGACAAATCGAAAACGAGTTGTTCCGGATCGTTCAAGAAGGATTAACGAATGCCTTACGTCACGCGAAAGCGTCCCATATGGATATCGAGCTCCGAGAATTCAACGAAACAATTATCCTGAGCATGAATGATGATGGTGTTGGATTTGTTGTTGATGAAAAAAAACTTGCCTCTTATGGCATCAATTCGATGCGAGAACGAACGGCTGAGATGGGTGGAACGATTCGTCTCGTCAGTGTTCCTGGGCAAGGAACCCAAATCGAAGTAAAACTTAGAAAAGATCGGATGGTGCAAGTATGATACGCGTATTATTAGTAGATGACCACGAGATGGTCCGGGCCGGTGTGTCTGCTTTCCTTTCCACACAACCAGACATCGAGGTCGTCGCTGAAGCTTCGGAAGGTCAAGCGGGAGCCTTGCTGGCGCTCGAACACCGACCGGATGTCATCTTGATGGATTTAGTGATGGAGCCAGTTGATGGCGTCGAAGGAACCCGGTTGATCCGCAAAGACTGGCCGGAAGCAAAAATTCTCGTCGTGACGAGTTTTCTTGATGACGAGAAAGTCTATCCTGTCATTGAAGCGGGTGCGATGAGTTACGTTTTAAAGACAGCTAGCGCCTTTGACATCGCAGAAGCGATTCGCAAGACAGCAAACGGTCAATCTGTCATGGCAGCACAAGTGACCGGTAAAATGATGGAACGTCTTCGTCGTCCTACGACACACTTACATGATGATTTAACGGAACGTGAGCAGGAAGTTCTTCAATTGATGGCTCGTGGTATGGCGAACCAAGAGATTGCGGACGAATTATTCATTTCCTTAAAAACCGTCAAAACACATGTCTCGAACATCTTATCAAAACTAGATGTCGTAGACCGTACACAAGCTGTCGTCTATGCCTTCAAGCATAATCTCGTCAAATAAGATTTAGCCCTTCATTACTTATTCTTTAAGCGCATGCCAAAAACCCCGAATCGTCTCTTAGTCAGAGACCGTTCGGGGTTTTGATGTTGTACGAAACGATTACCAAAGCTTCCATCCCGGAGCGCCTGGAGGGGCGTTTTCAATCATATGCCAAATCGGTACTGTGTACGCAAACGCAATCAAAGCGAACGTTACAAAAATCCATAGCTTCCAATTTTCAAAGAAGAGTGGCGTTGCCATCGCCTCTTCTTCCGTTTCAGCAATCGGAAATTCTTCCGTTCCTTTTGGTGTACGAAATGCAAGTTGGAACATCGCATACAAGAACAATAGAATCGAGATGAATAAAATCGTCCCACCAATTGCCATGGCGACATGATATGGAATCCAGTCAGCGACGATCGAATCTTTGAAGTAGGCGGCAGGACCCGTCCGTCGTGGATTACCGAGTAGACCTGAGATATGCATTGCTGTCGACATGAAGAGCATTCCGATCGTCCAGGCAGCCGTTTGAATAAGCCCAAGACGATTCATTGCCGCTGTTAACGTTCGACCACGTAAGAGCGGGACAAGCCAATAGGCTGTTCCGAAGAACGTCAGTGCCACAGCGGCACCGACCGTGATATGAAAGTGTCCCGTAACCCACAATGTGTTGTGAACGATGATGTTTAGTTGATGGGATGCGTTGATGACACCACCTGCACCTGCAGGAATGAAGAACAACATCCCGATGAACGGTGCAAGGAACCGGACATCGCGATACGGCATTTTTTTCACCCAACCAAATACCCCGGTCGCCCCTTTCCGACGACCCGCCAACTCAAAAGTCGCAAACATCGAGAAGGCTGTCATCAATGATGGAATGATGACGAGGAACGTCAAAACGACTTGGACATACTTCCAAAAAGCAGAAATCCCCGGCTCTAACAATTGATGGTGAAAACCAACCGGGAACGAAAAGAGGAGGAACAATAAAAATGACATACGTGCTAACGCGTCAGAAAAAACCTTTCCACCAACGATTTTCGGGATGACTGTATACCAGACGATGTAGGCAGGTAACAACCAGAAATAGACGAGTGGATGACCAAAGTACCAAAATAGCGTCCGGGATAGCTCGATTCCGACCTTATCCGTCCAACCAAGGGATAAGGGAAGGAGCTGAAAGAGAATCGTCGCTGCTACTCCGAGTGTCGCAACCACCCATAATAAGGCAGTCATAATACTCATGTATGCTTGAAGTGGTGGATGAACGCCAGGGTGTTCCCGTTTATAATCAGCATACATACGGAACATGGCACCAGAAGCAATCCACGTTCCGACGACGAAGATGACGAGTCCAATATAAAATACTGGATGTGCCTTGAGTGGTGCATAGAATGTATAGAGGACGGAAGCTTCTCCTGCAAGTACCATCCATGTGACGAGGATGACACCAAGGATCATGAACCAGAATCCAACCCACCCGAGACGTCGAGGAAAGTCTTCGAACCGTCCAAAGGATTGACCTAAAAATGAAAACAGTAATCCAAATATGAATAATGTCGTAAAGACGATCGCAAGCATTAACCCGTGGGCAGTGAGAAGCTCATAGTAGCCGACTCCAGCAATTTCTGGAATGACACCTGTCCGCACCATCGTTTGCAACAATCCACATAAACCACCAATCAATAAGGCAACGAGTGAAAAACTAACATGTGCGAAAGCGAGCTTCGCTTCCTTAATTCCGATGACGGTAGCAGGCAGACCACGCTCCATCTCGAACTGTCTTAATTTTTTTGAAATGGCATTCATCTTATTCCACCACCTTGATTTTGGTTGCCATCATATGATGACCCGATCCACAGTATTCATTACAGACGACCAAATACTCGCCAGCTTCCTTGAATGTATATTCAATGGAATTGATATGACCAGGAACGACCATCATATTGACATTCGTCTTGACAATTTCAAAGCCATGGACGACATCTTTTGATGTCACCAAAAAATCAACCGTTGCCCCTTTGGGAATGACCATATCTTTTGGTGTGAATTGGAACGCTTGTGCGACGATGATCGCTTCGTATCGGTCGTCATCGATTTTTTTTAGTCCTGGCTTGTCGAATGGTTTCGTTTGATCAACTTTCGTCGGATCAATCAATGTTGCATCGGATGGCGGTTGATTTCCGGATGCAAAAGCGGATACGCCGATGATGGTTAAAAAGACGCCAAGCATCACTGCTCCAAAAATCAGCCAGATTTTTTCTAGACGATGAATATGCATTGTGACTCCCCCTTACCGTGATAAGAATAATAGAAAGATTGAGCTCCACATCCCAATGATGATACCTGCTACGATCAGGACGGCAATAAATGTTCCTTTGAGGTTTGATTCTGATTTTTGGTCCATGGTGATTACTCCTCTCCTGCTTTGAACTTGTCTTTATTGTAAGAATTCAGCAAGTTTGAAAACTGTGATATATATCACTTCAAATGTGAAGAATCCGCACTTTTCTTTCTAAAAACACACAGAAAGTTCACATCTGAACAAGAGAAGGAGGCACGACTCATCTACAAAAAAAACAATCCATACACGAGACAGAAAATTCTGCTTCACGTTTGAATTGTTTGTACACTATCTATTAAATTCGACAAACACCTGCTGGGCATCCTTCACAATGACACAGATCACGCAGATATTGTGCATCATGAATGATGATTTCTTTTGGCGTCATCGAAATGACACCTTCTTTTTTCCACTGGGAGAACATCCGGTTGACCGTTTCACGCGGTGCGCCAATCAATTGACCAAACTCCCCATCGGATGGACGTTTTGCAAGACGGTAGGTTTCTCCTACTTGTTCCCCTTCCATCGCGATGAGACGAAGTAACGTCGAAGCTAACGCGCCCGGTTTTCCGAACAATAGCAAGTCGCGCAATTTAGTCTCCGTCTGTTTCCGCATCAATGCTTGCCACCGCATGATCTCAAGCGCAAAAGTACCATCCTTTCTCATGAGTTCCTCTAATTTTTCTTTTGTGAGGAAACCGATGATACTATCCTCCATCGTCTCGATACTGTATGAACTCGGAAAAGCTTCTCCTACATCAAATTCACCAAATAGATCCCCTTTGAAATATAAGAACATGAGTAATGGACTGCCTTTTTTCGTCAACTTCGATAGTTTGACGCCTCCTTGTTTCACATAAAACAACTTGTCGTTCATTTCCCCTTCCCAACAGACGATGGAATCCTTTTTGAACGTCGTTTCCGTCATGAAGCTTTCTAGTAACGTTCTTGTCTCAGGTGATAAGATGAACGTATTCGCTTCAGTCGTTCCACAAGTCAGCATATCCATTTCTCCTCTCCTTTTCTTCTGCTTTTAGTATAGAACATCACAGTTCAAAAGAATGGATTTTCAAAAGATTGTCAAACTTTGTTCAATGTTTCACATTAATTTTAAAAAAGTATCTGACGACCGCTTTCTAAAACTAAAGCAATCGTCAGATATAGTATCACATACCTGTTCCGTAATAATGATGAACGATTCGTTCAACTGCTTGACCTGGTGGGTGATCATACCAACTTGTTTGGAATTCCTGCATGTGCTGACGGCACTCTTCAAGTATCGCGTCAGACACGATCCACTCCATCAATTGCGCCATCTGCTCCGTCTGTCGCACCGGTAATGGTTTCGGATACTGATCGACAAGTCCTGGTAGTTGTCGATATGTGTCGATGTCCGGTGTGTATAAGAACGTTGGAATCTCAAGAAGACAGCTTTCAAATGGAATCGACGAATAGTCGGTCACCAGAACATCCGTGATGAGCAAATAATCATTAATCTGATACGTGTCATCCACAAGATGTATGTGGGCGGAACGATAGGTCGAAAGCGCTCGGATCGTCGGATGTAACTTAACAAGAATCGTCCATCCCGCTTGAGCAAGTCGTTCGAACTGTTGAATCGTGTGATCTTCCGTTCCTTTATATTCGCGGTAAGTCGGGGCATACAATAGAATCCGGCGGTCGGGTTTTACATAACGTTCTTTTAAATCAAGTGCCCGATGTTCCCGCTGAACCTCATCATACCAATAATCTGTCCGCGGCATGCCGAACGGTTTAAAATGAGATCGTTTTAAATCATGCGGTGCCATGAATTGTGTCGCACAACGCATCCCCGGCACGATGAAATCACCATATTCCTGATAGACACGTCGAAAACGATTTCGTACCCGTTCTGATACGAACAGACTTTTGGAGGAGGTCAGTCCAAACTGCTTTAATGTTCCTGCCGCATGCCATAGCTGGATACGTCGTGTTCCTCGTCGCGTTGTTGCGACACTAAATTCTGCGACATAATTATCGACGAAGACCGTCCGGGAGGTCGCAAGCAAATATGCCAACCGAACGAATCGTAAACGACGAAAGCGAAGAGTCCGATCTGACTTCCACAGATCCGGCTGCTTCATGAAATGATGATCGTATACCAGATACCGTTTCTCATTTGGCAATTCCTGCGCCAAGCGATCATTAACAGGTTTTGCGTTATCCCCATATGTCATCCAAAATAAAGTGACGGGTCGAAGCGGTAACCACCGAAAGACACCATAACAAATACGAAACAACAATAAATAGACCCATACGATTCCTTCTCTAACCACTTTCATCCTGCCCTTCTACGAAGAAAGACCGCACGTCGTCGTGTGGTCTCCTCTTCAATCACTTCGAAGCTAATTCCGTTTTAATCTGACTCGTAGAAATACCCTCAGTTCGGCTAAGGTAAACGACCTCACAATGCTCTTTTAAGAAATCAAACTCGCCTTTCCAATCATCACCCATGACGAAGAGGTCGACGTTATGCTTCTTCACATCTTCTACTTTTTGATCCCAGCTGTTTTCCGGAATGACTTCATCCACATAACGGATAGCTTCAAGAATCATCTTCCGATTCTCGAAATTATGGTAGGACTGCTTATGTTTCAAACGATTGAATTCGTCCGTTGAAATCGCAACGATAAGATAATCTCCCATTGCTTTTGCGCGTTTTAAGATGTTGATATGACCCCAGTGTAATAAATCAAATGTTCCGTACGTAATAACCTTCTTCATGATTCTGCTCTCCCTTTTATCCGTGAATTCTCTTTATGATCGTCTTCATCGCCCGTTCTGAAGCCTGTCCATCATCCCATTGACAATACGTCTCTTGGAACGCTCGAAATGCTGACGCATACCGTTTGTGCCAATCATCTAACTGGTTCAGCTCTTCAAACAGTGCTGTTTCAGTCGACAACAATGGTCCCGGTGCCTCCTGCTCAAAATCGAAGTAAAACCCACGCAACTGATCTCGATAATGTTCTAAATCATACGTATAGAATAAAATCGGACGAGATAAGTGCGCAAAATCAAACATGACAGAAGAATAATCCGTGATCAAGGCGTCCGATGCCAGATAGAGCTCCGCGATATCCGGGTAGTCCGATGTATTTCGAACGGATGGATAAGCAGTGACGTCGAGACGACTTCCGACTAAATAGTGCATTCGGACAAGCAGAACGTATTCATCCCCAAATCGCTTTTCAAATTCATTTAGCGAAAAAGGCAACTCAAATGAATATTTCCCTTGACCTTCGAATGCATTATCTCGCCAAGTTGGTGCATACAACAAGACTTTTTTTGAATGATCAATATCATAGTGGCGATATACTGCTTCTTTGATTTTAGCATGTCGCGCCTCTTGATAAAATATATCATTTCGAGGATACCCAATTTCTAGCATCTCACCTTCAAATGCAAATGCCCGTCTAAATATTGAACTGGAATAGGCATTGGGTGAAACTAAGCTAGACCATTTTGCTGCTTCCTGCTTAAATCCTTGTTTATATCGTTCGGTTGTCGTGTTCGCCATTTGGACATCATCCATATCAAGCGCTAGTTTCTTGAGCGGTGTGCCATGCCAAGTTTGGAGATAAAACGTTTTTTCCGGTTTGATCAACCAACCCGGTAACCGACTGTTTGATACCCAGACCCGTGACGTCGCAAGTAAATAAATCCAGCGAAACGTCAATCGATCTACTGTCTTAACATTTGGTGGAAATGCAACACCTCGTTGCTTGCTGAAAATCAACTCACACTCCGGATGCATCGCGCGCATCAATTCGTAAATGGCACGCGGACTGTCACTGTATTGTTTTCCGAGAAAACTCTCGAAAAGAATTCGCTTACGTTTTTGTGGCAACCATGTAAAGACTCTCATGACGGTACGAAGACCGCGTTCAATCAAGCCTGTTCGTTTCATCCACTGTTTTACTTGATCTTTCAAGTGAAGAGCTCCTTCTTAAGTCAATTAATCACAGCTCATCATAACAAAAAGCGCATCCATTTGGAATTGCTATTTGTTCGCATGTAGCGGAACGGTAAATCAAATGCCGTCGTATTTTTGACGATTCCTTTCCGATGACTGAACGTCTCGAAACTATATTTGCCATGATATCCACCCATTCCACTCGCTCCGACTCCTCCAAATGGTAAGTGGTGCTGTGCGACATGCATCAATGTGTCATTGACGCATCCACCACCGAACGAAATTCGCTCAAGGACGCGATGCTCGATGGCTTTATTCTCTGTGAATAGATAAAGCGCAAGCGGCTTATCACGATCGTTGACGAATGTAATAACTTCTTCGATTTCACGGTATGTTAACACCGGTAGGATCGGTCCGAAGATTTCGTCTTGCATCAATGGAGCATCCGTTGCTACACCAGTCATGACGGTCGGCGCCATCTTGCGTGTTTCCGGATCCACTTGTCCACCGAATTCGATCGTTCCTTGGGTTAAATAATTGCTTAAACGATTCAAATGATCGTCTGATACGATTTTAACGTATGAAGAGACGCCTACGCCGTTTCCGTACTGTTTGAAGGCTTCTTCTTCTATCAGTTGTAAGAAGCGTTCTTTGACGTCTTCATGAATCAATACATAATCCGGAGCGATACATGTCTGTCCCGCATTCAACCATTTTCCCCATGCGATCCGCTTCGCTGCTAGACGAAGGTCTGCATCCTTGTGCACGATCGTCGGAGATTTTCCACCTAGTTCAAGCGTGACTGGCGTCAGGTGCTTCGCCGCAGCCTGATGTACGATTTTTCCGACGCGTGTGGAACCTGTAAAGAAGATATAGTCAAAACGCTCGTTTAATAAGGCACTGCTGACTTCAGCATCCCCTTCTATGACGATTCCGAATCGTTCATGGAATGCCGTTTCAAAGATTTCTCGTAATACGCGAGAGACATTCGGTGTCAACTCGGATGGTTTAAGGACGACCGTATTCCCGGCTGCAATCGCACCAATGACAGGAGCAAGTGCGAGCTGGAAGGGATAGTTCCACGGTGCAATCACAAGCACATTGCCATAAGGTTCGTATTGGATTTCACTTTTCGATCCGATATGCAGAAGCGGTGTTGCGACACGTTTTGGTCTTGCCAGTCGACGGAGTTGTCTCTCCATCCGTTGAATCTCTCCGTAAACGAATCCGATTTCCGTCGTGAACGCATCATGCTGTCCTTTATTGAGATCTTGTTTTAATGCCTCATAAATCGCCGCTTCATGTGTTTCGATTGCTTGGCGTAAGAACGTTAACATACTTAAGCGGAAGGCTAGACTGCGTGTTGCCCCTGTCCGGAAAAAGTGCCGTTGTATTTGCAAGCGTTCTGAAAGAACTGTCTCTGTCATCGTTGTTTCCATCCGAGAATCTCTCCTTTGACTGGTCTATAACACTGCCTTCATCTTACCATATCTCTTTTTCGATATGAAAAAAGACGGAGAGGATTCTCCGTCTTGCTCTTTATAATTGAATCGCTGTCTCGAGCGCGACTTTCATCATGTCGTTGAATGTCGTTTGACGCTCTTCCGATGTCGTTTCTTCACCTGTCAACAGATGATCCGAAATCGTCAAAATCGTCAATGCATTTACCTTATGTTTCGCAGCGAGCGTATACAGTCCTGCTGCTTCCATCTCGATTGCGAGGCATCCGAAATCTGCCCATTTTTTGAAATGATGAAAATCATCTTGATAGAACTGATCCGTCGTGAAGATTTGACCGACTTTTGCATCGATGCCTTGTTCTTTTGCGGCTGTATAGGCTTTATGCAATAGATCAAAAGACGCTGTCGGTGCGTAGTCTAATCCGTTAAAACGAGCGCGGTTTTGTGCCATGTCATGTGAAGCACTCATTGCGATAACGACATCGCGGACTTTAACGTCTGGAGTAATGCCACCAGCAGTACCGACACGAATCAAGTTTTTCGCACCATACGACTGAACGAGTTCGTTCGCATAGATTGACATCGATGGTACACCCATACCTGTTCCTTGAACAGAAACTTTTTTACCCTTATAAGTACCTGTAAAACCATACATTCCTCGAACTTCATTGTAGAGAACAACATCCTCTAAAAACGTTTCGGCGATGTATTTAGCCCGTAACGGATCTCCTGGAAGTAAGACCGTTTCGGCGATTTGTCCTTCAGCTGCGTTAATGTGTACACTCATGTACGATTCCTCCTCGATAGTCGTTTAAATCGACAACAATTCACGAAACTCGTTCGGTGTGACACCGAATTGTTTTTTGAACACTTTCCGAAAATACTTATCGTCCTGATATCCGACTTCAAGCGCAATTTCATAAATACGCGCTTCCGTCTCGCTCAACAATTCCTTCGCCCGATTCAAACGAATTGTTTGAATGTAATCAGATAAGTTAACAGAAAAACGCTGTTTGAAGCGCCGTGATATATACTCTCGGCTCAAGTAAAACCGTTCGCTCATGAATTGTAGTGTCAATTCTTCCGCATAATGCGTTTCGATGTATTTTGCGATTTGATCAATCGCTTCCCCTGATTCCACTACCGGATGGATACATTCCATCGCGCGGGACAAGGCATCATTGAGTACATCTGGATCAACTGGCTTCAATAAATAATCAAAGGATTGATGCAAAATGGCACGCCGCATATACGTATAATCATCATACCCTGTCAGCACGATCGTGACGACCTTTGGATGATGATTTTTTGTCCATTCCAGTAACGTTAATCCGTCCAGTCCAGGCATTTCGACGTCGGTCAGCATTAAATCGATCGTTCCGGTATCCAGTAAACGTTTTGCCTCTTCCCCATGTTCCGCCTCGTATAGGTTTGAAACACGCCATCTGTCCCATTCTCCGAGCAGTTTGACCGCTTCTCGTACATGTCGTTCATCATCTACGATCAATACGTTCATGCCAAATCCCCCTTTTCATATGGAATCCGAATCACGATTTTAAATCCTCCCTCCGTCACTGGAGAAGAGAGGGTCATACTTGCTTCCCCCCCGTAAAATATCAAGAGACGTTCGTAGATATTGTGGAGACCGATCCCGCTCGTCTCGAGATCCTCTGGACTACGATGCATACGCATTTTTCGATCAATTTCTTCAAGTCGTCCTGTTTCAAGGACGGCACCGCTATTCTCGATTTGAATGATGAGACGTCCACCATCCGTCCGTACTTTGTAGGCAAGATAGTTTTCTGTCGCCGCTAATTGTTGACGGAAGCCGTGTTTGAAATAGTTTTCAGCAAACGGTTGTAAGATCATCTTTGGTACTTCAATGTCATTGAGGTGCCAAGGAACGTCGACGATATAACGGAATCGCTCAGGAAAACGTTGCTGTTGCAGACGGATGTATGCTTGAAGATGATCGACTTCTTGTTTTAACGTTACGATCGTTTGTTCATTGTTCATCGAGTAACGCATCATTTGCGATAATCCGGTGATGGAGCGGTACGCGATCTTCCGGTCCCCTTGTAACGTCGTCGTTCCGATCGATTGCAAGGCGTTGAATAAAAAGTGAGGATTGAGTTGAGATTGTAAGGCTCGAAGCTCATTCGTCCGATTTTCGAGCGCCAATCGATATTCCCGTTTAATCAAACGATCGATCCGTTGAATCATGCGTTGGAACTGACGATTGAGTAATCCAATCTCGTCATTCGTCGTGGCAACGAACGGTGCCGATAAATCACCCTGTTCGACTCGCCAGACGTTTGCCGTCAACTGTTTAATCGGTTTCGTGATTTGCATGGCAACCAGACTCGCGGCAATAATCATGACGATAAGAGAAGCGAGACCAATCAGTACGAGAATCAATGCCGTCTCGTTTGCCCCTTGGATGACGGATGCATAAGGAATCCGTTTGATCAGTGTCAACGGGATTCCGTTCGTCATCGTTTTCGAGTAGACGATGAACGATTTTCCGACACGTAGACTTCCACTCTGTCCAGTGAATTGGTCGGTAGGTAGGTCCATCTTTGCTCCAGTCTGTGCCAGAACACGTTGATCGGTCATCAGCCACAGCGACTCATCCGGATCATTCTCGAACAATTTTAATTGCTGTTCAAATACCCGAACCGGAATATCGACTGAGAGGAACCCAAGCGGCTCATCCGTCTCGACACGATCAATCCGATAACGAAAACTGACGACTTGTTTCTCATCGAGAATCATCGTATGCACATTGTACGGTTCGATCGGGTGAGCTCCGTCAATCAACCAACTGTTTTTTTGTTTCATTAATCGAAAATAATCCGTTTCTTGCATCCAATCAAATGTTCCCCGACTCGTCGTTTTCATATTGTAAACCGAATACTCCGAATAGCCATTCAAGATGACGAAATGTAACTGCTCAATATCCTGTCGGGATAAAAATAGACCTAACATCGCCCGCGAGACGACTCCATCGGATTCGTCTAGTTCCTGATCCGCTCCGACACGCATGATGTTCATCAACGAGCGATTCGCATATAAACTCGTTGATAGACGTCGAATATCCTCTATATAATGAGTCACCTGTGTATTTCCCCGAGTCAACACGTTCAGGCTAGAATGTTCTGCCTGTTCGATGTTCTGGTGTCGTACATAAAGATAGGAAATCGAAGTCGCGAGGGCTGTCGGAATTAAGATCGCTAAGACAACGAGACGAATCAAACGTGTCCGGATACTTTTCATAAAAGGCGCCCCCATCCTTTTTCTTGTAATCAATCGTATCATAACCTTGAATTCGCTTACATCATTTCCTGATATTCTCTTTCAGGATTGCAATAATAAATTATTTTTTCTTTCGACTTGATTACGAATGAATTTTACTATAATATCATCAATGTTCGTCTTTTAATCAATTTGTTATGAAGGTGGTTCTTTTATCCATGTTTAAACTTGCCGCACACCAAACAACCGTAAAACGTGAAATCCAAGCCGGATTTGTAACGTTTATTACGATGGCATACATTTTGCTCGTCAATCCGACGATTTTAGCAGATGCCGGTATCCCTCAAGCCCAAGCTTTTTCTGCGACGATCATCGCTACATTGATCGGTACACTTTTAATGGGGTTCTATGCGAATCTACCGATCGCAGTCGCACCCGGAATGGGACTCAACGCGTACTTCACATATACACTTGTCGTCGGTGAAAAAATTCCATATCAAACAGCACTTTCAGTCGTGTTCGTCGCTGGTGTCATCTTCTTATTGTTGTCACTCTCGCCGATCCGTACGAAACTGATCGAAATCATTCCGATGACCTTAAAGCTTGCCATCACGGGTGGAATCGGTCTCTTCATCGCTTCACTTGGTCTCAAGATGTCAGGAATTCTCATTGGTAGTGAAGATACACTGGTCACGATTGGTGCCTTGACGTCACCAGAAGCGCTGATCACACTCATCGGATTATTAGTTGCTGCGATCTTGACGATCAAACGGGTACCAGGAGCTATCCTTTACGCCATGATCCTTTCTGGTGTGATCGCATTTTTGACAGGTGAATTAAAGTTCTCAGATTCCTTCGTCGCGTTACCAACGTTACCGGAAGGATTGATCATCACTAATCCGTTCAACGCCATTCAGGACGTATTTCAGTACGGGCTATTCAGCGGCGTCCTCTCCTTCGTGCTCGTAACGATGTTTGACACGACAGGTACGATGGTCGCTGTCGGTGAACAAGCTGGATTGATTGAAGAAGATGGATCATTGAAAAATAGTGAACGCGCACTATTATCTGATTCGACTGCGATGGTTGCCGGTTCCTTGTTCGGAACAAGTCCAACAACTGCTTATGTAGAATCTGCAGCAGGTGTTGCTGCGGGTGGTCGGACTGGACTTACGTCCGTGACGGTCGGGATACTCTTCGCATTATCTGCCATCTTTGGACCGTTCGTTCAATCGATTTCAAGTGTTCCCGCGATTACCGCACCCGCGTTGATTCTAGTCGGTGCCTTTATGATTCAAAACATCAAACAGATTCCATGGGATGATTTCAGTGAAGCTTTCACAGCTTTCCTTGTCATCTTGATCATGCCGTTATCCGGTAGCATCGCAACCGGTATCGCATTCGGCTTCATCGTTTATCCGATCATGAAAGCCATCCAAAAAGAGCGCGTCCATCCACTCATCTATGTATTTGCGCTTCTCTTCTTCATCCAATTATTTTTCCTATAATAAAAAACATGCCTGTTCCGTCAGTTGATCGGAACAAGCATGTTTTTTTGAATCACTTCTTATTTCTTCATTTTGTCCCATGTTTTCGTGAAATCTTGTAGCATCTCGTCAGCTGTTTTTTGCTTACCGACGTATGCCTGCATGATCGCACCAAACTCGTTTACTGCACCATCCGGATACTTGAACCAGTTCCATGAGATCGTTTTATCAGCTTTCGAGTACGCTTGGATATCATCCGCAAGCGGTCCTAAATCTTTTGCTTCGATTGATTTGAAGGCCGGAATAAACTTGAATTTGTTGACCATGTAGTCTTTTCCTGTATCAGATGTCGCCATCCACTCGAGGAATTTTTTCGCTTCTGCTTTATTCTTCGAGTTTTTATTGACGACCCAGTTATTTGGTACGCCAACAGGGAGACGATCCATTTTTTCTTTATCGTCATTGATTGGCATCGGGATGAAGCCCATATTGATATCCGGATTCACATCTGTGATCAATTGCTGTGCCCAGTTCCCTTGTTGAATCATCGCTGTCTTACCTTCAGCGAACTGAGAAACTTGTGTGTTGTAATCCGTCGTTAACGGATTTTTATTCCCGTACTTAATCGTCAAATCAAACAGATTCATGAATTCCTTGAACTGTTTGTTATCTTCGAATTTAGCTTTTCCAGCATTCAAGTCTGCGATGAACTGATCTGGATCATCCTGCTGTGCGACCGGAATGTTCATTAGGTGGTTTCCAAGAATCCACCACTCTCCATATCCGATCGAAAACGGCGTCACACCATCTGCTTTCAACTTTTTAGATGCATCCGTTAATTCCGTTAATGTTTTTGGAAGCTCTGTGATGCCTGCTTTTTTGAAGATATCTTTGTTGTAGATGAAGCCGTATCCTTCAAGGTTCATCGGCATGCCGTATAACTTTCCATCAATCGTCATCGGCTCTTTTGATAGGTCCGTTAGATCACCGACCCATTTTTCGTCTGACAAATCTTCTAATTTATCCTGCCATGTTTTTGCTTCCGTAAAGCCACCGTTGTTAAAGACATCCGGTTCATTCCCAGAGGCAAACTGCGACTTCAAGGCAGCACCATAATCCGATCCACCACCAACTGTTTGTACGACGACTTTCGTCCCCGTCTCCTTCTCATACGCTTTTGCCATTTTTTCCATGTCTTTTGCGATTTCAGCCTTGAATTGGAATACGTTGAGCGTCTTACCATCTTTTGAACCACTATCTTTCGAGTCATCGCTATTCAATGTACCGCCACCACATGCTGCCAAAGCGACGACCATCGCCGTTGTGACGACGGGTAATGCTGCCCATCTTCTTTTACGCATTCGGATTCCCTCCCTGATTTCGTTTCATTTACGTGCTACACCTTCACAATAAATGAAAACGCTTGCAATGAAGAGAGAGAAAGTTGTCCGGTGTGGTGGAAAATATTGAACAATCGTTATCCGAATCTTTTCATCGGGATTGTTGTATCATGAAACTAGAAGATTCTTTATTGAATAGGAGCTTGATGCCATGTCCTTACAATTCACGATTTTATTGATTGGTATACTATTGTTCGCCGCTGTGTGGACGACGAAGTTATCAAGTCGTCTGAATATTCCTGCTCTATTGATTTTTATCGCTCTTGGTATGATTGCCGGAAGTGATATTACGGGTTTCATTCGTTTTGACGATGCGGAACTTGCCCAGCTTCTTGGAACTGTCGCTCTGATCATCATTCTGTTTGAAGGTGGTCTGCAAACAGCGTGGAAAGAAGTGCGACACGAGCTCGCACCTTCGCTTTCTCTTGCAACGTTCGGAGTCTTCATTGCTACTTCCATCGTTGCAGTTGCCTCCCATTACATTCTTGGCTTCAGTTGGGCGAATGCCTTTTTACTTGGCGCAATCGTAGGATCGACGGATGCTGCTGCCATCTTTTCTGTCTTAAGTGGACAACCGATCCGACGTAAGGTAGGGTCAACACTCGAAGTTGAATCTGGAACGAATGACCCCATGGCTGTCTTTTTGACCGTCTTATTCCTTGAATTCGTGACGAATCCTGAAGAAGCATCACTCTTGATGGGACTCGGTTCACTCGTTTGGGAAATGTCGATGGGGCTTTTAATCGGTCTATTCATTGGATGGACAGCTTCAACCTTGATCAATCGGATTGACTTATCTTCCTCGAGCTTTTATCCGATTTTACTCATGTCGTTTGCTTTCTTGTCTTTCGGGTTAGCTGATACATTTCATGCTAGTGGATTTCTCGCCGTTTATGTGACAGCAATCTATATCAGTAATCATGAACTCGTCTACCGTCAGACGCTCGTCCGCTTTACGATGAGTATGGCACACCTAGCTCAAATCGGAATGTTCATTGTTCTCGGGTTGCTCGTCTTCCCGAAACAATTGCTCGATATCCGGGTTATCCTGTCTTCCGTTGCCCTTGCGTTGATTTTGATTTTCATTGCTCGACCGCTGTCCGTTTGGATTAGCTTATTGCCGTTTCGTTATTCGTGGCAAGAGAAGGTCTTTATTTCTTTTGCTGGTCTAAAAGGAGCGGTACCGATCATTCTTGCGACATACCCACTCGTTGCCGACATCGAGAATGCATCGATGATTTTCAATATCGTGTTCTTTACAGTTCTACTATCGACACTGATTCAAGGGAGCATGTTGACATTCCTTTCCGAACGGTTACGTCTCAACGAGACACAGACTTCTGCTATCCATACGGTCATTGAGTTCATGTCGATCGGTAAACCGAACGCAGAAATCATTGAATTGACGTTACCGATGTCCCATCCGTTCATCGGAACGACGATATCAGAAATCGATCTACCGCAAGAGTTTTTGATTACCGCCATCATTCGCGATGATCATATCATTACTCCCCGTGGCGACACTGCTCTTGAAGGCAATGATCAACTGTTACTGCTGACGCCTAAACATCGTATTAAGTCGCTGAAGCGATTCTTGTTTCCTCCTGCTTGAATCCCGGGCTTACTCAAAAAAAGAAGGACTCGTCTTTTCACGCCCTTTCCTGTAGGTGTCGCGTGTGACGAGTCTTTTTTTACGAGATAAGGGTGGCAGATCATCATTCTGCCACCCTTATCTTTGTAGAGACTGACTTTTTGTCGACCCCTTCATTTATTCTGTTGCTTCGTTTTTACGTCTTGCATCTGTCCGTGTTGTTTCGCTTTAGAGCGACGATACAGGATGTACCCGCCGAGGATTACGACGATTCCGCCTAAAATCCACCATAACTCCTGCTCTAGCCCTTTAAGCATTGACTCCGCTCGCTTTACTCCGAATCGCTCCCCGACCCAGATGTAAAAGAAAGAGACCGGAAATAATCCAATACTTGAAGCGAGTAGATAGCGCTTGAATGAAAGACCAAACAGACCACAGGGAATCGAGACGACTGAACGAACGACAGGGAAGAATCGTCCAAATAACGCGGACCATGTTCCATACTTTCCGACGATTCGCTCACCCTGCTCAATTTCTTTTTCTTTGATCAGTAACCATTTTCCGTATCGTACAAGGATTGGACGACCTGCGTAACGCCCTAAGAGATAAAAGACTGTCGCCCCCATCAAACTCCCTAGAAAGCCGACGAGAACAGCAATTGTCCAACTGACCGTTCCGTTCGATACATATAAACCGAGTAGCGGTAATCCGACTTCTGCTGGAATCAATTCTGTTCCAAGACCAATGATCATGATTCCTAAAAACAGCCAGAGATTGGATTCTCCGGCCAAAAATAACCATTCCAACATACGAGTAACCCTCCGTTCATCCTCTCGCTGGACGGAGGAGATAATAAATGATGACGACTAGAGTTGTCCAGACACCTGTGAAAATTCCAATGACCCCGACAATGAAAAAGCCGAGTGCAACGATTGAGCCTGTCCGTTTATAATCCCGCCACATTGTCCGTAAACCTTTAATGTTGAACCAAAGAAACGCAATGAACAAAATGGGGATGAGTATTCCGACGATTAATAGAGAAGACATGCTTTCACCTCTTTCTTATTTATTGTTATCCCCATTCTATCAAGAATTGACACGCTTTTCCTCCGCCTGAGGTCTTATGACCTTTAAAAAAAGGGGCTGACTCAAAAGTCAGTCTCTACAAAGATAAGGGTGGCAGAATGATGATCTGCCACCCTTATCTTTTAACAAAAAGAATGACGCGTCACACGCCACTCCTACAGGAAAAAGCGCATTATGCGCTGTCAGAGACAAACAAGCCCCGATTTCCTGCTTGAATGAAGCAGGAAATCGGGGCTTGTGTCTCGCCTGAGGAAAGGGCTTGAAAAGACGCGTCATTCTTTTTTTGAGTCAGCCCCTTCGTTACTTAAAATATCATTCCTTTGACGCTTTCTTACTATATATATGTTAGAGCAAGTGAATACCTTCAGCTTGAAGACTTTTACGAGTCTCTTCCGACCAGACAGAAGCTTGGACTTCGCCGATATGACGTTTCTTCAATAAGAACATCGCCATACGTGATTGACCAATCCCTCCACCCATCGTTAACGGCAGACGCTCTTCGAGCACACCTTGATGGAACGGGAAAGCCAATTTATCCTCTTCTTGAGCGATGGACGTCTGTTTTAATAGCGCTTCACGGTCAACACGAATTCCCATTGAAGACAATTCAAATGCTCCGATTTCTGGGTGATGTACTAAGATGTCACCGTTGAGTGTCCAATCGTCGTAATCTGCCGCTCGACCATCATGCTTCTCTCCCGAAGCAAGCGCGCCACCAATCTGCATCAAGAAAACAGCACCGTATGCCTTCGTGACCTCTGTTTCACGTTCTTTTGTTGAAAGCGTTGGATAGGCATCCTCTAGTTCTTGTGTTGTCATGAAATGAATCGTTTCCGGTAAGATCGCTGAAATGCCATACTCTGCTTCCACTTCTTGCTCGACTTGGCGAATCGTTGCATAAATCGCTTGTACCGTTTCTTTTAGATAGGCACTCGTCCGTTGTTCTTTCGTAATGACCCGTTCCCAATCCCACTGGTCGACGTGGATGGAATGTGTCGCATCAAGTATCTCATCACGACGAATCGCATGCATCAATGTGTATAATCCTTCTCCAGCTTCGAATCCGTATGTGTGAAGCGCTTGACGTTTCCATTTCGCAAGGGATTGGACGATTTCAAGATCTGTCGTGTGATCTAGTGCATCAAAGCGGATGATGCGCTCTACGCCGTTAAGATGGTCGTTGACGCCGAGTGTGCTCTCTACGAACAATGGTGCTTCAACACGTGTTAATCCGAGTGTCGTCGAAAAGCGTTCCTCAAAGCGTTTCTTTACGAGTGTGATTGCTTCCTGTGTGTGTTTCATCGATACGAGTGTTGTCATGGTGGTGTTCCTCCTCAATTGTGTTTTGAAAAAGAAGCCATAAAAAAGAGCCCTTCTTTCCCAAGAATATGGGACGAAAGACTCGGTTCCGCGGTACCACCCATGTTAGCAACGATGTTGCTCACTCAAAAGACGAATCACTTCATCTTCGGCCATATGATAACGGACAGGCAACTCCGGCTACGCCTACTGACATTCGGGTTCGGGTAGCGACTCCGGGAGGTTCTTCGCATCTTGCTTCCGACTGGGCTCTCACCATCCCCAGCTCGCTATACGGTCGTACAAGGTGTTACTCTTCCCTTCAACGTCGTTGTTACAATTGAATTGAGAACATCGTACAACAGGTCGCAAGTATTTGAAAAGCCTTTTTTTCAAAAAAATAAAAGTTATCAGATTAATCTGATGCATGAAACATAAAAAAAGCGTTCTCCTAGAATCGAGAACGCGCTTACAAAAATTATTTGATTGATCCACTTGTAATCCCTTGAATGATCTGTTTTTGCAGGGCGAAGAAGAATAGCAACAACGGAATGATCCCAAGCACGAGCCCGGCAAGAGCCAAGTCCCATTGTTTTGTATACTGTCCGAAGAAGTAAAACGTCGCGAGAGGAATCGTCCGTAAATCGACATCTCGTAACATGAGCGATGGTAATAAGAAATCGTTCCAAATCCACAGCGTGTTCAAGATGATGATCGTCACTGTAATCGGCTTGAGCAATGGGAAGACGATGCGCCAGAACACACCCCATTGTGAACAACCATCAATGATTGCTGCCTCCTCGATTTCTTCAGGAATCGACTTCATGAAACCATGATACAGGAAGATCGATAGTCCAGAACCAAAACCAAGGTACATCAAAATCAGTCCCCAATAACTATTCTGTAATCCAAGATCCCCAGACAGTTTCGATAAAGGAATCATGATTGATTGGAATGGAATGATCATCGCAGCAACGAACAAGAAGAAGATGATCGTCGACAAACGTGTTTTCGTACGGACAAGCTTCCAGGCTGCCATCGAACAAAAGATGATGATGACCGCATTAGCACCGACTGTAATGATGACGGAGTTTAAAAAGACTTTTCCGAAGTTCATGGCTTCCCATGCTTCTGAATAGTTGGAAGTCATCCATTCCTTTGGTAGACCCGATGTGTTCGTAAAGATATCTCCCTGCGTCTTGAATGAATTCGAGACGACGTAATAAAACGGAATCATATACAGAAGCCCCATCAATAAGGCTGCTAGTTCGACTGTTCCAAGACGGAGTGAATAACGACCTCTCGCCTTTTTAGAGCGCTTTGGTTTCTCCTCTTGCGGAGTAGGTAACGGTTGTGCCGTACTCATGCTTCCACCTCCCGTTTTTTCGTCAGATAGACTTGAGTGACTGTAATCGCCGCAACAACAACGAAGAAGATGATTGCTTTCGCTGAACCGAGTCCAAGATTATTATTCGTAAACGATTCCTTGTAAATGTTTAAAGCAAGCATTTCGGTCGATTTGAAGGGTCCACCATTCGTTAGTGACAAGTTCGTATCGAATAACTTGAAGGACCACGAAATCGTTAAGAACAGACAAATCGTGACGGACGGCATAATCAGTGGCAACGTAATGTTCCGTAACGTCGATAGACGATTGGCACCATCGATTTTTGCTGCTTCAATCAGCTCTTGAGGAACGTTTTGTAGAGCCGCGATATAGATGACCATGATGTAACCGCCACCTTGCCAAATTGAAACGATGACGATACCCCAGAACCCTGTTCGGGCATCTCCTAACCATGGAAGTTCAAATATGCTCCACCCTGTCAATTCACCGATTGATGCAAAGCCTTTGACATAGATGAACTGCCAGACGAATCCGAGAATCAATCCACCGATTAAGTTCGGCATAAAGAATATTGTCCGTAAGAAATTACGTGTGCGAATATTTTGTGTCAATAAGAACGCCAAGATGAAACCGACGACATTCGTTAAGACGACGGCGACGACCGTATATTTCGTCGTCAACCAAAATGACTGCTGAAACTGCTCGTCACTCGTAAAGAGACGGACATAGTTATCAAAGCCGATCCAATTTAATTTTCCTGTTACACCATTCCAGTCCGTGAACGAATACATGACGCCATTGAAAAACGGTACAAGCACGATCACTGCGAATACAAGAAAGACCGGTCCGACGAAGAGCCAAAAATCAAGACCGCGTTTCCACTTCTTTTGTCCAGATGTCATTGTTTCATCCCTCCTCCACTCTACAGTACGTCTTTCACTTACACTTGAACACGTCACCATTTGACCCATTGGGTGGAAAATATTGAACGTTTTCTTTTGGCGCGTTCGCACTAGATAGGCTACTATTAAAAAAAGAGAGATCCAATCAAAGAGGGAGTCGATACCATGGAAAAGACCATTTGTTCTGACTTAGAAATCGCACAACAAACTGTCTTACGCCCGATTCGAGAAATCGCGGATCGGATTGGTTTGCAAGAAGAAGATTTTGATACGTACGGAAAGTATAAAGCGAAGTTGACAGACGGACTGCTGAACCGGTTGGCAACGAAATCTGACGGCAAACTGATTCTTGTCACTGCTATCAATCCAACGGCTGCCGGTGAAGGAAAATCAACCGTCACTGTCGGACTCGGACAAGCACTACACCGAGCAAACCATAAGACGATGATTTGTTTACGGGAACCCTCACTTGGTCCGACGATGGGATTAAAAGGTGGTGCGTGTGGTGGTGGCTATAGCCAAGTCCTGCCGATGGAGGAGATCAATCTCCATTTCACAGGTGATATGCATGCGATCACATCTGCTCATAATACAATCAGTGCCTTGCTCGACAATCACCTGCATCAAGGCAACATTCTTGGCATTGATCCACGCCGTATCGTCTGGAAACGTGTGCTTGATTTAAACGACCGTGCCTTGCGCCAAGTTACGATTGGTCTCGGCGGTCCTGCACATGGCGTTCCGCGTCAAGATGGCTTCGATATCACGGTCGCTTCCGAAATCATGGCTGTCCTCTGTCTATCAGACTCTATCACGGATCTCGAACGACGCCTGAGCCGCATTGTCGTTGCGTATACGTACGATCAACAGCCGGTTACGGTCAAGGATATTCAAGCATCAGGAGCTGCAACGTTGCTTCTAAAAGATGCGTTCCGCCCAAACCTCGTTCAGACCGTCGAAGGAACACCGGCATTGATTCATGGCGGACCGTTCGCGAACATCGCACACGGCTGCAACTCTTTGATTGCTACACAAACCGCGTTGAAGTTAAGTGACTACGTTGTCACAGAAGCAGGATTCGGCGCTGACTTAGGAGCTGAGAAATTCTTCAATATCAAATCTCGGATTGGCGAACTCCATCCGGATGCCGTCGTCATCGTCGCTACGGTTCGTGCCTTGAAGATGCACGGTGGTGTAGACAGAACACAACTCAGCGAAGAAAACCTCGCTGCCTTAACGGATGGTCTTGCTTTACTTGAAAAACACGTTGAGACGATGAACTTGTTCGGTGTCCCTGCCGTCGTTGCCTTGAACCGTTTCTTCACCGATACGGAAGCCGAGCGGAACATGATTTTGACATGGTGCCAGGAACGAAATATTCGTGTGGCGGAAAGCGAAGTCTTCAGTAAAGGCGGTGCCGGCGGTGAAGCACTCGTCGCGGAAGTCATGCAAGCACTTGAGGAACCAAGCCAGTTCCGTCCACTGTACCCTGACGAGTTGCCGCTTCGTCAAAAGATCGAACGTATCGCAAAACGTGTCTATGGCGCAGCCGACGTTCAATTTGAAGACAAAGCCCTCCGCGAACTCGAACGGTGTACGGAGATGGGATTGAATCATTTACCGATTTGTATGGCAAAAACGCCATTTTCTTTAACCGATGACCCCGCTCGGTATGGTCGTGTCGAAGACTTCACGATTACAGTTCGTGAAATCCGACCATCGATTGGTGCAGGATTCATCGTTGCATTGACTGGGAATGTATTAACGATGCCGGGATTACCCGCGGTTCCTGCTGCCTTCCATATGGGCGTTTCGGAAGACGGACAGGTATTCGGACTTTCTTAATGAGAGGATGAGTTACATGACGATTGATCATTCACACTGGATAGCCTCTGACGGCTATACTACGACATTGCATAGCCTCGAAGCACATGATTCGAAAGGAGTCGTGATCGTCTTTCACGGGATGATGGAGCATGGCGCACGGTATGAGGAATTCGCAGAATTCCTCTATGCTCATCATTACCACACGATCATCGCAGATTTGCGCTGTTTCGGAACTCAAGCTGCACAGCGCGGGACACTCGGTCATCTTGAACCTAATCAAGGTTTTAATCAATTGATGCAGGACGCAGAAGAACTCGTCTCTGACATCAAAGAACGTTACCCGACGTTACCAGTATTCATTTTCGGTCACAGTTTTGGTTCGTTGATCGCTCGCCGGATTGGTCAAACACTCGGTCACACGGTAGCAGGAATCATCGCGAGCGGCCCTCCGACGAGCACAGGTTTACTCGGTAACATCAGCGAAAAGCTCGTCGAACGCCAAATCAATCAG
The DNA here is from genome assembly GCF_018619055.1 of Exiguobacterium sp. s130. Taxonomy (NCBI): domain Bacteria; kingdom Bacillati; phylum Bacillota; class Bacilli; order Caryophanales; genus Exiguobacterium; species Exiguobacterium sp. s130. Next base: position 135,388 of record NZ_JACSNI010000005.1, on the reverse strand, counting down.
CTTTCTTCTACACATCTTGCTGAACGTTTCGGACAACTGGTCTTCGGACGCTATAATCTACGTTTCTTCCCGGCACTATCGAAAAATGCCTGGCTCTCTTCGGATCCACAATCCGTCATGCGCTATGATGAAGATCCGTTATCTGGTCAAACGGTCACACTCGGGTTCTTCCATGAACTCTTGCACGCAACGAAACTCATCAACGCACTTGCCTCCATCTATCAGCACCCGCGACATTTACCGCTCTTGTTGATCGCGGGTGGCGATGATCCGGTCGCATTTGACGGCAAAGGTATCCATCATCTGTTCGATATGTATAACCGTGTCCGTGTCGATGCCGTACAGCTGACGATTTATAAAGGGTTACGCCACGAGCTCTTCCATGAGTTCGAACGTATCCGCGTTTTCGCAGATATCGCGAGCTGGTTGAATAAACAAGTCAACCCTGCAGCTACACGCTCATCTTCTCGTTCTTCTTAAGTCATATCGATCGATACAAAAAGGCAGCAGATCCTTGGATCTGCTGCCTTTTGAACAATCTATTGTGTACTTCATTGAATCCAAGTTAGTGAAGAAATCATCGCTTCGATTTCCTCGATTTCAAGCGTCTCGCGTTCTGCGGAGTATGTCAATAGGACTAGCCGTTCCCCGTCTGAATACGCATAGATGCGTAAGAAGATATCTTCTTCTTTCCCGTCTACTGCTAGCAATGCTTCTTTTGTTGAATTACGGCGGACTTCAAGTGCTCCCGTCAGTTCGATGCCGAACTCTTCTACCAACAAATTGATTTCTTGTTCTGCCGCTTCATACGGTGTCAGTTCTTCTGAATCGGACTCATAAATGGATAATTGTAGCGTGCCCATTGCATTTTCGTCTGTTGAATAAAAACTGACGTATGTTTCTTCTTCTTGATATTCAAATACCTTTGGATATTCTAGCGTGATCCAATGATCGACTGTGTACTGTTTCATTTGAATTCCTCCATTCTTTGTATCTCTTCAAAGCGAATACCCGTCACAGCCATACGCTCGAATTGTCGAGCGAGTTGAGCAGAGACGAACATGCGATGTGTTCGCTCATCTCGCATAAGATGATGCGGACATATCGAATCGCTGATTCGTCGCTCTGTCAAAAAATAGACGCGCCGTCTCGGAATCGGACGGAATACATCCGTCGTATGTAAATGTTCGATCCGACTGACAGATAAGAGATTGAGAAGATAGTACGGAACCACTCCGTCCTTCGTCTCAAGATGTACCTTGAGACATTGTACAGAAAAGGGCGCATATGCTGTAATGACTCGCTGCACACGTTCCGAGACGAGCGGCAGATCGAATGTGTTTGGAAGGACATCCGGTAACAAATCCGCATCTTGATTGATGGAAAAAGCAAGTACACCTACGTTATGGAACCACTCTCCTATCAATAAGCGATGACGATCGAATTGGTGATGACAAATTGCTTCCCATCCTTTTCCCATCGGCTGTTCGCTCCAAACTCTTACTTCATTCACCAGACACTCTCTCCTCTACCCAACTTTACCCATATTACAAATCAAGATTACCAGTGCAAACGATTAACTAGTATTATTGTACACTGAATCTCAAAAGAAATTGCCTTTTTTCATAAAAGTTATGGAAATGCTCTCTTTGCTATGCTACTATATTTCATGTAGCCAATACGCGGGTGTAGTTTAATGGTAAAACCTCAGCCTTCCAAGCTGATGACGAGAGTTCGATTCTCTTCACCCGCTCCAATTATGACATAACATAGGTCTAGGACCATTTCCCTCTAGAGGGCAGGCGACTCGCGGCGTGCGAGTCGTCTTTTTTATTGGTTCTGCTGATGATTCCAACGAATTTATGGGTATACAACGATATAGATAGAGATTTGTAAAGGAGGATTCGTATGATTCAGATGAAAATGCCTGGCGTGACGATTTATCAAAGTACACTTATGAAAACGACCTCAACATTGATCGAGACGCCTGATTGTCTGATTGTCGTCGATCCTGGCTGGCTTCCTGATGAGATTGCAACGATTCGTCGAGACGTTGAAATCGTGCGTCGTGAACGACCATTATATGTCGTCTATACGCATGCTCATTTTGATCATATTTTAGGTGCTTACGCCTTTACGGATGCCATCGTTATCGCTTCTAAACCGTTCATCGATGTCGATCGACAAGAAGCGCTCAAAGCCGTTCAAGACTTTAACGATGAATTTTACATCGACTCCCCCGTGCTATTTCCAGATGTGACGCATGTGATCCATGAGTCTGAAACGATTTTGACGATTGGACAGACGAAGCTGATCTTCTTTATGACGCCCGGTCATGAAGCGACTCACCTTTCCTTCATCGTCATGCCACTTCACTTGTTAGTCTGCGGTGATTATGCTTCCGATGTTGAAATCCCTTTGATTGAACACGATTCCTCTGAATATTTGACGACACTCGAACTACTCGAGTCGTTCATTTATGAATATGAAGTCAAACTCTTGATTCCCGGACACGGTCACATTTGCGATGTCCGAACAGAGATGATTGAACGACTTCATCAGAGCTATGATTATATCCTCGCGCTCCGTGCCGGAAAAGAATCTGACTGGGCACCATCCTGGCAAACGACTCCGTTCATGAAACGTCTGCACGAAAAAAATAAGCGTCAAGTCAAAAAGGAACAAGAAGCACGTTTAGCACGGCGACATTACGATTGATTTCTACACTGCAAAAAGATGCGGTTCCCTATCGACAGGGGACCGCATCTTTTTTGATTATCCAAGTAGTGTCACGAGTAATGCTTTTTGCGCGTGCAGACGATTCTCGGCCTGATCGAAGATGACAGATTGCTTGCCATCGATGACGTCTGCCGTGACTTCCTCCCCACGGTGTGCCGGCAGGCAGTGCAAGAAAATGGCTTCATCATCCGCTTGATTCATGATATCGGCATTGACTTGATATCCTTCAAATGCTTGCAGACGCATCGTCGCTTTTTCCTCTTGCCCCATGCTTGCGAAGACATCCGTATACACGACATCCGCACCACTCGCTGCTTCCTTAGGGTCCGTCATGACGATGATGTTTCCACCGGTTTCTTTCGCGATGACTTGTGCCTCATGAACGACTTGTGGATCAGGAGCATAGGCTGCTGGCGCACAAATCCGGACTTCCATTCCACTGAGCGCTCCACCAATCATCAGCGAATGCGCCATGTTATTTCCGTCCCCGATATATGTCAAAATCTTCCCAGACCGGGTTCCAAATGTCTCTTCGATCGTCAACAAGTCAGCAAGGACTTGGCACGGGTGGTGTAGATCCGTCAATCCATTGATGATTGGAATCGTGCCGTGTGCCGCCAGCGTGTCGACGATCTCATGACCGAACGTCCGAATCATCAGGGCGTCGACGTAACGGCTCATGACTTGAATCGTATCAGAAAGCGGCTCCCCCCGACCGATTTGCATATCTGCTCCACTCAGTACGACTGGATGTCCGCCGAGTTCGACGACACCCACTTCAAATGATAGACGAGTTCGCGTCGATGCCTTTTCAAACAATAAGGCAACTTTTCTATGGCTTAATACGTTTTGGTAAACGCTTGGTTGATGCTTGATGTCTTTCGCGAGTGCCAATAGCTCCGTCAATGCTTCCGGCGTCAGTTCCGCCATCGTCAAGAAATGTTGCAGTTGTTGCATCGTCTTCATTGTACTTCCTCCTTGATCGGCTCTGTCCATTTATGAAGTGGCTTCACAGCATAAGGGGACTTTTCTACCGCTTGTAGATGATACTGTGCTAGTTCAGGTTCTGTCAGAACTTGTACTCCGGCAGCAAGCGCTGCTTCGCGACTCGTTTTTTCTTCTGTCACGTGTGAATAGAAAATCGCACATTGTGCCCAGTCGATCGTTTCATCTAACGCTACACCTGTTCCGAATGCCTCGGTATCTGCTCCAGCAACGATGATGTCTCTTGCGGTCAAATGTCGTTTCGTCGTTTCGTCGAAAATGAAACGCTCCAGTGCCAGTCCGTCTGTCGTCCATTGCAATGTTTCACCTGTCGAACGCATGACAGGGCCTGTTTTCGGATCGACTCCTTGTAGTTTCAGCGTTGAAAAAACAGGGGTCTTGACGGCATGGAAATTAAGTTTCGTCTGTTCTGTTGGTAGTGCGACCGCTTGACCGACAGCAGCTTGGACTGCCCACTGCAAGATTGGTTGACCCGTTACTTTGGCGACGATCGGTAACGTGCGGGAGGCACGCGGATTGATTTCTAGCACGTAGACCTGATCGTCATGCAAGACGAATTGGATATTGTACGCTCCTTTATAATCCATCCGTTGCCCGATCATCTGTGCAATTCGTTCTACTTCGCTCTGAACGGTAGCGCTGAGCGATACAGGTGGTAGAATCATCGTCGAATCTCCAGAGTGAACTCCTGCCCGTTCCAATTGCTCCATCAAAATCGGAACGTACGTCGTTGTTCCGTCCGTAATGCAATCGACTTCGATTTCCTTTCCTTGGAGGTAGGCATCCACGAGGACAGGGAATGCTAATTCGGAAACGATCGTCTCTAATTGCTCTTGATCGTGGATAATATGCATCCCCTTACCTCCGATGACATAGGAAGGACGAATCATGACCGGGTAACCAATCGTTGTTGCGACTTCTATCATTTGTTCGTGTGTCGCCACTTCTTGTCCTGGAATACGATCGACACCGATGTCGTCTAAAAATTGATAGAACCGCTCACGGTCTTCCATTTGATCGATGACAGCTGCCGTCGTTCCAAGAAGATGATAACCGGCGTTCTCCAAACCAGACGCAAGCGAAATCCCCGTTTGTCCTCCGAACTGGACTAATACATCTTGGCAATCCTCTGCTTCTAGGACATGCATGACGTCTTCGAGTGTCAGCGGCTCGACATATAGGCGATCTGCGACTTCGAAGTCGGTCGAGACGGTCTCCGGATTATTGTTGATCATGATCGTTTCATAACCGGATGCTTGTAGTGCACGTACCGCGTGAACGGAACAATAATCAAATTCGATTCCTTGACCGATCCGAATGGGTCCCGCACCGATGACAGCGACTTTCTTTTTCGTCGATGCAGTGACTTCCGTTTGACCACTCCAGTTTCCGTAGAAGTAAGGAGTTGCACTCTTGAACTCTCCTGCACATGTATCAATCATATGATAGACAGGAAGGATGCCTTTCTCTTTACGTAAATGCTCGACGTCTACAGCACCGACACCCGTCAGAAAGGCAATTTGTTCGTCCGTGAAGCCCATCATTTTTGTCTGTTTTAAAGAACTTTCATTCGATAAATCAATTTTTTGTTGCTGATCGACGAGGCGCTGGAGTACTTTGACGAATAAAGCTTGTACTTTCGTCTGTTCGACGAGTTCTTCGACGGTCGTTTCCTGACGATCTAGTAGTGCTAACATCGCGAGCAGACGACGGTCCGTCGGCACTTTTATTTCTTTCCACAATACGCCAGCCTCCGCTGTTTTCATCCATGTCGGATAAAGAGGCGATTGCTCGACTCCTGCACCACGCCACGCCTTTTGTAACGCTTCTTCCAGCGTCTTCCCCATCGCCATACTTTCACCGGTCGCCTTCATTTGTGTACCAAGTGTCCGGTTACTGTCAGTAAATAGATCGAACGGGAAACAAGGCACTTTTGCCGTGATATAATCCATCGTCGGTTCGAAGCTCGCCATCGTCTCCTTCGTGACAGGATTGATACAGTCGTCGAGTCGCTCACCGAGTGCAAGACGCGTCGCTAATTTCGCAATCGGGTACCCCGTCGCTTTGGAAGCAAGTGCTGAAGAGCGACTGACACGCGGATTGACTTCAATGACGAAGTAGCGTTCTTCCGTCGGGTGGATCGCAAACTGGATATTGCATCCACCGATGACACCGAGGTGCGACACGATTTTACGCGCTTCCGTCCGCAATTGCTGATTCATTCGATCCGAAATCGATTGAATCGGTGCAAAGACGACAGAGTCTCCGGTATGGACACCGACGGGATCAATGTTTTCCATGTTACAGACGATGATCGTCGTATCTGCACTGTCACGCATGACTTCATATTCGACTTCTTTATAACCAGCAATACTCACTTCAACCAAACACTGTGAAATCGGACTTGCTTGTAAGCCGTTTTGCGCTAGCAGACGTGCTTCGTCCTTTGTCAGCGCAATTCCACCGCCCGTTCCCCCGAGCGTAAAGGCTGGTCGGATGACGAGTGGGACACCATGTACTGCCATGAATTCTTCAAGCTCTGCTAACGATTCGATCGTTTGACTTTCCGGGAGCGGTTGCGCGAGCTCGATCATCTTTTGCTTGAATCGTTCGCGATCTTCTCCGTCTCGGATCGTCTCAAGCGATGTCCCTAGGAGTTCGACACCGTATTGCTCAAGTACTCCTGCTTCTTCGAGTGACATTGCAAGATTGAGTGCCGTTTGTCCGCCGACCGTCGCTAGGAGATGGGACGGTCGATCTTGTTTGATGATAGCTGTTGCTTTTTCAAGAGTCATCGCCTCAATGTAGACATGATCTGCCGTGCTCGGATCCGTCATGATAGTAGCCGGATTCGAATTCATTAAGATGACCTCGCATCCCGCTTCTCGAAGCGCCTGACAGGCTTGTGTGCCGGAATAATCAAATTCTGCTGCTTGTCCGATGACGATCGGACCCGAACCGATGACGAGTACTTTCTGTTTATCCCACATATGCTACCTCCTGATGTAATACGGTATTTACGAATTGATCGAAGACGACCATCGCCTCTGTCGGTCCTGGACTCGCTTCTGGGTGAAACTGGACTGTCATGATCGGTAGAGCCGGATGAATCAATCCTTCAACGGATCCATCATTGATGTGTTCATACGCAAGTTCCATCTCAGACACTTCGATGCTTTTAACATCAACGGCATAACCATGATTCTGAGACGTCATGAATACTTGTCCGGATGCTAGATGACGTACAGGATGATTCGCTCCTCGGTGTCCATGATGTTGTTTTAATAAGGTACAACCGAACGCATGAGCGAGAACTTGGTGTCCCATACAAATACCAAGTGTCGGATAGCTCGTCGCCAGTTCACGGATTTCTGAAAGGAATGGATCTAGTTGCGTCGGATCACCAGGTCCATTGGAAAACAGCAGACCGTCTGGTGCCAGTGCTTGAATCCGTTCCGGTGTCGTATCGTATGGCACGACCGTCACACGCATATGGCGTTCAAGCAAAGCATCGATCATCGATTGTTTCACACCGTAATCGATACAGACGACATGACCCTCTTCGACTTCCGGAACGTATTCAACGTTTGAAGTCGTCGACACAGAAGCGATGTATGCTGTATCGATTGACGCAGTGACTGCCATATCCTCTTGCATCATGTCTCCGAATTGGTCGCCCTCCGTTCGTAATAGATGTACAAGGGAACGCGTATCGACTCCCGACAAAACCGGAACATTCGCTTCGCCTAGCCAGCTTGCGAGTGATGTTCCTTGCCCATCCTCAGCCAAAGTTTGAACGATGACACCAGCGACTTGAATCTGGTTGCTTTCTGACGCCTCCGCTTGAATACCGTATTGACCGATCAACGGATATGTGAAGACAAGAATTTGCCCCTGATAAGATGGATCCGTTAAGACTTCCTGATATCCTGTCATCCCAGTAAAAAAGACGACTTCTCCTTTGACTGGAACTGTTCCTTGCCACGAACCGGTAAACGTCGTTCCGTTCGCAAGCGTTAGTTTTCCGGATTGTTTCATACGATGACCTCCTGTCGACAAACGAGTTGTATTTTTTCGATGGCTTGCGTGAGTTCTTGTTCCGTCACGAATAACGATGGCAACAAGCGAATGACATGAGGACCAGCCGAAACGACAAGAAGACCATTCTCACGTAAGCCGTCAATCAGCGGTGCGACAGGCATCGTACATTCAATACCAATCATCAAGCCACGACCACGAATAGAACTCACGATCGACTTGGGTAATTTTTTTTCTAATTGTTGACGTAAATATTCACCTTTTTCTTGAATGTCTGCCATGACAGTGTCACTTAACAAGAGGTCAAGTGTTGCTTCTGCAGCTGTCATCGCGAGTGGATTTCCACCAAATGTCGAACCATGCGATCCGGGCGTGAATACTTCTGCTGCCTCTTCCGTTGCGAGTAGTGCACCAACCGCGAGTCCACTTCCAAGTCCTTTCGCAAGGGTGATGATATCCGGTACGAGTGGTGTCTGCTCAAATGCAAAACGTGAACCCGTCCGACCAATTCCGGTTTGCACTTCATCGACGATGATTTTGACATCGTATTGCTGCGCCTTCTTCACCAACGCTTCTAGCCACGCATCGTCAGCGACGACGACCCCACCCTCTCCTTGAATGATTTCAAGCCATACAGCAGCAGTTTGATCCGTAATTGCTGATAGGCTTTCCATCTCGTTAAACGGTAGATGTTTGAATCCATTCACCATCTCCCCGTATCCCGCTTTGATTTTTTCCTGTCCTGTTGCGCCCATCATCGCAAATGTCCGACCATGGAAAGATTGTTTAAACGTGACAACTTCTGTTTTCCCTGTCCATTTTCGAACGAGTTTGTACGCCGCCTCGTTTGCTTCAGCACCACTGTTACAAAAGAAAGCATGACTGAGATGACTGTCTTCCGTCAGTCGCTCGGCGACCCGCTCTTGTGCCGCGATTTGAAACAGATTCGACGTATGCCAAATTCGGTTCAACTGTTCCTCTAGCCGTTGCTGAACATAAGGATGACGGTGCCCTGTGTTGCATACAGCGATTCCCATGATGAAATCAAGATACGTCTTTCCTGTCGCATCTTCTACGATCGATCCTTGTCCTTTGACCAATTCCACATCAGTACGTTGATAAGTGGGTAGTAGTGCACTCATGTAATTCCTCCTTGATTCGTGTCCCTGCAGCTAACGCATTTTTTCCCGATCGAATGACGACCTCTGAAATACCATGCTGAGTGGCCTGCATCATCGCTTCGACCTTCGGAATCATTCCCCCGTAAATTTCTCCCGACGCGATCGCAGCTTCGATAGCTGCAGACGTGATTTCTGATTGATAGTCACCGTTTACTTTTACACCTTCGACATCCGTCAACAATTCAAATCGGTCGACGGACCAAGCCTTCGCGACAGCAATGGCACACGCATCCCCGTTACTGTTCAACACACCTTGTTCCCCTGTGACAAGGGATGTGACGACCGGCACATAACCATTCGTACTCAACACTGTGAACAATCGTGGATGAATGTGCGTAATTTGACCAACTGCCCCGAGTCCTTTGACTTTTTTACCATGGACGCTCGCACCGTCTAACCCGCTCATCCCGACCGCTGGAATTCCTGCCTGATTCAATTGCTGGACGATCCCGGATTGGACTTCCCCTGCTAAGATCCGTCGCGCCCCGAGTAACACACCATCCGTCGTCACACGGACACCGTCTCGAAACACGGGTTTGATTCCCTCTTGTTCACAGTAACTCGATAGAAGTGGACCACCCCCATGCACGATCAATAGTTCGTTACCGGTTTCGACCCACGCTTTCCATTCCTCGAAATACCGCGCATCCAATTGCTCCCATACACTACCACCCAGTTTGATAACTTTTCGTTTCGTCATGTCCGGTAACTCGCATTGATTTTGACGTAATCGTACGTCAGGTCACAACCATAGGCGTGTCCTTGTCCTACTCCATCATTCAAATTGATATGAATTCGGACGTCTTGTTGCGCAAGGTCCTGCGATGCGATAGTTTCATCAAATAAAATAGGCATGCTCTGTTGTAACACCCACTGCGAACCAATTTTAATATCAACGTTTGATACATCAAGCGGCTCCTTGATACTTCCGACAGCAGCGATGATTCGTCCCCAGTTCGCATCTTCCCCAAAGATTGCTGTTTTGACGAGAGACGATCCGACGACTTGTTTAGCGACCATTCGCGCTACTTCATCGGTTTGTGTCCCCTTTACCGTCACTTCGATTAACTTCGTCGCACCTTCCCCGTCCCGCGCAATTTGTTTCGCTAAATCTTGACAAACCGTTTCGATGGCCTGTTCGAATGCGAATGCTTCGTCCGTACCTTCAACGATCGGCGCTCCCCCTGCAGCTCCACTCGCTAAAATCATGACCATGTCATTTGTCGAACTGTCTCCATCTACGGTAATGCAGTTAAACGTCCGATGAATCGTCCGGCGCAATAGTGTCTGTAAGACATCCGGTTCAATCGTTGCATCGGTCGTCAAGAACCCAAGCATCGTCGCCATGTTCGGATGAATCATCCCTGACCCTTTCGCTACACCACATACTGAAATTTGGACATCCCCTTGCATGTATTGTTGACCAGCTGATTTCGTACCGGTATCGGTCGTCAGGATCGCATGGGCGAAATCACTCGCGGCATCCTTGTCATTTGTAGGGATCAGCTGTGGAATACCTGCCAGTAACGTATCAATCGCTAACGGTTGACCGATGATCCCAGTCGAAGCGATGACAACTTGTTCAGGAGCGATCCCGAAGTGTGTCGCTAATGCTTGTTGTGATGTATACGCATGTGATAGACCAAGTTCTCCCGTACAGGCATTCGCGTTCCCGCTGTTGACGAGGACGGCATGAATGCGTCCTTGTGACGCCTGAATCGCTTGCTTCGTCACAGTAATCGGTGCCGCTTGCACCTGATTCGTCGTATAGACAGCTGCGGCACTTGCTCCTTCCTCACACCAAATCAAACCAAGATCCTTTCGCTTTCGCTTTAGCCCCACGTGTACCCCTGATGCTTGAAATCCCTTCGGTGTCGTGATCGTCAATGGGGTCTCTACTTGTACTTGCCACACAGGCGTTCCTCCTCTTTCGTCTCCAAGTGTTTAAATAAAGATCGGTTGTTGGGTCAAACCAGACATTTCATCAAATCCTGCTAGAATGTTGGCATTTTGAACGGCCTGTCCGGCAGCACCTTTTTGCATATTATCGATGACCGAAACGATGGTAACGCGCCCTGTCCGTTCATCCTTATAGATGGTCAAATCACAGTGGTTGCTACCCACGACGGACTTAATCTCCGCATCGCTGTGTTGTACACGTATAAACGGTTCCGTTGCATACTGTTCCGTCAACCAGGATCGCCATTCTGCTTCTGATTGATCAAGGAACGGCTGGACCGTCATGATCGCCATGATGCCTCGATTGATCGGTAATAATTGCGTCGAGAACGTGATCGGATACGATGAACCGCTCCATTCCAAAAGTGCCTGTTCAATTTCTGGAATATGTTGGTGTTGATTTACTTTATATAAACGAACGTTTTCACTGGAATGGACATGATGAGTCTGTGTCGTCAACGTCTTTCCTGCTCCCGTTAGACCAGAAGATGCTTGGATGATGATTTGAGAGGGATCGATTTTTTTCTCTTTTACGAATGGTGCTAGTCCAAGAAGGACCGCTGTCGCATAACAACCGGGATTCGCAATCCATCTGCTCGTTTTGATTGCTTGACGATTCCATTCCGGTAAACCATACGTCGCTTTTTGTTGTAACTGGGCATCAATTGGTTCCTTATCATACCAAGCTTCATACGATTCAGACGGTAGTCGTAAATCACCACTTAAATCGATAACGTAACCGGACCAATTTTGAAGTTGTTCTAAGTATTGTTTCGAGACTCCACTCGGTGTCGCTAAGAACACTATGTCTGTCTCTGTTTCCGTTAAATGTTCTACGGAAAAGGAAGATAATAATGAATACGTTTTTTTATTCATGAATGGGAATAACTCATTCATCGATTGTCCTGCCATCGAATCACTCATCAAACAAACGATCTCAAATGAAGGATGTGCTTCTAATAGCCTTAATAGCTCAATTCCGGTGTATCCTGTTACTCCGATGATGGTACATTTCATAACTGTACGCTCCCCTTCAAAGAATGTTATACCGATTTAAACATATGTATATTTATACTGTCAATTGAATTTTTATTAGTTTTTATGCAAAAAAGAAGCGTTGAAGTGATTGTCTTCTATAAGACAGCCCCCTTCAACACTTCTTTTATATCCACTCATTTAACGCTTTTCAGCACGTTGTGCTACGAGATGATCGATCCCAAATACGCCTGCACCCATGATCGCAACGACTACCACAAAAATCATTGTAAACATATGTATCCTCCTCATCGTTCACAAAAATGTCATCTGATACTTCCTATTGTGCAAGATTTAAAGAAAAAAAGAAAGCGTTTACGACAAAAAATCGTCACATTTATACTCTTTTCTAATTCATTGGCGAATCTCTTATAGTTGACGCCAACGTTATTATTCGTTAAGATTGCGTTTGTTCATTGCTTTCATGCATAAAAGCGTGTTAGCAACAGAGGACTATCATCTATCCATATTCTTTTAAGGAGGTGGAAGCATGCGCATGTCATTCCGTGAATCCGCAGCTATCCTAGGAATCATCATCATCATCTTATTGTCCGCGTTATTCGGTGCTAAAGCCGAACCGCATCTTGCCATCTTATCCAGTCTTATTTTCGTCTCAGGATATGCTGTTTATCGTGGATTTAAGTTCGAAGACGTTGAACATCATATGATTCAAGGTATTCGGGAAGCGATTAAACCAATCTTAATCATGTTACTCGTCGGCATAACGATCGCAGTCTGGATGATGAGTGGCGCAGTGCCGACCCTTCTTCATTTTGGTTTATCCACTCTTTCGGCGACTTGGTTCGCACCGAGCGCCCTTCTCATTGCGATGGTCGTTTCGACCTTTACAGGCAGTTCATTTACGACGATCGGTACGGTTGGTGTTGCCTTAATGGGAATCGCAATCGCATTAGGTGTCAATCCCGCACTTGCAGCAGGTGCTATCATCAGTGGCGCGTGTTTTGGAGATAAGATGTCACCTTTGTCAGATACGACGAACTTTGCACCGGGAATCGTCAACGTTACCGTATTTGATCATATTCGTTTCATGATGGGAACGACGATTCCTGCCATCACGATCACATTTATTTTGTTCTTCATCTTTGGACGTAGCAGTGGCACGGTCGATTCGACTGTTGTGAAAACGACACAAGAGGAATTAGCCCGCTTGTTCCATCTATCACCATGGACGCTACTTTCTCCTTTACTTGTCATGGTTCTAGCATTGCGTAAGATGCCGGTCATCCCGACACTTGTAGCTGGTGTCTTAAGTGGTCTATTGTTAACAGGTCTCGTTCAAGGAAATTGGGACGTTTCAAATTGGATGGCCGTCATTCAAAACGGTTTAAAACTAGAATCTTCTAGTAAAACCGTCGCAGCAATCATCAGTAAGGGTGGCTTGCAATCAATGATGTGGTCCGTTTCCCTCGTCATGCTCGCACTCGCTTTCGGTGGTGTTTTACGCGGCATCGGTGTCATCGATGTCATCATTGAACGGACCGTTTCACGACTCAAACGCGATGGAAGTATCATCTCTGCTGTTGCCTTATCTTCCATCGGTGTCAACGTGATGGCTGGAGAACAGTACTTGTCGATTTTATTGCCAGGACAAGCATTTAAACGGGTTTTTGAAGAACGTCAGATTGATCCACGTTTCCTTTCTCGTTCACTAGAGGATGGAGGAACACTCGTCAATCCACTCATTCCGTGGGGAGTTTCCGGAGCATTCTTCGCTTCAACACTAGGTGTTCCGGTAACGGAATACATCCCGTTCGCATTCTTTTTACTTCTTTCACCATTGTTTACGTTCTTACTTGCTTTTCTTCGTCCGACTAAAGTCGAAACGAAACAGTCCCTCGCTTCTTAAGTCTATTTCATATTAGAGGTCCGATATGACATATCGGATCTTTTTTTCTGCCACTATCGCTTTTATTTCCAGTTAATTACGTCCGAATTACGATGAAAACGGCTTGGAATCACGTTTTTTTAAAGAATTATGTGTAAAGATGAAACGAACTGGGAATATACCAAACATAAGAATATAAATTACAGAGAATGATAGAGAGAGAGTACGTTCCTGTTCGACCGAGGAACGACTTCGATGTAATTGTGGGAGGAGTTAATATGATCAAACGTGGTACGCTGGAGCGACTTGATGGTAAATATGCCGTTCTACTGTGGGAAAATGGTTCAAGCTTCATTCCACGACGTTATTTACCACCTGAAGCAAGATTAGGCGATACAATTATTTTTGACGGTACGACTTATACGTTAGATGTCAGCAATTCATCACCCTCTTCCTTTCAAACGTTTTCGTTTCGGCAAATGGGCTGATGATCGATAAAAAGCCATTCGGTATCATGCATTGACTATAGAGAGAGAAAAATTTCTCTCATCAGTCCTTCATGAAACGAATGGCTTTTTCGCTTTAACGACGAACATATAGGGAATGGTGACTACACGACGGACAAGGGTACTGATGGACATCAGATATTTCGATTCGTTCTAATATGGTTTGATCGTTTGGACACACATACTGTGGCTGTACGACATCCAATTGCAAAAATAAAGCACACCAAAATCGATTTGAAAACTGGTGACATGTCGGACAATGATATAAGTCTAATTGGTACGGTACCCAATCATCCGCTACTTCTGCTTGATGTAGCTGATAGTATTGGATTAAACGAAAACGATTCCAGTCGTCCACATACGTCCGCTGTAAGACCGGTTCATGCATCGACGGTACGAACCAAAGCGGCAGACCTGTCATGAACGCTTCAACGCCTTGTGTCAAGACAGCAGGAAACGTCGGCCACCCATCTAGTTGACCGAGTTGAAATGTTTGTTGAAAGGAGCAGTTGTCGCATAGGAGTTCCATTGTCATCCTCCTGTTCGTTTCACCATCTCTTTTAACATCTGTTCCGTCACAGGACCGACATGTTTTGCAAGAATCGTTCCTTTACGATCTAATACGTAGGTTGCGGGCATTGCTACGAGACGATAGGCGTCTTCTGAATTTCCTGTTCGATCATACAACACGGGATATTCAACAGGTGTCTGCTTCAGAAAATCGGCAACATCTGAAACACGCCGCTCCGATGTCGTGACGTTGATGCCATAAACAGGTATATTCGTATGTCGTGCAAAGGCATTGAGTTCTGGAATTTCTTGTTTGCAAGGTGGACACCACGTCGCCCAAAAATTAATAACAAAGACATCGTGATTAATTTCGTCTAGATCGATTGTTTTTCCTTCTTGACGCAAGGATAGATTCGGGGCTTTCATCCCTACCTCTAGACCACCTTGCGATGCTTGTTTTTGTTGTTGCTCCACTTTCTTTTGCTTCGCATCGTATGTTTGATAACCTTGATAGGCAATGCCGATGATAGCGATCGCTAGGATCAGATAGATCAACATTTTTTTCACATCTAATCCCCTCCTTCTTCGTTAAGTGTAGCAGACTTCCTCTTTTCGACCGTCTTCTTTTATCAACAAAAAAACGAACTCTTCTGTTTTGGAAACAGAAAAGAGTTCGCCTCATTTTATTTAGATATGTTCTTTAAATGATTAGTTAAAACGTGGTAATTGTTTTTTGACTTGACGGTTATCTTTGACGCTACCGACTGCCTCGGTTCCGCCTAAGGCCTCATTCAAGGATGTCTTCCCTTCCTTGACTTCTAGACGTCGATTGAATACTGACCGATTATCAACGGAAGCAACGAGAATCGATGCGACATCTGTTTCCGAAATCGTTGCATCCTTTGTATCTTTCAAATCTTCATCTGCCTCAATTAAACCTCGCCCTTCACCAGTCGTGATGGCAACGGGACAAATGATCGTATACGTCAAACCGCTATGTTCAATCTGCTCTTCAGCCGCATTCTTAGCAGCATAGAACGGATAGACATCCTTTTTAAATTGCTCAGGTCGATCTGCACCGTACGCACTTAATAGTACGAAATGACGTACACGCGCTTTTTTAGCTGCATCGATCGTTTTTAAGGCAACTGTCCGATCCAGCAGTTCAATTTCCGTTGCTTCGCCGTCTACTCCTGCGGTCGCCGCACAAATGACTGCATCCTGTCCTGCGACTCCATGTTCAATGACTTTTTCGAGTTCTGTTTCAATATCGACGTAATGTGCCTTGACACCGAGTTTTTCGAATCGTTCCACCAGATGTTCGTGACGAACGATGACCGTGACCTGATGACCCTTGGCAAGCGATTTGACGACGCGCGCTCCAATCGTACCGGATGCACCTACAACTAGTACTTTCATATGGGGGGTCCCTCCTCGATAAGTTAGTCACCTTCGTGGAATGTCATGATGTCATGTCCAAAAATCGTTACTTTCGGAGATGACCTAACACAATCCACCAAAGGAGCAACGTACATCAATTTATACCCGCAATGACCAGAAGGAAACCCCTCCCCTTTAGTTCTTCAAGGTACCATAAAACGTCGTATCGAGACGATCACGTAGTTCTTGCAGTGCCTTCTCATTCGGTAAGTCATAGAAAATACCATTCAGTCGCTGACTGACGGCTTCAATTTCATAGTGTTTCCGTTCTGACATCAAGGCGATCGATAAACCTGCTGTTGCCATCTCACGAACACTTAAATCGAGGTTCATCTCTTCTTTCATATACGTGTGCGCTGCCGGAATTTTCGACCATCCAGTTGGCTTCAACAAGTGCGTCGCGACGGCTTGGATGACTTCCGACTGACGATTTGCGCGTGCCCCGTCATTGTCCGTTTTACGGTGTCTCGAATAGGCAAGTGCCATTGCACCATCCATATGGTATTCCTTTCCTTTCTGGAATGAATACTGATTTGCTTTCCCACTTGCATCCTGCTCGGCGAACGTTCCTGTCGATACAAGATCGATTCCGCCGATTTGATCAACTAATCCGATGAAACTATCGAAGGAGATGACGATCTTTCCATCGATGTCTTCATCGAGTAGACCAGAAACGGCATCTTGTGTACATTCTTCTCCACCGAAGGCAAAAGCATGTGTGATTTTATCTTTCTTTCCATTCTCACAGGAAATCGGTGT
The DNA here is from genome assembly GCF_018619055.1 of Exiguobacterium sp. s130. Taxonomy (NCBI): domain Bacteria; kingdom Bacillati; phylum Bacillota; class Bacilli; order Caryophanales; genus Exiguobacterium; species Exiguobacterium sp. s130. Next base: position 118,370 of record NZ_JACSNI010000005.1, on the reverse strand, counting down.
ATACGTGTCCCGAGGAATCGATGTCAACTGAATCGTTCGAGAAAGTGGAATGAATTGCATAACCGACAGGGAGTCTGAACGTGACCCGCGTAACGATTCTCCAGGTCGTGCGTCACTACCGATCAACAAAAACGTGAAGGGTTGTGAGGCAAAAAGAACGAATGCGATGAGCAACAGCAAAAACAATCCAAGAAGCTTTCGTTTAAAACGACGTTTTTTCTTGATTTTTTTAGGATAGGCTTCTTTTGAAGATACGTCAGGTTTTTTTTGCACGGATTGCTCTGATCGCCCAGTCTTTCTCGAACGTCTCGAGCGTTCTTGATTAGAAAACAATCGCGAGCCTGCGCTCCCGATCATCTGTACGACCTGTTTCAGTACGCTGTTTTTAGAACGACGCGATGTACTTTTTGGATCCCGTCGTTGCTCTTCAACATATCGATGGTACGTTTCTGTTCCCTGCTGTCCCTTAAGTGGTTCATGAGCAATCGACTCTTCCGACGAAAATGCCTCTTCTTTTGCTTGCTCTTCTAGTTCTAAGCGTCGTCGCTCCAAGCGGGAGCGCTGTGGTTGATGTTCTGCCATTCAGATACCTCCGTATCAATCTTTTGCGATTTGTTTCTCTTTCAAGAATTCGCGGAGATACGTCCGTTTCGGTTCGTGCATCGAGGCAGCCATCTGTTTGACCCACCCTTCTGTCCGTTGACCACCGGTCCGTTCTCCGTAATACGATGACGTCGACTCTTCGTATTGTGCCAGTAAGTCACGCATCGTATCGTCATCAGTATACGTATTCCGGTGGAAGACCGCATCCATCGGAAGGCGGGGTTTTTTACCAGGTTGCTGATCCGGAAGACCAACTGCGACTCCGAATAATGGTACGACGTGATCAGGAAGTTGTAAGAGTTCGCTGACACGACGGGCATCATTACGCAGTGAACCGATATAGACTGTTCCATATCCGAGCGACTCGGCAGCTACGACTAAATTTTGAGCAGCGAGTCCCGCATCAACAGCCCCTACAACAAGTGCTTCTGTCGTCTCGATCGTCCGACTTACATCCCCCCCTGCTAGTTCTGCTGCTAACATGTGTTTGTGGTAATCCATACAAAATACAAAGAAATAACTATTTTCTGCCACGTATTGTTGACCACTTGCAACGTCGACTAGTTGTCGTTTCAATTCTTCATCTTCGACACCGATGATCGCATAGGCTTGCTGATAAGAAGATGTCGATGCAGCCTGCGCTGCTTTAACAAGTGTCTCGATTGTCTTTTCGTCTAATTGATGTTGTTTGAATTTCCGGATTGACCGGTGGTTGAGTAAATGTTGAATGGTTTCATTCATGAGTAATTGTCCCCTTCTGTAATGAGTCTTCTTATTTAAGATAGTCGTCTCTGACTAAAAAGCGCAAATGAAGAGGTTCGGTTTATGAAAAAAGCGGGAAATGAATAGTGTTGTACTGTGCTTTTTTGGCGAAGGAGGTCGATCATGAGAATACGGAAACTACGTCTTTTATTGGAACAGTATGGCGATACGACCCTTCGCGATATCATCGTCGAAATCTATCGTCAACTTCCGAAACAAGTCATCGAAGAGAAAGAGTTTGACGCCATGTTGACACAGTTCGTGAAGTATAAGGATTTGCAAAAAGAACAGGAACAACCGACCGTCGAACAAACCATCGCACAGACAGATCGGTTCATCCAATTGGCATACGACTTACAGTACCTTGAGCCAAACCCAATCGTATCGCTTCGCGAACAAAAGAATTGGTATATTACCGCAAAACGTTTGCTGAAGCATTTACGTCATTATGCACATCGCAAAAATGGAACCCAGATTGCCTTTGAGGAGTTTTTCTTTCTTCTTTCGTCAGCTGCCGGAGAAGAACCTTTATTTTTAAGTAACGATCCTTTTCGACTATTAAAAGTCTCACAAGTCGATTTTTTTCAAGAATTAGTCGGTTATTATAAAAATGATAGTCATGGCATCGAGTGGATGGAACGCGCGCTCTATACTGCCTTGAAAGTTCCAATGGACGTTGATACCGAACGCAGTGATCTTTTACTTGCCGTACTTGCCCACTGTGAGACAGCAGAACACCAAGAAGCCTATATCAATTGCTTGAACGTGCATGCAAAAAAACTACAGTCACATGTCCGAATCGATGCAGATGCTTTATCCACTTATCAAGAAATTCGCTTTGCAGAGTTGCATGCCCTGATTTCACTACGAGCCTTAGAACGAGCGGAGACAATGCTGTTCACAGAATATATTCCTTACTTTTCGCATCGTTCGACTCCTTTTCGTTATTATCTCGACCTCCTCGAGCGCGCTGGACTAGAACAAGAGCATGATCGTATGGAGCGCGTCGGACGTAAAAAACGTATTCATTTTTAAGGTCCTTCTCTTCCTAACCACTCATACTATACAAAAAAGCAAGTGACGGACAGCGTCACTTGCTTTTTTGTATTCTCGTGGCTCAGAGCAGATTCATCTCAATCAGAAGCATTAACGATTCCAAGTCCAACCGTTGCCAGTAAAGCAATACAGGCAAATAAAAATGCCATATCGTTTGGTGAATCGAATCCTTCATAAATTGGTTCTTTTCGATCAACGATGATATGGTCTTCCGTTCCATAATTACCATACGTCGTCGAACTACTCACGCCCGGTTCATCGTAATCACGTGCTTCTACTGTCAATGTATCCGCACTGATTAGAAATCCTGATAACCCAATGATGATCCAAAAATACTTCATGATATTTTTGCCTCGATTCTTTCTTATCTTCAGGAATCCATCTACTTTTTATTTGAAACAAAAGATATAAATACCTTTTATTTCCTGTAAAATAAAAGTGAGATGCAACCATCTTCACTTTCTTAAAGGAGGAATTTAATTTGCCTATCGTGTATTACGGTCAATTGTCTCATGTTCAAAGACGACACGTCCATCAACTTCTACATTCTCATCAACAGCCGTATGATGTTTCATTTTTTCAGCCTCTTGAAGAGTGTCAATGGATTTACCTCGAGTCTGGTCAGATCCAGGCGACACTTGGCTATCATGTCGTACATGATGTCGTTCGTTTAACGAACGGAGCTTTTCATGATATTCAAGCCTTCCGTCGTCTCGCCATTTCATTACACACACATGCCCTTCGGCAAGGGTGTCGACAAATTCACGTACAAGTTTCTCCACCACATGACCTTTCTGTAACCTCGATTTGGAAAGAGCTTGGCTACAGTTTATATGCCGAACAATTTCGTTTGATCGGATTATCAGACGGACAACCTGCCACATTGCGTTTGAAAGCTGTTCATGAACGCAATCAAGATACGTATCTGGCTCTTCGTAACGACGCCCTCAAAGAATCCACCCACTTCTTCCCTCACAGTGTTGCTGATTTAGAAAAGTTAATCAGGCGAAAAGCTGTTCCTTATTTAGTCTATGATAAGCAATTGATCGTTGGTACACTCTTATTTCAAAAACTCGGTCCGAACATTCGTCTTCTTGAAATCACCTGTCTACCTGGGCTGAGACGTCAAGGCTACGGAAGTCGCATACTCCATACGTTTCAGGAAAAGCTACGACGTTCGAACATTCAAACGTTTGAAGTCTTTTTTCTTTCAACACAGCAAGACGTATTACGACTATATCGTCCCACGATGTTTTGCGATATCCAGTTAACCTCTTATTGGCATACATTTAGTACAGATCCTCCCCCGTTAATCGTTTAACCGATCGACGACCTCTCTGTATTCAGGTAACACATACTCCGCATCCATTTTTCTAAAATCAACGTGCCCCACGTCACGAAGCACCAGACCCATCCGGAATAACTGTTCGATATAGACGTCTCCCATTGTCATAGCAAGTCCAGGGTGATGGTTATGGAAAGCAAGCAAGGTATCCTTACAGATTTCAGATGCAACAGGCTCTTGTATCACACGTTTTAATAAAGATGGAAAGAGCGTCGTTTGCCGTCCAATCAACGCATAGAATGGAAAGTAATGTTTCGCATAAACGAACGTCGGAAGATAGGCATTTGCCTCAATTGTTTTGAACAACAACGGTGAAGTCGGGCGCTGTAATCGTTCTGCTAGCCCAACGGTCGCTTTGCATTCGCTCAGCTGATCCAGCACTCGAATCGTCAATTCTTCTTCGATATCAAGTAATAAGACGAGATCAAGTAGATTTAATTCATGCGTCTCCATGAATTGATCACTTCGTTGAAGATGCATTGTGTAGGTAACGTCCAATTTTGTAGCGACAAGTGTCCATAGCTCTGGATGACGCGCCGCATAAAGGCCTACAGGAAAGTGAAGCGGCTGCCGGACGATGGAGCGATGACCCTCAAGTGTGTAGACTTGATTGACGTCAAGACCGTGCGCTAATAGCATCTCGAGTAACTGCTGACGATTTTGACACGCGACAAGCGTTTGGAACAGACGATCGATTTCGCTGAACGGTTGTTTCATCTCCAGTGCTAGTTCTAAATGAGCAGGTGAATCCTGCTCTAGCGATCGTTTAATGAATTGTAAGGCACGTTGCTCCGCATCGTTCAGTTGAGCAACGTGCGTCCGAAACATCTCGACGTCAAGTTCCCGAAAGGCTTGCAACGCCGGAGCAATTGATTGATTTTTCGTAAAGGGTTTCCACATGATTCCCTCGACCTCCTCATTCCAGTATCTCTTCGTAGTGTACGCAATATCCAATCGTCTTAAAAGCAAAAAATGGAGGATCTTCCGTTGTTTCCGGAAGATCCTCCATTTTTTTATTTTTCCCCGACTTTTAGATGAGCATTTCGAAAGACGTCATCGTGCTTCCCTGTCTTTTCAACACTTGTTCCGACAGATCCATAATATTCGATTTCATCCTTTGGTTGGATGAATTCGTATGTGATGGCAGGCTCGCCACGAAGGCGGACGTGTATGATTTGCCGATGCTGTAAAGAAAAGGAGGCATGCACTTCAAGAAAGGAGGAAGCCGATAAATCATGTTGTCGCTCTAAAATCGTCATCAATTCTTGCTCAGAATCACGGTAATTCCCTTGCAATTGAGCATACGAAATACCGACTCCTAAAGAGAGGATACCGATTAAACTAAGCGCGCAAATGACCAGCACTTTCTTCATGACTGATCCACCTCCGAGAAAAGTTCATTCTACTTATTCATCGGTTCATCCTTCGACGACGTGAAGTCTTTTTTAGAATCCTTTGCGTAAAACTGCATATCTACATGTGGAATATCATCCTCTAAATAAGGTTCGGATACAGTTTCGAAACCAAATGACCCGTAAAACCCTTCTAAGTGCGCTTGTGCTTGTAAGTAGATCGTAGCTTTTTCCTGCAAATAATCCATCGCTTTCTCCATCATTTGTTTTGCCAATCCAACTGATCGGTGAGTACGATGAACGGCAACCCGGCCAATCGCTAATCCTTTTGTCGGATGGTTGTATATCCGAAGACATCCAACGATTTGACCGCTTTCGTTACGTACGATCAGGTGTGTGGCTTGTTGATCTTGATCATCTAGTTCCGGATATGCACACTCCTGCTCAACGACGAAAATATCCATTCGTAATTTCAACAATGCATATAACGTATCGGGTGTCATGTGATGAAAAGACTCAAATGCGAATGCGTACATAAAAACTCTCCTCTTTAGTTACGACAAAGTCGTGATAATTGTCCAGCATAGATCGTGACCGGAATGTCTTTGAAAATCGTATCTTTTTCCCAGTTCAGACCGTTTGCACGAGCGACATTTTGAGAAGAACGATTATCGGGATGAATGATCGAGATGATTCGATCATGCCCTCGATTAAAAGCTTCCATCATTAGTCGTTTCGCTGCTTCACGACCATAACCGACTTTCCAGTGCTTCGGTTCGAGCCAATAACCGACTTCTAATTCTTCTTTTCCATCCACTTCCTGCATCAATAATCCAGCGAAACCGATTGGTTCATTCGTTTCTTTTTTGAATAACAGCAAAAAACCAGTTTGTCGTTCATCCGAGTATCGTTCCAATTGTCGATCGAACCATTCTCGTGCCTCATCTTCACTCAGAGCAACGCCACCATTGATATAGCGCATGACTTGCTCATTTTGAACAAGTGACTTGTAAAAGCTGAAATCCACTTCTTCGAATGGTCGCATCCATAATCGTTCACTTTCCATACTCATCGCCTCCTTATGTTTCTTTTCCCGAGTTCTTTTCCCTTCATTCCTCTTCCCTATTATTCTATCTGTGCGATGTTTTTCATTACTAATCGATGACATTCACTCCCTACTGCTTGCAATTCCCGGCATAAGTCGGTATTTTGGGAACAGTATGTTGAACAACGACTGCACAATTAATGTTAAAATATATTTTGAGCGCATAAGCGCTGGATAGGAATTTATGAAAAGGACTGAGACCATGATGACTGAACAAGTAATGACAGGGCTATATGAAGGCATTTCAAAAGAATCTGTACTGATCAATGAACCTTTAAAATATCATACGTATACAAAAATGGGAGGAATCGCTGATCTCTTCATCATCCCAACGTCTTATGAAGAAACGGCTTTTGTCGTAAGATATGCTTACGAACGAGGCATCCCTTTGACATTGCTCGGGAACGGATCAAATCTCGTCGTACGTGATGGCGGTATTCGCGGTATCGTTCTTTCGTTTGAAAAGTTAACCGACATTTCGGTCGAAGGACATGAACTCGTCGCTCAAAGTGGCGCAGCAATCATCGAGGCGTCTCGTGTTGCGTATGCGCATCAACTGAGTGGTCTTGAATTCGCTTGCGGGATTCCGGGAACGATTGGTGGCGCGTTGATCATGAATGCGGGCGCCTACGGTGGAGAAGTCAAAGATTGCCTTCATAGCGCCACTGTTTTGACACGACAAGGGGATCTGTTGAACATTTCGCATGATGAACTCGAACTGGGATACCGGACGAGTTGTTTCTCAAAGAAAGAATACATCATTCTCGAAGGACGATTTGCTTTGACGGAGGGTGATCCAGCATTGATCAAGGAAGTCATGGATGATCTAACGCATAAACGAGAAACAAAGCAGCCTCTCGAATATCCTTCTTGTGGTAGTGTCTTCAAACGTCCAGAAGGCTATTTTGCGGGTAAATTGATTCAAGATAGTGAACTCCAAGGAACCCGCATCGGTGGTGCTGAAGTATCAAAGAAACACGCCGGTTTTATCGTCAACGTCGAAAACGCATCAGCATCTGACTACATTGCACTCATTCGCCATGTACAAGAAACCGTCCAAGAAAAATTCGGTATTTTACTTGAGACAGAAGTAAAAATCATTGGGGAAGAAGCTTGATAATAATCTAATCAGAAAAGGTGAGCCCAGTATTTGGACTCACCTTTTTATTCATTTAGATCGACCAGTTTCCGTCACGCATGACTGATTCACGCGTCCCGTCTGCAAGTTCTCCCTCAATTGATAGATCCGCGGATCCAATCATGAAGTCGACATGCGTCATCGAGTCGTTCGCACCTTGTGCTTCTAGTTCTTCCGCTGAAAGACTAGGACCATTTTCAAGACACGTCGAGTACGCACGACCAATTGCTAAGTGGCACGAAGCATTCTCATCAAACAACGTATTGTAGAATAAAATACCTGAATCAGAAATCGGAGAACGATGTGGTACGAGCGCGACTTCTCCGAGATACCGGGCACCTTCATCGAGGGAAATTAAATCATCCAATGCTTCTTGCCCCTGTTTCGCTTCCGCTTTGACGATTTTTCCGTCCTCGAACCAAAGAGTAAATTCATCAATCAAGTTACCACTGTAGCTGAGTGGTTTCGTACTCGAAACATGACCGTTAACACCTGTCTTCTTCGGTAATGTGAACACTTCTTCAGTCGGCAGATTCGCGATAAAATCAACACCATCTGCATTCGGACCACCGCCACCTAACCAAACGTGACGTTCTGGTAATTCAATTGATAACTCTGTTCCTGGCGCTGTATAATGCAATGTTTTGTATTTCTTCTCTGTCAGGAATTTCGCTTTTGAACGCAGATTATGATCATGATCCGCCCATGCAGCAACCGGATCCGCTTGATCAGCACGGGTTGCCTTCAAAATAGCTGCCCACAGTTCCTCAATCGGTTCCTCTGCATCAGGAAATACTTTCTTCGCCCAGCTTTCAGAAGGTGCTGCTACGACACACCAGCTGACATTGTCACTCATGACGAACTTTCGCCAATTGGCGAGAGCAATACCAGCTGCTTTATTCGCACGCGCGATTCGACTTGAATCAACACCATTTAATAAATCTGGATCTTCACTGACGACTGATAAGAATGCTGTTTTTTCTTCTGCAAGCTGATCGTAACGTGCTTTTAACCAATCCGGGAATGTATCAAACGAGTCTTCTGGTGCATCAAAATAACGGATTTTCGTCATCTCATCATCTGACCATTGTACATATACTTGCGTAGCACCTACTTCATATGCTACACGTGTGATTTCGCGAACAAGTGGTAAATTCTCGATTCCCGCTCGCACCTCCAATTGTTGTCCTGGCTGTAGATTGATCCCGGTACGCACTGCTAAAGACGCGTACTGTTGTAATTCTGCTTGTGTCGGCATTATGTAATCCCCTTTCTTGTATCTTTATTTTCACGAAATAGTTGCAATTTTGCAAGAAATAAGGCGAAACTAGATAGAGAAGAGAAGGAGGCATCATCATGGAATTCACACCCGGAGATTTTAAATCAGCTTATACGTATTTTCACCGACAGGCACTCGATCTCGTCGGTGATGAAAAAGCACAACAAGAATTGTTGATTCGAGCAGAAATCGGACTCGCACATCTGACACAAGATATCGCGTCTACGGAAAGTTCTGATATCGAACGCGAGGCAGAACTCGTCCTTTATTTCCAATTAAAACAACTACTCGAAATGCTTCGTGCCCTCTATCAGAAAAAATTCGAGATGCATGCAGAGCAAGAACAATTATTGCTAACGGCAGTTCTGTACTTTACGTCTCCTGTTGACGCCTTACCGGACGATAACGTCCTCGGACTCTTTGATGACGCACAAATCGTCGAAACGATTTACGAAGAACTCGCCGCAGATGTTGATCGCTTTCAACATATGGAATGAATGAAAAAGCAGCTGTCGCGACAGCTGCTTTTTCATTATGCATTTTGTTTAGAAGCGATATGAACCGGTGCCGTAGATTGACGTGATTCATCTATTTCTAGTTTTTCTTTATTCAACCACGTATAAATCATTCCCATGAAGACTGCTCCACCGATGATATTCCCAGCTAAAGCCGGTAACAGATTGTGCATGGCTCCTGCAAACGTAATCGTATCCGGATGTGGCACGATTAATGCGATAGAGAACAATGCCATATTTGCGATGACATGATCAAATCCTGATGCGAAGAAGACTGCGACAAGTACCATCATCATCATGATCTGCGCTAATTCATTCTTCATGTTCTTCGGAATGAAAATTGCTAAACAGACCATCCAGTTACAGAAGATTGCCCGGGTAAAGATTTCCCACGTCGAATGATGAATTTTTGTTTCCGATACAGCAAACAACCAATTGTTCATTCCAAGTTCCTGTAAGATACCTGTTTGAGAGAAGAGTAATGCGAATGCTAATCCTCCAAGACCATTTCCGATCAGACAAATCAACCAGACTTTCATCGTATCCATCTTCGTTGTATAGCCGCGCATCGTTGCCGTCGTGAAATACATCGTATTCCCTGTAAACAGTTCTGCACCGCCATAAATGATCAAGACGAGTGCCACTCCGAACGTCAATCCACCGACAAGTGTCGCGGCAGGTGATTCTGCCAAATACAGCCCGTTAATTGCTTTTAAGGTAAAAATGATTGCAAATCCAATGAATATCCCCGCTAACATAGCACGAACTAAGTATTCGAGAGGACGCAGTTGTAGCATACGTGTCGACTTGATTGCTTTATTCCGTAACCCTTCTAATGCTTCTACCTCGTTCATTGTAGAAACCTCTCTTCCTTTTGTTCAACACTTCACAATGTTTGTTCATTTATTATAATACTTCCATCTTAAGAGATGTTCAAGTCTTGATTAGACCTGTTTTATCGTTTTCATAAAAGAACGAGATGTAAACGATATCATTGTGTCGAGATTGTGAAAAATGCCTTTTCTTGCTTTATACAATTAATTAGTTTGAATCGAAAATCCTGATGCGAAACGCTCGAAAAAGGTTTGTCGTCTGGAGGAATCAAGCACATATCCATCGATGACGACACGATTAAAACGTCCAGACGATGACGTAGCGCGTTCGATGTCAGATGGTGTATAGATGTCGAACGCGCTACGATCTATCTTAAAATCAGCTTTCGAATAGGGATCGGTATAGTGAATTTCAAGATTGGTCAAGTCAGGAATCGTCGAAAATAAAACGAGCGTATGATGCATAAGTACTTTTGATAAGCGAGCGTTCAAGAAATCCTGATTCATTTGTAATGTACCAGTATCGGTCCCGATCCAAGCACGCCGTTCTTTGCCTGTGACGTCATAAGCGAGCCGTAACGACTCTCCTTCGACATCTACCTGTTTTAATTCTGATGAAAACGGGAGTTGTTCAGCTAATTGGCGAACAGCTACCGTATTCATCATGGAAGCACCGACTTGTCTAGCTACGAGATCACCATCATGCCAAATAGATCGTTGGTTTTCTTCGTCTGGTTGTTGAAAAAGACGAATCCCCACCAATACGCCTAAACAAATACAGCCTATAATCAAGAATGTTTTCTTCATTTTCATCACCTTCCTAAAAAAACTTACCCTTTTTCATCTTTTTTCATAAGAAGGGTTGAAATTTTATGCATATGGGCGTACTCTTGCAGGCAGATACTCACAGAAGGAGGAGCATGAGGTCACTCATCATAATGCCATGACTACAACACACCCACAGAAAAAGAGAGTTGAAAAAATCAGTTTTTTAATCATAGGTACGCTGCTGTATTCCTTGTACATCAGCTTACTACTATCTCCAAATGATATCGGATCAGGTGGTATCATGGGGATCACGCTTGTCCTTCAAGAGCTTTTCCACACCCCAATCGGATTAACACAATTGCTCTTAAACATTCCCCTCTTCCTTTTAGGTTTCCGTTTCTTACGAAAGCGATTCATGTTCTTATCTGGCATCATTGTCGTTGCCTCTTCTTTTTTAATCGACTGGATTCCGACTCAGATCGTTCCCGAGTCATTGAACGATCCGCTTGTTGCCTCCATCTTTGCCGGTCTAGTCTCTGGTCTTGCGATGGCATTGATTTTCTTTGGTGGCGCATCGACAGGTGGACTCGATATTCTTGGAAAGTTTTTCTTTGCTCGTTTTCATAATTGGCCACTTCCTCGCATATTTCTGATACAAGATCTTGTCATCTATATCTTGGTATGGTGGGTCTTCGATTTGAAACACGTTATGTATGCTCTTATCATGAGCTTCGTTCGCGCCAAAGCTCTTCAAACGGTTTACAGTTTTTATTCCGCTTCTAAGCAATGTATCATTATTTGCGAAAAGGCGGATGAAATAAATGAAGTCATCACAAAAGAACTTGGTCGTGGTGTGACGATCCTTGATGCACGGGGAGGATACTCCAACCGAACGAAGAAAATGGTCTATGTCGTCGTTCAAAATAATGAAATCGTCCGTTTGCAAGAAATCGTTTCTTCTGTCGAACCTAACGCGTTCGTTACGTTCTCAGAAATCCATACTATTTTTGGGAATTATAAGGAACATTCGTATTCGTTTTAAACTCAAGCGCAGCCTAGCTGTGCTTTTTCTATTTCGTTTACTTTAAAACAGCTTCTCGTATTGCACCAGCTTTCCTGCTTTTTTATTCGGAATACTGATTTTTTTACTTTCTTCTCCCTATTCAAAAAATGGACAGGCTTCACTTTTTTTGCGATAGTAGTTAAGCTTATGACATGTCTATTTATTTAAAGGAATGATTGCATGCACTCACTTTGGCGTCAGCGTATTCTGCTGATCCTTTTGATCAGTTTATTCGCTTCTATCCCAATCATTTACGCCCTATCCGGTTATCGGACGATTGCAACGATAACAGAGCAAATGAAGGATCATGACATACCGTTAATCAATCAAGTGGACCAGTTGGTTGAACATAACCGAGATCGTGCCAATGCGGTGCGTGGTCTTTTATTGTATGAAGATAGTCGTTATCTCGAACAGTATTACTTTTCTACTTCTAAAATTCATGATTTACGAAACAGTCTAAATCAATCGTCGACCACGCCAGGAGCAATCAAGGATTTACTACGTCGCAATAATGTCTGGGAGTCCGAGATTGAACGAGTATTCGTCGTCTATGAGCGTCAGAGTCCAACGGCAGCAAAGCGCCTTGCCAAACAAACGACGCAAACGACACAAACGATTCTCGAGGACTTATCTCGTGTGAAAGATGATTTGTATAAGACACTTCAAGCAAAATTACAACAATCAGATACTTTAGTCGCTAGATATAAATGGATGTGTCTCAGTCTCTCTATTCTGTCCTTTTTATTAATTAGTGCGACAATCTTTTTTTCCCACCGGTTCGCACCTAACAAGTCAGACGAATCGTCCTTAGAGTAAACGAAAAGCGCAGCTTTGGCTGCGCTTTTCGTTTACTCTAAGAATTATTCAGATACTGCTTTTCCCTCTTGTACATGCTCCATCGCCATATGAACAAGCGACGACACATGATGGTCATCTAAAGAATAATACACGACTTTTCCATCTTTACGAAACTTGACGAGCCCTTGTTTTAACAGGGAGCGAAGATGATGAGATGCTGTCGCAATCGAGCAGTCGACAGAAGCAGAGACATCACAAACGCACAATTCCTCTTCGATCGTCAACGCATAAACGATTCGTAGTCGTGTCGCATCTGAAAGGATCTTAAATAATTTTCCGATTTCAAGCGTCGGAATCGTATCAACGACTTGTCCAATCTCAGACGCACGCTGTTCATCAATAGCAATCGTTTCACAACGGGGAATGTCCATGTCCGTCACCTCGTTTCTATTTCTATATTGCACCATGAGAAACAGGACATTTGCAAGTTCAGCGCATCCGCCTACGAATGAGCCAAAATACAACCCATCCCCCTACGTAATCACCGATATCCCAAACGATTCGATTTTGATCGACCGCACGTACACCGATATCGATGATCTTCGTACTCTCCAATCGATTCCTATAACGCTTACGTAATCGAGCAGGAATCGGGAGACGAAGCAGTATTCGATAATAGATGTCTAAGTGGGTGTGTCCCCAAATTTCTGTAGCGATCGAACTTGTCTTGATATACAACGGACGTTTGTAGCGTCTTTCATACTTTTCCTTCAGCAAGAGAGCCATTTCATAAGATACACGATTAGGACGCGGAAATAAAATTTTCCCCAAATGGTAGATCCCCCGATTATCTACGCGAATGATTTGTGGTTCCAATCGATACCGGATCCAATAGCCCCGAAAACGGATCGTCTGCCATTTCAATACAATCACCTCTGAACGGATTATACCCTGTTCTGAAGAGATTGATGCCATTCCCGTACAGCATCTGTCATATGTTGTGCAGCACGCCGTCGATCTTCTTTAGCAAAAATTTCCGAGATGACCGCATATCCTTCTAATGGGATAGGAAGAGAAGCGACATTCGTTGCCGTAATTCCGCCAATGCCAATTAAAGGTAAGCGCACGGCTTCGCGAATCGCTTGAAGCATCGTGTGTGACATCGAGTCGGCGTCTGCTTTCGATGACGTCGCAAATAGAGAACCTACACCTAAATAAGATGCTCCATCTCGTTCTGCTTCAATCGCTTGCGCGACGGTTGCTACCGATACGCCGATCACAGTGTTCGGTAAGAGACGTCGCGCTGCGGTTAGAGGAATATCTTCTTGTCCGATATGCAAACCAGCTCCGACAAGTAACGCAATATCAATTCGGTCATTGATAATCAAAGGAACATCATGACGATCCGTCAGTCTCTTTAACCGGACTGCCTGTTCGAAGAATTCCTTTCCCTGCGCTGTTTTTTCCCGTAATTGTATAATCGTTGCACCACCTAAAATCGCTTCTTCAACGACCGTTTCGATTGCAACTCCCGGATGATATCGACGATCTGTCACCGCATAAATGGAATAATCAATTGACATGTTCTACCACCTCCATCAAATCTTGCTCCGTCATCAGACTGATTGCATTGAACAACTCTCGTTTGAAATTACCTAGACCTTTTTCTGATGCTGCCTGTTCTCCTGCTTTTCCCATGATAAATGTTCCGTGGACTGCTGCCTCAAATGCAGAATATCCTGCACCAAGAAAACTCGCAATCAAAGAAGCTGTCATACACCCCGTACCTGTGACGTCTCCGAGACGCGGCGTACCTACTTGTAGTTCCACTTCGCGCATGCCATCCGTGATGTAGTCGATTGGACCTGTGACGACAATGACGGACTTTTGTTTACGAGCGAATGCACGAATGATTTCTCGATCCATGATCTCATCACTAGCAGCATCGACTCCTTTTGTTCGTCCATTCTCCCCAAGCAATGTCTTGATTTCTGAAGCATTTCCTTTAACGACCGTACATCCGAGTCTACTCAATTCTTTTGAAAAGGACGTACGCAATGATGTGGCTCCCGCTCCAACTGGATCAAGGATGATCGGAACGTTCAAGCGTCTCGCTTCGCTTGCGGCGAGTCGTTGAGTTGCTTGCATGTCTGCATCAATTGTTCCAATGTTCAAGACAAGAGCTTGCGCGCGTCGAACCATCTCTTCCACTTCGCGAATATCCTCCGCCATGACTGGAGATGCGCCAACGGCAAGTGTGACATTGGCGCAATCATTGATCGTGACTGTGTTCGTCAAATGATGAATGAGTGGTTTGTGTTTAAGAATGGTCGTAAACATGTGAATCCCTCCAAAGTGAATGAAAATGATGTGTCGGTCCAATCCCTTGTCCGAGAGCAAATCCATGACGAATCGCCTCTGTAACATACTTCTTGGCCTGACGTACACTGTCCGGTAAAGCTTCTCCAAGTGCCATCCGTGCCGCAATCGCTGCAGATAAGGTACAGCCTGTTCCGTGAGTATGTTGATTATCTAACCGATCTGATGTGAAACGGTATTCTTCTTGCCCGTCCCATAATAAATCCGTGGCAGCTCCCGGTAGATGTCCACCTTTTAACAAGACAGCTCCAGTCTCCATAGCCAACTGATGCATCGCAAGTCGCATCTCCTCTAGATTAGTAACTGATTGCCCTGTTAAGCGCTCTGCTTCCGGTAAATTTGGTGTGACGAGTGTCGCAAGTGGCAGTAACTCCGCGATTAGTGCTTCCTCTGCCTCCGTCCGCAATAGGGCATGCCCGCCTTTTGCGACCATGACAGGGTCTAGTATGATTGGAACTGTCTGTTTGCGAAGATGTGTTGCAATGACGTGAATCGTTTGTGCATTCGAGACCATACCGATTTTGATAGCATCCACACGAATATCTGAAAAGATTGAAGCTAATTGGGCATCAACGATTTCCGATGATAACTCTTCTACTGCTTGAACGCCCAGTGTATTTTGAGCCGTTACCGCTGTCAAAACACTCATCCCATAAACGCCCAATGCCGAAAATGTCTTTAAATCTGCCTGAATTCCAGCTCCACCACCGGAGTCAGATCCCGCAATCGTCAATACATGTTTCATATTTTTCTCACCTTTCCATCGAGCAATGTAAGGGAGTTGTTACCGACAAAAAAAGCGTCGACCGCTGTAAAAAAGCAGTCGACGCTATACGAAATCGTTATCCAACCACTTCGGTATCCGTTCGGCTCAACTTTCCTACGCTGGTATTATCCAGTTCAGGTAATAGGGTCGAAAACAGATTGGTTTTCCTCTCAGCCGGATTCCTCCAGCTCCCCTAGTTGCTCAAGTATTCATTTCGCCTTAACTGTAGCATAGCGGCAAGAAAAAAACGAGCCGAAGCTCGTTTTGAATTATAGATATGCTAATGGATTAACTGCATTCAGAGGAGAAGAGGCACTGTACTGATAGCCTCCGACATGTAGTTCGAAATGCAAGTGTGGTCCTGTTGAATTCCCAGTACTACCAAGTGTTCCAACTTGCTGACCTTGAGAAACTGTTTGTCCTGCATGAACAGATAACGAACTCATATGAGCGTAGACTGTCGTATAGACTTTCCCGTCAAGGAAGTGAGAAATCATGACGTGATTTCCATAAGGCCCACCACCTGAAGCTGTAATGACCGTTCCAGCTGCTGCTGCGACGATTGGTGAGCCGACCGAACCACTGAAATCGACACCATTATGGAACGTATAGCCGTTCGCACCGCTTGCTGGTCCAAACCCTTGTGATACGCCACCAGAAGATGGACGAACGAATTTCCCACCGCTCGAAACAACGGGTGAAGCAACTGAAGTAGGTGATTCTGAACTCTTACCTGCTTGTTTTGCTGCTTGAGCATTCGCTTTAGCGGCTTTTTCAGCTGCTGCTTTCTCGGCTGCTGCTCTTTCAGCCGCCACTTTAGCTGCTGCCTTCGCTGCCGCAATCGCACGTTCTTGAGCTTCAAGTGTCGCTTGTAGTTCTTTCGCGTCTAGAAGTTCTGTCGTAAACTTCGTCTTACCTTTTCTTAATTTTTTAAGCGTAGCACTGCGTTCTTTCATTTGAACTTTCAACGCTTTTTTTTGTTCGATTAATGTTTTCTTCTCTTCAACCTGCTCCGCCTTTTTTTCAACGAGCGCTTGTTTTGCTTCCGCTAGCTTTTGTTGGGTTGCGATGTAATCCGAAATCATTTTATCATCTTGCTCCGCGATTTTTTTCCCTGCCATGACACGACTAAATAAATCACCTAAATCCTTCGATCCAAAAATGACTTCTTCCCATTTGATTGAGTTTCCATCGTTTTCTTGGAAGACACGTAGACGATCACCGAGTAGTTCTTCTTGTTTTTTCAACATCTCTTCGTAGCGAACGATGTCTGCTTTTAATTCATCGATTCGCAAATTCAATTTCTCGATTTGTTTATTTTTTTCGGAAATCTGAAAAATCTTTTCGTTGATCGCTGCATCGATTCGATTGATTTGACGTTGTTCTTTCGAAATTTTCGACTCTTGTTTTTTAATTGCTTTTTCTAATTTACGTTGTTCTGCGGCATTTTCAGCCTTTTTTTCTTTGATCGTTGCTGCCGCAATTGGTTGTGTTCCTGTTATAAGTAATGCTCCCAAAACAATGGTAGAAATTAGTTTTTTTAGCATATATCGTTTTCCTCACTTATGTTTTTCATATTTTATTATAGTATTCAAGTTTCTCTCATATCTGAAATAGATTATAGCACCCTAATCGTTTCAAAAAAATTTCATTTACATTTCAAATGAAAACATTTTTTGTAATATAATCATTTATTTTTTGAAAATCGCAAAAAAAGAACCGCTGCATAAGCAACGATTCTTTACTGTTTAAAACATCGTCATTGGGTTCACTGAGCTGGCTGGACCAGTTGCACTATAGCTGTATCCACCGACGTGGATTTCAAAGTGTAAGTGTGGACCAGTTGAATTCCCAGTGCTTCCACGTAAACCGATTTGTTCACCTTGACTGACGCGTTGACCTGCGTGAGCATTGAGTGCGCTCATATGAGCATACAATGTTGTGTACGTTTTACCGTTTAATTGGTGAGCAATCATGATGTGGTTTCCGTAAGGACCACCACCTGATGCTGTAATGACTGTTCCTGTTGCAGCTGCAACGATTGGAGTTCCAACCGGACCACCAAAGTCGATCCCGTTATGGAACGTATAACCGTTTTCTCCACCTGCTGAGCCATAGCCTTGCGTGACAGCCCCAACCGTTGGATGGATGAACAGACCACCGGATGATGGTGACGGTTTAGGTGTCGCAGGTGCTGACGGTGTTGGCGCAGCTGGTGCTGGCGCAGGTGTAGATGCTTTTGGAGTCGATTGTTTCGTCGAACCAGAAGGTTTCGCGGCTTGCGACGCTTTCTCTTGTGCTGCCTGCTGAGCCGCTGCTTCTTTAGCTGCTTGTTGCTCAGCTTCTTTTTGAGCCGCTGCTTGAGCTGCTTCAGCTTCTGCTCGCGCTTTTGCTTCACGTGCTGCTTGAGCTTGACGCTCTTTTTCGATACGTGCTTCACGTTCACGTGCTGCCTTTTCAGCTGCAATCGCTTTTTCTTGAGCAATCAGAATTTGCTGGACTTCTTTTGCATCCATCAATTGTGTTTCAAATTTCTCTTTTTTCTTACGTAATTCTTTTAAGCGTTTGTTTCGCTCTTTTAATTGCGATTCAAGTTCTGCTTGTTGGCGTTTCAATTCTTGCTTTTCAACAACCAATTGTGCTTTCTTGTTTTTCACTTCTTGTTGTGCATCCGCTAATTGCTTTTGCGTATTTTGATAATCCGTGATCATTTTATCATCTTGCTTTGAAATCGATTTTCCGGCCATGACACGGCTAACGAGGTCACCGACGTTTTTTGCCCCAAAAATGACTTCTTCCCATTTAATCGAGTTCCCGTCATTTTCTTGCATGACACGAAGACGATCCCCAAGTAGTTTTTCTTGGCGTTTTAATTTCGCTTTATACTTTTCGATTTCTTTTCCAAGTTGAACGATTTCTCGTTCCGTCGCCTTAATTTGACGATCTTTCGTTTCGACAGCAAAGATCTTTTCATTCAAGGCTTCGTCTAATCGATTGACTTCTTGTTGCGTCTTAGAAATTTTTTGACCCTCCTGATTAACGGAAGACTCTAAGTTTTTTTGTTTTTTAGCATTGTCTTGTTGCTGTTGTTCGTTTTTAGCTTTCTGTTCACTTAAATCGTCAGCTGCTGCAAAATGAGGTGCTGATGAAAGAACTAGTGCGGAAACGATGAGCGACGCGAACGTTTTTTTCATGTAGTATTCCCTCTTTTTCTCTAGTAGTATGTCGATGCATTATATGGAATAACAGTTACGTTAAAATTAAATTCTATAATAGTTTTTCTTATTTATAGGAACGTTTTTGATTATAGCATTCATTCCTCTTCCATAATATTTCAGTGATATTTCATTTTAAATAAATCGTTCTTCTTCTATGTAATAGAAAATGATGGAAAACAGCTTCCCATTGCAACTTTGATTCATTTTTGGGAAACTGAAGCGAATGGAGGGAAACATCAGATGAAACTAGATCATACCGGCATCGCCGTTCGCGATATGCAAGAAGCAATCTCATTTTATACAAAAGTACTTGGTGGAAAATTAACAAAAGAGTACTCAAACCCCGCACCTGGTGTCGCTTCCAACATCGCCGTCATCGAGTTCGATGATGCGCATATCGAGCTGTTGACACCTACTAGCCAGGATAGTCCAATCGCTCGTTTTTTAAAACAACGTGGAAAAGGAGTCCATCACATTGCCTACCGTGTTGATGATTTAGATCAAGCAATCGCCGAAGCAAAACAACAAGGCTTAACATTTTTAGAAGATACGTATCGAACGACGCCGTTTGGACGACGACTGATTTATATGAACCCTCGTCATTCACATGGGGTTATCACGGAACTCTGTGATTATCCAGAGAACTCATAAAAAAATCAGCACTGCGACAACGCAGTGCTGATTTTTGTTTTATACGATTAGCCGAGTTTTGCAACGATTTCTCGATTGAATGCAGGAATGTCATCCGGTTGTCGACTTGAGATAAAATTATCATCAACAACGACTTCTTCGTCCGCGAAATCTACTCCAGCATTTTCTAGGTCGATGCGAATTGATTTATAACCTGTCATTTTTCTTCCTTTAACGATTTTGGCGTTAATCATCAACTGAGGTCCATGACAGATCGAGAAGATCGGTTTTTTTGACATATCGAATTCTTCGACGAATGAGACGAAACGATCATCTTCGCGTAGTAAATCTGGTGAAAATCCACCTGGTATCAAAAGGGCATCATAGTCTGCCGCCGATGTCTCATCAATTGAGAGATCAACGGTTACTTTTGCATCTTCCTGTTTACCAACAAGCTCTGCACCTTTTTTGGCACCAATGACAGTAATGTCGTGCCCCGCTTCTTTTAACGCATCAACCGGTCCAGTGAATTCTACATCTTCAAAATGATCGGCGAGTACGACTGCTACTTTTTTAGACATGTGATTCATCTCCTAATTTGTTTAAATTTAAATCGAATCTTCTCCGCGATCTCGTGGAGAAACCGGATCATCTGGCATCTCGTTTTTCCCTTTTAGGATTTCCTTTTGCTGCTCCTCTGTCAGTTTCCGTTCTTTATCAGACAGACGATCCCGTTCATCTTCCAATTTTTCATTTGGACGATCGGTTTCTTTTGGTGCCATCGAAAACCCTCCTTAAGGATGCATTTCTTATAACGAATCGACGACTTTAACAGAAAGGTCAACATCGATGTTGCCACGAGTCGCTTTTGAATACGGGCAGAAATTGTGTGTCTTCTCAAGTAGTTCTTCTGCTTCTTCTTGCGATACCCCAACGACTTCGACGACGAGTTTCGCCGCAATTTTCACACCGTTATCCGCTTCGTCCTGTAAGAGGCTGACTTCTGAATTCGTCCGCGTCTCGACTCGTTTTTTCGCTTGGCGCGCCATCAAATTGTAGGCACCATCAAAACAAGCGGCATATCCTGCTGCGAATAACTGTTCCGGGTTTGATGTCGGAATGTCTTCTTTGCCTTTTGTTCCAGGCATGACTAAATCAAGATTAATGACGTTATCATCTGAAGCGACTTTCCCGTCGCGACCACCGACTGCAGATGCGCGTGAAGTAAGAATGACGTTTGACATGATAGAAAACCCCTTTTCCTGTTGAATTAAAAAAAGACTTTTTTGCCACATAAACAGTAATACCCGTCACTGGCGGAGATAAACACAAGGAGTGTTCAATCCCTTTACCCTGCCATTCTTTCAATAACGAAAAAAGACGATGAACTTAATGTCCATCGTCTTTTGATTTTGCTATTTTATCCGATATCCTCTGTTGCAACTTCTTCTTGATCAGGCAATTGAAGATAAATCGACTTCACTTGGTGGTTATCGACTTCCATGACCTTGATCGTATACGCTTGATAGCGGAATTCTTGACCACTTGATACTTCTGTATCCTGTGCCATGACCCAACCACCAATCGTATCAATATCTTCTTCTTCAATACCTAGGTTAAAGCGTTCATTTAAGTCATCAATTAAGACACGACCTGAAATCCGGTATAATCGCTCATGAATCTGTTCGATATCCGCTTTCTCATCTTTATCGAATTCGTCTCGGATTTCTCCGACGATTTCCTCCAATATGTCTTCCATCGTGATGACACCAGCTGTCCCTCCGTATTCATCAATGACGAGTGCCATTGGCGTCCGTTCCACCTGCATCTTCAGCATCGCGTCTTGAAGCGGTGAATACTCGGATACGATCGGCAAGTTATGGATATAATAACTTAATGCTTTCCCTTTGTTCGCCATATGGTCCGTAAATAATTGTTTTGCATTGATGAAGCCAAGGATTTTATCCTTATCTCCTTCTTCCGCTACCGGATAACGTGTGAACTGATACTCTTCAACGAGACGAATAATGTCCTCCATCGATGCATCGTTCGAAATCGTGATTAAATCTGTCCGCGGTAACATGATGTCTTTCGCGATCCGCTCATCGAACGAGAAGATGTTTTGCATGTAGGAAAGTTCGGTCTGGTTGATTTCTCCACTCTTGTAACTCTGCGTCATGATGATTTTAATTTCTTCTTCCGAGTGAACTTCTTCGTGACCAGCAGGTTCAACACCAAACAAACGAAGAATGACCCGGGCTGAACCGTTCAATGTCCAAATGAAAGGTTTCATGACCTTACCGAACCAATAAAGCGGTGGTGCGAGTAACATCGTGATAGCTTCCGTCTTTTGAATAGCCAAGGACTTAGGAGCTAGTTCTCCAAGCACGACATGAAGAAACGTTACAATTGAGAATGCAAGGACGAACGAAATGATCGTCGAAACGGAGTTTGGGATGTCGATTTCTTCGAACAACATACTGAGAATCGCACCTACCGTCGATTCTCCTAACCACCCGAGACCAAGCGCTGTCACGGTAATTCCAAGTTGACAGGCTGATAAATAATAATCCAAATTCTCAAGCAGCCTTTTCGCTACTTTCGCAGTCTTGCTTCCTTCTGTAATCAACTGATCGATTCGAGACATTCGCATTTTGACGACCGAAAATTCGGCGGCAACAAAAAAAGCGGTTAAAATGATGAGTAGTGCAATGACGAGTAGTCGAATAATGATCGTCGTCGTGTCGAATGTCTCCATTGAGTGTGTACTGTCCAATCGTTTCCCCGAAGAAAGGGGATTCACCTCCATTAATATAAAGCCAGATGCAAAGGCATCTGGTCGTTTACAGCAAAAAGAAGCTTTATTCTTTCAAAGCTTCCTTACTTTTTCATATTCATACTATAACGGAACTTTCACAAAATGTGTACTTGAAGACACGATTTCAATCGGTCAGACCACGTATAGGATGAAGATTACAATCATGAGCAACATCGCGATTCCCTTTAACAACGCACTTGATAAGATACCGAGAACCGTACCGATTCCTACTGAAACGGCTGTTTGCCATGTTTTTTTACTAATGATTTTTTCCGTCAAGATGGCAAAGACGAACGGGAATATCAATAGTCCGATTCCTGGTAAAATAAACGGTCCGGCAATCAATCCCACTGTCGTCGCGATTTTAGCCGCTTGAGATCCTCCCCGTCGATCAACAGTGTAGGCGCTGACGAGATAATCCAGTGTGAACAAGAGAATGATGAAAATCGCTTGAATCACCCAAAAACTAATCGATAATTCAGAGAAACCGAATCCGAATCCATAAATCAAAAAGCCTACTACTAAAATCGGCGCACTTGGGATGATCGGATATACGAGTCCTGCAAAAGCGACGAGAAAACACACGACGATTAGACTCCATAATAAAATTGTCACTTCCATCCCTCCCTTCTTCTAAAGTTCTTGCTTTTATTACGAACGTGAAGAGGCAAAGGTTTCATCAAACACTTATTTCAATCGTCCTTCTAAAAAAGAACGATCCTACTCATTTTTATAGCATTATATTGATTAAATTCCTGGTTTAAAGTGCTTTAAAACCCGCTTGACTGACTGATTTTGAGCAATATGTTTGGTAGAAGTGTATGGATGTGTTTTACTTCTTTTCATAACGTGAATAACTTAATTGTTATAATAACGAATGGAGGATGAAATGAGATGGCTCAACAAAACGAAGCTACATTGCATACGGATTTTACGAAGATTTATATTGACGGTCAGTGGCGCACAGGCGCAAGTGACAGCAACATGACGAACACAAATCCATTCACTGGAGAAGAGCTCTTTACGATCTCTGCCGCGAACCAACAAGATTTAGATGATGCGTATGAAGCGGCTCAAGTTGCTCAAAAAGACTGGGCGAAAGTTCCTGCCTTAAAACGCCAAGGTCTCATCGAAAACTTCCTGAAGGTGTTGTACGAAGAAAAAGAGACTATCATCGATTGGCTAATCAAAGAGTCAGGAAGTACACGTATTAAAGCGGAAGGTGAATTCCTCGCCTCAGTCTTGATCGTAAAAGAAGCTGCTACCTTCCCATTACGGATGCATGGTGAAATTCGTCCATCGGTCGTACCAGGCAAAGAAAACCGAATCTATCGTAAAGCACTTGGCGTCATCGGTGTCATCAGTCCATGGAACTTCCCGTTCCACTTAGCTGTGCGGTCGATCGCTACTGCTATCGCTATTGGGAATGCAGTCGTCGTTAAACCGGCAACAGACACACCTGTCTCAGGCGGTTTAATTTTCGCTAGCCTGTTTGAAAAAGCTGGATTACCAAAAGGTGTTTTAAATGTTATCGTCGGTCGTGGTTCAGAAATCGGTGACGCCATCGTCGAACACCCTGTCCCACGCTTGATTTCCTTTACAGGATCAACTGAAGTCGGTCGCCACATCGGAGAACTTGCCGGTAAACACCTGAAGAAAACAGCGCTTGAACTTGGCGGAAACAACGTCTTCGTCGTACTTGATGATGCTGATCTCGATCGTGCGGTTGAATCTGCTGTCTACAGCAAGTTCTATCATCAAGGTCAAATCTGTATGTCGACGAACCGAATTCTTGTCGCTTCTTCGATTCATGATGAGTTCGTCGAAAAATACGTTGCTCGTGTGAAAGAATTACAGTATGGTGATCCATCACATGACCGGACACAAGTCGGACCACTCATCAATCAATCACAAGTCGAACGCATCCTTGAAGATCTTGAAAAAACAAAAGCTGCCGGTGCAACCGTTCGTGTAGGTGGAGAAGCAAAAGACAACGTCATTGCGCCAACTGTCGTCACAGGCGTCACGAACGATATGCCGCTTGCTAAAAATGAAATCTTTGGACCAGTTGCTGTCATCATCCCATTCGATACAGATGAAGAGGCACTCGAAATCGCGAACTCTCTCCCATACGGATTGAGTGGCGCAGTGCACGGTTCATCTATTGAACGTGCGACCGCTTTTGCACTGGAAGTCGAGACAGGTATGATTCACATCAACGACCAATCGGTCAACGATGAGCCACATATGCCATTTGGTGGTGAAAAAGATTCAGGACTTGGTCGCTTTAACGGTGAATGGGTACTTGAAGAATTCTCAACTGTACAATGGTTGTCCGTCATGCATGATCGCCGCCAATACAAACCATTCTTTGAATAAATAATCGGGAGCAGGGAACTCTTCCCTGCTCTACATACTTAAAAAAGGAGCTGAACGGTTATGCCATTATTACGATTCGACGTCATTGAAGGACGTTCTGAAGAAGAGTTGAACGTGTTACTCGACACTGCACATGACGCAATGATCGAAGCATTCGACGTGCCGGAACGTGATCGGTATCAAATCGTGCATACACACAAAGCTCACGAAATGGTCATTCAAGATACAGGTCTTGGTTTTAAGCGGAGTAAAGATATCGTTCTTATCAGTGTGACAAGTAAAACGCGGACGAAAGAGAAGAAGCAACGTCTCTATCAATTGCTCGCTGAACGATTAGAAGCAAATTGTGGACTTGCTCCGACTGATTTAATGGTTTCAATCGTCGAAAATGATGCGGCGGACTGGAGTTTCGGTCTCGGTGAAGCACAGTTTTTAACAGGTAAACTATGAGCGTTCAACAAATGAAACAATTAAAGGGGGGTGTGTTACCGATGATTTCCGGTAACACCCCCCCTTTTTCTTCATTCATTAAACTATTAACATAAACCCTAACATGACTTATTTCACAGTGACTTCGACCTTCTCACGGGGATTTTCTCGCTGTAACGGCGCTTTCCAACTAAACTGATCAGGTTCTGGAACGAAATCGAGGCCTCCTGGATGAAACGGTTGGCAACGAAGCAAACGGCGTGTCGTCAAATAACTCCCTTTTACTGCACCATGACGTTCAATCGCCTCCATCCCGTAATGGGAACACGTCGGATAGAATCGACATGTGGCTGGTTTCATGGGAGAAATGACTTTTTGATAAAAGCGAATGCCTCCCATTAAGACACGTTTCATAACGTCCCTTCTTTCTTCTTTTTTTCTAGTGTAACGCATCTGTTCATCATTTTCAGATGTTCTGCTTTATCCTAAAAGTAGATTTAAAAGAAGGATGTGTTGAGATGAAGGCATTAACATTCCACGAATTCGGAGGTTCTGATGTATTACGCTTCGAAGACGTGCCAACGCCAACAATCAGCGAACAGGAAGTTCTGATTGAAATGAAAGCGATCGGTCTGAATTTTGCAGATATTTATCGTCGAAAAGGAAACTATCATTTAGAAGGACAGCCTCCCTATATTTTAGGTTACGAAGGAGCAGGAGTCATCACCGCAATCGGTGCAGCCGTTTCAACGTTCCATATAGGTCAACGGATTGCTTTTGCGGACGTTCCGCTTGCGAACGCTGAGTACGTAGCGGCACCCGTTGATAAATTGATTCCGCTTCCTGACGGTATCTCATACGAAACAGCAGCTTCTGTCTTATTACAAGGATTGACGGCACATTATTTGACTCGCGACAGTTATCACATTCAACCAGGAGATACCGTCTTAGTTCACGCTGCTGCCGGTGGCGTGGGACAATTACTGACACAACTCATTCGTTTACTTGGTGCAACTCCGATTGGCTTAACTTCTTCTCCCGATAAGGCACAGATCGCAAAAACTGCCGGTTGTGAGTCTGTCTATTTGTACTCAGAGAACTGGGTCGAGCAAGTGCTTACACAAACTTCTGGTAGAGGGGTCGATGTCGTTTATGAGTCTATCGGTTCTACGCTAATGGACAGTTTCCATGTAACGAAAGTGCATGGGACCGTCGTCTTCTACGGTATGGCAGGCGGTGATCCCGCACCTGTCGATCCACGTCTTTTAATGGATACGTCCAAAACATTAACGGGTGGCGATCTTTGGAATGTGTTAACGTCTTCTGAGGAACGCATCCGCAGATCGGGTGAGCTGTTTGATTGGATTTTATCTAGTCACCTTAACCTGTCCTCTCCGACAATTTTTGCTTTATCTGATGGAAAAGCAGCGCATGACTTTTTAGAAAGCCGACGTAGTACAGGAAAGTTACTGTTAATTCCTTAATCATTTTTTAGAGACGACTCTCGTGAGTCGTTTTTTTGTGTGAAATTGGAATTATCGATTGATTTTTTATAATGAAGAGAGTAAAGTAAATCTCATCAAAACCTAAAACTCAAATTAGTTTTGAGTTTTAGAAAGGGGATTTGTATTTATGTTTCGCTCAGAATGGAAGAAATTGAAGAGTCCGATGATGATCGTCGTTATTCTCGCCCTCATCCTCGTACCGTTTCTTTACAACTCCATCTTCTTATCTGCATTCTGGGACCCGTACGGTCGTACAGAAGATATTAAGGTAGCTATCGTCAACGAAGATCAGGCGACAAAGTTTAAAGGAGAGAAAGTCGACATCGGGGATCAATTCGTCGATAAACTCAAAAAAAATGATGATTTTGATTGGCAGTTCTTGTCTCAGGATAAGGCAGAGAAAGAATTGCGTGACGGAAAAGTCTACATGACAGTCGTCATTCCAAAGAATTTTTCTAAAAATGCAACGACACTACTCGA
Organism: Exiguobacterium sp. s130; assembly: GCF_018619055.1. Classification (NCBI taxonomy): domain Bacteria; kingdom Bacillati; phylum Bacillota; class Bacilli; order Caryophanales; genus Exiguobacterium; species Exiguobacterium sp. s130. The sequence goes on along the minus strand of NZ_JACSNI010000005.1, from coordinate 91,146 downwards.
TGATCACCCGAAGAAGATTGAGTTAGAATATTACTTGAATCCAGCGAAAAACTACTCGGGAACACAAATTTCGAGTACTGCCGCAAAACAGTTAAACGAAAAAATCCGAAAATCCGTTACGAAACAATATAGTAGTGCTATATTCGGTGCATTAAAGAAAATCGCAAACGGAATGGAAAAAGCGTCGGACGGTTCCTCTAAACTCGAGGACGGTAACCATAAAACAGCGGATGGCGCTAGAACACTAGCAACAAATCTTGGAAAACTCGCAGATGGCAGTCTGACACTGTCCGAAAAACTCGGGGAAGCGAATCAAGGTTCGAAAAAACTGAGTGATGGTGTCACGACACTCGACGAAAAGACCACCCTCTTCGCTCAAAAAACGGGTGAGCTATCTTCTGGATTGAACACACTCGATGAAAACGGTGGCAAGTTACAGGCAGGTGCCGCGCAACTTCAAGAAGGCGCAACAAAACTCAGCGGTGGCTCAACACAGGTACGCCAAGGGGCAGAACAACTGGCTGCGGGTACTGCTCAGCTTAATGAAAAAATTCCTCAGTTGACGGACGGATTAAATCAACTGGATGAAAAAGCACAAGCTGCGAATGCCTTTTTAACACAACTCAATCAAGATGCTGAACGGGCGAAACAGGACTTACGGGCCCGTCGCCAAGCACTTGAGACAAACGTCGCTCAACTAAAAGAAGTTATTTCTGCTTCTGAACAGTTATCAGATGAAGAAAAACAAACATTACTCGGTTCTATTGGTTCATTAGAAGAAAATATTCAAAGTCTTGCTGCCCAAGAAGGTGCAATTGATCAGAGTCTTGCTCAAGCAACAGAAGCAACGAAGAAAATCGGTCAACTCGCCGCAGGTGGTCAGCAAGTCCAGTCTGCTGTATCGCAACTAAACGCTGGACAATTGAAGCTCGTCGATGGTGCGAAACAAGTCGAGTCTGGCGCACAACAATTAGCTAGTGGACAACAGACGTTCAATGAAAAACTCGGTCAGTATACTGCGGGTGTGCATAAAGCCGCAACAGGCGGTGCCCAACTAGCTGACGGCGCGAACCAACTGTCAGATGGTACACATCAACTTCAAGCTGGGGCTAGCGCGTTGAATAACGGATTAGGACAATTGGCATCTGGTTCTTCTACGATTACAGATGGTATCGGCAAAACAACAGAGGGTGCTTCAAAAATCGCGGATGCCAACACGAAACTTGAAGATGGAGCTAAAACACTGAAGGATGAGCTCAGCAAGGGAGCTAAAGACGCGACGGTCAAGCCGACAAAAGAGCGGGATAATATGCTAGCAGAACCCGTCGTCTTAAAAGAACATGACTATTCGACTGTCAACAATTACGGTTCTGGTTTATCAGCTTATATCCTTAGTATTGCCTTGTTCGCAGGTGCCTTGATGTTCTCTTCGGTCTATCAGATTCGTCCCGAACATGGTGAGAGTCTGACATGGCGCTTCCTCGTCGGTAAATTATCACTTATCTTACCGATTGGCGCATTACAAGGTGTCGCAGCGGCCACAGCCATCGTCTATGTGCTGGATGCTGATGTCGCGAGTGTCCCTGCGCTCTATGGATTCGCTGCCTTGACAGGTATGACGTTCATTACCATTCTGTTCACGCTCGCGATGCTACTCGGTCGCGTCGGACAGTTCCTTGCCTTCTTACTACTCCTTCTTCAAATCGGTGGTAGTGGTGGAACGTTCCCTGTCGAAATGACGCCAGGGTTCTTCCAAGCGATTCACGCTTTCTTACCGATGACATATTCGGTCGGTGGATTCCGCGAAGCGCTTGGACTCGGTGTGACGGATGTCCTCGTATCCAATAGTCAAGTCCTTGCGACCATATTAGTCGTCGCATTAATCATCTGCTTCGTTGGAGGGCTCGGAGCCAAACGGATTCTACTCTCAACGAAAGCGAGACGAAAACAACATGACACAGTCTGATAAAGAAACTTTGATACTCGACTCAGCAATGGCTTGCTTTTCAGAACTCGGTTATAAGGGAACGACGATCGAGCGTGTCGCCCGACGCGCTCATGTCGGAAAACCAACCGTCTATCAATTGTTCGAAAGTAAACTCAATCTGTTTGAATCACTCGTAACACGTGTGTTGCAAGAGATGAAAGAAGAAGCAGAACGCGCTTACGTCGAACAGGCGACCGTAGAAGAAAATAAACAAGCAATGATCGACGCCATCATCTATCATCAGCAACAACACTTATTCATTCTTCAAATCATCGAAGAAACACGCAACTTAAAATTACAAGAGATGAAGGAATTACGGATGCGGATTGAACGACATGTCGTCGAATATATCAAGACATTACTTGAGACTCGTCTTGGTCAAGACGATCGCGACATACCGGTCGATGTCACGGCCTTCCTGATCTTTCGAACGTATATCGCGTTGATCGCCGAATGGCCATCGATTGCGCGTCCACTTGAACTCGATACGATTCGACGTGCCATGTTGCGCGTTCTGTGAATAAAAAACCGCTGATCAATGGATTGGGCTAACCTAAAATTTTGAGACAATATAAAACACCTTCGGAGTGGTACACTTTTAAAAAGTACTAACATCGGAGGTGTTTTTGCATGAGCAAAAACGTATATTCAAGTGAAGTGAAATGGGCAGTAGTAAAAGATGAGCTGAGTGGTAAGTTAACGACGAAAGAGATTATGGAGAAGTACGGAATCAAAAATGAATCTCAAATTAAAACATGAATGAGATGGTATCGCGCTAACGAACATTATCGATTTGATCAGCCGATTGGAAAACAATATACCTATGGACATGGTCCAGATTCTGCAAGTGAGGATGATAAGAGAGAACGACAAATGTCTCATCTGAAGATGGAAAACGAAATCTTAAAAAAGTACATGGAGATTGAAAGAGAGTTGAGAAAGAAGTAGTCATAAAAATTGTAGAGTTTCTCCGGGGAAAGTATACAATCACCGCTATTCTTAGCGTTTTGAATGTACCGAGAGCAAACTATTACCGTTGGATTAAAGAATCTGTGAAAGCACCCTCGGTGCTCGAAAAAGCCATCATTGAACTAAGTAAGCAGACGAGGTATCGGAATGGACACCGAAAAATAAAGACATTATTACAGCAAATTTATCAGTTGAAAGCCAATCGGAATACCGTGCAGAAAATCATGCAAAAACACCATCTCCAATACCGGATCAAGCCGAAACGAAGATGGAAGTCTCAAGGTGAGCGCATCGTAACGGCACCGGATCTCATCAAGCGCGACTTCACAGCAAGTAAACCGAATCAGAAGTGGGTGACGGATATCACTTATATCCAATACGGTAGCACGACGAAATATCTTTCAACTATCATGGACTTATTCAATAACAAAATCATCGCCTACAAGTTATACGAGCATCAACAAACGTCTCTTGTGATCGATACGTTGAAGATAACGCTTGAGAACCGAAACTATCCCGAAGGGGTCATCCTTCATTCGGACCAAGGCAGTGTCTATACGTCATATGCCTTTCAAGAATTCGTTAAGAGCAATCACCTAATAAGTAGCATGTCTCGTAGAGGAAACTGTTGGGACAACGCAGTTATTGAATCGTTCCACTCTAATTTAATGTCCGAGGAGTTCCAGTACGTCAAATTTAACTCGCTAAGAGACCATGAGGTCTCTGAACGCGTTATTAATTACTTAAACTACTATAACGAAGAACGAATCCAAGAAAAATTAGGCTACCTGACACCGAAAAGATACGGTGTACTGGCAGCCTAATCAAGGTGTTTTATATGTGTCTCATAGTGCTAGGTCAGTCTATACGTTCATCGATTCGTCACGTTTTTTCCTGCAAGACATATAGTCATCTTTGCTCCTTCCCTTATACTAAAAAAGGAATGGAGTGATGATCGTTTTGAGTTTATCGACCGGAATTATCTTTGTATTACTCGCTTATACACTTATGTCGCTTTACGACATGTGGCAGGTTTACCGGACAACGAGCAAGCTCTGGATATTTGTTTTATTTCTTGCAACACTGATCAGTCTTGTTCTTGCCTTTTTCGTGGCCCCTGTACTTGCACTATTCTTCTACTGGTCACGCCACTCGTTGAAACGAAATATCGGTATCCTGTTACTGATTATCGTCTGCCTCGTCTCAATCATGACGAAACTGTCTGCATGATCGACTTCCTTCATGATCTATTCATGAAGGTTTTTTTCATGATCTATTTCCGAAGAAGAGACGTCGCATCAATTCACGTTCCGGCATTTCTGTTGTATTGAGTACATTTAGAAATGGGCGGTCATCGTAAGGAATCGTCAGGATTTCCGAACGAACTTGTCCTTTTTCTAAAGTGAGGATTGCTACTGGGGCAAGAGCTGTTTCCTGACACCCGATCGCTCCAGGGTTGATGTACAGCGTTTGATCCGTCTCAACTTGTTGTGCTGGATGGTGGTGACCAAAGCCAATGATTCGCGCCTCATTTCCGGAAAAAAGGACGGGTAAGTTTTCTTTCGTTCCATCCACTGCTGGCTTTAAGGGTTCCTCACCGATTTTCTTCGTCTGATCGGCATAGGCATAATGTGTCAGATACATCGTTTGTTCCTGATGGGTGGCATTCAATACACGCGGTAAACGCTCCAAATAACTCTGATTCTCCTGCGTCAATGAATCTGCAATCCATTGATGGTGCTCTTTCGCATGTTGGTAACTAGCGGGATAAACATCCCCATGAATCAAAGCAAGGACGCATTCATCATGGTTTCCAGAAATCGTCTGAATATCAGGCCGCTGCCTTAACAAATTGATGACCTCATTATGTTCAGGTCCGATACCGACGAGATCACCGAGACAATATACAGCATCGATGTCTGAAGACTGATCGAGGTAGGACAACACGGCACGCAATGCTGAAGCATTCCCGTGAATATCTGTAAAAATCATTACTTTCATGTAAACGCCTCCATTGTTAGTACATTAGGATTTCCCGATGATAGCGTAAATTCCTATTAGATTTAAAGAAAAAATAAATTGTCAGAAAATATTGATTATTGATCAGAAGCATGTTAGGCTTAGAAAAATTCACAGAGAGGGGCACGATTGAATGATTCCGACGCAACAGCCATTTAGCCAAGCCGGACGACTGATTATTCTATGCATGAGGGACTGAAAACTTTTCCGATGATGAAACGGAAATGATTTTTGGGCCCTCCTTTCGATGCATCGAATGAGGCGCCCGCACAGAATGAGTGGCGCCTATCCCAAAAATGGATAGGCTTTTTTCATGGCAAAAAATAGAGATAGATAGAGAGAGGATGACAACGTTGAAAGAATATGCGATGGATCGAATGGTAAAAGTATCAGCTGGAATGGCGAATGCCGTTCTTGTAACACTCGGTGTCGGACTCCTGATTGAGACGCTCGGCAATTTTTTACATATCCAAATGCTACTGACGATTGGCGGCGTCGCAAAAGTACTGCTTGCTCCTGCACTCGGTGCCGGTATCGCCTTTCAGCTCGGAGGAAACACACTTGTCCTGTTCAGCGCGATGATCGCAGCGACGATTGGTGGTGCTGCGCTTCAATCGACTGCTTCTGGACTCGTTCTTGCCCCCGGGCAGCCAATCAGTGCATTACTCGCAGCTGCGGTCGCTGTATACGTTGGAAAACGCATGACTGGAAAAACGAAATTTGACATGATGGTTATCCCGATGAGTGCTGTGCTTGCCGGTGGTATAACTGGTATCGGTGCTGCTGCCGTAACGACACCACTCCTTACAAAATTCAGCGCTATGATCACCGCTTCAGTCGAATCGTCTCCTATTGCTACATCTCTTGTCATTGCACTCATCTTTAGTGTCTTATTGATGTCTCCCGCTTCGTCCGCTGCACTCGCTATCGCTTTGCAGCTTGATCCTGTAGCAAGTGCCGCTGCACTCATTGGCTGTTCCGCTCAATTCGTTGGCTTCACATTGATGGCATATCGTCAGACGGATCCCGGTGGTTTGATTGCTTCTTTCTTTGTCACACCTAAAGTACAATTCCCGAATATCGTTAAAAATCCACGTCTTGTCGTTGCACCGTTTCTCGCAGCGATGATTTCAGCTCCTGTAGCGACGCTTCTTCTCTCTTTGAAAGTACCATATGAACTCGCTGGACTCGGTTTAAATTCGATGATTGCGCCACTCAATATCTTCGTCAACCAAGGTCCTCAGGCGTTCCTTATATTCTTCTTGACTGGTGTCGTTTTACCTGGCGTCTTGACACTCGTCTTCTATCGATTGACGACTGTCGCAGGCTGGACGAAGCGTGGCGATCTTCATCTCGAAATCCAATAAAATAATATCTCTACCTTCCAACTATTCCTGATTGATTTCGGGAATAGTTTTTTTAATGCAAAAAAATCGTTCCTTCGAAAAGGAACGATTTCGGTATGATTCTGACTGGGCTCGAACCAGCGACCTCTACCCTGTCAAGGTAGCGCTCTCCCAGCTGAGCTACAGAATCATGCTGTGTTGTTACTGGGTATATTTTTATTATAGCAGCATATCGAAAGGTGTAAAGCCTTTTTAACAAAAAAAATTATCTTTTTTCAAAAAGATCTTTTTGAATAAAACAGTTTTAAAGTTGCGGGTTCTATGAGTGTCCTCTACTATGTAAATAAGCACATATAAACGAAAGGAGTGTTCATATGAACTTTTTAACCCGATTCAGTTTAAAAAATTCGGTGGCTGTTTTCATCATCGCCATTCTTTTAGTTTTAGGAGGCGTCTATTCTTTCTCGAAATTAAAAGTCGATCAGTTCCCAGAAATCGAATTTCCTCAAATCTCTGTTGAAGCAGTATATCCTGGTGCTTCGCCCGACGATGTCGATAAACAAGTCGTCTCGAAGCTTGAAACTGCATTGAAAGGAATCGAAGGAGCTACTAAGCTGACAAGCTCTTCTTATGAAAGCATCGGTATCTTAAACATCGAATTCCCGTTCGATACTGACATGGATAAAGTCGAACAACAGATTGATGCTGCAATCCAAGATGCGAATCTACCAGAGGAAGCAACAACGAAATTAAATCGTCTGTCCTTTGGATCGTTCCCAATCTATAATATCTCTTTCTTTAGTAAGGATGGTAAAGACATCGAAAAAATCCTCAAGGACGATATCGAACCTGAACTTAATAAGATTCCAGGAATCAATAGCGTTTCCGTTGGTGGCTACAAAGATGATCTCGTTCAAATCACCGTCGATAATCAGAAAGCAACAGAAGCAGGACTCTCGCTCTCAAGTATCAAGGAACAAATCAACGGAAAGTATGTCTCGTTCCCATCTGGTCAGCTATCAGAAAACGATTCAAAAATACCGATTCGCGTTGAGGAAAAACTAGAAAATCTAGATAAACTAAAAAATCTACAATTGACACCCGTTGCAGGTGCGACTAGTTCAGCTAGTAGCGATCAAACAGGTGGTTCATCTGCTGGCGGTCCACCACAAGGTGCAACACAAGGACCACCAAGTACAACAGGTGGAGCAGCTACAGATCAGGCGTCTGAACCTGCAGAACCGATTCGTCTAGAAGATATTGCAAAAATCGAAGCAGTCTCGCAACAAAGCGAAAAAACACGTTACGATTTAAAAGATTCCTTATCGATGGCAATCACGAAAAAACAAGATGCCAATACGGTCGAAATCGCAGATGAAGTCACGAAGATCCTTAATAAATATGACGATCAAGTCGACTATACGATTGGGATCGATTCAGCGAAGGATATCGAGGAATCCGTCGCGACACTCGTCAAAGAAGGATTACTTGGTGCCCTCTTTGCCTCTCTCGCTGTACTCTTGTTCTTACGAAATATTCGCGCAACGATTATTGCCATCGTCTCGATTCCTTTATCGTTACTCATTGCTGCTATCTTCTTGAACTGGCAAGATATTTCTCTGAACATCATGACACTTGGCGGGATGGCCGTTGCGGTCGGTCGTGTCGTTGATGATAGTATCGTCGTTATCGAGAACATCTTCCGGCGTGTTCGAAAATCCGAATCCGGTATGACGGATGAGATCATCGAACAATCGACAAAAGAGATTTTAAAAGCAATCACGTCATCGACGCTAACGACCGTCGTCGTCTTCCTGCCAATCGGATTCGTCGGTGGAATCACTGGTAAGTTCTTCTTACCGTTTGCTTTGACAATTATTTTCTCATTACTTGCTTCACTACTCGTTGCGATCACGATCGTACCGATTCTTGCGAAATTTGCCTTTAAGAAGGTTCCAGCAGAAGAAAAAGAAGGTGCTCTTCAACGGTGGTATGGCAAGCTGATTGAAAAGTCACTCTCGCATAAGGCGACGATCTTAATTGTATCGTTCATTCTTCTCGGCGGTTCTCTAGCGATCGTTCCACGTCTCGGCTTTACGTTCATTCCGAACGAAGCCTCAAAGACACTAACGGCATCGCTTGAACTTCCGGCTGCCACATCGCTCGAGAAAACGAGCGACGTCTCATTTGAGATGGAAAAGATGTTTGATAAAGAACAAGCAATCGCTGACGTCACGACGTCTGTCGGAGCACGAGACTTTACGACAGGCTTACGTCTCGATAATAAAGCAAGTTATTTCTTGAACCTGAAGGACGGCGTAAACGTCGAGAAAACGATCAAATCACTTGAGACACAGATGGAGGACATCGCTCAAGAGGAAAACGTCAATGTCAAAATCAGCGTAGCTGAATTATCAACAGGTGGTCCTCCGTCGAACAACAACGTCGATGTCGACCTGTTCTCGAACGATCTCGAAGCGCTTCAAAAAGCTGCGAAATTAGTCGAGGATAATATGTCCAAAAATAGTGATTTAAAATATATCACAAACAACTTCAGCGAAAAACAAAAGCAATTCCTCGTTGAAATCGATCCTGAAAAAGCAAGTGATCGTGGACTATCCGGCTTCCAGATTCTCGGGACCGTCAATGATCAAACGAAGCCTGTTACTGTTGGCACGTTGAATCTTGATAATAAAGATCAAAATGTACAATTGTCTTATGAAAAAGGACTCGTTTCGAAGAAAGATCTCGAAGACGTCCAACTGTTCTCAGCAAACGGTCCTGTTGCTCTAAAAGATGTCGCGACCGTCAAAGAAGTCGAGACCTTCACATCAATTCAAAAGCTCGACGGAAAAGTATATGCTCGCGTTTCCGGACAAGTTAAAGGAGACGACGTACAAAACGTTTCTAATGCTGTAAAAACAGAGGTCGAAAAAATTAATTTACCAGACGGTGTCTCGTTGACAAGTGGTGGTGGGAATGATGATACAGTCGAAATCTTCCAATCACTCGGAATTGCGATTGTCGTTGCAATCGGACTTGTTTACCTGACAATGTTGATTACGTTCGGAAAAGCACGAATTCCGTTCATCATCTTGTCCTCTCTGATCTTTGTTCCAATCGGTTCACTCGTCACGCTCTTCCTTGCGAATGAACCATTGTCTGTCAGTGTCATGATCGGCTTCTTGATGTTGATCGGAATCGTCACCACGAACGCAATCGTTCTCGTAGACCGCATCGGTCAAAACGTCGGACGTGGTATGCCGATTCGCGAATCATTGATTGAAGCGGGTAAAACACGATTGCGTCCAATCCTGATGACCGCATTCGCAACGATCATGGCATTAGTACCACTCGCATTAACAACTTCTTCAGGGACATTGATCTCAAAAGGTCTCGCCCTAACAGTTATTGGGGGGTTAACGACATCTACGTTGTTAACACTCATCATTGTTCCAGTCGTCTATGAACTGTTCTTCTTCAAAAAAGCGAAAAAAGAACGAACAACCAATTAAGTGAACATCAAAAAAGCCCATCGCTTGGATTGCGATGGGCTTTTTATAGTGTGAGGCTTATGATTCCAACGGTTCATCCGTCTGCTCCAATGTACCGTCATGTTCAGCTACCAATCAGCATGCCGGTCATTGTCAAACAGTCCATCTCTTTCATTCAAGACGAATAATAGATGAATCCAACACCCTCTATTTATCATGTTTTAAGATGTCGAAGTCTTTACTGGTTTCCAAGGAGCAAGATGAAAATACTCTTCCATTGTCAACCCACTGAGTTTCAGGCGAGCAGCAAGCGTCGCCCCTACATAACGGTAGTGCCAGCTTTCATACGTATAACCTGTCCACGATTCTTTACCAGATGGATAACGAAGATGGAAACCATACCGGTGCGCATTCGCGAACAGCCATTTCGCCTCTTTCGTCTTCGCAAAACTGAACATCGCGTATTTAGAAGAATCTGCTCCCCCTATATCAAAAGCGAGTCCTGTCTGATGTTCGCTTTTTCCTGGCTCCGCACTATAAGTACTCGCTTTTTCATATCCATCTCGCGCGACATATTTATCAAACAATGCCTTTTGGTAAGCGTACGAACGGTATGTACTAAATGCGACCAGCGTAATCCCCTCTTTTTTTGCCGCCAAGCGCATTTTCTCAAAAGCTGTACGCGCTTGCTGATTCTCTCCAGGAGCGTACGTCGAACGGAGTGCTAAGTTCTTATTCGCGATGAGTGTCTTACCGATCCGTTTCCCACCGATTTGTTCATCCGTCAGTAGATACTTCGTACTCGCATAACCAATCTTCGTACCATATTGTACTTTTGACCATATACCGACTTTCGACAGTTCCGTCACATAGATCCCCGTCGGAATAACCGCAAGACTCGGTTGATCAATCGATGCTCCTTTACGCAAATGAAGAGATGTCTTTGCTTGCCGATAAGTAGAAGTCGATGCTTCGACTGTTGGTATATACACTGATGTACAGGCCGCTGTTAATGTCAACGTCGTGATGAGTGTCGTGATGTATTTCATGAATCGTATATCTCCTTTAATGCATGTTCTAATCTGCATCCATATTTTAGATTAGAATACCATTCTTTTTTTCAAACAGGGTTCTTTCGGAATGCTTGTCATGAAAATGAAGTATTTCTGAAGTTTTCTAAATGTAGCTTAAGGACGAATTACAATGGGTAAATAACGATGTATGCGTTTTCGAAACATGATTCTGATGTAGAAAGGAGTAGCGTACGTGTCACTTTGGGAATGGATTTTCAGTATTGGTAGCATCTGCTGGATTGGTGAGATGGTTCGTTTTCGGAATCGCTCCGAGTCTAAGTCAGGGGCAGCAGAACAAGTGAGTTTTTATTTGATTTTCCTTGTCCTAAGCGGAACGATCGTCTGCGCTTTCCTCTTTGCGAATGAAACCGTTTCTTCTATCATGCGCATCTTTTCATGCATTTTATTATGGTGTGGTGTTTCCTTACGTCTATGGGGAATTCTCCACTTAAAGCAACAGTTCACTCGTCATGTCGTCGTGGCGTCGGGTGATCAGCTCGTCAGTAGCGGTCCCTATCGCTTTTTACGTCACCCGTTATATAGTGGATTGTTGTTGATTACGATGAGCTTCCCCCTGTTCACCGGTCAGTTCGGACTTTTCATTCTCTCTGGACTTCTGATGTTCATTTTCTTGCTCTACCGGATTCGAATCGAGGAAGCGATGTTGACAAAAGGTTTCGGACCTGCCTATACGATGTGGGCTGCAAAACGAAAACGTTTGATTCCATTCATCTATTAAAAGGAGAAGTGATCCATTTGAAGAAACGTGCAATCGTCATTGGAGCTGGTCTTGCCGGTATGTCTGCTGCCATTCGTTTAGCTGGAGATGGTTACGCAGTCACGATGCTTGAAAAAAATGCAAACGTCGGTGGGAAACTAAATCAGCGCAGCGGGAAAGGATTTACTTTTGATACTGGTCCATCGATTTTAACGATGCCTTGGGTACTCGAACAACTCTTCTCAAGTGTTCATCGTAACTTAGATGATTACTTAGAAATCGAACGCATTGAACCGCAATGGCGTACTTTTTTTGAAGACGGGACAAAAATCGACGTCAAAGGTGACTTACCCGGAATGCTTGAAGAAGTCGAGCAAATTTCGTCACGAGCGGATTTCGTCGAATTGTTCCGGTACTCAAAACAAATGTATGACTTATGTCTCGACAGCTTTTATAAATACAGTCTCGAAGATTTAAAGGACTTAAAAAAATACCATACGATGTCTGATTTATTAAAGATGGACCCGATGAACACCGTCGCGACCGGAACAAAAAAACACCTCAATGATCCGTATCTCGAACAGCTGTTCAACTACATGGTCATGTATGTCGGTTCCAACCCTTATCAAGCGCCAGCCGTCTTCAATCAAATGATTTATGTACAGATGGGACTTGGCATCTATTATGTTAAGGGCGGGATGTATCAAATCGCGCGTGCTATGAAACGATTGCTTGACGAGCTCCGCGTCACGGTGCATCTCAACTCACCGGTTGAACAAATCGTCCTTGAAAATAAAAAAGCAGTTGGTGTCCTTTCGAATGGTACGTTCCATGCAGCCGACATCGTCGTCTCAAATCTTGAGGTCATCCCGACTTACGAACGAATCGTACCTGAGAAAAAAGCCCGGAAGCGGGCAAAAAAATTACAGGCATCGTTTGCTCCCTCTGTTTCTGGACTCGTATTATTACTTGGTGTGAACCGTGAATACAGTGGACTAGCACATCACAACTTCTTTTTCTCAGAAAATCCAGAGCGCGAATTCGCTCAAATGTTCAAAGAAGGAACGCCTCCTGAGGATCCGACGATTTATGTCGGGGTCTCGTCGAAATCTGATGCTTCGCAAGCGCCCGATGGAAAAGATAATCTGTTCGTCTTGACGCATGTCCCTCCTCTAACACTCCAAAAAGGCGAGGTCGACTGGGATGCTTATCGTGAAGTTGTTCTTGATAAACTCGAACGAATGGGACTTTACGGTCTTCGGGAATCAATCGAGTTTGAATATCGCTTCACCCCAGAAGATCTGAAGGACTTATATGGTCCAAACGGTGGATCGATTTATGGTGTCGCAGCCGATCGGAAGAAAAATGGTGGATTCAAGATTCCATCGAAGAGCGACTTATACGAAGGACTTTATTTCGTTGGTGGTTCTACACACCCAGGCGGCGGTGTGCCGATGGTCACCTTATCCGGTCAATTAACAGCTGATTTGATCCGAAAACATGAAGGTGCTATTCCTACGCCTTAAGATTTCTTTGATTATAAAAGAGACGGAAACTGATTTACTCATCAGTTCCGCCTCTTTTTTACTTTACATTCGTCAAAAGTGGTACGACGTGAATATCTACCTCTCCTCCTGATTTCACTTCCATCCGGCACACGGCTGGCATCGGTAAGGATTTCCAAAATGTATAATCAAATGTCGGATCGAATGTTTCGAGAAGTAACACCATAATGTTTCCATGTGTTCCAAGAACAACTATTTCGTCGGAATGCTTCTCCACCAGTTCATCGATGAATTGCCGAATGCGTTGCGCTGCTTCTTTGTTCGTTTCGCCCCCGAATGGATTATCGTTCGGATGTTGCCATACATACATAACCGCCTCCTGAAAACCGTCAAGCTCTCCAGGTGCTAGTAATCGCTCTCTTAGTTCTTCTACCTCAATAATTGGTTGTCGACGTGCCTCCGCGAGCGGTGCAACCGTCTCGATCGCCCGCTGATACGGACTACTATAAAATCTGTCGATTGGAATTTCTTGAAACGTTTCAAGTAAACGTCTCGCATCTGCCTGTCCTTTATCGGAAAGTGGACGTCTCCGTTCATCCGGTGAGTATGTCGAATGTGCGTGCCGTACGAAATACAGTGTCGTCATGTTTGAATCTCCTTCTTACTAGTGTATCCAGCGGTATCCGATTCCGCGAACCGTTTCCAGATGCTGTTCGATTGGAAAACCGCAAACACGTAGTTTTTCTCTTAAATGTCTGATATGCGAGTCGATTGTCCGCTCGTCTACAGACGCTTCCGCTCCCCATAACATCGTCGTCAGCTGATCCCGTGTCCAAACACGTCGTGGAGAATCTAAAAATACACCTAACAATTCAAACTCCGTCTTCGTTAACGAAATCGTTTGTTGGAGGTAACAACAACGATAGCTTTCCCGGTCATAGGATAGACCATCATACTGTTGCTGTAATAAAACTTCCATTCGTCCGATCAGTTCTCCTTCTTGAATCGGCTTTGATATGTAATCATTCGCCCCTACTTCCCGTGTTCGAATGATGTCTTCCCGCTGATTCCGTGCCGTAACCATCAAGATCGGGATGTTAGAGTGTTTTCGAATGAGACGACAACATGTCCATCCGTCCATATCTGGCATCATGACATCCATTAAAATCAGGTCGAATACGTGCTGACGGCAGAGGTCAAGAGCTTGTTGCGCAGAATCCACAAGCTGACACGTGTACCCATACGGCTGAATATACAATTTTAACAGTTCAAGCATTCTCGGTTCATCATCTACAATCAATACATGCGGCATTTCATTTCTCCTTCCACTGCAGTGTCACTTGTGTTCCATGTCCAAGCTGACTCTTGATGTTCAATTCTGCTCCATGTGCCTGCGCAATTGCTTCAACGATGGAGAGTCCGATTCCAGTTCCTCCATGTTTTCGAGAACGAGATGCTTCCGTTCGGTAGAGCCGTTTCGTTACATGAGGTAAAGATTCTGCAGCAATCCCTTCTCCTGTATCTTCGATTTGAATGAAAGCCCCTACTGCGTTGACACCATAACGAACGATGATTGTTCCCGAAGTCGTATGTCGACGTGCATTTTCAATGATATTTACAATCATCTGACGGAGCTGCTGAGCGTCACCTATCACTTCTAATCGCTCACCTTCTATCTCGAACGAAATATTTTCTTGTTCGATGTCCAGGCGCATCAATCGTATCACTTGATGAATCAAGTCTTCGACATCGACAGGTTTTCGTTCCATCATAAAAGCATTGGCATCAATTCGTGCCAGCCAAAATAATTGTTCAATCCATTCATTCATTTGCTGACTTTCTTCTCGAATGATCGTAATGTAGCGTCGTCGTTCATCCGGCGTCAACGTTTGGCGTTCGAGAATATCTGCGTATCCCTTTATATATGTCAATGGTGTGCGTAGTTCATGAGATACGCTTGCTAAAAATTCGGATCGTTCTCGATTCAAAAAATCGAGATCCTGTTTTAATTGCTGAATCGAACGCGCCAATTGTCCCAGTTCGTCTTGTCGATCAATTGGCAACTCTCCACTTTCCCCATCCAATAGACGCGCCGTCGCTTTTTCCATCTGAATCAACGGACGAGAAATGATTCGGGTCGTCCAAATGCTTGCCGCACCTGCTAATAATAGTGCGAGCAGACCCACTTGGAAAAACTGCTGTTTCAACGGATCAAGTACGTGATCTACGATTGCTTTAGAAGCGAACATGAAGACATGACCACGATGTTCCTCGTCAATGGTGATGGGACTGTCCGTCATTAAAAAGTTACGCATCGTTACGATTTTTCCTCGTTGACGATAATCAAAATCTGTATGTTGTAATACACGTCTCATCTCACTCGTCAAAGGACGTGATGCTTCGAGTTGTTTCCCTCTTGCATCGGTGATCACGACAGTAAAGGATGAGTTCGCTTCCATCATACTGACATGACGCATCGTCGTTTGGTCGTAGGAATCGACCAGGACATCACGATGGGTATTCCCTCGGTTCAGCAAACCATCCACCACTTCCTGCGTTCGTATTTGAGACAACTGATAATACAACGTCCCGAACAATACACTGCCACAAATTAAAAATGCCGCAAGAACGATTCCTCCGACCGAGTATGAAATACGACGCATGACGTTTCCCTCCTTATCTCTCCATTTTAGTATAGCGAAAAAAACATAATCACTGCCGATAAACGAAACTGTCACTTCATCTGCACACGATTTGCACATACGCTGGGTATAGTAAAAAAGACTAATGACTTCAGGAGGGTTTTAATATGAAAAAATCATTGACGTTAACTGTACTTGCTCTTAGTTCTACGCTTTGGCTCGGTGCATGTGGATCCACTTCAAATGACGATGGAAGTAATAGTGACTCACACGACATGTCACATGGAGATATGATGCATTCGAGTGACGGAAAGGTACCGTCCGGTTTAAAGGAAGCCAGTGATCCGACTTATCCGAAAGGAAGCAACGTCACGTTGACGACGGATCATATGGACGGTATGGACGGAGCTAAAGCAACGATTGCGGGAGCTTACGATACCGTCGTCTATGCGATCAGTTACAAACCGACTACTGGTGGAAAGATGGTGAAAAATCATAAATGGGTCATTCAGGAAGAACTCGATCCCGTTCCAACTAAGCCACTGCAAGTTGGTGATGAAACGACTGTCAA
This sequence comes from Exiguobacterium sp. s130, assembly GCF_018619055.1. Classification (NCBI taxonomy): domain Bacteria; kingdom Bacillati; phylum Bacillota; class Bacilli; order Caryophanales; genus Exiguobacterium; species Exiguobacterium sp. s130. The sequence goes on along the minus strand of NZ_JACSNI010000005.1, from coordinate 74,822 downwards.
GGCGGATCATATGAAAGGTATGGATGGAGCAAAAGCGACGATTGATGAAGTAAAGGAAACGACGGTCTACATGGTGAACTATGAACCGACGGACGGTGGAGAAATGGTGAAAAACCATAAATGGGTCACAGAGGATGAGATAAAGAAATAATAAAAAAAGCCCGCTTTTCCTATAAAGGAAAAGCGGGCTTTCGGTATGATTCTGACTGGGCTCGAACCAGCGACCTCTACCCTGTCAAGGTAGCGCTCTCCCAGCTGAGCTACAGAATCATGTTTGCAGTACGTTATGTACTTGCTAGGACATATATTAATATATCAAGAAACTAAAAGGCTGACAAGTCTTTTTCTGAAAAAAAATAAAAAAATTAAAATGGAGGAATTGAACCCCGCTTCCTCCATTTTGAATGACTTACAGGAAGGTCGACACTTGATCGATCGGTAAACGGAGTGCCGGACGCTTTTTCGCATCTTCGACCGCTTTTCCGACAGCAATCAACATGACCGGTACATACCGTGACTCGGTAATGAACGTTTCCGCAAAACGTTGATGATCGAATCCACCCATTGCGAGTGTTGATAATCCACGCGCTTCTGCCGCAAGCATCAATTGCATCGCAGCAAGGCTCGCATTCGACATTGCCGCATCGCGCCCATAGGCTTCACTTTGATAAGCGCCTTCTACCTGTGCCTTGATCGAATCAAATAAATCCTCTGTCATGCCACCTGCTTCTACTGCTGGACCGTACACCGGATTGTAGTTTCGATTAGCTTGAACATCACCTAAGATCGCAATGACTGCTGAAGCCGAAGTGATAGCCGGCTGATTGTATGCGATCGGTGCAAGCTGTTGCTTCGCTTCTTCTGAATGGAAGACCGTGAAATGCCAGTGTTGCAAATTCCAAGCACTCGGCGCCGCTGTCGTCCATTCTAATAGTTCTTCCACTTCCTGTTTTGAAAGTTTGAACGTTTCGTCGTAATGACGAACCGAACGTCTTTCTGTTAAGACACGCATTGTATCCAGTGTTGCCTGTGTCATGTGTAAATCCCCCTTATTATTATCAGATTACTTAGATATCGTAGCATGTCTCTTTTTTATTGTCCTCTATCAATACTTCAAATGAATTTACTGTTATAAAACAATAGTTGACATTAAACTTCTGTACTAATACAATAAAAACAAGAAAAAGACCATTGCGTTTATTTTGAAGGAGGAAAAACACATGGAACAACCCCTTTACCAAGAAGCATCTGCTGCATTCTATCGTGAGCTTCCCGTCAAGACGTGTGCCCATTGCGGAAAAGAGATGGATGAACAATGTGAATCCTATCAAACGGAATGCGATGAGTGTGCTGTAACAGAACACTAATAACACATGAAACAATCACTTATTCAGTGGTTGTTTTTTTATTTCTTACAAACTTCTTCTAAATAAATCGATATTTTTTAGAAAAATCGATTTTTCGTCATCTTTTTGTCATCTGTTTGTTACAAAAGAAACAGTCAGAATGTTACATTATCTGTATATGATATTTTTGACAAAAGGAGCGACAGACAACGATGGATCCATTTACCTCAAGCCACGCTAGCGAACTCGGTCCACGACCGCGTACAAAAAAAAGAAAGTTTTTCCCTCGGTTCTTCTTACTTCTCACACTTGTCTTTCTCGGAGTTGGGGGATATGTCGCTTATCGATACGTATTTACTCCTGAACAACAATCCATTACGACAGGTAAATCCATTACTGTAGTCCCTGTCGTCAATATGGAAAAAGCACGCGTGGAAAAATGGAATGGTGTGACGAAAAAAGTCGCTTATTTAACATTCGAGGATGGTCCATCCGCATTAACACCGGACTTACTTCGAACATTGGATCAACTTCAGACTCGTGCCACTTTCTTTTATCTCGGAACACAAATAGATGCTTTTCCGCAAGAAGTCAAAGCTGCTGCTAAAGCTGGACACTATATCGGATTACACGGGGAAACACACGATTACGATACATTGTACGAAAAAGGACAGTATGTCTCAGAGATGCAAAGTGTTCAGAAGAAAATCCATGAGTTGACGAAGCTAACACCACATTTGACACGACCACCTTATGGCTCTGATCCAGGCATCACGAAAAAAATGGCATCTGCCATTCATTCAGCAGACTTCCGAGTATGGGACTGGTCGATCGATTCAATGGACTGGTATTACAAAGATAGTGCAAAAGAAGTGGCTAATACGGTCATTCGGCGAGCAGAGCGTCCATTTGAAATCATTCTCTTGCATGAACAACCACAAGCTATCAAGGCCCTTCCGGCCATTGTTGCCGGACTTCAGAAAAAGGGCTATCAGTTCGCGATTTATGATGAAGATTTCCATATTCCGTACAACTTCGTGCAATACTCGAATTTATAAGGAGTTACTATCTAGATGAAAAAATCATTCGTAGCAGTACTGTTCCTGTCGAGCTTCGGACTTGCTGCCTGCTCCAACGATTCACCAACCTCTCTTCATGAACAGCTAGAGCAACAAGTCAAAGGTGAAGAAAAGGCATTCATGCTAGCTGATCAACGTGCTCGTAAGGACGAAATTTCAGTTAATACGTACCAAGCTGTTCTTGATGCAGGTGCTGAAGAAATCAAACGCTCTCAAAATGAACGGGAGGAACTAGAAGCCTTAAATGACGAACGGCTTTCTTTATTGAAACAAGAAGAAACGTTACGTAAGGAAACGTACGCTGAACTTGATCTTGAAGAATTGAAGGATGCTGTAAACAAACTTGATGGTAAAGCAAAAACGGAAGGAACTGCCTTAGTGGCAATCATCAAGGAACGCCAGCAGACGTTTCAAACGTTCTCTAAAACGTATCGACAAGCGATGGACGCTGAAAAGAAAGTGCTTTCACGCTTGACTAAAAAACCGGATTTCGTTAAGATTGATGAGTCAACAGCGGATTTAAATCGTTTAACACGGAAAGCTACCGCGTCATTAAAGAAGTGGAATACGCTGACCGTTCAGTACAACCAAACGAAAACCCGGCTGTATCGTTTGCTCGACACATCAACTCAATAAATCACACAGGTTGCAACCAAACCCTGTCCAAAAAACCTGGACAAGGCCCCGTTGCAACCTTTTTTGTGTGGTTTTTACTAAAAATGGAGGGAAATTATTCATGCATCGCTCAAAAGCAACCTTATTCGTTCTCATTGGCGCTATCAGTTATGGTGTCCTCTCAACGATCGTCAAACTCGCTTATGCAGCTGGATTTAACTCAGCAGCCGTTTCTGGGAGTCAATTTTTCTTCGGTTGGCTGATGATTTTCAGTCTTGCCTTATTTACGAAAAATCTTCGTCTCGATCTCAAGACAGCTGGTCTTCTCATGTTGATCGGTATCTCTAGTGGTACAACTGGTTATCTGTACTATCAAAGTCTTCAGACCGTATCGGCATCCGTTGCAATCATTCTCTTATTCCAATTCACTTGGATCGGTGTCATCATCGATGCGCTCGCATTCAGACGTTTACCATCTCGCGCGCATTTCCTGTCTGCGATTCTGTTGATTGGCGGAGCCATTCTTGCGAGTGCCGCTTACTCGAGTTCACTTGACTTCCGTGGAACATTATTCGGTCTTGGAGCGGCTGTCAGCTTCTCAATTTTCTTACTCGCTAGTGGACGCATCGCCAATCATTTACCCGTCATCAAGAAGAGTTTTTACATGATGACAGGTGGTCTTGCTTTCGTCATGACGATGTATCCACCGACGACGTTCTTGTCCTCTGCGAACTTCGAAAATGGACTTCTGTTATACGCGATTCCACTCGGTCTATTCGCGTTAATTTTACCACCGCTCTTATTTGCTGCGGGCGCGCCTCACCTCTCCCCAGCAAGCGTTTCTTTGCTTGGAGCAGCTGAACTACCGACAGCGGTCATCTGTTCCGTGTTAATTTTAGGTGAACATCTGACGAGCTCTCAATGGATTGGGATCGTCATCATCTTGATTGGAATCTTTTATCCGATCTATCGCTCGAGCAAAACAGCACCTGTTGCGAACGTACAGCAAAACGACCTTTCCTGAGCTCAGGAAAGGTCGTTTTTTTTACTTCTGTCGTTTCATCGCATCTGCAACGAATTCGACATCTGTGCCAATGATGATTTGAACACTAGTCGCCCCCATCTTCATGACACCTTTTGCTCCAGCCGCTTTAATCGCCGCTTCATCAATGATGCTTGGATCCTTGACTTGAAGACGTAAACGTGTCGCACAGTTGTCAATCGACGTGACATTTTCTGTTCCTTTCAATCCAGCAAAAATTTGAGCTGCTTGTTGTTCATATTTATCGTCTGAGTCCGTCAAAACGACTCCCGTGTCTGTAACGAGCGATTCATCTTCACGACCTGGTGTCTTCAGATCGAATTTTGTGATCATGAAGTAGAACAGGAAGTAGTAGACGACCGCGAACGCGAGACCAACCGGGATGATCAACAATGGTTTTTTCGCAATCCCGAAGTTCAAGGCGTAATCAATGAAACCAGCCGAGAAGGAGAAGCCATGTAAAATACCGAGTAAGTTAACGATGGCCATCGATAGACCCGTTAGTACAGCATGGATGACGTATAAAACAGGTGACAAGAACATGAACGAGAACTCGATTGGTTCCGTAATTCCTGTCAGGAAGGATGTCAGTCCAAGACCAATCATCGCTCCGGCAACGGCTTTTCGATTTTCCTTACGCGCAGCCATGACGATGGCAAAGGCTGCAGCTGGCAAGGCAAACATCATGATCGGGAAGAAGCCAGCTTGATAAATCCCCGCTGTTGGATCTCCAGCGAAGAAACGCGCAATATCCCCGTTCGCTACCGTACCATCTGCTTTTTCGTATGAACCGAAAACAAACCAAAAAATATTATTTAAAACATGGTGCAAGCCGACAGGAATCAGGAGACGGTTAAAGAATCCAAACAAAGCAGCGCCTCCTGCGCCAAGACCGACCATCCATTCACCGGCACCGTTGATACCTTGCTCGATGAACGGCCAAACATAACCAAAGATGAAAGCAAGTACGAGCATGACAGCTGAGGTAATGATTGGAACAAAACGACGGCCTCCGAAGAATGCCAACCAATCCGGTAACTTAATATTGTAGAAGCGATTGTATAGAAGACCTGCAACGATACCCGCAATGATCCCACCGAATACTGCCATATTGACGGTTGAACCGAGCGTCGCCTGGTTCGCAATCGAACTAAGCGTCGCGCCATCGACCTTGGTCGAGGAATCATTGACGATCGCCGCAATCGCATCATATTTTGCTTGAATCTGTGCACTGGAATAATCCTTGTTCATCGAGTCGACGCCATTTTTTAAGACAAGATACCCGATGGCTCCGGCAAGACCCGCTGCCCCACTCGCATCAATCGATAGACCGATTGCGACACCAATGGCAAATATCAATGGAAGGTTATCAAAAATTGCCCCTCCTGCTGCTACCATCAATGGAATATCTAGCATATCCGCCGAACCTAATCGAAGTACGATTCCGGCAGCTGGTAATACTGCGATTGGTAACATCAAAGCCTTACCAATTCGTTGTAGAAACTGCAACATCCCTTTCACCCTTTCCTGAATAAAACGATAATGACAGAACAATGTAAACGCTTTTACGTTTTTAATTATTCCATATAAATATCTAAATGACTAGACCTTCATACAAATTATTCACTATCTTTTTTATTAGTATAAAAATTCATTATAGCAAACACTAAAAACCGGACTAGAGTAATCCTCCAGTCCGGTTTTTCTATTTAATTCCCACGGTCTTAACGACGAGTTGTATCTTCAAAATTTTGTTGAACGTTTCCTACGGTTTTCTTGGCGTCACCTTTTAATTGATCTTTTTTACCTTCGCGCTCTGTCGATTTATCTCCTGTTGCTTTACCGAGTGCTTCTTTTGCTTTACCCGCTACTTTATCAACAAGACCATCTGCTTTTTTATTGAGACCACTGTCATTTGACATAACCATTACCCCCATTTAAAAAAAATTTTTGCGATAGTTGTATGTTCCCGTATGACTGAATTTCAAACATTTCCTGTATCCATACCGACACTCATCCAAACAAAAATAACAGTGAACATCTTGTTCACTGTTATTCGATTTGAATGTATTCATTTACTGGGCGACGGAAACGCCTAACACTTGTTCAATCCGTTCGAACGCCCAATCCAACTCTTCTTTTGTGATGACAAGCGGTGGTGCAAAGCGAATGACTGTCTCGTGTGTTTCTTTACAGAGTAAGCCTTTCTCTTTCAACGCTTCGCAATATGGTCGAGCTGCTTCTGTTAGTTCAACACCAATGAACAATCCACGACCACGTACTTCTTTGATCATCGGGTTGTTGATTTGTTTTAATTTCTCCATGAAGTACGTACCGAGTTCGAGTGAACGTTCCGGTAACTTTTCGTCTTCTAATACTTCAAGTGAAGCAATCGAGACGGCACAAGCGAGTGGATTGCCACCGAACGTCGAGCCGTGTGAACCTGGATTGAAGACAGAAAGGACATCTTTATTCGCAGCAACACACGAGATTGGGAATACCCCACCGCCCAGTGCTTTCCCAAGAATGTACATGTCTGGTGTTACCTCGTCCCAATCAGAAGCAAACCATTTACCGGAACGACCAAGTCCAGATTGAATCTCGTCTGATACGAGCAAAACATTCTGCGCACGACAAACTTCTTGTGCATCTTTTAGGAAGCCATCATACGGAATTAAAATTCCTGCTTCGCCTTGAATCGGCTCCAAGATGAATGCCGCTGTATTTTCAGTGATTGCCTGTTTTAGTGCCTCCAGATCGCCGTATGGAATCGTCTTGATTCCAGGAAGAAGCGGTCCAAATCCTCGTTGATATTCTGCCTCCGTCGACATGGAGACGGCTGTCATCGTTCGACCGTGAAAGTTTCCTTCACAAACGATGATTTCAGCATCACCTGGGATTTGTTTCACTTCATATGCCCAGCGTCGTGCTGCTTTCACTGCCGTCTCAACAGCTTCCGCACCTGTATTCATTGGTAATACCATGTCTTTACCCGTCAATTGTGCTACTTTTTCATAGAAAAAGCCCAGTTGATCATTGTGGAAGGCACGTGACGTCAAAGTGATTTTATCCGCCTGTCGTTTTAGAGCTTCGATGATTTTCGGATGACGATGTCCTTGGTTGACGGCTGAGTAAGCACTCAACATATCCATATAACGACGTCCTTCTGGATCCGTGACGAAGACACCTTCTGCTTCTGAAATGACGATCGGGAGTGGATGGTAGTTATGTGCTCCGAACTGTTCTGTCTGTTGAATGATTTTCTCTGTTTGATTCATCGAGATTCCCCCTTATAGCTCTTTAGATAACGCTTTCAAAATCATTATAGCAGATTTTCTTGTATAATCTTCATCTAAAAAATGTATAACCTAGAGGATTGGGATGCGTAAGAATTGAATATATTGGGAAAAGACAAGACAAGTGAACCGTCATCTCTTTTCATCATAAAGGAGCGTGCGCACGTAATGGATCGTTCGACCATCGATTCCTATGAAGTCGTCATTCAAGAGTTTCCACTACCGTCTTTCATCTTAAATATCGATTTGACTATTCGTTCCTGGAACGAGTTAGCAGAACAGCATTGGGGCTGGACACAACAGGAAATCGTCGGACAAATCGTTCCTTTACTTGACCAGGAAGATATGGCATTCAGCCATCAAATTTGGCATTCCTTTTTAGAACGCCATCAATCGGTCCAATTGCCGAATGCCTCCTTATTCCATAAGTCTGGTACTCCCATGACCTCAACGTTGCTACTGTCTCCTCTACTTGATGAAATAGGCAATGCCATTGCTGCTTTCGTTTGCTGTATTCCGTCTGCTCAACAACCGATTACAACAAAACCATTATTTCAAGGTTTGATGGATTTACGTCAGGCGTTCGATCAAATCGCCAGTGTCGCTGTATTTGACGCGCGTGGTGCAATTACGTATATAAACGCCCAACTCATGGATGTAACAGGTTACTGTCCTGAAATGCTTATTGGTCAGCCATGGTCCATAATTCTCGATCAAACTAGTGCGACTGTCTCAGAAATCCGAACACAACTCCGTGAACGCAAAGCATGGTCTGGTCGTCTTAGTCTCATTTCACACACGGGTGAACGAAAACATCTCCAAGCGACATTGATTCCGATTTATGATGCAAACGGCGTTCGTTTTCAGCATCTGTTCATCGGTAACGACATTACGGAAACAACTGTGCTTGAAGAAGAACTTGATTTTTTAGTGCATCACCATGAGATGACGCATTTATTGAATAAACGTGGATTTTTACGCGAAGGGGAAGCATTGTTCCAGTCTGCTGCATCACATGAACCCATTGCACTCATTTTGTTCGATATCGATCGTTTCAAAGTCATAAACGATTCGTTTGGAACACATGTCGGGGATCAACTCCTTCAAGCAATGGCAACACGGCTTTTGGAACATACGACGGGTGTCCTTACTTTTCATCCGACGAGTGATTTATTCGGTGTCCTATTACCTGCACCCTCGAGTAATCTACTCTTTCAATATGCTCGAAAATTACAACAAGCGTTACAACGTCCTTATTACATTAACGGTCATTCACTCATCGTTTCTTGCACATTCGGTATCACCGTCTATCCGTCTGAAGCGAAAACACTTGAAGATTTATACCGCCGCTCTGAAACTGCTCTCTATGCAGGAAAATCAATTGGTACGGGAACGATTCAGTACTTAACACACGAGATGGACACACAATTCACACGTAAAATCCAACTCGAACGTTCTCTCTTCACGGCACTCGAAGATCAGTCGCTCTACCTTGCTTATCAACCGATCATCGAGCTTCAATCTCAAGCCGTCAAAGGATTCGAAGCGTTATTACGGTGGAATCATACGGCGCTCGGAAATATTCCGCCGGATGAGTTCATCCCACTCGCCGAAGAAGCTTCTCTAATCACACCAATCAACAACTGGGTCATCATCGAAGCATGCGAACAGCTCGCGAAGTGGCAACAAACGATTGACCCTGAATTGACGATGGCGATCAATATTTCACCGCACCAATTCCAAAGTGACTCCTTTATTCGAACGTTGCAACATATCGTAACGGAGCGACTCGTTTCGCCATCTTCCGTCACGCTCGAGATGACAGAGAATATTGCTATCTTACAGACACAACGAACCGTCGAACGCATGCACCTCATTAAGTCACTCGGTTTCCGCTTATCGATTGATGATTTTGGAACCGGCTACTCTTCTTTACAGTATCTCAGTGCGTTTCCAATTGATGAATTAAAAATCGATAAAGTATTCATTGATGGACTAGCAAAGAACGATCATGCTTTGCTGGATTCTATCATTCAACTGGGTCGCAATCTAGAGTTGAACCTCGTCGCTGAGGGTGTCGAGACAGAACATGCCTTGACTTACTTGAAAACGACAGATTGCCAGTACATGCAAGGGTTCATTTTCTCTGAACCACTGTCCGTACAGGATGTCGAAAAAAGATTCTTAACCCCTTAATAAAAAAAGAAGTCACGGTGATTTTTATCCACCGTGACTTCTTTTGCATATCGTTTCTTACAATTGAATTTCTCCTACGACCATTCCGTAAACAGCCACTCCGGCTAAGACAACAAGAATCATGCTAGCAATCCACTCATAACGTGACATGCCTGTCCGTTGCTGTTCTCGTTCTGCTAACGCATATGCTAAAATGCCCGGCGCATAAACTAACGCCGCAATGACGATATACCAAACGCCCGACGCATAGACGAGCCAAATAGAGTACGCGGATGCGATGACCGAGAAGAGTAACATTTTCCGATTCCGCTCTTCCCGTGAAGTCCGGATGCTGTACAAGGCTGATAACAGATATGGTAAGAGCGCACAAATCCCGGCAATACTTGATAGAACGAGATACGTCTGTGCAGAGAATAGCGCAATCCCAGCAACAATTTGTGTGGCGATCTGTGTAATCAGCAGCGCTCCAACTGGCGCCCCTTTTCGATTCGTCTTAGCGAATGCTTTCGGGAACGCACCATCTTTCGCAACCAAATATGAAATCTCTGATGCTAAAATTGTCCATCCAAGAAGCGCTCCGGATAGTGAGATGATTAAACCAATCATGATGATCGTCGCGCCGACTGGTCCGATTGCTGCCTCTAGTACATACGCCATCGTCGGTTCCTTTAATCCAGCCAGTTTTTCTTGACTAAGGACGCCAAGTGATAAGACCGAAATCAAGATATAGATGACCAAAACACCAACGAGTCCCGTTACGGTCGCTTTTCCGACATCACTTCGATTTTTAGCACGACTCGATAAAACGACTGCCCCTTCAATTCCAACGAACGCCCAAAGCGTGACGAGCATCGTTCCCTTGACTTGATCGAAGATTGAACCGAGTTCTGTCCCATCTCCCCAGATGTCTAAATTGAACGTTTTGATATTAAAGGCGATCCCAACCAATAGAATGAAAATCAAGATTGGAACAAGCTTTGCAATCGTTGTAATCAGATTGACGAGGGTCGCTTCCTTAATCCCACTTGAGACGAGCCAGAATAATCCCCAAATGACGACCATACTCATCAAGAGAAGGAATATCCGATTCTCTGCCGCGAAAATCGGGAAGAAATAACTAATCGCATTGAAGACGAGCGTGATGTTCGCAACCGTTCCAATCCATGCAGATACCCAGTATCCCCAAGCACTGTTGAAACCGACGAAACGTCCGAACCCTTCACGTGCATAAGCATAAATACCACCTTCAAGTTCGGGTTTACTGTTTGCAAGGTGCTGGAAGACGAGCGCGAGCATGATCATTCCAATTCCTGTAATACTCCATCCGATGAGAATAGGTCCTGCACTTGCACTCTGAGCCATTGCACCGGGAAGGTTAAAGGCACCTCCACCGACCATCGAACCGATGACCATTGCTGCGAGAGCAAAGAAGCCGATTTTTTGCTGATTCATGATGAGACACTTCCTTTTTTCGTATATCTATTACATCTTACGTATATTCATTCGAAAGACACAAAAGTCATTATAACAAATCACCTTTTAAAGTAAAGAAAGGATTTGAGACGAATGAACTGGATTCATGTATTTCAGCTCGAGGACCTCTTTAAACTCCTAATGGCTGCTGCCCTTGGAATTTTCATTGGATTCGAGCGTGAAATAAAAAATAAACCGGTCGGTATACGCACTAGCCTCGTAATTACCCTCATCAGCTGTCTTTTAACCATCGTATCCATCAAATCCGTTTCACTCTATCACGATATGGCGACGAATGTTCAAATGGATCCGATGCGCCTTGTCGCACAAATCATTGCCGGTATCGGCTTCATTGGTGCTGGTGTCATTTTGCGTCGCCCTCACGATATCGTCAGTGGATTAACGACGGCCGCCATTATATGGAGTTCAAGTGGAATTGGAATTGCTGTCGGTGCAGGATTTATATGGGAATCGGTTTTTCTTGTTTTATTTTTGTTCTTCTTATTAGAGGGATTGACTCGAGGAATGCGCCGTATTAATAACAGTCGATTCGAAGCGAACGTCCTTGTCGCACACTTGCTCCTTCCTGCTAATCTGGACCCATCTGAAATCATCTTCGCTCTTGAACGAAAAGGTGTTTATATTACGAATATGCGCATGCGGGGAGATCCGGTTCGGTTGACATTACGAATGTATTCTCCTCATAAACTGACCATATTCCTACTTTATGACTATTTAAAATCACTCGGAATTAAGGATATAGACCTTGATCAGTGAGAATTATCTGAAAATTTATGTTGCATTTTTAATCACTTTCACTTAAATTAACAATATGTTCACATTTTTCTGAAATATTTAACTCTAACTCTCGGGGGGTCATCGTTCCATGAATAAAACATCGAAAATTGCGTTTGCTGGACTATCTAGCATCGCACTACTTGCTGTCGCTGCATGCGGGCAAGGAAATGATGAAAACACAAGCGGATCTGATTCAAAAAACAAGAAAAAGGAAGTCACGCTCGTTTCGACGACAGATGTACCTCAGCTTGATCCGACGAAAACGACGGACTCGACTTCCATCATTGTTACGAACAACGTCTTTGAAGGACTTTATCGACTCGATGGTGATAACAAGCCGACACCTGGAATCGCAGAAAGTGTCGAAGTGTCAAAAGATAAAAAAACATATACGTTCAAATTGCGTAAAGATGCGAAGTGGTCGGATGGATCAGCCGTCACAGCAGATGATTTCATCTATGCTTGGAAACGTGCACTTGATCCAAAGACAGCAGCAGAATACGCGTACATTTTGCAGGACTTGAAAAATGCCAATAAAATTATGGCAGGCAAAGCTGAACTCGATGAACTCGGTGTCAAGAAAATCGATGATCAGACACTTGAAGTGCAACTCGAAGCTCCAGCACCTTACTTCCTTGGTTTGACGAGTTTTCCGACTTACTTACCATTAAAGCAATCATTCGTTGAAGATAAAGGCGATAAGTTCGCGACAAGTGTGGACACTATGGTCTTCAACGGACCTTTTGTCCTCGATAAGTGGCAAGCGAACGCGGGTTGGACATATAAGAAAAACCCGGATTATTGGGATAAAGCAAACGTCAAGATGGATCAGATTAACGTTAAAGTCGTTAAGGAAATCTCGACTGGCGTCAACCTCTTTGAAGCAAAAGAAGTCGACTTCGCACCGATTACATCTGAATTCGTCTCACAATATGAAAAATCAGAGGATTACAAGACACGTCCAGATGCTCGGATCAACTTCCTCCGCTTTAACCAAAAGAATAAAGCATTGAAAAACAAGAACATTCGAAAAGCGCTCGCACTTGGTTTTGAGAAACAAGGGATTACGGACGTCATCCTAAACGATGGATCAAAACCAGCAAACTTCATCGTTGCGAAAGACTTCACGTTCACACCCGATGGTGAGGATTTCCGAGTGAAATATCCGGATCTTCAAAGCTATGATGCTGATGCAGCGAAAAAAGCTTGGGATGCTGGTTTAAAAGAACTTGGTGTCAAAACAGTCGAACTCAGCATGCTCTCACGAGATGAAGATGCATTCAAGAAAGTTTCTGAATACTTAAAAGGTGATCTAGAGAAACATCTTCCTGGTTTGACGATCAATATCAAACAACAACCGTTCAAGAACTTCCTCGACCTCGAATCGAAGGGCGATTATGATATCTCTGCAGCTGGATGGGGACCTGACTATCAGGATCCAATGACGTTCCTCGATATGTGGTTGACAGGCGGAAGCTTCAACCGGATGGAATACTCGAACAAAAAATTCGATGATCTCATCAAAGGGGCAAAACAACAAGCAGATGAAGCGAAACGCTGGTCTGATATGCAAGAAGCTGAAAAAATCTTGCTAACCGATGACTACGCGATCGCGCCAATCTATCAAAAAGGTGAAGCGTACTTGCAACGAACAAATATTGATAAATTATACCGTCACCCATTCGGTGCCGATATGAGCTTTAAATGGATGGAAATCAAGTAAACGAGGACCTGACACACACATCGAATTCTTTAATCAACAAGTAGTGGACCTCGTCCGCTACTTGTTTTTGATTTCCTGAAGATATCTCTAAAAACAACAAAGACCCCTTCTGACGGAGCCATCGGGGGTCTTTACTGTGCGATTTGTTTATAAAAAGCGATTTCTTCATCTTGTCCTTCTTCCACTGCTCGGAAGAATTCAGCAAAATAGGCGTACAAAACGGTGCGTTCTTCATACGTCGGTCTGGCTTGACGAATAACGGAGAATGCAAGGTTTCGCAATTGACGTTTCGTTCGCCGATGTGTCGGAAGTGCATAAAATTGACGCGTGAATGAACGATAGACGTCCGCAATCAAGACTTCATGTCCTTCAAAATATGATTTATCCATAAATATAGTCCCCTTTCCACTTTAGTGATCCTATTCTTTTCTACGACTCTTTTAAATAAAGAGTTTCAAAGAAAGTGAGATTTCTCACAAATGATATAGACCTTACTATAACAAGCTTTCCAAAATGATTCAACATCCAAACTATTAAGTTTCATTAAGAATATTTAGAGCTTTTGTAAAGTATCTTTCTTTGATTTTAGATCATCTATTTCTAATAAAAAACGGTCTGAGTCCCGGAAAGAGACTCAGACTCGCGATGGACTTTAGTTTGCTTGTACTGAAATATGCTGGAAGTGTTTCACATCGAATAACCCACTGTCGGTCAACTTCAATTCCGGAATGACCGGTAAGCAAAGGAACGACATCGTCAAATAAGGATTAAAGGACCGATCCGCTTCTAATACATCAAGTGCATCGTTTAATGCTTCGAGTGTGTCCCCGACTTCTTGGAAAGGACGATTCGTCATCAGCCCAGCGATTTCAAGCGGTAACTCTGCAAGCACGTCTTGCCCATTAACAGCAATGACACCCCCACCCGCTTGAACAAGACGTTCTGCAGCAAGTCGCATCTCTTCGTCTGATGCCCCAACGATGACGAGATTATGTGAATCATGGGCAACGGTCGCAGCAATCGCTCCACGCTTCATCTTAAATCCTTTGACGATCCCAACTGCTGAGAACGATGTCCCGTGATGACGCTCAATGACAGCAATTTTTAAGAGATCCTCCTCTGGCACAGGAACGAAATGTCCTTCTTGAAGCGGAACGTCAAGAATCAAGTGCTCGGTGACGATGCTTTTCGGAATGACTCCGATGACATGCGCACGTGGTGATTCGAGTGGAAGGGCGAATACTTCTGGTGTGATCGGTTTTGTATTCAAGGTTCCACGTAATGACTCCGGCACATGAGCACGGCGAACGGGTCGAATCGTTTTCCCTGCTCGTGCGACACAATTCCCTTGAATATAAACCTCATCAATCACGACGTTATCGGCATCCGATAATAAGACGAAGTCCGCCCGGCGTCCTGGTACGATGGCTCCCCGATCGTCTAGACGATACGCGTTTGTCGCGTGCAACGATGCCATCGCATACGCTGTTTCGCGTTTAATCCCATGACGAATCGCATAGCGAATATTATAATCAATCGTACCTTCGCGTAATGTATCGTCCAAATGTTTATCATCCGTACAGAAGAGGAACCTGCTGGCATTACTCTCTGTCACGGCATCGAGTACTTCCTTCAAGTTACGGGCTGCTGACCCTTCCCGTATTTCGACATACAGACCACGACGTGCTCGTGCAATTGCATCTTCCTTACTGATGGATTCATGATCCGTCCGAATTCCAGCGACACCATAAATATTGATTTCGCGTGGTCCGAGTCCTGCAGCATGTCCATCGACAAGTTTCCCTGCGTCTTCAATCTGTTTGATTTTTTGTAACATGTCGCGATCGGCTCGTTCGACAGCCGGATAATCCATGACTTCCCCTAAACCATGGACACCCGGATGATTGACGAATGGCGCAAGTGCCGCAGCATCAAGTGATGCTCCCGCGTGTTCAAACGAAGTCGCCGGAACACAGCTCGGTAACATCATGCGCACGTCAAGGGCGAGACCTTCTGCATCGTCTAGCATGAAGGACAAACCTTCTGCGCCTTTGACGTTCGCAATCTCATGTGGATCCGCGATGATCGTCGTGACGCCTAGTGGTAAAATCGCCTGCTCATACTCACTTGGTGGTACCATCGATGATTCAATATGAACATGGGCATCAACAAAACTTGGAGCGATGAACAGACTCGTTCCCGGACGATTCTCGACTCCTTCATATCCCTCTCCGACAGCAGCGATATAACCTGAATCAATCGCTACATCTGCTGTATACGTCTCACGTGTCATGACATCGATGACTGAAATGTTCTGAAAGACGACAGCTGCTTTCTCTTTTTTTGCAGCAATCGCAATCAATCGTTCACGTACTGTTTGTTCCATCCTGTCTCCTCCTGGTGTAAGCGTATTTTCACTATCTTACAATTAGTTTGGAAGCTGTTGCAATTTATTTTTTGTAACGTCAAGATGAAAGAGTATGGATTTAATGCCTGAGGGGGAAAAACGCATGAAATATCGTGTCGGTTCACTTATTCCAAACATCGATCCATCCGTTTATTTAGCGGATGGATCAAAGGTCATCGGAGAGGTCACGATCGGAAAAGACTCATCCGTCTGGTTCAATACGGTCATCCGGGGAGATGAAGGTCCGATCCAAATCGGAGAACGCGTCAACATTCAAGATGGTTCGATGATTCATCAGTATGAAGGGTTTCCGACTATCATTGAAGATGAAGTCACGATTGGTCATATGGCAATGATTCATGGAGGTATCATTCGAAAAGGAGCGTTGATCGGGATGTCGGCGACGATCCTTGATGAAGCTGAAATTGGAGAAGGTGCATTCGTTGCTGCGGGAAGTCTTGTGCCGCCAAAAATGAAGGTGCCTGCCGGTGCGATGGTCATGGGTGTTCCTGCAAAAATCGTCCGGGATATCAGTGACCATGATCGATTCATCATGGAACGAACAGTCCGAAAATACGTGAAACGAGGGCAGCAGTATGCTGACAGTTGTGAAGCCATTACAGAGGATTTGACAAGTTTGTGAGAACGTTTACAAATTTCACGGGTTCTTAACACCTCCCCTCTTCCGTCTTTACAATTCTTTCGTACACTAGAGGTGCAAGAGATGAATCAAGACACAGAGAGGGGATTTTATATGATTCCAGTATATGAAGAACGTATTATGTCTGATTTATTTTCATCTACGAGTAACCCAAGCTATGGTTTGCCGACGTTACCTGAATTCGAAACAGATTGGTTGACAGTCGAGGTTCAAGTACGTATCGTTAAAGATGCCGAGCACCGCCTTGGAACATTAAACCGAGAGGAAGAACGTGTATGATTCAGCAACGCACTGTTCGCGCTTGGCTCGCTAGTCGCATCAAAAAATAATTTAATCACTTGATTACGTATTTTCCAAAACGATATAGCGCGTCAGCGCGCATACAAAAAGAGCCGAAGCGGATTCCCGCCTCGGCTCTATCTGTTTATTTAGAAATCAACCCTTCTTTAATCAAGAAATCGCGCGCGACTTTTTCAGGACGTTGTTTCTCAACATCTGCTTTGTAGTTCAGTTCTTGCATTTTTTCATCCGTGATTTTATCCTTCAATGTGTTGAGGACTTTTTTCAGCTCTGGATGTTCTTTAATGGTTTCTTGACGAACAAGTGGTACCGCATAGTATGGTGGGAAGAACTCTTTATCATCTTTGAGTACAGTCAAATCAAACTTCTTCAAAAGACCGTCTGTTGAAAAACTATCGATGACATTCGTTCGACCGTTCGTCAATGCTGTATAGCGAAGTCCTCCATCAACTGGTTGTACATCTTTGAACTTCATATCCGGATACTTCTTCTTTAGACCAAGATAACCATCTTCACGGTTCGCGAATTCAATCGTTGAACCGAGAATCAAGCGATCACTGACTTTTGACATGTCCGACACTGTCTTCAAGTCGTACTTCTTAATGTCTTCTTTTGTCATGGCAAGAGCATACGTATTGTTGAAGCCGATCGGATCTAGGACATCGACCTGACTTTTTTCGGGAATCATCTTCCCGACTTTTGCATAGACCGTTTTCGGATCCGTCTCGACCTCTTGCTTGAGCACGTCGATCAACAATGTCCCTGTGTATTCGACATATGCGTCAATTTCCCCTTTTTCAAGCGCCCCGTAAGCGACCTTCGTCCCTCCGAGATTTAATTGACGTTCGACTTGTAGATCCGTTTTATCTTCGATTAAATCCGCTAACATATTTCCAAGAATCAACTGTTCCGTAAAGTTCTTCGATCCGATGACGATCTTATCTTCCTTGAGGAAAGAATAAGCGACTGTACCACCAACCAATAGGAAGACGATGCTTGCGATCGCGATCTTGCGTCCCGCTGACATCGCTTTACGGCGTTTCCGTGCCTTGTTTTTAATTCGACCATCCGCGAGCGGAATACCGTTCGGTGCCACCGAATATTCAATCCGGCTGACGACAAAGTCGATGACAAGGGCTAAAATACCAGCTGGAATCGCTCCGGCGAGAATCTGGTTATTATCAACCGTTTGAATACCTGAAAAGACGAGGTAACCAAGACCACCGGCACCGATGAATGCTGAAATCGTCATTAAACCGACCGCTGTGACGGCTGAAATCCGAATCCCTGCCATCATGATCGGTAAGGCAAGCGGAATCTGGACCTTACTGAGGATTTGACGATCCGTCAAACCAATTCCTTTTGCTGCTTCAAGCGTATCTCCCGGAATACTCGATAGACCTGTGTACGTATTTTTGACGATCGGCAAGAGTGAATAGAGCACGACCATGATGATCGCTGGTGTCGATCCGATACCGATGAACGGAATTAAGAAACCGAGTAAGGCAAGACTCGGGACGGCTTGCACGACGCTCGTCAGCGCGAGGACCGGTTTTGCGAACTTTTGATAGCGCGTGATTAAAATCCCGATCGGAATCCCAAGGACGACGGCGATGACGACGGCAAAGACCGTCAGCTGTAAGTGCTCCAGTAATAAGTC
Organism: Exiguobacterium sp. s130; assembly: GCF_018619055.1. NCBI lineage: Bacteria > Bacillati > Bacillota > Bacilli > Caryophanales > Exiguobacterium > Exiguobacterium sp. s130. Next base: position 56,226 of record NZ_JACSNI010000005.1, on the reverse strand, counting down.
ACCGATTTGATCGGTATTATTTTTTACATAATCAAAGAAACCGTTCATTGAACTTCCTCCTCATGAATGAATTGCTCACTCAAGACGGAAAGTAAGCTACTACGTGTGATTAATCCTCTTAGTTTTCCTGTTGCATCTGTTACCGGCAGATAACCTGTCTCTTCCTGATTCATGACTTCAAGGACATCAAGTAACGAATCGTGTTCATTGACGGCAATGATTTCGCCCTCCATTACTTCTTCAATTCGTTGGCTCTTATCCGGGATCGTCTGGATGTTCTTTAACTTAATCAGCCCTTGTAAAACGCGGTCACGATCAGTGATCAATAGACTGTCGACTTTTCGCCCACGCATGATTTCAATTCCCTGTAGCAATGTACGTTTACCACTGATTGAAACTGGATCCTCAATCATGATATCTTCTGCCTTGATGAATTCTGGACTACTCCAAATTTTATTTTTTCCGATGAACGATTCGACATATTCATCTTTTGGATGACGCAGGATTTCTTCTGGAGTATCGAACTGAACGATCTCCCCATCACGCATGATACATATCCGATCCGCTAACTTGATCGCTTCATCCATATCATGAGTGACGAAAACAATCGTCTTTTTCACTTCCTCTTGTAAGTTGAAAAGCTCTTCCTGCAAATCATTACGAGTAACGGGATCGAGAGCACTGAACGGCTCATCCATCAGGATGACATCAGGATCATTCATCAGAGCCCGCGCGAAACCGACACGTTGCTGCTGTCCGCCACTGAGTTCGCTCGGATAACGATCAATAAATTGTCTCGGATCAAGCCCGACCATCGTTAATAGTTGTTCTGTCCGCTGATCCATCTCATCGTGATCTTTCCCCTCAAGTCCAGCAATCAATTGAATGTTTTCCCGGACCGTCATATGAGGGAACAGACCAGTTTGCTGAATGACATATCCCATATGGCGTCTTAATTCAATCGTATCCGTCTTCATGATATCCTTCCCATTGACCAAAATCGTACCTGAAGAAGGTTCGATCAATCGATTGATCATTTTAAGTGATGTCGTTTTCCCACAACCACTTGGTCCGATGAAAACAACGAGTTCACCCTTTTGAATCTCGAGCGATAAGCCTTTTAAGACGACATTTTCCTTAAACTGCTTGCCGACGTTTTTGAATTCGATCATTCCTTCTCACTCCTTTTTACTATTTCCATATATTATGTTTTCCCAAAAAGGTTACGGTTTAAACAAATTTCCATTAGATCAGTTTTATTTCTTTGAAAAAGGGGAAATTCTTAGTTCTTTTTTTAAAAATAAAGGGAATACCTAAATAAAGAGTACTGATAAAGCATGTTTTGATGAAGGAGGCCCTTAACGATGAACATCAAGAAACCCACCATCATGATGATCGGATTGCTTCTCTTAACCCCACTTTCAATTCCCTCACAGGTCGATGCAGCGAGTTCTACGTTTGTCACAAAAGGAACGACGACCAAAAAAGTCGTCGCATTGACATTTGATGACGGTTCAGATGGAACGAACATTGCCAAAATATTAAGTGTCTTAAAAAGTAATCAAGTGAAAGCTACTTTCTTTTTAACAGGCAGTGGTGCAAACAACCATCCTCAATCGATTAAAAACATCACAACCGCCTCTCCAACACATCAAATCGGCAATCACTCGTATTCACATCCGGATTTCACGACTTTATCAGCAAGCCAAATGACAAGTGAATTATCCCGGATGGAGTCGCTCATCCGATCCTTGACCGGAAAAACGACGAAACCGATTTTTCGGGCGCCGTTCGGTGCGAGTAACAGTAAGGTATTGAGTGTCGTCGGAGCGGCTGGTTATACGAAAACGATTCAATGGAATATCGATTCGACGGATTGGAAAGGAATCTCTTCAACAGCCATCTTGGATCGTGTGTTACCAAAAGTCGTTCCTGGATCAATCATCCTCATGCATACTGGGGCTGGTGCGAAAGGAACACCAACCGCCCTGCCGACGATGATTTCGAAATTAAAAGCAAAAGGCTATTCGTTCGTCACGATTTCAGAACTGTTGCGTTCTACGGTCCCAACCGGTACGACGTATACTGTCAAAGCGGGCGATACACTCTATTCGATTGCCCGTAAATACAATGTCTCGGTCTCTGCCCTCGCGAGTGCGAACAACATCACGAATTGGAGTCTACTCAATGTCGGTCAAGTCTTAAAAATCCCGACAACGACGTATACGGTTAAAGCGGGTGATACACTTTACTCGATTGCGACACGTTACGGCGTCACCGTCACAGCATTAATGCAGGCGAACGGCATCACAAATCCGAATCTCTTACTCGTTGGACAAGTCTTGAAAATCCCAAAATAAATAGACTGATCACAGCAAAAAAAAAACGATTCCTCTCTAGTCGCGAGAAGAATCGTCACATGTATGAAAAACCGGCGAAACGCCGGTTTTTTTGTCGTCAATCGCTTGACCCCTCACCTCTTATGACTCCGAACGGACCCCATTGATTCCAAGATCACACTGAACTAAGTCCGCATATGTTTGTCGACGGACGACTTCGCGGGATTCCCCGTCCTGAACGAAGACGAGTGCCGGACGTAAGAATTGATTGTAGTTGCTTGCCATCGAGAAGTTATACGCTCCCGTTCCAAATACAGCGAGGGTATCGCCACTCTTTGGCGTAACTAACTGCGCTTTTTCAGCGACGAGATCACCTGATTCACAAGCTGCTCCAACGACGGTCACTTCGGTCGTTTCGCCACTCATCCGGTTAGCGATGACGGTTTCATAAACCGCTCCGTAAAGTGCGGGACGAATGTTATCCGTCATTCCACCGTCCACCGAAAGATATGTCCGGACGCCTTCGATCTCTTTTATTGCCCCAACTGTATAAAGTGTCGTCCCTGCATTCGCAACGACCCAGCGTCCTGGTTCGATACCGATTCGCGGACGTTCGATGCCAAGTCGTGCCGTTTCCGTCTCAATGACATCCATGACGCGTGCGATCGTCGCTTCAAAATCAAGTGGCTGGTCGTCCTGCGTATAGGCAATTCCGAACCCACCTCCAACGTTGACTTCGCTGACTGTGAAATCATGTTGTACACGAATTGTTTCGACGAAGCCCATCATCGTCCGAGCCGTCTGTTCGAACAGCGACGGATCTTGGATTTGCGAACCGACATGACAATGGATGCCAAGTAACGATAGATGTTCTGATGCTAAAATCGCTTCGATTGCGTCCAAGTAATCTGACGCATGTGTCGAGAAACCGAATTTCGTATCGACACCACCTGTCTGAATTTTCGCATGCGCTCCACCGATGACTTGTGGCACGATCCGAATCAAGACATGAACCGTTCGACCAGCTTGTGCCGCAATCGCATCCAGTTGTGCAATCTCTGCAAAGTGATCGATGACGATTCGTCCGACACCTTCTTCGACAGCATACTGAAGATCAGCCGTTGATTTATTCGAACCATGGAAATAAATTCGCTCTGCTGGAACGCCCGATTGACGGGCGATGAAGAGTTCCCCGCCCGTGACGACATCGATTCCGAGTCCATGACGCACGACTTGTTCATATACGGCACTAACAGTCAATGCTTTAGAAGCGAAGGAAGCATACGTATTCGGATACTTATCAAGGAAGTGTTCCCGGACGATCGCCAGTCGATCCGTCAGCTCCCGTTCTGCCATCACGTACAACGGTGTTCCGTACTGTGCTGCAAGATCGGTCGCTGCGACACCATCGATGTGCAACGTGTTGTTTTCTTCTGTCAGGTATTGACTTCCATACATAATAAGTTCCTCCTTATAGATACTGATGCGTCAACCGCCATGACCGGGCACACATCTGCTCTGAATTGTTCGCTGCTCCTGTCCGGGTGATATCGTCAATTTCAACGCCATCTCCATATAGCACAACTTCGTCTCCGGCTTCCACCGTTCCATCGACAGCGACGAACGTATGGCTCATGAATAGTTTATTGATAACTGGATAAGGCTTCCCTTTAATATGAACGGGTAGAACGGCCCGTCCACGGACAACACCGTCCCCATAGCCGACGGGCAAAATAGCGATCCGCATCGGTTCTGTACTCGTAAAATTCGTGCCATATCCCACGTGCTCACCTGGTCCGATTTCGCGAATTTCAACGACCTCCGTCGTCATCCGGAGTGAAGGTACGAGCCAGTCCATCTTTTCGATCGGCGAATAGCCGAATAAGAAGATCCCGGGACGGACATAGTTACAAAACGCGAGACGCGGATCGTGTTTGACGATCGTTGCACTGTTTTCAGAGTGCATATACGTAAACGTATGGCGCTTTCGTAGTACATCGGCAATGGCGACGAAACGTTCGACTTGTCCATCGTGATCCGCATCCGGTTCATCGGCAAGTGGAAAGTGTGTATATAAACCCGTTAAAGCGAGCGAATCTGCTTGCGCAAGCGTAAGGACAGCTTCCGCTTCCTGAAGCGAACTGACACCAAAACGGTTCATCCCGACGTTGATCTTCAAATGTAACTCGACTCCCTGCAGCTGTTCACTGTGGAGAGCGAGCCATTCTAGCGATGAGACACCGAGTGCAATTCCGAAACGTCGTGCTGTTTCAAAATCCTCCGTCGGATTCATCACCAGTACATAACTGTCTGGAAAATTCGTTTTAATTTCAATGGCTTCATACAACTCTGCGACAGCAAAATGATGAACATCAGACGCCATCAGCGTCTCGACCATCTCGAGCATCCCTAAGTTGTACGCATTGTTCTTGACCACGGCAAAAATATGTTTACGTGACCGAGCGAAGACCGATGCGACGTTCCGTCGCACCGCCTTCCGATCGATCGTAACGAGTGTACGCGTCGTCATTCCGCAATAGCTGGAGTCACATACGTCAACCAATCCGCGTATTGCGGCAATTGACCTGTGACGGCTTGACGGTAAAGATCGAGCAATTCATCTGCGACGTTCCGTGTTCCGCCGTTGATGGAGATATGATCGATTTCGCCGACACTCGTGATTTCAGCAGCTGTTCCTGTTAAGAAAATCTCATCTGCGACATATAATTCATCGCGTCCGATGTGACGTTCGACGACAGGATAGCCTTGATCTTGTGCCAAACGGATAATGACTTGGCGTGTGATACCATCGAGTACTGAACAATCAAGTGATGGTGTATGAATCGTTCCGTTTTTAAGAAGGAAGAGGTTCGCGACACTCGCTTCACTGACATTTCCGTTCATGTCGAGTGCGATCGCTTCATCAAATCCATCACGGATGGCTTCACCTTTTAAGAGTTGTGAGTTCATATAGTTGGCAGCCGCTTTCGCTTGCATTGGCATCATCGTTGATGAGACGCGGCGATATGAAGCGACTTTAGCACGGATGCCAGCGCCTTTATCGAAGTATTCCCCAAGTTCCCAGCAAGAGATGCCGACATGAACTGTCGTATCTTTCGCCATCAAGGCTTGCCATGGCGTACCGAGGAACACGAATGGACGGATATAACAAGATTCAAATCCGTTTTTCGCAACGAGATCAATCGTCGCCTGGACGAGTTCATCAACCGTATACGGAATCGTGACGTGGTAGTACGCACAACTGCGGAAGAGACGCTCGATATGTTCCTTCAATTGGAAAATCGCCGGTCCGTCCGGTGTCGCGTAAGCACGGATTCCTTCAAAGAATCCACTACCATAGTGAATCGCATGTGACATGACGCTCGTGTTCGCATCTTTCGGATCATGAAAGACTCCATCTAACCAAATTGCTTCTCCATACTGTGTATCCACTGCCATGTGTTTTCCTCCTCTTCGACGTCAATCAGAGTGAACGTAAATCATCCACCAATTGCGTCTTCTCTTCTGTTTTCGCATCTTTCTGTTTGATGACACGTGCAGGTGTTCCGGCAACGACGCTTCCAGCAGGTACGTCTTCTGTGACGACACTACCAGCAGCGACGACGGCATCTTTACCAACTTTGACGCCTTCAAGGATGACTGCATTCGCACCGATCAAGACACCGTCTTCAATGATGACAGGTGTTTTTGAAGGTGGTTCGAGGACACCCGCGACCACGGCACCTGCGCCGACATGAACGTTTTTCCCGATCGTCCCACGTGCACCGACGACAGCGTTCATATCAATCATTGTACCATCTCCGATCGATGCACCGATATTGATGATCGCACCCATCATGACGACCGCGTTATCACCGATGACGACATGATCACGAATCCATGAACCTGGTTCGATGCGCGCATTCAAGTGACGTGTATCAAGCATTGGTACCGCACTGTTGCGACGGTCATACTCCACGTGAACATCCGTGATGCGATCTGAATACTTTTCTAAGAAAGTAGCCGCAAGTCCTGCATCCGCGAAGAAAATCTTTGATTCATCTGATCCGAACGCTGTTGCGCCTTCGATCGTCAAGCCCGCCAAATCGCCGTTGACGTAAAGTTTTACCGGTGTTTGTTTTTTAGCATCTTTAATGAATTTAGCAATTTCGTAAGCATCAGTGAGTAACATGTGAATCCTCCTGTGTGTAGAGCGTCTCTAATGTATAGAGTCCCGCTGTTTTTTGAATGAGTGCCTCAGCTGCTTTGATCGCACCAGAAGCAAATACTTTTTTCGATAATGCCGTATGTTTGATTTCAATCAATTCGTCGACACCTGCGAATAAGACTTCGTGTTCTCCGAAGATCGTACCGCCGCGCATCGCGTGCATCCCGATCTCGTTCGTCTCCCGCTTTTGCCGCGTTTGTGACCGGTCATATACCGGTGTGACGTCACGTGCCGTCTGAATCGTTTTCAATAACAACTCCGCCGTCCCACTTGGCGCATCGACTTTTTGGTTGTGATGTTTCTCGAGCAATTCGATGTCATACGCTCCTGCTAGTGGCACAAGTGTCTTCAGCAGTTGCTGCACCATCGCGATGCCGTACGACATATTGTATGACTGGAAGATCGGAATTTCTTTTGCAGCGTCCTTGATCGATGCCAGTTCCGCCTCCGAAAAACCAGTCGTCGCGATGACGAGTGGTGTTTTTGTCGCCAACCCGTATGCGAGCAGATCCGGTAGCAAACTCGGATGCGAGAAGTCGATGATTGCATCGACCGTTTCTGCCATCTCTGTTAGCTCGGCATATGAAGCGATCGTATCGGATGACTTCGTCCGGTCAACGATCGCTACGACACTTTGTGGTGCGAGTTCGACGACGTATTGTCCTGTCGCCCCATAACCGTGTAACGCGAGTTTCATCGAACCACTCCTTTGTAAGCCCGCATCGTTTCGAGTAAGTGGACGTGTCCCGCTTCCGATTGACGCACGAGCGGCAAGCGCGGCGCACCGACAGCAAAACCGAGTTCTTCAAGCGATGCTTTAACTGGAATCGGATTGACATCACTGAACAAAGCACCGATGACCGGTAACAAGTCTGCCTGAATCCGGCGTGCCGTGACGAGATCTTGCGCGAGTAACGCTTCAGCAAGTGCTTGTGTCTCTGCTGGATACGGGTTAGAGAGAACTGAAATAACACCCTGTGCCCCCCATGCCATATACGGCAGGATTTGATCATCATTTCCACAGAAGACCGCGAAGTCTTCCGGAATTGCCGCCATCAGTTCACCCATGAAGCTGACGTCTCCACTCGCTTCCTTAAACGCTTGGATGCGTGGATGACGTGCTAACGTCACTGCGGTTTCGACTGCGATCGCAACGCCTGTCCGCGACGGAACGTTGTACAGCATGATCGGTAATTCGGTTGCATCAGCGACCGCCGTGAAGTGCGCGACGAGACCGGCTTGTGATGTTTTATTGTAGTACGGTGTGACGAGCATCGCTGCATCCGCACCGAGGCGTTCTGCGAGTAACGTCTTCTCGATTGTTGCTGCCGTATTGTTCGAACCCGTTCCGGCAATGATGGGTACTCGTCCTGCCGTGACTTGAACGGCAGTCGTCAATAGTTGTTCGAATTCCGTGTTTGTCAGTGTCGAACCTTCTCCTGTCGTTCCTCCGACGACAAGTGCCTGAATCCCCGCTGCGAGTTGTTGCTCGATCAAGCGTTCGAATACATGTAGATCCAACTCGCCTGCTTCATTAAATGGTGTGACGAGCGCTGTACCTGCTCCTTTGAACATGAAGAACTCCTCCTTTTTTATGAATGAATCGACTGTTCGATTGCTTGGCGTGCGACTTGTACGGCGTTTGACGCGGCACCTTTTCGAATGTTGTCGGCTACACACCAGAGATGGAACGTGTTCGCGAGACTATCATCTTGTCGAATCCTACCGACGTAGACGTCGTCCGTCCCGCTTGCGTCAAGTGGCATCGGATAACGCGTATTCGCGACATCATCGATGAGGACGACGCCCGGTGCGCCTTCCAGTGCTTCACGGATCGCTGCAACCGTCGTCGGTTGTGTAAACGTGACGTTGATTGCAACCGAGTGAGAGTTCGTGACTGGAACCCGGACACATGTCGCACTGACAGGCAATGCTGGAAGATTGAAGATTTTCCGCGTTTCATCAATCATCTTCTGCTCTTCTTTCGTATAACCGTTCTCAAGGAACACATCGATATGCGGCAAGATGTTATCGTGAATCGGATGCGGATAATTGACGGGCTCTTCTCCGCGTGCCCCGCGTGCCAGATCCTCGATTCCTTTTTGACCGGAACCGGATACGGCCTGATACGTCGTATAGTTGATCCGTTCGAATCCGAGTGACTGGAGCGGTGCTAAAGCGACGACGGATTGAATCGTCGAACAGTTCGGATTTGCGATCAAGCGGTCTGTCGCTTGAATCGCTTGCGGATTGACTTCTGGCACGACGAGTGGAATCGTCTCCTGCATCCGGAAGGCACTTGAATTATCAACGACGAGTGTTCCGTTTTCAGCTAGTAATGGGGCATATTGCTCACTGATCGTTCCGCCTGCTGCGAACAACGCGACATCGATCCCGTCTTCCGTGATGTTTGGCGTCAGCGCTTGGATCGTAATATCTTCTCCCTTGAACTGCACCGTGTTCCCTGCTGAACGAGCAGAAGCGTAAGCGGACAGGCGGCTGACCGGGAAGTCCAGTTCTGCGAGTACTTGTAACATTTTTTGACCGACGGCGCCGGTTGCTCCGATGACGGCTACATGATACATGCTGTTTTCCTCCTTATAACTCGAACGCGTTTGCAATCGCTGCAACCGTCCGTTCAATGTCTGCTTGTGCAATCGTGTACGAGATGCTAATTTCTGATGTCGTGACTTGATAGAACGGGATATTCTCCGCTCGGAAGATCGCGAACAACTTTGAGGCAACACCTGTTGCATCCCGCATCCCGATTCCGACGACAGATAACTTCGCGTGCTGATCGTGGCGGTCGACCTTGACTGTCGTGAAGCGATCCATGATGTCTTTCAATGCTTCATCGAGGAACTCTTCCTCATCGAGTGGACAGGAGAACGATAGGAAGATGTCACTGTCAAACGTCGTTTGACTGATCATGTCGATGTTGACGTGGCGGTTCGATAAGAGTTCGAAGATATCGGCTACTGCTGCGTTCGTTTGCGGTACGTGTTTGATTGATACCGTCAAGACGTTCTTCGTCACACTGACACTCGTGACCGCTTTTTGTTCCATTGTTTCCGTCGCTTCCATGATCCATGTTCCCCTTTTCGATTCAAGTGTTTTCCCGACGAAGATGTGTACGCCGTATTTTTTTCCTAGTTCGACACTCCGCATTTCCATGACCTTCGACCCGAGGGCGCTCATCTCCATCATCTCATCATATGAGATGTGCGGAATCGGTTGAGCAGTGGCATGGATTCGTGGATCAGCCGTATAGACACCGTCGACATCCGTGTAGATTTCACACCGTTTATCAAGGACTGCCGCAAGGGCAACAGCCGTTGTATCCGATCCACCCCGTCCGAGCGTCGTCACGTCACCGAGTTCGTTGACACCTTGGAATCCGGCGACGATGACGACATCGTACGTTTCGAGTTTTTGTCGTAATAGATCTCCATCAATCTGTTTGATCTTACTTTTCGTATGCACACCCATCGTGCTGATCCCTGCTTGCGCGCCCGTTTGCGATAACGCTTTGACGCCAAGTGAGTTGAGAGCGATGCTGAGTAATGAAATCGTCTGTTCTTCTCCGATGGCAAGCAGACGATCGAGTTCTCGCCGCTCAGGGCGATCCGTGATGGCTTGCGCCTGAGCGATCAAAGAATCTGTCATCTTGCCCATCGCCGAAACGACGACGACGAGTTTTTCACCTTCGGCTGCGCGACTCTTCAAATAATTCGCAATAGACTGAATCTGTTCGACAGTCGCAACCGAGCTTCCACCAAATTTAAGTACAGTTGTCACAATCCTATCTCCTTTGTCCCGATACAGAAAAAAACGACGGGCCGGTAGGAGCGTTCCTACGGCCCGTCGTTATCACGATCGGACAAACGAAGACAAAGTCATTCGTTCTTTTACGTAAGATAGCGCTCCGAAACATCGGTTTCGGCAGTACAACGGATCTTAACCGTTGTACCAGCAAATGAGAAGAAGCATCTTCTCGTTCACTTCGGCGGACTTCCCCTTTCACATCATTCAGCATGCTTGCCTTCAAGAATGATGCTACTCATGTCATCCGCGCCTCTATCTGTCGGTTGTTAGTTACAGTTATAGCAGACATCTTTTGTTAAATCCAGTCATTTGACTGTTTTTCTTCAAAATTCGTCAATTCGCAAGATGCTGTTTCGCGAGTTCGAGTTGCTCCGACACGGCAGCAAACCCTGTCCCCCCGTAGCTAGTCCGGCGTGCTACTGCTTGAACCGGATCGAGGAGCGGATAGACGTCTTCTGTGATGTCTGGATGGAACGTTTGATACGTTTCGAGACTCAAGTCCTTCAGGAAACAACCGTTTTGCACACAGTAGAGGACGGCTTTCCCGACGATTTCGTGTGCTTCCCGGAATGGTATGCCTTTCGTCACAAGGTAGTCGGCGAGTTCCGTTGCATTCGAGAAGTCTTGCATTGTCGCCTTCTTGAGCGCTTCGGTCTTAAACGTCGCGGATTCAATCATTCCGGTGAAGATTTGAACGGACTTGAGAACGGTATCTGCTGTATCGAAGACTCCTTCCTTATCCTCTTGCATGTCTTTATTGTAAGCGAGTGGTAATGCCTTCATCGTCGTCAAGAAGCCCATCAGGTTGCCGTAGACGCGCCCCGTTTTTCCACGAATCAATTCAGCAAAATCAGGGTTTTTCTTTTGTGGCATCATGCTTGAGCCTGTCGAGAAGGCATCGGATAACTCGATGAAGCTGAATTCTTGCGACGCCCAGATGATGATTTCCTCACAAAAACGCGAGAGATGCATCATGACGGTCGAGGCGATCCCGAGGTATTCGATGACGAAATCACGGTCCGAGACAGCATCAAGACTGTTTGGATAAACCGACTCAAAACCGAGCAACTCGGCAGAACGGAAACGGTCGATCGGGAACGTGGTCCCCGCGAGCGCCCCCGCTCCGAGTGGTGATTTTCGGATCCGTTTTTGATTGTCCGTCAATCGTTCGACATCGCGTTCGAACATCCAGAAATAAGCGAGCAAGTGATGCGCAAGCGAGATTGGTTGTGCCCGTTGCAAATGCGTATACCCCGGCATAACCGTCTCGATATGTTGCTCAGCTTGTTCCGTGATGACCGATTGGAGCTCGCGCAATGCCGTCGTCAACGCTTCGACATGCTGCTCCATCCATAGATGTAAATCGGTTGCGACTTGATCGTTTCGGCTCCGTGCCGTATGCAGTTTCCCTGCAACTGGACCGATCTGTTCCGTCAACAAACGCTCAAGATTCATATGAATGTCTTCGTCCGCTAATGTGTAGGAATGGTCCTTTAACGTCGCTTCGAGTTGCTTTAATCCTTGCTGGATTTGTGTCCACTCATCTTGAGCGAGAATCCCTTGTTCAAATAACATCTGTGCATGTGCGAGACTGCCTTTCAAATCAACGCTTGCTAATTTTTGATCGAACGTGATTGATGCTCCGAAGGCTTCCGCTTGAGTGGAAGCACTTTCCGTAAAACGTCCACCCCAGAGTTTGGTCATTTCGTTACACCCGCCTGACGATGTACACTCGCATGCGTTGAAACGGCAAGACCGTGTAATTTGATGAAGCCTTTTGCTGCTTCATGATCGAATGCATCTTCTTTCGTGTACGTCGCAAGTTTCTCATCATAAAGCGAGACAGCCGACTGACGACCTGTGACAGTTGCATTTCCTTTGAACAGTTTAACGCGAACTTCTCCTGTGACGTCCTGTTGTGTCGCCGTCAAGAAAGCTTTCAATCCTTTTGTCAATGGCGCATGGAAGAGACCGTTGTAGATTGTTTCTGCATATTGTTTGCTGAGTAATGGTTTGAAATGCGCGACGTCCTTCGTCAATGTAATCGTCTCGAGTGCAGCGTGAGCTTTGAGTAAAACAGTTGCGCCTGGGCACTCATAGACTTCCCGCGATTTGATACCGATGAGACGGTTCTCGACGTGGTCGATCCGTCCGACCCCATGTGCTCCAGCGATGATATTCAGTTCCGTAATCAGTTTCGCTAATGGATACGTCGTCCCATTAATGGAAACTGGAACACCTGCTTCAAAGCCGATAATGACTTCTTCTGCCTGATCCGGAGCGTCTTCTGGTGCTACCGTCAACGCGTATGCGTCTTGTGGTGGTTCTGTCCATGGATTTTCTAGGACGCCACATTCATTACTCCGTCCCCAAAGGTTCATGTCGATCGAGTATGGGCTATCGAGGTTGATCGGGATCGGCACATTGTTTTCTTTCGCGTAGGCAATTTCTTCTTCCCGTGACCATTTCCATTCCCGAACCGGTGCGATGACTTCGAGTGACGGATCAAGTGCCGCGACCGAAACTTCGAACCGGACCTGGTCATTCCCTTTTCCGGTACATCCATGTGCGACCGCCGTTGCACCATATTCATGCGCGACTTCGACGAGTTTTTCTGCAATCAACGGACGCGAAAGCGCTGAGATCAACGGATAGGCATTTTCGTAATGAGCGCCATATTGAAGGGCTGGCAAGACAAAGTCTTGTGCGAATTCTTCTTTGACATCGAGAACGATTGATTCAATCGCACCGACGAGGAGTGCTTTTTCCTTGATGACGGATAAATCTTTTCCTTCTCCGACATCCATGCATAAGGCAATGACATCATAGTCCTTGCTCAACCATTTGATGGCTACCGATGTATCGAGTCCCCCAGAGTACGCTAAGATTAATTTTTGCTTTGACATGTATAATTCCCTCCTGGTTTTTAATTCATTTTTCTGTATAAAAATTCACTATGAATTATATATATACATAGAAAACAAAAAAAAGAAACCCTTTTTGCAGGATTTCTTTCAAAATAACTTACATTTTCTTCTCCATCGTCCGGTGTGGAATGCCCGCATCGTCGAATTCATCGGAGACGATCGTGTACCCAAGACCTTGATAAAACGGGATGGCTTGGACTTGTGCACCGAGTATCAGCAGTTGTTTTCCTTCACGTCGCGCAATACGTTCCATCGCCTGCATCAACTCACCACCGTATCCTTTTCCTCGGGCTGTCGACAGCGTCGCCACACGTTCCACCTTCATCCGTTGGTCGTCATATGGACGTGTGCGACCCGTCGCAACCGGTCGACTCTGTTCATCGAGGACAAGCAGATGAATCGCTGTTTCATCATGTGTATCGTATTCAAGATGACGTGGTACGCCTTGTTCCTCGACAAAGACACGCTCCCGGATCATCCGAACGGCTTGTTGTTGTTCTGCTGTACGTACTTGAATGACTGTCATAACTGATATTCCTCCCGTAGTCGATCGACATATGCCATCGCATCATCCCGATTCGTAAATTGTGCTTGTGCCTGAACTGCACTTCCTCCACCTCGTCCATTGAATGCTTGGACATGCGCTTTGGCAAACTTCCCGAGATGCGGTTCACCTGGACTGCTCATCAGTAACTTGTTCACCGTCGCATTCCAGACGACACCAATGCGTCCCGCTTCTTGAATCGCTTTCGCGAGTTGTTCGGAAACCTTGATCTCTTCCTCCAGATGTTCAAACATAAGAAGCCCTTCTTGTTGTTCCAAAGCGTGAGCGAGTGTAAGAGCGGCGAGTTGCCCTTGAGCTTGTTCGACCTGTTTCGTTAAGCGCTTCTGATCGTCCTGTACCGCTTGAATTGCTTCTGGAATTTGAACTGGTTTAACTGATAAAGCTTGCGCTGCTTCCCGCAAGGCATGACGTTCTGCCTGTAGAAGTTGATGTGCCCGTTCTTTTGCGACATAAGAAAGACGAATGTTCCCACGAATTCGTTCGACTCCAGTAAAAAGAATTAACTCGAGCTGTGCCGTCGAATCGAGATGCGTTCCACCACAAGCACTGTAGTCGAGTGTGCCGATTTGAACGACACGAATCCGTCCTTCGACTTGCGGTGTTTTTCGTAATGGTAAGCGTAGCGCTTCCGCCTCGTCATATTCAGTCGCCGTGATCGGCAATCTTTGTTCAATCACCTGTCGTAATCGTCGATCCAACTGCTCTTGTTGAACAGCTGTCCATTCAGGTGTCTCGATATCAAGCGTCGAGACCTCACTCCCTGTCCGAAAACTGAGTGTCTTGATATTTGATTCATCTTGTAGGATCGCAGAGATGACGTGTTGTGCCGTATGCTGCGCCGCATGATCGATTCGGACTGCGTCATCCACGATCCCGGTGACGTCACCTGTGAGCGGCGTCGCCAGTTGATGCCAGACGACACCGTCTTCGATTTGAACGTCAAGGACAGGGTGGTTGTTCAATGTTCCACGATCCGCTGGCTGTCCACCGCTCTCCGGGTAAAAGTAACTTTTCTCTAAAGCAACCCAATAGCCGTCTACTTGTTTTGTCGCACGAAGGGATGTCTGAAAGGTTCGGACATCGGATTCTATTTGTTCGGGGCGCATGCCTCGACCACCTTTCTCTGTCAGTTTCACTCTGTATTATGCCATATTTCATCCAGAATCGTTTGTCGGCTTGCCTTTTTCCTAGTACACTAGACGAAAGACTACCGATCGCGAAGGGACGAAATGCCGTGATTCAGCATATCAATAAAAATTCACCACTCCCCATCTACTATCAAATCGAAGCTGCCTTAAAACAACAAATCGAAAGCGGTGTTCTTCAACCTGGCGATTTGATTCCGTCCGAGCGCGAATTTGCGGAAGCGCATCAAATCAGCCGAATGACGGTCCGCCAAGCCATTTCAAACTTGGTCAACGCCGGTTACTTGATTCGTCAAAAAGGACGTGGAACATTCGTCGCGAACAAAAAAATCGTCATGCAACTTTCTGGATTGACGAGTTTCTCGGAAGAGATGGAGCACTTAGGCTTAGAACCGACGAGTGCGCTCCTCTCCTATCAAATCATCGACGCCTCGATGACGATCGCGAATAAGCTCCGGATTCGCGAAGGGGCATCGGTATATGAACTGAAACGCTTACGTATTGCTGATGAGCAAGCGCTTGCTCTTGAGACCGTCTACATCCCGGAACAACTCCTACCCGGACTTGATCAAGACGTCGCGACCGCATCGCTCTATGCATTCGCTGAAGCGAGCGGATTGAACCTCGGACGTGCGAGTCAGACATTTGAATCACGTCTCGCGACGAAGGAGGAAGCGGGTCACCTTGGTTTGTCGACCGCTTCGCCCGTCCTATCCGTCGAGCAACTGACGTATCTTGCGACGGAACAACCGTTTGAATACGTTATCTCCGCTTACCGTGGAGACCGCTATACCTTCACCGTCGAAATGGAACGCCAACGCTGAAAAACCCCTCGAATCGCCGTGCTGAGACGGTGACTCGAGGGGTTTTTCGTATACAAATTACTGCGCAGGGACCGTTTCTGTCTCTGGTGCTTGTTCTGTTGTATCTTGTGCAGCGTCCGTCTCGTCTGTGATTGGCTTGACTTCTTGACCTTGCATCGCCTTCGCCAAGTTGCCTTTCACTTGTTCGAGTTGATTCGGATCGAGATGGTATTCCCATTTTCCACTGACGCCGATATAGCCTTCTCCAGCGAGCTGATACTCCGTCGTATTACGTAGTGCTGCCGTGAAATCTGCTAAGCGTGTGTAATCATTCGGTCCTAAGTTTGTTTCGACGTTATCACCGACGGCATCCAAAATATCACGGTATGCACTGAGCGAACGGAAACTTGCCGCTTCTTTTGCGACCGCTTGAATGACTTGCATTTGTTTTTGTCCGCGACCGATGTCACCGAGCGGATCATCATGACGGTTCCGGACATAGGCGAGTGCCTGTTCCCCCGTCAAATGTTGCATCCCTTTATCGACGGTGATGGTACCTGCTTTACGTTTTGAATCTTGCTCCTTAAACGCATATCGCACATCGATATCCACACCATCTAATGCATCAATCAATTGCACGAATCCTTGGAAATTGACTTTGACGACGTGATCGATTTGAATCCCGAGTAGGTTCTCTGTCGTTTCACGCGCTAATTTAATACCATTATAGGAATTCGATTTATCCATCGAACCGAAGTAATGGGCATGTGTGATTTTATCTTGCTCAACCCCCGTCTTGCCGTACGGGATGTCATACTTCGAATAATCGATGTTTACGAGTGAATCACGTGGAATACTCGTCAACACTAATTGTTCCGTCTTTTTGTTCAAGATTCCGACGATCATGACATCTGAACGAGCCGGTTCATGTCGTTCCTTGCTTTTTTTCGTTTCATCCGTTCCGAGAATCAAGAATGATTCGGACGGTACATCATCATATTTAGAGCTCACTTTTGAGCCGGGAATCTTAATCTGCGTCTTTGCCAATGTTTCTTGCGTTTTAATAAAAACAGCTCCAGCGTAACCAGAACCGATGATTGTAACGAGCAGGACGAGTGCAGCGATGACTTTCATGAACATCTTGCCAGCACTTGGCTGTCTCTTTCGTGCGGATCGCGTTTCCATCATGTAAACCCTCATTTTCATGTAAATTTTCCGTAAAGTTCGCTAATCTCCATTATCCGGACATTTAATGAAATGTCAATTTACGTTTCGATTAAAGAAACGGCACAGAATAGCTGTATCCAAAATAATGTAAGCTTCATAACTCGTCGCCTGATCCATATGAATGCTCCGTCATGTCCTTTTTCGTTATTTTCTCACCTGTCTGTCCTCAAAATATAAAATCGCATGATACCGGGCTTCGTTCACTGCTTTTAGGAATAACAAAAAAGATACAGAGCCAATCCATCGATTGTTTCTGCACCTTGTGATTCATTCGTGTTTCTCCGTCATACTTTTATGAAATTCAAATATGCTGTCCGCCCTGTACGTTTAGCGTCATCTGACAATAAAGAGGCAGCCTCTTCGTCCAAGATCACCATAACATCGGCATGACGTTTGAGTACGGTCGCCGGACAATCCGTCGTCGCGATGCCTTCCATCATATCGCGAACGGCTTCTGCCTTTCGTTCGCTTGAAGCGACAAGAAGGATTTTTTTTGCTTCCATGATCGTACCGATTCCCATTGTGATCGCTTTCGTCGGTACTTCCTCCAATCGATCAAAGAAACGTTGATTTGCTTCTCGTGTCGATTCCGTCAATTCCGTCACGTGTGTCTTGGCATCGAACGGTGTACCTGGCTCATTGAAAGCGATATGTCCATTGGCTCCGATTCCGAGCAATTGGATATCGATCCCCCGCTCTCGGACGAGCGCTTCATATCGTTCACTTTCTTTAACCGGATCTTCCGTATTCCCGATTGGTACGAAAGATTCCTTGAAGCGTACGTCATTAAACAAGTGTTCTTGCATGAACGTATGATAACTTTGTGGATGCGCCGGGCTGAGACCAACATATTCGTCCAGATTGACCGTCGTCACATGTCGGCAGTCGAGCGAGTCCTTCCGCCATTCTTCATAAACGCCGACCGGTGAACTGCCTGTCGCAAGTCCTACTGTCAACCCTTCCGGATGACGCTCAATTTCCTGTTTCAGAAATTGATAGGCCACCTGTGCTAATTCTTCTCCTTTTTCTACGATCATCCATTTCATGAGGTAGACTCCTTTCCGTTCGTGATCCGGTATCGCGTACCACGATGAATCGTTTCTTGAATACGTAATCCCTCGTCGAGCAACACGATATCCGCATCCTTACCGACCGAGAGACTTCCCTTTTGTGTCAATTGAAGCTCTCTTGCCGCATTGACCGATGTCATGCGGACGGCTTCTTCGAGCGTACACCCTGTAAAGGCGATGATGTTTCGTAAAGCAGCGTCCATCGTCAGGACACTTCCGGCTAAACTACCGTTCTCAAGGCGTGCCGCACCGTCTCGAACGAATACAGCTTGTCCCCCTAACTCGTATTCACCTTCTGCGAGTCCTTTGGCGCGCATCGCATCCGTGATGACGATCAATCGATCAGCGCCCTTCATCCGGTAGGCGAAGTCGACCATTTCCGGTGCACTATGAATCCCGTCCGGAATGATTTCGGCATAGACTTCCGGCGTCAGGAGACAGTACCCGACCGTTCCCGGCTCCCGGTGATGCAGTGCGCGCATTTGATTGTAAAGATGGGTACCATGCGTGACATGACCCGCTTGGTTTTGGGCATACGTCGCGTCCGTATGTCCGGCAGACGGAATTGCACCCGTCAAGCGCACTGCCTCTTCGAACGCACGCGCTCCCGGGCGTTCTGGGGCATAGGTCACGAGTTTGATCGTATTGCCAGCTGCTTCTTGCCATTTCAGGAACTGTTCGACATCCGGTTCAACGATATGTTCGTGCGGTTGCGCACCCGCATAATCCGGGTTGATGAACGGCCCTTCGAGATGAACACCGACAATCGTCGTGTCCTCTTCCTCAACGACTGTTCGCACCGTCTCGAGCGCTCGTGTGATGTTTGCCCAATCTTGGGTGATCGTCGTCGCTAAGAAGGATGTCACGCCTTCTTGTAACATCTGACGACTAAAGTCACGAAGACTATTCGCATCCCCATCCATGACATCGACATCATATCCTCCATGAATGTGTACATCGATCATTCCAGGGATGAGCGATTGATGATGCGCATCGATCGTCTCTTCTCCTGCGATCTTTTTAAATTCCGACATCAAACCAATCGCCTCGATCGTTCGACCGTAACGAATGAACCCATCCTCGATCGTCTGTTCTCCCGTATAAATCCGGGCATTGATGATTACTGTCATCTGCCGTCATCCTTTCTCTGTCCGTTCCATGACTTGCTTCCGTATTTAGTATAACGCTATTAATTCTAGTTGTATAGACCTTTGTACATTTCGATAAATTTTAAAAAGGACGATCCCGTTTGTCCACAGACAAAGGGTCGCCCTTTTTATACCCGTCGACTGTCGTCTTCATGCGTCAGTCGATCATGGTAATAAAATCCGGTCTTTTTTTCGAGAGATCAGACGCGTCGCTTTTAAGATTGCCATCGGTAACGATTGCCGCTTCCGGTAAGCCAGGTAACGTCCTTCCCACTTTGGATCGTACTTTTCTTTGTATCGTCGTAGACCCGTGAAACTATACATGTAGCGAATATTATTGAAGACATCCGCTGCCACACGTTCTTGCCAGAAAGACGTCTCGTCCTCGCCGACGGATGAGAGTGGTGCCATTCCCATGTTGAATGTCCGGTAGCCTTCTTCTTTCGCATATTCGAATAGCCGAATGAACATCGCATCCATGATCCCGTTCGGTCCGTCCGGTCGAAAACGCATCAAGTCAATCGATAGGACTCCCTCTTGGTAAGCAGGCATGAACGTCATGAATCCGATCAACCGTCCTTCCGCTTCACGCATGATGCCGATTGGTGCTCGATTTAAGTAAGGTTTGTGGAAGTAACCGAGTGAGAAGCCTTTTTCAGACTTCCCACCTAACCATTCATCCGAGACCTCTTGCAGTTCTGCTAACAATGTATCCGAAAAAGGTGGCTCGATCACTTCAAACGTCATACCTTCTCGTTCAAAGCGATTTTTAATCGAGCGAAGTCCAGCCCGTTTTTTTCCTGATACGGTGAAAGACGGAATATCGACGATCGCCTCTTCACCCAGCTTAAAGAAGTTGAAGCCGAAATCATGATACAACGACATGTTTTGCGCTTGGATCTGATAGATGTTCGGAATGTATCCGAGATCTTCGACGCGGCGCAGAAACGAGGCAATGACTTGTGAATGCTCCTTTGGATCTCCACTTGGATCACCGAGCATCATGATCCGATTACCGGTCTGACTGAACTGGATGAACGAACGACCTGTTTCGGAAAAGAAGAAACGTTTATCGCCGAGAAACGCTAAATGGCTCAAATAATTCCCACCCTGCTCACGCAATACCAACTCGATCTTTTCAGCATCGAATCGCTCACCGAGCACCGGTTGATTAAAGGTGTTGAACAAGCGTATGAAAACTAATCCATACACGAGCGCAAAGATGGATGAACTCGCGGCAAACATGAAAATCTCATGCGACGGATACACTTCTGTTCCATCTGCCGATCCGAGTGCATAAAAAGCGTATCCGAAAAAGACGAACCCGCCAATGTACAACAGACCAACGAACGCGACCCGGATGAAACGCGACGTCGTAATCAGTGTCCGCTCCCGGTGAAACGCGTTACGAGACATCAATAACAACGCAAGGACGACCACGACGGCAAGGAAGGAAATCAGGTTAAATCCACGAAGTGCCATCCCGACCAAGGCGAAGAACGATGCGCCGTACATCATATATAAAGAACGCTTCGTTCGACGATAGAGCGCCGTTGATAAGAGGACGAATAATAGTCCGCCCATCAAGAAGAAGCTGTTCGCGAGCAACAACGCTTCGTGGGGCAATTTCGATTCCAGATACTCATACTGCGTGGAGACGGGCGGTAAAATCGCCAGTCCCCAAATCGTGATACCCGCGACAAGCGTGATCAACGCTAAAGTGAAGTGACGAATTTTACTGAGGAATCGCAATTGCAGACGCCAAATGACACCCCCGACCTCCACCGACGGACCAACGATTGGTTTATCTTCAATCATCTTGACGACTGGACCGCTGAACTCTCGAGCCGAGAAGACGACACCGATCAAGAATGGAATCAAGTAGTAGACGAGACGGTAAATCAATAATCCCGTCAAGACGATACCTTCTTCAACTCCGGCACGTTGCATACCGATCAAAAAGACTAAGTCGAACGAACCGAATCCGCCGGGTACCATCGAAATCAATCCGGCTGTCGCAGCGATGATGAAGACCCCGATGACTTTCGCAAAACTGACATCCGTTCCGAGTGCCGCCAAAATGAGATAGACGACGACACCGGCACTGAACCACTCCGCCAACGATACGACAGAGTATAGGGCAATCGATTTCGGATGAATGCTGCTGTTCCCCCGTCGAAACGAGAACAACAGATAGAGTGGGAAGAATAAGGCAACACCGATGATGACGGGCCACAACCATTTCTTCATTTCAAGCACTTCAAACGCTGGGAAGATGTGTAAGAGGGATAACGTCGACAAGATTGACAAACCGCTAATCAGTGTCGGTGCCATCCAACCGATTGCTTTCAACAGACGTCCACCTTCGACGAATGGTCGATACAGGGCGGACCGGATGGCCATCCCTGCGAGACCACCAAAACCGATGATGCCGTTAAAGGAATTCGCAATCCAGGACGCTCGGAAAATTAGTCCGACCGGTACTTTTGCTTCTAGCGAGCGCAACAAGAAGAAGTCGTAAAAGAACATCGTCGAGACTGCCATAAGACCTGAAAGAATCAACAGAATGAACTGCCAAGACGGTACTTGGCGGATCGCTTGAATCGACTCCTTCAGGGACAGACTGCGCAATTCATTTTGTCCTTGATAAAAAATGAATCCGATCAAGACGATCGGCAAGATGATCTTCGCAATCGTTATGATGCGTTGTTTTGAGAATTTCAAGATGCCAGCCTCCTTGATTTACGGATTAAGTACATTAGACGAACAAGCAATAGCGTCGCTCCGACCGCAAGACCTATGATCAATCCCCACCAGTATCCATCTGGTCCAAGCGCTGTGTAGCGTTCAAGATAAAAACCTAATGGTAGTCCGATGACCCAGTAGGCTGCGATCGTTAACAAGAAAGTGACGTTGACATCCTTGAATCCACGTAATGCACCTTGCGTTGGTGCAGCGACGGCATCCGACAATTGGAAGAAAATTGCGAGAATCATGAAGTGTGCGGCTGCTTCGATGACTTGCGGGTCTCGACTATATAACGCCGCGAGTTCTTCATTCTTTAAGTACAAGAGAATACCGGAAAACACGGAAACCGCGACACACATCGTCAATCCGATGCCGACGTACTGAACCGCATCCTTGATCCGTTTGGCTCCGACCTCGAAACCGACTGTGATCGTCAATGCGGACGCAGCGGATAACGGAATCATATAGACGAACGAAGCGAAGTTGATCGCGGCTTGATAGGCACCGATGATGACATCGCCATATGCTCCAAGCAACAAGGTGACGGCTGAAAAAATACTGACTTCTGAAAAAATCGCGAGACCAATCGGAGCACCGAGTAAAATCAATTCCTTGATCCGTTTCATGTCCGGACGGTAAAAACGACGAAGAATCCCAAGACGTTGGAACAACTCTCCTTTCATGACGACAGCGACGATCGCTAGACAAAGAATCCAGTACGTGATCGCAGTCGCGACTCCCGCGCCAACACCACCAAGTTCCGGAAAACCGAAGTTTCCGAAGATGAATAGATAATTGAAAAGGACGTTAATGGGTAAAGAGATTAGTAGTAAGACCATCGTGATGTTCGATTTACCTAATGAATCGACGAGTGTTCGTAAGACGAAGAACACGAACATCGGTACGATTCCGAGCGCTAGCATCACGAGATAATTCCGCGCGACTTCACGCGCTTCTGCCGATAACTCCATCCGTTCAAGAATCGGATTGACAGCGAGGAGTCCGATGACGACTGTCAAACCGATGATTGCGACAGCGACGTACAACGCCTGCATGACGATCCGTTTGACTTCCCGCTCGCGTTTCGCTCCCATCGCTTGGGAAACGAGCGGCGCGACGGCAAGTAGAATACCGGTCAACCCTGTGTAAATAGGTGCCCAAAGACTTGCTCCGACACCGACTCCAGCTAAATCAGCAGAGCCATATCGACCGGCCATGACCGTATCAAAAAAACTGATTAAATAAAACGCGACTTGCGTTACGAGAATTGGAAAGAAGATTTTCATGAATTGCTTCATCTTTCCTGAGAACGTAACTGTTTCTAACATGTTTCCACCACATTTCAGGAGGAGTCCTCCTTAATTTTAAAACGCATCATTCTTGAACTCTTACGAAATCAATCCAAGGAGGGATTCATCTCATGAACCATCGTGATACTGAAAAGCTGACTTTTGAACTACTCGAGACCTGGTCTACCTTCAATCATTATGCCAAAGAATCACAAACGTTTGAAAATCCGGAAGATATCCATCAAGCCCGGATTCGCTTGCGGAAACTGATCACGTTCGCTCGATTGGTCGAGTTGACGGAAGAACCCGTCTATTTGATTTGGAAGCGTCTGATGCACGCCTTCGGTGAAGTGCGCGATCTCGACGTACAGCTCGAAGCGACTTCAAAAAAAACAGAAATCGACCAATTGTTCGCAAACCATGTGGCCTTACAACTCCAAGGAAAACGTTCGACCTTGATTGAGACGATGCATCTCTTGATCTCAAATGAACTGGATCGATCCGTCCGTCGATTTTTAGCGAGTCCGATGACAAAACGCCTCAAGCGGATGTCAGAAAAAGAACTGATTCATGCCGCGGAGAAACGCTATGAGAAAAAACGTGAACAATTTGAAAAAGTACAACGAAAGGATAGTCCAAAACGTATCGAACGGATGCATGAGTTGCGTCTTGCGACGAAAGCGTACCGCTATACGGTCGAGTACTTGCGTCCCTATACGAATCAACCGAAGTCCGCTGTCGATCGTCTAAAAACAACCCAGACGCAACTCGGACATATCAATGACACGTATCAGCGACTGGAAAGATGGCGGTCATTCGAGGTTCCGACTGCTTATCAAGCAGAGCGCTTGCATCAGATCAAACGCTTAGAGGATGAACTGCGTAACGCACTCGATCAAGTCGAGATCGCTCACGGGTGACGTTGAACAAGTAGTTCAAGCATCTTTGTTCCTGCAATCGAATTGCCTTTCGCGTCAAGGGAAGGACCAAACACACCGATTCCGAGATCGGCCATATCGAAATCACTTCTACCACAGGCAACGACCGCACCGGAGACACCACTTTTTCCGGGAAGTCCGACTTGGACAGAAAATTCTCCAGATGCATCATACATGCCACATGTCGTCATGATGGCCCGGATGATTCGTGCGTTACGACGCGAGATGACTTGACGTCCGGATGGCGTTTTTCCAGATGTACTTAAAATTTTCCCCATCATGGCAAGTCCTTTACAGTTCGTCAAAATCGCACATTGTTTCGTGTAGACGTCGATGATCTCTTCAACGTTGCCTTCGATGACGCCGTGATAGCGCATGAAGTAGAGCAACGCTCGGTTCAAATCTGTCGTTTCGAATTCTGATTCAGCGACATCTGCGTCATATTTTACCATTTCTACTTTAATATCCAATAGTTTTGCGATGAATTGACGCAATTGCAGTAATTTATCCGCAGCATCCGTTCCCGGCAACATGCTAGTCACTGCTAGTGCTCCTGCATTGATCATTGGATTGAGCGGTTTTGTCGGAATCGTCTCTTCAAGTTTCGCAATCGAATTGAACGCATCACCCGTCGGTTCCATCCCAACTTTCGAAAAGACATAGTCTTCTCCGAATGTCTCGAGGACGAATGCCAGTGTAATGATCTTCGACACACTCTGTAATGTAAACATCGTATCCGCATCACCTGCCGAAACGAACGTCCCGTCGGCATTACAGACAGCGATACCAAGTTGGGTCGGATCAACTTTCGCAAGCTCTGGGATGTAACTTGCGACTTGTCCAAGCACCGTATACGGACGACACTCCTCAATCAACTCCTCGAGTTGGGCTTGTGTAACATTCATGGCGTTCCCTCTTTCTCTTTTTTTCTAGCTTATCACGCATCTGGTGGATGCGGATATGGTTCTTCCGTAAACGCTAAAAGGAGTCGACTCGTTTCAGCCGAGTCGACTCCTTTTTCTAGCATCTGCTTTATCCGTTTACGACTAGTTCACCGTCTGCCACATCGATCGCAATCTGGGAACCATCTTGAATCGCCCCACTGATCAAAGCACGGGCAAGCTTCGTCTCAATCGTCCGTTGCATATAACGGTTGATTGGACGCGCACCGTATTGCGGTTCGAATGCTTCTTCAAAGATCAGCGTCTTCGCAGCATCCGTGACATTAATCGTAATGCCGCGTCCAGACAAGCGAGAAGTCATCTTCTCGACCGCTTTGTCGATGATTCGTTCGATCTCTGTCCGGTGGAGTGGATGGAACAAAATCGTATCATCAATCCGGTTTAAAAATTCCGGTCGGAAGTGACGCTTCAGTTCTTGGCGAACGGCTTCTTCTTCCGCCGCATCGATGACACCATCTTTTGCTGCTTCAAGCAAGATGGGCGCACCGATGTTTGATGTCATGATGACGATCGTGTTCTTGAAGTCGACGACACGTCCTTGCGCATCTGTTAACCGACCATCGTCGAGCAACTGAAGCAAGATATTGAAGACATCCCCGTGCGCTTTTTCGATCTCATCGAATAGAAGAACCGAATACGGGCTCCGTCGGACGGCTTCCGTCAATTGACCGCCTTCTTCATAACCAACGTATCCTGGAGGCGCACCGACGAGACGGGAGACATTGTGTTTTTCCATATACTCCGACATATCGATGCGAACGATATGATCTTCACTATCAAACATCGCTGCCGCCAAGGCTTTTGCAAGTTCTGTCTTCCCGACTCCTGTCGGACCGAGGAACAAGAACGAGCCGATCGGACGATTCGGATCCTTGATACCTGCTCGCGCTCGAATGACAGCATCCGCGACGAGACGGACCGCTTCGTCTTGACCAAAGACACGCTCATGAAGCGTATCCTCGAGATAGAGTAGCTTTTCCCGTTCGCCCTGCGCGAGCCGCGTCACTGGAATGCCGGTCCATTTCGAGACGATGTCGGAGATCTCTTCTTCCGTCACCGCTTCCCGAACCAGTTCGTGGGAGACGTGTTCAGATGATTCTTCCGCGACTTTCAGACGCGCTTCAAGATCTGGAATTTGACCGTACTTGATTTCTGATGCCCGGTTTAAGTCATAGCGCCCCTCGGCTTCTTGTAACGCCAGTTTCGCTTTCTCAAGATCTGCGCGTAACTGTTGGACACTTTGCGAACTTTCTTTTTCCCGTTCCCATCTTGTCCGAAGCGCACTCTCATCTTCTCGGGCAGAACTGAGTTCTTGCTGTAAGACGGCAAGCCGTTTCCGGGATGCTTCATCCGTCTCTTTCTTTAATGCTGCTTCCTCGATCTCTAGCTGCATGACCCGACGGACGAGGGAATCGAGTTCAGCCGGCATCGACTCCATATCCGTCCGAATCATCGCACATGCTTCATCGACGAGATCAATCGCTTTATCCGGCATGAACCGATCCGTAATATACCGATCGGATAACATCGCCGCCGCGACGAGTGCATTGTCATGAATTCGCACACCATGGTGAATCTCGAACCGTTCCTTTAATCCACGCAGAATAGAGATCGTATCCTCGACATCCGGTTCCGCGACGAGGACTTGTTGGAAGCGACGTTCGAGCGCTGGATCCTTTTCGATATACTTTCGGTACTCGTCAAGCGTCGTCGCACCGATACAGTGCAATTCTCCTCGCGCAAGCATCGGCTTGAGCATATTGCCAGCATCCATTGCGCCGTCCGTCTTTCCGGCACCAACGATCGTATGCAGCTCATCGATGAA
Source organism: Exiguobacterium sp. s130 (assembly GCF_018619055.1). Lineage (NCBI taxonomy): Bacteria > Bacillati > Bacillota > Bacilli > Caryophanales > Exiguobacterium > Exiguobacterium sp. s130. The sequence continues at coordinate 29,187 of NZ_JACSNI010000005.1, read as the reverse complement.
TAAGAGAATCTGTCCTTCGGCTTCCTTAACTTCATTCAAGACCGCCTGCAGGCGTTCTTCGAACTCACCACGGTATTTTGCACCAGCGACGAGCGCACTCATGTCTAAACTGAACAACTGCTTGTTTTTGAGACTCTCGGGTACATCTCCTCGGACGATCCGTTGCGCGAGTCCTTCAACGATTGCCGTTTTCCCGACACCAGGTTCTCCGATTAAGACGGGATTATTTTTAGTCTTCCGACTTAAAATCCGGATGACACGTCGAATTTCATCGTCACGACCGATGACTGGATCCGTTTTCCCGGACCGGAAGTCCGCTACGAGATCGCGTCCATATTTTTTCAGCACATCAAACGTCTCTTCGGGATTTTTCGTCGTGACCTTGCGATTGCCTCGCATACTGACGATCGCTTCCCGAAGTGTCTCTTCCGTAATGCCTTGACGACGTAAATATTGAGCTGCTGGACTTGATTGTTTGATCAGAGCTAATAATAAGTGCTCAACGGAGACGTAGTCATCCTGCATGAGTCGCGCTTCCGTTTCTGCTTCCGTCAACACGTTCAGCAACGAGCCCCCGATCCGTGGCGTCGTCGCCTGGGACAAAGCAGGAAGCTTACCAATCGCTTCGTCAATCGCTGCATTCAATGTCTCAATCCGTTGATTCAACTTTTCAAAAATGACCCGTGCAATTCCCTCTTCTTGAGCAAGTAAAGCAAGTAACAAATGCCACTCTGTGATTTCACTATGACGACGTTGTTTCGCAATCGCTTGGGCAGAGACGATTCCCTCATGTGCCCGATCCGTTAAACGTTCAAAATCCATCCTTGATCACTCCTTCACTGCAAGTTGACGTTCCCACTCTTCATAAAAGGCGCGGTCCATCTCAGGTAATTTGACTTCGAGTTGGACGAGTAATGCCCCACGATGACCATTCGCTTGACTCAGACCACGATTTGGAATCCGAAGTCGTGCTCCTGGTTTTGTGCCTGGTTTGACTTTCAGTTTAATTCGTTTTCCTTCAAGTGTATCTGCGACGACTTCTCCTCCAAGTACAAGTGTCGTCGGATGAACGCGGACGGTCGAGATGACGTCTTGGTCGACCCGTCGGAACTGATCGTCATCCTTCAGGTGAATCGTTACGTAAACATCTCCCGCGACACCTTGTCGGTTACGCATCGAACTTTTTCCACGTAAGCGGACTTTTTTGCCGTCATAGACATCTTTCGGTAGCGTCAACTGAATCGAACCGGTCGCAAGACGCACCGTGACTTTTTCATTCGTACTGAGATGACTGAGTGGAACCGTCAATTCAAGCTCTTCATCGGTCGACACTTCTTCCTGACTAAAGAACGAACCGAACATGTCTTCAAATCCGAACGATTGTCCAGGTCGTGTCCGTCCACCACCTCCGAACTGTCGGAACAGATCTTCATAATCTCCAGCGCCCCCAGCTCCAGCACCTGCCATCCGGTCGAAGTTACTGCCGTATCGATCGTACTGTGCTCGTTTCTCCTCATCCCCAAGCACATCGAAGGCTTCTTGGATATCCTTGAAGCGCTGGTCTGCACTCGCCTCCTTGTTGACGTCTGGGTGATATTGCTTCGCCAGTTTGCGGTACGCGCGCTTAATATCTTGATTCGATGCATCCTTTGCGACACCGAGTGTTTGATAATAGTCTTTTGCCATTCGAGTTCACTTCCTTTTCCTATACTTCATTACCTTAATTATAAAAGCCACATCTTAATTGGTCAAATATAGTCAAACTTTTTTCTGACATTCTGTTCTCTTTTCACTTTACGTCCTTGCGACAAACAAGTTTCACCGGCTGAACCATGTTATACTGATAGCCAAACAGGAAATGAACGATGGGAGGATCTACAGATGGACGGTAAAACACGTAAAAATATCACACCTGGTCTTAAAGTCAGCATCGTGTTGAAACAAGATCAACGAACAGGTAGACGCACAGAAGGAATCGTTAAAGACCTTCTCACGAAATCACCGCAGCATCCGCACGGGATCAAAGTGCGCTTAGAAGACGGACAAGTTGGTCGTGTTCAAGAAATTTTAAGTTAAAAAGACAATAATCGCTCGCCCTGATTCCTTTTCGGATTCAAGACGAGCGATTTTTTCATGCTTCAGCAGTTTGTTCTAAATACCGCCACGTTGCTTCGACCAGAATACGCGCTGCGTCAAGCATCGCTGGCTCTTTAAAATCAAACTGGGGATGATGATGCGGTGGATACGAAGCGTCCCCGGCTCCTGTAAAGAAGAATGCACCGGGTACGTGTTGCAGATAATACGCGAAGTCCTCGCCGCCCATTGTCGGTTCGATTTCAAATACATGCTTGTCTCCTAAGATTTCTCGTGCGACGGATTCGATCAATACGGTGGGTACCGTATGGTTGACGACAGCTGGATACCCTTTTTCGTATGTAAATTGATACGTCGCTCCGACCGCCTGACAGATTCCTTTGATCGTCTGCTCCATCCGCTCAATGATTTCGTCCGCTGTCGCTTCATTAAACGTTCGGACCGTTCCTGTTAATGTCGCTTGATCTGCGATGACATTAAACGTATTCCCCGCGTGCAACGTTCCGACGGTCACGACTGCCGGCTCTAGCGGATTAAGTTGACGACTGACGATCGATTGTAATTCCTTGACGATCGTTGCCCCGAGTAAGACAGCATCAATCGTCTCGTGTGGCTTCGCACCGTGTCCGCCTTTTCCATATAAGATCAGCTCGAACTTATCAGCTGCTGCCATAATCGGACCGGTTCGAATACCGACGTGTCCTTGATCGATCGTTGACCAAAGATGCGTTCCGAAGATGACATCGACCCCTTCAAGACAACCGTCGGCAATCATATCTCGCGCACCGCCCGGAACGACTTCTTCCGCATGTTGATGAATCAAGACGACGTTCCCCGGTAATGATTCCCGCTGTTGCATGAGCGTCTTTGCGACGGCAAGCAACGTCGCCGTATGACCATCGTGACCGCATGCATGCATCACACCCGGAACCGTTGACCGATACGCGACCTCTTTTCCGTCAGCAATCGGTAAAGCATCGAAGTCGGCACGTAACGCGACAGTCTTCCCCGGTTTTCCTCCACGAATGTACCCGACGACACCACGTCCACCCACTCCTGTCTTGACTTCGATTCCGAGCGTTTTTAAATGTTGCGCGATATAACGCGGTGTCTCGACTTCTTGAAACGATAACTCCGGGTGCTGATGGAGATAACGACGACGCTTCACCATTTCCGGATACAACGCGTCTAGTCCGGCAGTTCGTTCTGACATGTATGTATCCCCCTTATTTTTTTTGATGCAGTGTCTTAACGCTCTCCCGCGTAAATTGGAGACGTTCGAGTGTATCTTCATAGTGTCCCGCAGCATAGGACAAGAATAAGACGTCAATCGCAAACAGTTGAGCCAGTCGTGAACTGAGTGCCGCGCTACGAAGCGGTGCTTCCGGTGCGCGCGAAGTCCAAAGCGCAATATCTGCTAGTTGGCTGATCCGATTGTCCCCAAAACGCGTCAGACTAATAACCTTTAACCCTTGGATTTTCGCCAAGCGAATCAACTCGACGACTTCTTCTGTCTCACCACTGTAGGAAATCGCAAAAAAGACATCTTCTGGACGTGCATTCGCTAAAATCGTCGCAAGTAGATGCTGATCCGTTTCTTGAATCGCTAGTTTCCCGACACGCGTCCATTTTTGAGCAGCGTCTTCCGCTACGACATGTGACGCCCCGATTCCGTAAAAATAGATTGCACGTGCTTGGTCGATAACGCCGATCGCTTCTGCAATCCAATCATCATTTAACTGCTTCGCTGTATCCTGCAACGCTTGAATACTGTTACTAAGCGTTTTTTCAATCAAGTCGACCGGACGTTCATCCTTTTCGATATCATGATATCCTTTTAAATCCGTGCGTGCCGTATCAGCCGAAATCCGCATCCGCAGCTCTGGATATCCCTTTAATCCGAGTGCACGGCAAAAGCGAACGACTGCAGCAGCACTTGTATCCGACTCCTCTGCGAGTTGGTGGATCGTCATGCGCGCAATTTGGTTCATATGCGTCAAGACGTAGTCTGCGACTTTTCGTGAGGACGATGGTAGTTCTTCTCGAACTGCTCCGATTTGTGAATAGATACCGCCATTCATCTAGATCTCTCCTTTATCATCTTCTTTAAAAGAACTGGCGATTCATCGCGCCGTCCCCGTTTATAGAACTGTTCTTCTTCCATTATGCTCTCTCCTACTGACTTTCGTAAATCTAAAAAATGGTAAAGTGAAACAAAATATCATTCTCCTTCCATACCCTTCCTTTCATACTTATATACTTCTATCTTCAAGCGTTCGTCATACAAAAAAGCGACATTCCGTTAAATAAGGAATGTCGCTTTATAAAGTAAATGGAGAAATCAACGAATCTTGACGATTGGTTTTTTTGTATCCGGATCGAGGAATAGCATCGCTTCCGTATCACCGTTCAAGTTCGTCACAGTGATCGTCGTCGGAATGTTTCGATTATATTCCCAGCGATTCTCAAGCAGGTACGTCACGTACTGAACGAATGCGACGAGTTCTGCTTTTCCGTAAAATTGAACGGGAATCTTCATTTCAAGCTTTTTAAGTTCATCTTCTTGATAGAAGCCTTCCCCCATCATACCGGTGTAGTTCGGGAAGTAGTCTTCTAGACGGTCTTTGAATAAATCAAATTTCGCCGCATCATCACGAACATCATTCGTTGCACGTGCTGACGGGTAGTAGTAATAGCGTTCATTGTAGTTCTTCCAATCATTCGCGCTGATTTGATTCCCGCGACCGATGAATGCAGACGAGAGATAATGACCGGAAACCGGTGAACCTTCTTTTTCCTGGAGGTAGAGGGCGACGTGAATCGGTGTCGTCTTCATACCCTGCGTCTTACGCATTTTCTTGACTAAATCGTTTGCCATCCGCTTCCCTTCAGCAACGACTTTCTTTTCATCAAGTTTAACGGTATAGGTCGGTCCATAGTTTTCATCTTGGAAAACATACTCACTATTTAAGACGAGAGCGATTGATGTACCACCGAGTTCAAGCTTCTTATCTTCTTCAAGCATGTAGTCTTGCTCTAAGATATGCGATAGAATCATAGGTGACTTTTGATTTTTTTCTTTATATGACTTACCTGACGTGTAGGCTGGGTTTAAACCTTCAGGATCGCTGACGCCATCGCCTGCTTTCCCTTTTCGTAACAACCATTTTGCGATTTGGTCGGCTTCGAGTAACTGACCTTCTTGGTAATAGTATTTTTCCGGATCAAAAAATTGTGTCGAATGACGCATCAATCCTGTTTCGATTTCATCGAGTTCAAGACGCGAACTGACACGCTTTTGTGTCATTCCACGTGCAACGCTTGGACGAAACGGTAAGACCGTCCGGTAATACGAATCCGTCGTATCAATGGCTGGACTGACGACGGCTTGGACTTCCTTACCTTGTTCACTTTCAGTAATGACTTCTTTTGTATCGCTACTTGGCGAAAGGTCGAACGAACAAGCACCTAAAAATAACGTGCTCGATAACGTCAACACTACTGCTTTTTTATAGTTCATCTCTATTTGCACCCCATGTTTTCAAATCGTTCTCTTTATCATAACAGAATCGTTTTCCATCGGGGAAGGACAAGTTTTCCCCTGTTTTTCAAAAAAGATGATGCGCCCTCACGCATCCGAAAGGACTTTTTATCATGACACGCCGTAAATTCATCGGTCTGCTTTTTTTATTGGCAGGCATCGCACTCATCGCTTGGCCCTTCGTCAGTGATTATCAGCGCGAACAAGAAGCTGAACATTTAAAGAAACAATGGACCAACAGTCTAAAAATCGTCGATGCAAAAGAAACCAAACAACCACTTGCAAAATCAGGTGTCGGATTACTCTCGATACCAAGCATTGATTTCGAACAAGTCATCTTAGAGGGGTCGACGACAGCGGTCCTCGACCGTAGTATCGGTCATATTCCGAAAACCGGATCGCCTGGAAAAGGCAATTATGCGCTCGCCGGACACCGAAGCTTCACGGAAGGTCTTCACTTCAATCGTCTGCCTGACGTCAAGAAAGGCGATACCGTTATCGTCACGACGAAAACACATCGGTATACGTACCGGATCACGTCAAGTCGTCTCGTCACACCGACGACGTTGTCCGTCCTCGATCAATCCGTCGTCTCCCCGACGATTACGTTGATTACTTGCGATCCACCGGAAACGGCAACGAATCGTCTCATCAAACAAGGTACCTTAATTCGAAGCGAGACGATTGCTTCGTGACAATTGGATCAATACGAATAAAGGAAGGCGGAATTTCGCCTTCCTTTGAAACTGAAGATAGTGTGCAATTTTTCTCTAACGAGAAGGATTGCGCTTTTTTGTTCGTCTCGAATCGTTTTCCTGGGACAAGCATCGCGCCGCTTCGCTTCGCTGCAGGGTCGCTCTTGCTTGTTTTTCCCTAGGAAGCGATGTCGAGGGAACAAAACGCTTCTCTGATACTTCTTCCCGATATAAAAAGAATGACGCATTACACGCCACTCCTACAGGAAAAAGCGCAATTTTGCGCTGTCAGAGACAAACAAGACCCGTTTTCCTGCTCGAATGAAGCAGGAAAACGGGCTTGTGTCTCGCCTGAGGAAAGGGCGTGAAAAGACGCGTCATTTTTTGGAGTCAGCCTTTTTGTCTATAGTCTGAAAGGAAGACGGAATTTCGCCTTCCTTTTTATTTGATCGTTCTCATTCATTCTGCTCACGCTTCGTGTTTAGCTAGTTCTTCTAACAGACGCGCTTCATCCCAAATTTCGATGCCGAGCGATTCTGCTTTCGTCAGCTTAGAACCTGCCTTTTCCCCTGCGACGAGCACGTCTGTCTTTTTACTGACGCTTCCCGTCACATCGGCACCAAGTGCTTCAAGACGCTTCCCTGCCTCTGACCGTTTTAGGCTTTCGAGTGTTCCCGTCAAGACGATCGTTTTTCCACCGAGCGGTGCATTCGTCTGATCAACTCGTTCACCAAGGAACTGTTGATTAACACCGAGTTGTTCCAAATCACGAATCAATGCTTGTGCTTCTGGGTGCTCGAAGTACTTTACGATGGAGTCCGCGATTTTCCCACCGATACCATCGATCGCGACGATCTCCTCGTAGCTAGCTGCCGCAATCCCTGCTAACGAATCAAAACGTTCCGCTAAGAGATACGCCGCTTTTTGACCAACGAGTCGAATTCCGAGACCAAATAAGAGACGTTCGACTGAGTTCTGCTTCGAGGCTTCGATCGCCGCAAGTAATTTATCGACGGACGTCTCACCCATTCGGTCGAACGTCAACAACTCGTCGCGATCGAGTCGATATAAATCGGCAATCGTCCGGATTGCTTCATGGTCATACAATTGACGGACGACTTTTTCACCGAGACCATCGATGTTCATTGCTTGACGCGAAACGAAGTGAATAATACCTTCCATCAATTGCGCTGGACATTCCGGACTGACACAGCGGATGTCGACTTCGCCTTCGAGACGGACGAGTTCCGATTGACAGGCCGGACAATGGGTCGGGAAGACGATTGGTGTCTCTTCTCCCGTTCGCTCTGCCGTGACGACTTGTACGACTGCCGGGATGACATCTCCCGCTTTTTTGATGATGACCGAATCCTGAAGGCGGATATCTTTTTCAGCGATGAAATCAGCGTTATGCAGTGTTGCATACGTCACCGTCGATCCTGCAACGACGACCGGTGCAAAACGGGCACGCGGCGTCACTTTCCCGGTCCGACCGACACTGAAATCAACGTCTTCGACTGTCGTCATGACTTCTTCCGCCGCAAACTTATAGGCTGTCGCGAAGCGGGGACTTTTTGCTGTGAAGCCGAGCTCTTCCTGATCATCGTATCGATCGACTTTCAGGACGATTCCGTCGATCTCATATGGCAGGCTCGCACGTGCTTCTGTCCAATGTGCGATGTAGGCAAGAATCTCTTCGACCGTCTCACACGTCTGCATATGTTGATTGGTCGGTAAGCCAAGTGAAGCGAGTTGCGCCATCGCTTCGCTATGTGAACGAGCCGTCAACGTATTGACGCCGACGCCATACACGAACAACGACAGATTACGCGACGCCGTGATCGACGAATCCAGCTGACGCAGACTACCTGCTGCCGCGTTACGTGGATTCGCGAACAACGTCTCTTCCCGACTTGCCCGGTCTTCATTCAATCGTTCGAACGATTGTTTCGGCATATAGGCTTCTCCGCGGACTTCAACCGTCTCTTCTGCCTGCAGACGAAGCGGTAACGCTTTAATTGTCCGTAGATTCTGCGTGATGTTTTCGCCGACTGTTCCATCACCGCGTGTCGCTCCACGAACGAATCGACCGTCTTCGTATTTCAGCGAGATGGCAAGTCCATCGAATTTCAGTTCGGCGACATAAGTTGTCGAACGTCCGAGCGACCGCTCAATCCGAGCGACCCATTCGCGAATTTCTGTCTCATCAAAGACGTTTCCGAGCGACAGCATCGGTAAGTCATGCGTCACCTTCTCGAAGGCTTCAAGCGGTGCTGCGCCGACGCGCTGCGTTGGCGAGTCTGGCGTGATTAGTTCCGGATGCGCTGTTTCTAGCTCCGTCAGTTCACGGAGCAATTGATCGTACGTCGCATCCGGTACTGTCGGTTGATCCAATACGTAATATTCGTAGCTGTAGCGATTCAATGTTTGACGAATCTCATCTATACGTTGGCTTGCGTCCATCTGTGGACCTCCCGTCATACCTTTTTAATCGGTGCGAATTTTGCGAGCAATCGTTTAATTCCGACTGCTGGGAATGCGATATCGATTTCAAGATTATCTCCTTCACCCCGAGTCTGGACGACTGTACCGAGTCCCCATTTCCCATGTTCTGCCTTATCTCCGACCGACCAACCGAGCGTTTCCGCACCTGACGTCTTCATCGCTGTCGGTTTACTGATTGAACGACCGATGACCGCTTTGCCTTGTGGGACAGGGCGATCTTCCCATGGGAGTGGCTTCGCTTTTTTACCGGTCCGCTCGATGACGACTTCCGGCAGCTCCGCTAGGAACCTTGATTCTTGGTTTGCGTTCGTTCGTCCGTACAGGGAGCGCATCCGCGCATGTGACAAGTAAAGGCGTTTCTCAGCACGTGTGATCCCGACATACGCGAGGCGACGTTCTTCTTCCATCTCGTCTTCATCTTGAAGCGAACGGCTATGCGGGAACAAACCTTCCTCCATCCCAATCAAGAAAACGACCGGAAACTCGAGTCCTTTTGCCGAGTGGAGTGTCATCAACGTGACTTGTTCTTCCGGATCCGTCTCGTCGAGTGAATCGACATCGGCGACGAGTGTCAAGTCAGTCAAGAAGGCGATGATCGTCCGGTCTTCCGGATCGGCTTTTGCCGTCTCCTTCTCAAAGTTCTGTGCAACGGTGATAAACTCGTTGATGTTCTCAAGACGACTCTGTGCTTCAAGCGTCTTATCTTCCTTCAGCACTTGACGATAACCCGATTTCTCAAGCACTTCTTCGACCAGTTCCGAAATACTGATGAATTCTTGCATTTGACTGAGTCCGAGAATCATCGTCCGGAAATCCGTCAATTTCGCTGCCGTTTTTGGTGCGATACTCGACAATTCGATATCGCGAATCGCTTCCATCAGTGACACGCCTTGTAAATCGGCGAAATCACGCAGCTTATCAATTGTCGTTGCGCCGATACCGCGTTTTGGTTCATTGACGATTCGCGCAAAGGACAGGTCTTCGTCCGGATTCGAAATTAAACGGAGATAAGCGAGCACGTCTTTGATCTCTTTACGATCGTAGAACTTCGTGCCGCCAATCATTTTGTACGGGACGTTCGATTTGAGAAGTGTTTCCTCGATCGCACGCGATTGTGCGTTCGTCCGGTATAAAATCGCGATATCACTCAGTTTCATCCCGTAGCGAAGTGAATTCCGAATTTCCTGGACGATATAAAATGCTTCTTCCCGCTCGTTCTCTGCCGTATGAACGATCAGCTTCTCGCCTTCGTCGTTATCCGTCCAAAGTTTCTTATCTTTACGTGTTGAGTTGTTTTGGATGACATGGTTGGCCGCTTCCAAAATTCGTTTCGAGGAACGGTAGTTTTGCTCGAGTAAGATGACGGCTGCATTCGGATAATCCTCTTCGAACGAGAGGATGTTCGCAATGTCAGCACCACGCCAACGGTAAATCGACTGATCCGAGTCCCCAACGACACAGAGATTCTGATGTCCCGAAGCTAACAGATTGACGAGATCATACTGGGCTTTGTTCGTATCTTGATACTCATCAACATGGATGTAGCGGAACTTTTTCTGATAGTACGCAAGGACATCCGGACTCTTCTTGAATAACTCTGTCGTTTTTCCGATTAGATCATCAAAGTCGAGCGCGTTGTTCCGGCGTAGGACAGCTTCGTATCCTTTATAGATTTCAGCAACGGTCTTCTCATACGGACTCGTCACGATCGAGGCGTAGAATTCAGCACTGCGTAATTCATTTTTCTGTGACGAGATGATCGTCAGCATCGATCGCGGATCCCATTTTTTCGGGTCCAAGTTTTGTTCCTTTAAGACGAGCTTGATCGCCGATTGCTGATCACTTGAATCAAGGATCGTGAAGTTACGATCGTATCCAAGCTGATCGATGTCGCGACGTAACATCCGGACACACATCGAATGGAAGGTCGAGACCCAAATATCGTTTGCGACACCACCGACCAAACGACCAATCCGGTCCCGCATTTCCCGCGCTGCCTTGTTCGTGAACGTAATCGCAAGGATGTTCCACGGCGCGACTTGTTTAGCCGCCATCAAATATGCGACCCGGTGTGTCAGGACGCGTGTCTTCCCGGAACCGGCTCCTGCCATGATCAGCAGTGGACCTTCCGTATGCTTGACTGCTCTTGCTTGCTCAGGGTTTAGTCCACTGACGAGCTGTTCACTCAAATTAAACATATCAATAGCCTCATTTCTTATATTCCGAACTTTTGTTCCTATATTTTATCGTGTCGCTGCGACGGTCGCAAGCGCTGCTTTTAAATCCTCATAAATGACGTTCCCAACGACGATCGTATCCGCATACTGCAACATCTCACGCGCCCGCTCCTCGGAGTCGATGCCGCCGCCGTAAAACAGGCGTGCCTGCTTCAACACATCGCGAACGGCTGCTACTCGTTCCGGTTCCCCGTAAACGCCACTGTATTCGAGATAGACGACCGGTAAGCGGAAGACGCTATCCGCAAGTTGTGCGTAAGCGACGGTTTCATCCAACGTTAACGGCTTTGCTTGTGTCACACGCGCGACCTTCGCATCAGGATTCAGGACGATATACCCTTCCCCAACAAGATCAGCGTGCGCCAGCATATGACCGACTTGTTCTAATGCCTCGACCTGTTTTTCGACGACATACTCTAATGTTCCCGCATTCAGGACCGTCGGTGTCAAATACGTATCGAATCCCATCGTCGCGGCTTCGAGTTCTGAAATCTCAAGTGCCACTGCGACTGGATATCGTCGCAAACGCATTAAGAGATCAAGCGTTGCATCGAGTGTGATGTCATCTGTTCCACCGACAAGAATCGCATCCGTTCCGGACGTCGCAATCGCCTGTAGGCTAGCATCATCAATTGGTTTTGCTGGATCTAGTTTAAAGACATGTCGCCATTCATTAAAAGGTAATAACACGGTTCGTCCCATCCTCTCTTTCTCATTCCACATTCAGTATAAAACAAAAAACCATCTCGCGCAGAGCGAGATGGTCAGACGTGTGTCCGTCGTTTCGTCAACAGTGACGCCAGTAACAACGCAAAGACCGCATATACCGGCACGAACGCCCACGGTTCTGCCAAAAAGAAGCCGAGTACCGGAACGTCCAGTAACGGTGAATCTGGCGAACAGAGCGCTCGCCCATTGACGAGCGCCAAAAACGGTAAGACAGGCACAGCAAAGATATACGCGAAGTTGATCCAAAAGGCACGTTTCATACAAGAGCCTCCTTATCCGATAATGACGGATTCCTTCGGATAGTTATAGTTACGTTTTGGTTGGTTCGCTTTCAACAGAAGAACGAACGAGATGACACCGATTCGACCAATGAACATCAGCACAGACAACGTCCATTTTCCGATATCCGATAATTGATCCGTGATGCCGAGTGATAGACCGGTCGTACCGAACGCTGAACACGCTTCAAAGAACAGCACCAGGAACGGCGCGTCCTCAACGATCAACAAGACGATCAATCCAACCATCGTCACGCCAGTCGAGACGACGATGACGACAAAGGCCTTCCAAATATCCGATTGACCAATCTCACGACCGAAGATTTTGATACCATATTCCCCTCGTATGAAGGCGATGACACTCAAGACAGCGACGGCGAACGTCGTCGTTCGAATCCCCCCACCAACGGAAGACGGTGACGCTCCGATGAACATTAAGAGCGACAAGACGAAAATCGAGGCTTGTGAGAAAGACGTGATATCGATCGTCGTCAATCCCCCGTTACGAGTCGTAACGGATTGGAACAAGGCGTCGACGAGCTTCTCATCGATTGGTAAGCCTTTAAAGGATTGGTTCCATTCGAATAGTAGTAGTGCCACCATTCCAAAGAGAACGAGAATGAAGAACGTCGACGCCGTCAATTTCGTGAACAGTGAAAAATGATACGGTTGACGTGTTGCTTGACGTGTCGCTCGGTAGGAAATATAACGTCGGACTTCGACGAGTACCGGAAAACCAATTGCTCCGAGCGTCAACAGTAAGATTTGCATGAAGACGACGAACAAATCCCCGCGAAACGGTAGTAACGATTCTCCCGTGATATCAAAACCGGCGTTCGTCGTCGCACTGACTGACCCGAACAACCCTTGAAGCATCGCTTCTCCGAACGTCGGAAAATACTTTGTGTAATACAGCCCGAGAATCAAAGCACCAATCAATTCAATCGAGACGATGATCAAGATGACTTCCCGAATATATTTGACGACACCTTGCATCGTCGTCTGGTTCTGATCTCGGACGACCAGTTGACGCTCCCGGAAGCCAATTCGTTTTCCGAGGATGACCCACATCGCGATATGAAGCGACATCAAGCCGATCCCGCTGACTTGTACTAAAATCATGATCATGAAGTACCCGAACGTCGTAAAGGTATCCGAAACCGAGACCGTCGTCAGACCGGTGACACTAACACAACTGACCGCCATGAAGACCAGGTCCGTGAAGTCCCAGTCGTAATTTCCTTTCGTCGACCACGGTAAGCCGAGCAGAATGATCCCAATGATGACAGCAACGAAGTAGATGATGACGAGCGACTGGATAGGCGTCAGCTTACGAATGAAATGTTGAATTCTTTGTTGTAACGCAAAATCCAATGTAACACGCCCCCCTTCATAGAAGTAGCGGATAACATTAGTTATCCGCTACTTCTTGCTCGATAAGACCTAGGCGGGCAAGCGCCAGATCATAACCGCCCGAACCGTAGTTCAAGCAACGTTTGACACGCGAAATCGTTGCTGTTGAAGCACCGGTCGCCTTTTCGATTTTGTGATACGTATTGCCTTCACGTAATTGACGTGCGACTTCCAGACGTTGGGCGAGCGCCTGGATTTCGTTGACGGTCGCTAAGTCTTCGAACAACGTATAACAATCTTCTAATGAATCCATCTTCATGATGGCTGTAAATAACTGATCTAATTCTTTTCCACGCAATTTATCGAGTTGCATCTTGTGACTCCCTTTCCCATTCAATTGCTCTTTAATAGTTTAAAGCGCGACGTTTTAAAATTCAAGCGTCATCGCAAAATCGCCGGGAAAAGGACTTTTTTCCGAAGGACTTCGTAAATACCTTGTGGTGTGATTCGCACATATGGTAGATGTGTAGACGCTAGGAATAGCAACGTATAGACCGGATCTTCAAAGGCATATCCACGGGCAAATAATGCCTCCCGTAAAGCGGTTTCTTGAACGATCAAATCCTCGATTGGTAAGTCGGACGTCTGCCCCATTAAGGTCAATGGAACTTCAGCGATGACTTCTCCGTCTTCGACGAGAACGATTCCACCGCCAAATGTTTTCATCCGCTCAAACGCGACTTGCATATCTCGTTTTGATTTACCGATCATCAAAATATCACCACTAATCGAGTACGAACTGACGAGACCTCCGACTTGTGTCGCAAAGTTCTTCAAGACGGTATTCAAACGCCACTTCCCTTCGCGGTCCAGTAGCATCAGGAAGGATTCATCGCAACCTGCTGGTAGAATAGGTACACTCGTGTCATGCTCGACTTGATAGAGCTTCATGATGACGGAATTGACCATTTCAAGACCAACCGGCATGCTGAATGAAAAATCCTGCTCCGTTAAGGAAATCCGGACTTCTGATCGTGGCATAAGGGCATAAGCAGCATCAAGCGTTTCTGCCGGGTAACATGGAATGTCGGCTTGACGGACCCATATGCCGCGCGCAAGTACAGCGACAGGTGTCGGAGCATCTTTTGCCTCAAGGAAATTGAGATGAGCAATCCGTCCTGGCGCGATACTTCCGAGTAGATGATCGAGATTAAAATGACGTGCTGCATTGTATGACGCAATCCGGTAGGCTTCTTCGACCGGAATGCCTGCCTCGAGCATCAGTCGGATTGTCTCATCCATCATACCCGCTTTATAGAAGGAGGGTGTCGAACCATCTGTTGTCACTAGTACCTTATCGAACTGCGTCAATCCCGCTTCGACAAGCCCCTTAAAGATATCCGGTAGATCCGGACGAATCGATGAATAACGAATCGTCGTCGTATAACCAAGTTCAAGACGTGTCATCGCTTCTTCGACCGTCATTGCCTCGTGATCACTCGTCACACCATACAGCGCCATCTTTGTCAGCGTCTTCGCTGAAGCACCAGGGAAATGACCTTCGATTGGTTTTCCAAGTTTGATCGCATCCTGCATCCAGTGGAGCAGTTCATCGTCCCCTTGCGAGAGACGTGGCCATCCCGTCAACTCACCCGCTTGGATGACTTGTGGATGTTTAAGCCATGCTTGAATCCGGCGATTATCGATCGAGATACTATCGGCATCAAGCTCGGTCTGCGCGTCGAGTCGTGCCCACCAGTACATCGAGGTCGGTAGGTCCGCCAGTGCCTCGACTTGAGCAAACGCTTGCTCCGTCGGCTCTAATAATAACAACATGTTGTCGTTGACGAGGGTCGATGTTCCTCGCTCTGCTGCGAATTTTGCAAGACTCGCTGGATTATAAAGTTGAAACGGATGGGCATGAGGTTCAATGTAACCGGGTACGATATATTGACCTGTCGCATCATGGTAGGCATCGGCTTGTTCCGGCATCTCTGGACCGACATAGACGATCCGGTCGCCACTGATCCAGATGTTCGCCGTCCGCCATGCTTTGACACCATGATTTAGGTAAGTGGCATTCTGTATGACAAGTGTCGGTGCAAGCTTTCCGCTGATGACCGCTTGGTGTGTTCGTACTTCAGATTTCGTCCAAGGGGATCTTCCACAATTTTTTTTCACGAAAGCTCGACCTCCTTTATTTTATTGAAAACGCTTTCTTATAGTTCTTATACTAAAATGTTGCTAAGTAAGTTTCAAGAAGTTTTGCCCCGTTCCGGATTCATTTGGTCAAAATAACACAAATTCGCCATGGAAGACAAATCTTTTCGTGCACTTCGCCAAGAAATAAAAAAACCAGACGAGACTCTGTTGAGTGCGTCTGGTTCAACTATCATGATTCATGTGAGGCACGAAAGGCTTTTTGAGCGATATCAGTTCGGTAAAAGAATGGCTGATGCGTTACGTCTGGTAAGTTCGCATAGACCTGTTCGACAGCTTGCTCGATCGTCTCTGCACGACTGACACAGACGAGGACACGTCCACCGGCTGAGACAAGTTGACCGGATTGTTCTGCCGTTCCGGCATGAAAAACGAGAAGGTCATCCCCGATCTGATCGAGTGGAATCATTTGTCCCGTTTTTGGCGCTTCTGGATATCCTTCTGCAGCGACGACGACACCGACAGCTGCTTGGTCCGTCCAAACGACTTCTGGTGTCTGTCCGTCCATCAGTGGTCTGATGACATCAAGTAACGGTGTCTCTAAGCGTGGGAGAATGACTTCCGTCTCCGGATCACCGAACCGAGCATTGAACTCGATGACGAACGGTCCTTGTTTCGTCAACAT
Organism: Exiguobacterium sp. s130; assembly: GCF_018619055.1. Taxonomy (NCBI): domain Bacteria; kingdom Bacillati; phylum Bacillota; class Bacilli; order Caryophanales; genus Exiguobacterium; species Exiguobacterium sp. s130. The sequence goes on along the minus strand of NZ_JACSNI010000005.1, from coordinate 12,910 downwards.
CAGACCGGCATAGAGGAAGCCAGTGAACGGTATTCCTTCGCTTGCCATCTGATCAACGAGCGGCTGTATGATGCGATCAACAGCTTCTGTCGTCAACGCTGCTTCGTCCCACTGAGGTAACGGTGAATACGCGCCCATTCCTCCTGTGTTCGGACCTAAGTCACCGTCAAATGCCCGTTTATGATCTTGCGACAATACCATCGGAATGACCGTCTCTTCGTGGACGAACGCCATCAACGAACACTCTTCCCCGACCAAACACTCTTCGATGACGACGCGGCTTTGCTGCCCGTATTCCCCGGCAAACGTATCGTGGATCGCTGCAAGTGCCTGGTCCACAGTTTCTGCGACCGTGACCCCTTTTCCGGCAGCGAGACCGTCGGCTTTGATGACAATCGGTGCACCCGCTTTGCGAACATACGCTTCTGCCTCTGCTGCTGAAGTAAAGACGGCGTGAGCAGCGGTCGGAATACCGGCACGCGCCATCAATTCCTTCGCGAACTGCTTACTTCCCTCGATTGCCGCAGCTTCCCGTGTCGGTCCGAAAACCTGCAGTCCCGCTGCCTGAAAGGCGTTAACGACCCCGAGAACGAGTGGTCCTTCTGGTCCGACGATCGTCCAATCAATCTGTTCGTCTTGTGCGAACGCCACGAGTTCATCGATGGCATTTTCGGCGATCGGAACACATGTAGCTTGTGTCATCCCGGCATTCCCAGGCGCAGCATACACTGTCTCGATCCGTTCATCCTGTGCCAGCTTCCAGACGAGCGCGTGTTCACGCCCTCCTTTACCAATCACCAATACCTTCATTCAAATCGCCTCCGCTTAGTGTTTGAAATGTCGAACGTTCGTAAAGACCATCGTGATGCCGTGTTGGTTACACGCATCAATCGACTCTTGATCGCGAATCGAGCCGCCTGGTTGAATGATTGCTGTAATGCCAGCTGCTGCTGCCGCTTCGACCGTATCGCCCATTGGGAAGAAGGCATCGGAAGCAAGGGACGCGCCGATCGCTTTTTCTCCAGCTTGCGTGATTGCAATGTTCGCTGAACCAACACGGTTCATCTGTCCTGCACCGACACCGACGGTTACTTCGTCTTTTGCAAGAACGATCGCATTCGACTTGACGTGTTTGACAGCGCGCCATGCGAGTTTCAAGTCTTCCCATTCCGCTGCTGTCGGTTTGCGGTCTGTCACGACACGTGCTGCTGCATCATCTAATGTCTCATCGTCACTGTCTTGGACGAGCATACCGCCGGCAACTGCTGTATAGCGGATCGCTTGGACACGTTTGACGTCGAGTTCAAGCAGACGAATGTTCTTTTTCGCTGACAATAAGGCGAAGGCTTCTTCCGTGAAGGACGGGGCAATGATGATCTCAAGGAAGATACCGCTTAGTTGTTCTGCTGTCTCTAGGTCGACTTCACGGTTCAAGGCGACGATGCCTCCGAAAATTGAAACCGGATCGGCTGCATGAGCGCGGCGGAATGCCTCTCCGATCGTTGGACCGACGGCAACACCACATGGGTTCATGTGTTTGACGACGACGGCTGCTGCTTCACGGAACTCGTCGAGAATTTCGAGTGCGGCGTTCGCATCTTGAATGTTGTTATACGACAACTCTTTACCGTGTAACTGTTTCGCTGAAGCGAGGGAAGCCCCACGGTAAATCGGTGTTTTATAAAAGGCTGCTTCTTGGTGTGGATTTTCTCCGTAACGGAGATCCTGGACTTTCTCAAGCGTGATCGTCAACTGGTCCGGGAACTTCTCGCCTGTTTGTGTCAAGAAATAATCCGCGATCAACGCATCGTACGCCGCTGTATGACGGAAAGCTTTCGCTGCAAGACGTTGGCGTGTCTCAAACGTTGTTCCACCTTCACGAACCTCAGCAACGACTGTTTCGTAATCAGCTGGATCGACGACGACCGTCACAGCCGCGTGGTTCTTCGCTGCAGATCGCAACATGCTTGGACCACCGATATCGATGTTCTCAATCGCATCCGCATACGCAACGTCTTCTTGTAAAACTGTCTGCTTGAACGGATACAAGTTGACGACGACGAAATCAATCGGTTGAATCTGTTGCGCAGCCATCTGTTCGCGATGGGATTCAAGATCACGACGACCAAGTAGTCCACCGTGGACCATCGGATGAAGTGTCTTGACACGTCCATCGAGCATCTCTGGGAATTGTGTGACTTCACTGATACCAATGACCGGAAGCCCAGCTTCCTCTAATGCTTGATGTGTTCCGCCTGTCGAGACAAGCTCGATACCTGCTTCATGAAACGCTCGTCCTAATTCGACGATCCCTGTTTTATCCGACACACTAATTAACGCTCTCATACGTTTGCCTCCTCTTTCATCCACTCTTCGATGACTTGCGGATACAGTCTATGTTCGACACGCTGAATCGCTTGTTGCAACGTTTCACGCGTCATCTCTTCTGTAATCCGGACGGCTTCTTGAGCCATGATCGGTCCTGTGTCCATGCCTTCATCGACTATATGAATTGTAACACCTGTGATTTTAACTCCGCCACGAAATGCTTGTCCGATCGCATCTTTTCCCGGGAAGGCCGGAAGTAGCGACGGGTGGATGTTGACGATCCGACCTGCGTATCGTCCGAGCAACTCTTCCCCGATCAATCGCATGTAGCCGGCGAGAATGATCCGTTCGACGCCTTTCGCTTCAAGACGGGCAATGATCTCCCGCTCAAAACTCGGTTTATCCGGATAGTCCTTCGCCCGAAAGACGAAGACGTCACATCCGCGTCGTTTTGCCCGCTCGATGACTGCTGCGTCCGGTTGATCGCAGACGATCAGTTCGATCGAGGCATGTAATGTTCCTGCCTCGATTGCTTCAAAAAGTGCTTCGACATTACTACCGCTTCCTGATGCAAAACAGGCGATCTTCATGCGTCGACTCCTTGAATCCGGACACCTTCTTGATCGGTCACCTGACCAATCACGTACGCCGTCTCATTTTCACGAGCGAGGCGTGCTGTCACTTCCGCGACATCTTCCGGTTTGACGATCAACATGAAACCGATCCCCATATTGAAGACATTATACATATCATGTCGTGGCAAATCACCCGCTTGCTCGAGCCAGTCGAAGACTGGTAACGTCGGCCACTTTTTCGGGTCGAACGATGCGCCAAGACCTTCTGGTAAGACGCGTGGTACGTTCTCGTAGAAACCACCACCCGTAATATGGACCATCGCTTGAATCTTTTCCGTCTCAAGGGCTGCTTTGACCGCTTCGACGTAGATACGTGTTGGCATGAGGAGCGCATTTCCGAGCGTATGACCGAGCATCATGACTTCATCTTCGTAGCGGAGACCGCTGTCAGCGACGATTTTACGGACGAGTGAGAACCCGTTCGAATGGACGCCGGACGAAGCGAGACCGAGAATGACATCTCCAGCTGCGACGTTATCACCTGTGATCAATTTTTGTTTCTCGACGGCACCTACAGCGAACCCGGCGATATCATATTCGCCGTCCGCATACATCCCTGGCATTTCCGCTGTTTCGCCGCCGATTAACGTACAGCCCGCTTGGACACATCCTTCAGCAACACCGGCGACGATCCGTTCGATCTTCGCCGGAATCGCCTGACCGAGCGCGATGTAGTCGAGAAAATAAAGCGGTTCCGCGCCTTGGACGATGATATCGTTCACACACATCGCGACACAGTCGATTCCGATCGTATCGTGTTGTTCCAGTGCGAAAGCGAGCTTGAGTTTCGTACCGACACCATCTGTCCCACTGACAAGAACCGGTTCTTTCAACTGCAATTGGCTGAGGTCGAACATCGCACCAAAGCTACCGAGTCCCGTCAATACTTCTTTGCGCATCGAACGGGCGACGTGTTTTTTCATTCGGGTGACGGACTCATATCCTGCTGTCAGACTCACACCTGCTGCTTCGTAATGTTTGCTCATGTTCTTCCCCCATCTATCAAAGTTTAGCTTCTAACTCGAGCGAACCGAGCGGTGTCGGATACTCTCCTGTGAAGCAAGCGGTACATTGTCCTTTTAACGGTCCATCGAACGGGCGATCGATGGCATCGACCATGCCCGGTACAGTCAAGAATTCAAGTGAATCCGCACCGATTTCCTGACGGATTTCTTCCGGCATCAACCGGGCAGAGATCAGTTCTTCCTTCGATGAAGTATCAATCCCGTAATAACATGGATTCGTAATCGGTGGTGCCGTGATGCGGACGTGGACTTCCGTCGCACCCGCTTCCCGTAACAAACCGACGATACGACGACTCGTCGTTCCCCGGACGATTGAATCATCGACCATGATGACACGCTTTCCTTGTACGACACCGCGTAGCGCGGACAACTTCATTTTGACCCCACGTTCCCGTAACTCTTGTGACGGCTGGATGAACGTCCGTCCGACATACCGATTCTTGATCAATCCCATCTCATACGGAATACCGCTCGCTTCCGCGTAACCGATCGCTGCCGAGATACTTGAATCCGGCACTCCGGTAACGACGTCTGCTTCGACCGGTGCTTCTTCATACATCTTTTTCCCAAGTGCTTTGCGTGCTGTATGGACGTTGACGCCATCAATGATTGAATCCGGACGTGAGAAGTAGATGTATTCCATCGAACACATCGCCCGTTCACGTGGTTCCATGTATTGACGAGACGACATGCCGTGTTCTGTGATCGTTACGAGCTCCCCTGGCTCGATATCACGAATGAACTCCGCGCCGACGATATCAAAGGCACATGTCTCTGACGCGAATACGATGCCGCCGTCCGGTGTCTTCCCGAGTGACAGTGGACGCAGTCCGTGTGGATCAACCGCCACGAATAACGTATCTTCCGTTAAGAAAAGAAAAGCGAATGCCCCGATGAGACGCGCGAGACTGTCAGCAATCCGGTCTTCGAGTGTGTCGAGCTTACTGCGTTTGACGAGATGGGCGACGACTTCCGTATCACTCGTCGTCTGAAAGATGGCACCTTCTGCTTCTAACAGGTGCTTCAGTGAATCGGCGTTGACGAGGTTTCCGTTATGTGCGAGGGCGAGATCTCCCATCCGCGATTTGAAATGCAGCGGTTGAGTGTTCTCAAGCGTGTTTCCTCCTGCTGTCGAATACCGGACATGTCCGATTGCATGATGTCCTTTCAGATTCGTCAGTGTCTCTTCCGAAAAGACTTCCGTTACGAGTCCTTGCCCGCGGTGCGGGAAGAGGCCGTCACCGTCACTCGTGACGATGCCTGCCCCTTCCTGTCCCCGGTGTTGCAAGCTATGCAAGCCGTAATAGGCGAGTTGCGCTGCATTCGGTTGTCCGAATATCCCGAAGACGCCACACTCCTCATTTAGTCCTTTGATGTCATATAACACGCGATTGCTCCTTCCCAGTCTCCCTGTAAGGTCGAACGGTCTGCTTCGATCCGTGTCTCTGCCGTTTCGATGACAAGAAGCTCATCGTTCGTGACGACACCGATCGATTGAGCACCGGTCCGTTGTTCGAATGCTGCAACGTGCGTTTGTGGCACAGTGACGACGAAACGTGATTGCGATTCACTGAACAGGTGTAAGGTTGGTCCGTTGAACTGAACTGTCAACCCGAGATTCGTTCCAAACGTCATCTCAGCGAGAGCGATGGCAAGACCACCTTCTGATACATCATGCATCGCATTGACTTCACCTGCTTGTACTGCCTGCTGTAACAATTGTAAGCGTGCGTGTTCGACGGCTAAATCAATCTGTGGTGCGCGACCGAATGATTTACCGAATTGCATATATTGAAGCTCACTACCACCAAACTCGGCTGTTGTTTCTCCTAATAGATAGATCTGGTCACCAGCTTGTTTGACGTGTTGCGTTGTGATCCATTCCGTTTGCTCGTGTAAGCCAACCATTCCGACGACCGGTGTCGGATGAACCGCTTGACCGGCTGACTCGTTGTAGAGTGAGACGTTTCCTCCGATGACAGGTGTCTCAAGGACACGACATGCTTCAGCCATACCGGCTGTTGCTTGCTGCAACTGCCAGAAGCCTTCTGGTTTATCCGGATTTCCGAAGTTCAGACAATCCGTGATGGCGAGTGGTGTCGCCCCACTCGCGACGATATTACGTGCTGCTTCCGCAACCGCGATCTGTCCACCGACGTATGGATCCAAGTAGACGAAACGGCTGTTACAGTCGGTCGTCATCGCGAGCGCTTTGTTCGTGCCGCGGACACGAATGACGGCTGCGTCTGATCCTGGTGCGACGACGGTCGATGTCTGGACCATATGATCGTACTGATCGTAGACCCAGCGTTTTGAAGCGATCGTCGGCTGACGGAGTAACGCCCGCCATGTCTCAACGACATCTTCGACGACTGGAAGCGTCTCTTCCATCGCTTGGAATTCTTCATAATACGCAGGAACGCGAGATGGTTTTTCATAGACTGGTGCTTCTTCTGCTAACGCATCAACCGGAACTTCTGCCACGATATCTCCATGATGAATCAACCGTAAGACTTTCTCTTCAATGACTTCTCCGACGTGAACGGCATGGAGTCCCCATTTGCTGACGATCGCTTCGATTTCTGCTTCGCGACCACGCTTGACGACGAGTAACATCCGCTCTTGTGATTCCGAGAGCATCATTTCGTAGGCAGTCATCCCTGTTTCTCGTTGCGGGACGTCATCGAGGTGCATCTCGATGCCCATGCCTGCTTTTGAAGCCATCTCTGCTGAAGAAGATGTTAGTCCAGCAGCGCCCATATCCTGCATCCCGACCAATGCTGGATGACCAACGATCTCAAGACAAGCTTCAATCAATAGCTTCTCCATGAATGGATCACCGACTTGAACAGCTGGACGTTTTGCTTCCGTATCTTCTCCGAGATCTTCCGAGGCGAACGTCGCACCATGAATACCATCGCGCCCAGTAGCTGCACCGACGTACATGACTGAGTTCCCGACACCTTTTGCCTGACCTTTTTGAATATCGGCATGGTTGATCAAACCGATACACATCGCATTGACGAGTGGATTTCCTTCATACGAACGATCAAATCCGATTTCGCCACCGATCGTTGGAATACCGACACAGTTGCCATACCCCGCGATCCCTGCAACGACTTGTTCAAACAGTTGATTGACACGTGGTGTACCGAGATGACCGAAACGGAGCGAGTTCATGAGCGCAACTGGGCGTGCGCCCATCGAGAAGATGTCACGAATGATTCCGCCGACGCCTGTCGCAGCCCCTTGATACGGTTCAACAGCGGATGGATGGTTGTGGCTTTCAATCTTAAAGACGACTGCCTGCTCATCGCCGATATCAACGACACCTGCTCCTTCACCCGGTCCCTGTAAGACACGTGGTCCAGTCGTCGGGAATTGACGGAGGACGGGTTTAGATGTCTTGTATGAACAATGCTCCGACCACATGACCGAAAACAATCCTGTTTCCGTATAGTTCGGTTGGCGTCCGAGTAAATCGACGATCATCTGGTATTCCGTATCACTTAATCCCATCGTGGCATAAACGCGTTGCTCTTGAATCAATTCTGGTGTTGGTTCAGACTGTTGTTTTAGCATGGTGTGCCCCCTGTTTGACGAGTGAAGTAAAGAGTTTTAGTCCATCTGTTCCGCCGGTCAATAACTCGACCGCTCGTTCCGGGTGTGGCATCATCCCGAGAACGTTGCCGGCTTTGTTCGTGATCCCGGCGATATCACCGCGTGAGCCGTTCGGATTATCGACATACGTGAAGGCGATTTGTCCGTTCGTTTGGAGCATCGCGTAAGTCGCATCGTCACAGTAGTAGTTTCCTTCGCCGTGCGCGATTGGAATCGAGATCGTCTCGCCTGGCAGATAATCCGATGTAAACCGTGTCTTCGTGTTTTCAACCTTTAGTTCAACCGTCCGGCACATGAACTTCAAGCCGTTGTTGCGGTGTAAGACACCTGGCAAGAGTCCCGCTTCGACAAGGATCTGGAATCCGTTACAGACACCGAGGACGGTTTTTCCTTCTGTTGCAAAACGTTTGACCTCTTCCATAATCGGTGAGAAGCGTGCGATCGCGCCGCAACGAAGGTAATCTCCGTAGGAAAATCCACCTGGTAACAGGACGCCGTCATAACCCTCAAGTGATGTTTCGGTATGGAAGACGTATTCGGCTTCTTCTCCGAGCGCATCCTTAACCGCATGGTACATATCTAAATCACAGTTCGATCCCGGAAAGACGATGACCGCGAACTTCATGCTGGCGTCACCTCTTCGATCGTAATCTGGTAATCTTCCATCACCGTGTTGACGAGTAATTTTTGACACATCTCATGAATCATCGCTTCTGTCGTTTCCGTTTCAACGAGCAGTTCAATCTGTTTTCCGATTCGAACACTTTCGACACCCGTAAAACCAAGCTGTTGCAATCCGCCTTTTACAGCAACTCCTTGTGGATCTAAAATGCTTTCCCGTAATGCGATCGATACGATGACTTTTTTCATTGTGTGTTTCCCCCTAGGCGATTGAATAGTGTTTGGTAAGTCTCTGTCAGTGAACCGATATTGCGTCGAAAAACATCTTTATCGAGATGTTCTCCTGTCGCCTGATCCCACAAGCGACATGTATCAGGTGAAATCTCATCAGCCAGTAGAATCGTTCCATCTGACGTCTTGCCGTACTCCAATTTAAAATCAATCAACGTGATTCCGTTTTGACGGAAGTAAGGTTGCAAGACTTCATTCACGCGAAGCGCTTTGTCCGACAGCTCTTCTAGCTCCTCAGAAGTCGCAATCTTCAGTAAATTGATGTGTGATGAGGTGACGAGTGGATCGCCTAACGTATCATCTTTATAGTAGAACTCAACGATTGGTGTTTCGAGCACCGTACCTTCTTCGATACCGAGCCGTTTACTCAAGCTTCCTGCGACGACGTTCCGGACGACGACTTCGAGTGGAATGATAGTGACACGACGTACGAGCTGTTCGCGCTCCGAGACACGCTCAATGAAATGTGTCGGAATGCCCGCTTGTTCGAGGATTTCAAAGAAATGACTCGTCAATCGGTTGTTCAATTCGCCTTTTCCAGCAAATACTTCTTTTTTCTCGCCGTTGAATGCCGTGGCCTCGTCTTTATAGACGATCCGGAGCACATCCTGCTCCTGCGTCGTGTACAATCGTTTTGCTTTTCCTTCATAAAGTGGTTGCATCGCTTTCGTCCCCCATGATCCTAAGATGTAGACGGGGCACGTGCCCCGTCTCAGGTTGATTAGTTCAAGCCACACCGTTCAAAAATTTCATCGACGCGACTCGTATGGTACGTCGGATCGAAACACGCATCGAGCTCTTCTTCTGTGAACAGCTGTTGAATCTCTTCTTCTTGCCACAATAAGTCACGGAACATGATTTGTTCTTCCCACGCCTGCATCGCACGCGGTTGAACGAAGTCATAAGCGGTTTCACGTGACCAGCCTTTTTCGATTAAAGCGAGTAAGACATGTCCAGAGAAGATGACCCCGAACGTCCGGTCCATGTTCCGCTTCATGTTGTCCGGGAAGACCGTCAAGTTCTTCACGATGTTTCCGAAACGGTTCAACATGTAGTTGAGTAGTCCTGTCGCGTCCGGAAGAATGATGCGTTCTGCCGAAGAGTGCGAGATATCCCGTTCGTGCCAGAGTGAGACGTTCTCGTACGCCGTCACCATGTGTCCACGGATGACTCGGGCAAGACCTGTCATGTTCTCAGAGCCGATTGGATTCCGCTTGTGCGGCATCGCCGATGATCCTTTTTGACCTTTAGCGAAGAATTCTTCGACTTCACGTGTTTCCGTTTTTTGCAGACCTCGGATTTCCGTTGCCATTTTTTCGATCGATGTCGCGATCAAAGCCAGTGTCGACATGTAGTGTGCATGACGATCGCGTTGTAACGTTTGCGTGGAGACCGGAGCTGGTTTTGTTCCTAACTTTTCGCAGACATACTTTTCAATGAACGGATCGATATTCGCGAATGTTCCGACGGCACCCGACATCTTGCCGTATTCGACCGTCTCACGTGCTGCTTCGAAACGGACTTTGTTTCGTTTCATCTCTTCGTACCAAAGCGCTAGTTTCAGACCGAACGTCGTCGGTTCTGCATGTACGCCATGCGTTCGTCCCATCATGACCGTATATTTATGTTCGTTCGCTTTGACTTTTAAGATGTCGATGAACCGATCGAGATCCGCAGCAAGAATGTCATTTGCTTGTTTCAACAGATATGAGAGTGCTGTATCGACGACGTCCGTTGACGTTAGTCCGTAATGCACCCATTTACGTTCTTCTCCGAGTGTCTCAGAGACAGCACGTGTAAAGGCGATGACATCATGACGTGTCTCTTGTTCGATTTCAAGGATCCGGTTGACATCAAAAGAGGCATTGTCCCAAAGTAATTGAACGTCCTCTTTCGGGATGACTCCTAGTTCACTCCATGCTTCACACGCAAGAATCTCGACTTTTAACCAAGCCTCGAATTTGTTTTGTTCGGTCCAGATCGCTTTCATCTCAGGACGTGTATACCGTTCGATCATTGAACTGTCTCCTTCCATATCGACAGGCGTTCGACTTCTGCCAAAGCATCGTCGACCGTGTCCGCAAGGATGTTTAAATGTCCCATTTTGCGACCTGTCTTGGCTTCTGCTTTTCCATATAAGTGAACTTTCGTCCGAGCGTTTAGTCTCGGCAGTTCCTCGTATAATGCTGTGACATGCTGACCCAGGATGTTCGCCATGACGACCGGTGTCGTCAGACGGGTATCACCGAGTGGAAGACCACTGATGGCACGGATATGTTGCTCGAATTGGGATGTTTCGCAAGCATCGATTGAATAGTGACCCGAATTATGTGGTCGGGGTGCTAGTTCATTGACGATCAGTCTAGAACCTACGACGAACAACTCGATGGCGAGTGTACCGATCAACCCGACAGCATCCGCGATCGATTCAGCGAGCGCAATTGCTTCTTGTTCGAGTGATTCGGAAATGCGTGCCGGTACGATCGATAGATGCAAAATGTTCTCTTGATGAATATTCTCACTGACTGGGAAAACACGAGTCTCTGTTGCGCTTCGAGTGACGATGACGGAAATTTCCTGATCAAACGGTAACCATTGTTCTGCGACATACTCAGTCGGTTCGAATTGTTTGATTGCCGCTTGGAACTGTTCTTCCGTCCGGATGACGGTCTGTCCTTTTCCGTCGTATCCGAATCGTGCTGTCTTCAAGACGAACGGTAAACCGAGTCGCTGTTTTGCTTCCTCTAAGTCAGCAGGATCTGTCACCGGATAGTATGGAGCGACGGAATGCCCGATGCGTTCAATCATCTCTTTTTCTCGAACTCGATGTTGCGTTTGAAAGAGGAGATCCGTTCCGTGAATCAGTTTCGTCCCGATCGCTTCAGCGACTTCTGTTGAGATATTCTCGAATTCGTAGGTGACGACATCTGATTCAGCTGCGAGCTGTTTCGCTGCCTCGACATCCGTAAAGGGAGCTTTAATATGTTGATCCGCCACTTGCGCACATGGTGCGTTGTCCGTTGGATCGAGTGTCAGAATCTCAAAGCCCATCTCACGGGCGGACAGTGCCATCATCCGACCAAGTTGACCGCCACCTAGTATCCCGATTCGTTTCATAACAGGTTTCCTCCAGATGCAATGACGTCTCCTTCGAGTTCGACTCGCATATGATCGAGCTTGCGGGCAAGTCGTTCATCTTGAATCGAAAGAATTTGAGCAGCTAGCAATCCGGCGTTTTTTGCTCCTGCTTCTCCGATGGCAACCGTTGCGACCGGTACACCACCTGGCATTTGAACGATCGAGAGCAAGGAATCAATTCCTTGGAGCGCTCTACTTTTCACAGGAACACCGACGACGGGTAATGTCGTTTTAGCGGCTACCATGCCCGGTAGATGAGCAGCACCGCCTGCACCGGCAATGATGACCTTCAGTCCTCGTTCACGTGCTGATTCAGCATAACGAAACATTAGATCCGGTGTCCGGTGTGCGGAAACGACTTTCTTTTCATACGGAATCTCAAGTTGCTCCAACACATCACATGTATGTTTCATCGTTTCCCAATCCGATTGACTTCCCATGATGACGCCGACTTCTGCATTTCCCATCGCTGTTTCCTCCTTTGTGCATAAAAAAAGCCCAAACCACGGCTAAAAGGGTGGCTTAGGGTATAAAAAGGTACGCCAAAGAAATATCGACGAACATCCATATACCCCATAGTCCAACGATTTAGGGTCGTTGGGTAGAAACTTGCAAGCCATATCCCTGCTATTATACGAGGTGTTTATATTCAATCATCCTGTCACGACTTCATCTTAACAAGTCCATCCCAAGGCGTCAACCAAAGGCGAACAATTTAATTGTCTGAAAATTTATCGTTCGGTTTTAAAAGCGGTTTTTCTGATTTCATCGATTGTCCTTTCGGAGTTTATTTTCTTGAAAGGCATCACATGGAATCAAGAACGAAAAGAGCACCCTCCACATGAATCGGAGGATGCTCTAGGCAGTTACTCATTCTCTTTCACTTTACAATCGAAGACGATTTGTTGACGAATTGGATACGGTTCGCCATTAGCGTCTAATCCAAAGATCGGTTCTTCTCGTCGGACCGTCGGGCGGTATCCCATGGCATCGATACGATCCAAACAAGTACCAATCGTCTCGTTCTCTTCGACGGCTACACGTAGTTTCGTTTTTTTCGCCATATCCCTGTTCAGTCCCTTCATTAAAATGGATACGTGTCTTTCTACAAAAAGACACAAAAAAGCGGCGGCCCTTGAGCGTATGCTCCAGAACCACCGTTTGCCTGGCAACGTCCTATCCTCACAGGGGGAAGCCCCCAACTACTTTCGGCGTTCAAGTGCTTAACTTCCGTGTTCGGCATGGGAACGG